>CAZDKK010000048.1:0-37025 GCA_964506245.1 uncultured bacterium | reverse complement strand
CTGCAGACCGGCCCGCGCGAGCGGCCGGCTGAGATGGGCGGCGAGCGGGCGGGAGCCAGGCCGCGGGGCGCCGCCCGCGGGCGGCGGAGGCGCTAGCGATGGACGGATCGCGGCCGGTCTGGTGGGCGCAGGGCGTGGTCCCTCTGGTGACCCGTGCCCTGGCGGAGGATCTCGGGACCGGGGATGTGACCTCGGCGCTCGTGGTGCCCGCGGAGGCGCGCGCGCACGGCGAGCTGCGGGTCAAGGCGGCCGGCGTCGTATCGGGGCTCGCGACCGCACGGGAGGTCTTCCGGCAGATCGACCCGGAGCTGGCCTTCGCGGAGCGGGCGGCCGACGGGGACGGAGTCGTCGCGGGCACGTGCATCGCGGAGGTCAGCGGCCGCGCGCGCTCGATCCTGGCGGGCGAGCGCACCGCGCTCAACTTCCTGCAGCGCCTTTCCGGTGTAGCCACCCTCACGCGGCGCTTCGTGGATGCCGTGGCCGGGACAGGCGTGGCCATCCTCGACACCCGCAAGACGACGCCGGGTCTGAGGCTGCTCGAGAAGGAGGCGGTCCGTCACGGCGGGGGCGTCAACCACCGCTTCGGGCTCTACGACGCGGTCATGATCAAGGACAACCACATCGTCGCTGCCGGAGGGCTGGGCGAGGTCCTCGCGAAGTTGACCACCGCCTCGCGGACCTGGGCGGGGCCGGTGATCGTCGAGGTGGACAGCTTTCCGGGGGTGTGCGAGGCCGCGATCCCCCAGGTGGATCGGCTCCTGCTCGACAACTTCAGCCCCGCGCAGGTCCACGAGGCGGTGGTTCTCCTGGCGGCCTTCGAGAGCGCCACGGGCCGTCGGCCCCAGGTCGAGGTGTCGGGCGGCGTGACGCTCGACAACATCGCGGCCTACGCGCAGCCGGGCGTGGATTTCATCTCGATCGGCGCGCTCACGCACTCGGCCCCGGCCCTCGACATCTCGCTCGACCTCACGCCGGGGGCCTAGCCGATGGAGACCGGACGCAGCGCGGGCGACGATGCGCGCCAAGACGCGGCCGAGGGGGCGCCCCAGCTCGAGGCAGCGGTTCTTTCCGCTTCCCCGCTCGTGCGCCGGTGGATCTGGCGGTCCCAGATCGACTCGACCCAGCGCCTGGCCTGCCAGCTCGCGCGCGCCGAGGCACCCGGGCTCGCGGTGCTGGCCGATGCGCAGAGCGCGGGACACGGCCGCGACGGGCGCACCTGGTTCTCCCCTCGCGGCGCGGGCCTCTGGTTGAGTATCATCGTCGGCTCGGCCCGACCTCAGGCCGAGTGGCCGACGCTGACCTCGCTGGCCGCGCTGGCGCTGCGGCAGGCCCTGGCCGGAGCCGCGGGACTGCCGGCGGGGATCAAGTGGCCCAATGATGTCTTCTGCCGTGGGCGGAAGATCGCGGGGGTCCTCGCGGACGTGGTCGCGGGGCCGGCCGAAGGGCGGAGCATCGTGCTCGGCCTGGGCCTCAACATCGCGCAGCGCGAGGGCGACTTCCCGCCCGAGCTGCAGGGCCTCGCGACGTCGGTGCGGATGGAAGCCGGGCAGGAGCTGGATCGCGCACCGCTGCTCGAGGCCCTGCTCGGCGCCCTCGACTGTGGACTGCGGCGCTTCGAGGCCGGCGGCGCGGCCGCGCTGCGGCCCGAGCTGCGCTCCGCGGCCCTGCTCCTGGGGCGCCGCGTCACGGTCCAGGTGGCGCGGGACGAGGAGCGGACGGGCCTCGCGCTGGACGTCGGCGAGGTGGGGGAGCTCGTCCTCGAGGATGCCGCGGGCAGGCGGACGGCGATCGCGGGGGGCACGATCCTCGCCATCGATCCGCCGCTCGAGCGGGGGATGGGATCATGCGCTGCCCGCGCTGCGGACAGGAGACCGATCGCGTGATCGATTCACGCGCCGTGCGCGACGGCAAGGGCGTGCGGCGGCGGCGCGAGTGCGCGAGCTGCGGCCACCGCTACACGACCTACGAGTTCGTCGACGCGGTTGCCTTGCTGGTCGTGAAGCGCGACGGGCGGCGCGAACCGTATCAGCGCGACAAGATCCGGCAGGGCGTCCTGCAGGCCTGCCGCAAGCGCCCGATCACGGCGGAGCAGATCGAGGCCCTCGTCGACCGGGTCGAGAGCCGACTCGCCCGCGTGGGGGGCGAGGAGATCGGCGCGCCCGAGATCGGACGGCTGGTGATGGGGGAGCTGCGCGAGCTGGACCCGGTGGCCTACGTGCGGTTCGCCTCGGTCTACCGGCGATTCGACAGCGTGGATGCGTTCATCGAGATCGTGGAGGGGATGGCGCAGGTCGGATCGGAGGCGCGGGAAGAGGAAGCGGAGGACACCGCCGCGTCGGAGCGGACGGCGGGGGAGGGTGAAGGCCCCCGGGTCCCTGACCCCGGCGAAGAGGCGCGGCAGGAACCGACTCCGTAACGGAGGGCAGCGGAGGGGAGAGGGTGGCCTCGATCTGGAAGAAAGTCGCCGAGCGCATCCAGAAGACGCGCAGCGTGCTGGCCGAGGGTGTCCAACAGGTCTTCTCCGGTGGCGCCAAGCTCGATGAGGATCTGCTCGAGCAACTCGAGGAGGTGCTGATCCGCTCCGACGTCGGCCTCGAAACCTCCGCGCACGTGATCGAGCGCCTGCGCGCGCTCGCGCGCGAGCGGGGCGTGACCGAGTCCGATCGCGCGCGCGGGCTGCTGGCCGAGGTCGTCGGCGAGATCCTCGGCGCGGGCGCGGCGCGCCAGACGCTGCCGCTGGAACCGGTCGGCCCCGGCCAGCCGTTGGTGCTCCTGATGGTGGGGGTGAACGGCTCGGGCAAGACGACCTCGATCGGCAAGCTGGCCTGGCGCTGTCGCGCGCAGGGGGTGAGGGCGCTGGTCGTGGCCTGTGACACCTTCCGCGCGGCGGCGCTCGAGCAGCTCCACATCTGGGCCGACCGCGCGGGGGCCGAGATCATCCGCAGTCAGAGCGGCGCGGACCCGGCGGCGGTGGCTTTCGACGGCGTGCGCGCCGGCCAGGCGCGCGGGGCCGGGGTCGTCTTCGTCGACACGGCCGGGCGGCTGCAGACGAACGCCAATCTGATGGCGGAGCTGACGAAGATCCGGCGCGTGATCGAGAAGGCGCAGCCGGGCGCGCCGCACGAGACCCTGCTCGTCCTCGATGCCACGGTGGGGCAGAACGCGCTCTCGCAGGTCAAGCACTTCTCCGACGCGGCGGGGGTCACGGGCATCATCCTGGCGAAGCTGGACGGCAGCGCCCGGGGCGGCGTGATCCTCGCCGTGGCGCACCAGATCGGGGTGCCGGTGCGCTATGTGGGCCTGGGCGAGGGACTCGAGGACCTCGAGGCGTTCGACCCGGCCGCGTTCGCGCGGGCGCTGGTCGAGCCGATGTAGGCAGGGCCGGCGCGGGCCGGGCCCGTCCGACCGGCGTCCTGGGCGCCAGGGGCAGGTGGGCAGCGGGAAAGGAGACGCATGCGGGAGCGCTTCTTCGGGCTGGTCTTCCTCGCGCTGATCGGGATCCATGTGGTCCTCATGCTCGTCCCGCGCATCTTCCCGCTGATCGACCTGCCCTATCAGCTCTCGGCCGCCACGATCTATCGCTTCCACGATGTCCCGGGCAGCGCCCTGGGTGACTACTACGAGATCGACGTCCTGCCCAATCCCAACGTGGCCCACCTGCTCTTCTGCGGCAGCGGCCTCGTGCCGGGCGGGGTCGAGACGGCCAACCGGATCTTCCTGATCCTGTGCGTCGTTCTGCTGCCGCTCGCGACGCTGCTCGTCTTGCGCCGGTGGGGGCTGGACCCGTGGTTCGCCCTGCCGGCCTTCCTGCTGGTGTACAACTACAGCTTCTGCTGGGGCTTTCCGGGCTACGCGCTGGCGCTGCCCTTCGTGCTCGTTGGCGCCCTGCTCCTGGGCGAGCACCGGGCGCATCCGCGACCCGGGCGGTGGGCGCTGCTGGCCGCCTGGCTCCTGCTGCTCTACGTCATGCACCTGCTCGCGGCGCTCTTCTTCGCCTGGCTGCTCGTGCTGCACGCCGCGTCGCTGCTGCGCCGCGCCCCGCGCCGGGCGCTGTTCGACCTCGCCGCGGTCTTGCCGTTGGCCGCGCTGATCGTGCTCTGGCAGGGGGAAGGGAACGCCAGCGCCGCGGGGACCGCGGGGCCCGGTCTGGCCTCCGAGCTGCGCGACTACTACGCGGTGGGGTACGCGAAGACCCTGTTGCGGCGGGCCGCGTTCTTCTTCTGGGACAACCACGTGCTCTTCCGGGGTGCGCTCGGCTACGGCGTTGCCACGCTCTTCTCCGGCAGCATCGCTGCGCTCGCGCTGCGGGCGGGCCTGGCGCGCACCCCCCGGGCCAGCCGCGCGCCGAACGCGCTCCGTGATACGCGCGGCGGCGGTGCGCCCGGCCCGATCGACATCACCACCCTGCTCCTGCTGGCCGCCGCCAGCGCCTACCTGCTGGTGCCTTTCCAGATCCCCGGCACCGCCCACCTCTTCGAGCGCTTCGCCGTGCTGGTCATGCTGGCGCTGCTGCTGTGGGCTGCCCGGCGGCTGACGCTGGGGCGCCGGCTGCGCTGGGCGATCCTCGGACTCTGCCTCGTCCACTGGGGTCTGTGGGCCGATTACCAGCTGGATTTCCGGCGCGCGACGGGCGATTTCGATCGCCGCATCCTGCCCGAGGCCGATGCCGCCCCCAGCGGCGTGCTCGGCGCCTTCATCTTCGACGCCGACTTTCGCGGCCGCCCGGTCTACATCCACTTCCCCGACTACTTCACGGTCTGGAAGCAGGGGATCAGCGTCAGCAAGGTCGGCGACTACCGCTTCTACCCGATTCACCGGCGTGTGCCCGTGGACGTCCTGCCGGTCTACGACGAGTGGATCGGCCGCTTCGGCACCTTCGATGGCACGTCGCGCGGCTACGACGGTCGCTACGCGGGGCTCGAGCACCTGTTGACGCGGGGCGCCCCGCCGCCGGAGCTGCGCCACACGCTGGCGGGCTACCAGGCCGCGCGGGTCCAGGGCGAGTGGACCCTCTATCAGCGCGGGCGCTGACCGAGCGCCCCGGCGGAATCGGGCGGCACGATGAAACGGGCCACCAGGGCCTTCTCGAACTCCCAGCGCCCGTCGGCAATCAGCCGTTCCTCGCAGGCGCGCAGCAGGTTGTATTTCGGGTCGCCCCAGAAGCTGTCGATCTTGACGTACCAGATGCGCTCGTGACCGGGCACGGTCTGGATCATCCAATCGCGGATGCCGCTGGCCAGCTCGGGCGTGCGCGGGGCCGGGCGAGGCACGACGGCCAGCTCCGCGGGCGCGTAGTACTCGAGGGGTTCGGGCACCCCGGAGGCCAGAACCAGATCACCGGGCCGGTGCTCAGCCGTGAGGAGTGCGCCCACCGCGCGCCCGTCAGGCCGCCAGTAACGCGGGTTGGTGAAGTACTCGAAGTCGGCGCGGGCCGAGACGGCGAGCAGCAGGCCCAGCACGAGCAGGCGCGCCCAGCGCGGGCGCAGGCTGGCGGCGCCGAGGCCCACCAGCATCAGATACGGCGCGAAGGAGGCGAGTGCGTAGCGCGGGTTGGGGGCCTTCAGGTTGAACAGCGCGAAACCGGCCATGAGCACGGCCGGAACGACCAGCCAGATGCCGAGCAGATAGGCGGTGCGCCGCTCACGCCGGATGATCCAGGCGCCGCCCGCGGCCGCCCCGATGAAGAGCGCCATCGCGGGGACGAGATAGGGCAGGTGGGGCGCGAGCGCCTGCCAGTGGTCCTGTTTGAGTTCGTGGATCGAGGGGCCGGTCGAGTGGCCGACCGAGAAGATGTAGAAGGCGAAGGGCAGGCTCAGGAAGCCGGCCGGGCTCTCACCGCGCAGGACGGTCTCGGCGCTCATGCCCGCCCGCCCGTAGCGCGGCGTGCCCATCTGCAGCGCGGCGCGGACGACCCAGGGCGAGAGCAGGACTGCCGTCAACAGCCCGAGCGCGAGGATGCGGCGGAACGGGTAGCCGTGCGCGCGGCCGAGCGTGAGTGCCAGGCAGCCGTAGACAACCAGCAGGAAGAAGCCGCACAGGTTCGACAGACAACCGACCAAGCTCACCGCCAGGGCGGCCAGGAAGGAACCCCGGGTGCGATGCTCGATCTCCGTTGCGTAGAGCGGCACCGCCACCAGGACGACGTCGAAGAGCATCGCGTAGTTGCGCGTTTCCTGGCTGTACCAGAGGTGAAACGGCGAGAAGACGAGCAGCGCCAGGGCGAAGCGCGCCGCACGCGCGCCGACGAGGGGCAGCGCCGCGCGGTAGAAGAGCGGAAAGGCGAGGATGCCGAAGAGCACCGAGAGCATGCGGGTGGCCGCTTCCCCGCTGCCGAAGAGGAGCATCCAGAGCCTGAGCAGCACCAGGTGGAGCGGGCCGTGGATGTTCCAGAGGGGGTAGGCCCACGAGTTCTCCGAGCCGCCGGCCGCGATGAGCACCGAGCGGATCTCGTCGACCCAGTAGCTCTGCTGCCCCAGCGCCGGCAGGCGCAACAGGACCCCGGCCGCCATGAGCAGCAGGACCGCGGCATCCCAAGCGCGCGGACTGCGCCCTTCCGCGGGTCCGGGCGCCGCCGAATGAGCATGCATGGCGCGACGCAAGCCTCTGTCCTCCGAGGTCGAGCCACAACTATAGGGGCGCGTGAAAGGAGGGTCAACGCGGTCTCGCAAGGCTCACACGTGGGCGCTGAACGGAAAGAACCACCCGGGCCCTGACAGCTCCAGCGGCGCGCGGGTGTGGGCGTTGTTGCCCACCGGAGTCCACGAGCCCGTGGGCTCGACGCCCATCTTGTCGGGCATGAAGTGGAATCGCACCTCGCGATGGGGCTCGCTGCCCAGGTAGCCGTGCAGCTCCGCGAAGGTCGGAACCCGCGGGCCGACCACGTCGAACAGCTCCAGGCGGCCGCCCGCGGTCTTGCAGAAGACCACGACATCGAGATCGTCGATGAAATGCGCATGCTCCCGCAGCGTGTACAGGCAGTGGAACATCAGGAGCTTCGGGTTCCACGCGCCCAGCATGTCCGAGACCGGGCTCCGTGCCAGGGCGTGGCGGTGGATGAGCGCCAGATCGCCGGCGTCGGCGGGATCGAGTCGGCGGAGCCCCGGCCGGGGTCGCGGGCTCGCGACGGCCAGCGTCGCCCCGGTCTCGGCCAGGGGTGTACAACCACACCGCGCGTAGAAGGGCAGGGCCTCGTCGTCGGCGAAGAGAAAGAACCCCTCGTGCGTGGCGGAGGCCCACGCGATCGCCTCTTCCGTGAGCCAGAAGGCCAGGCCGCGCCGGCGATAGGCGGGCAACGTGCCCACCCCCGAGAATTGCCCCACCCGGCGGCGGCATCCGCGGATCGACAGATCCATCGTGTAGAGGCAGACGCTGGACACGACCCTGTCGCCAGCAAAGAGCGAGAAGGGCGTGTACAACTCGTCCCAGAACCCCTTTTCCTCCCACAGGGTCAGATCGAGCCCATGGATCACGAGGAGGAACTCCTTGAAGGCCCGCCGGGCGGCGGGGTCTCCCCAATAGGCCCTGCGGTAGGTCAGCCCCTGGCGGGCGGGCAGGTCTTCGTCACTCGAGCCAGGTCGCGTGCTGCCCGCTCCGGGCCTCATCGTCTCCTCCCGTGCGGCGCAGCGGCGCGCGCAACCGCGCACCGCATGATTGCCCGCGCGGGCGACGGCCGCGCGACGCAGGCGAAGCCGGCCCGCGCATACTGGGACGGGACCCCCATGAAGCTCGAGACATCCTGCCGGCGCCGCCCCCGCGGCACTGTGGGGTAGGCCTCGAGGAGCGTCGCCCCGCGGCGGCTCGCATACGCGACCGCGCCCCGGATGAGCGCTTGGGCCACCCCCTGGCGGCGGTGCGCTGGATGTACATAGAGGCAGACGATCGACCAGACCGGCTCATCGTCCAGCCGCTTGAGCACGCGCGAGCGCTCGAGCGTGCCGAAGCACTCGCGCGGTCCGACCGAACACCAGCCCACCGCCTCCCGCCCGCGGTAGGCCATGATACCCGGCACTTCGCCCGACGCGACCAGGCGTTTCATGGCGCGGCGATTCGGCTCGCCGTGGCGCACCGCGAACTCGGCGCGCGTCTGACGCCACCACATGCACCAGCAGCCCCCGCACGCCCCCCGGCGGCCGAAGAGCGTTTCGAAGTCGGCCCATCGGGCAGGGGTGAGCGGGCGGAATGCCAAGTCTCCTGAAGCTTCTCCGCTACGCGCCATGACGATCTCTCCGTGGGTAGTGGCCAGCGCCCTCAGCCTACCCCATTCCCAGGCGACCGGCGAGCCCGAGCGCACCTGCAGGCCTCGATCCGCAACTGGCCCGCACCCCAGGCCCGCGGGCTGGGCGCGGGTGAAGGCTGATCCGGCACGCGTCCTGCTACGCCCGGGACAGGGAGGTGTCCGATGCCCGCACGCGGCCCCGGCTGTTACCTGGCGGTGCGCGAATCCGTCGCGCCCTTGCCCGAGCTGATCGCGGAGCCCGGGTCGCTCAGCGATCTCGATCTGCTCGCGGTCGTCCTTTCCGGACCCGGCCCGGACCCGGCCGCGATGGCCGTGGCCGATCGGCTGCTGGACGGCGGCGCGGTGGCGATGCTGCGACGACTGAGCCCGCGGCGCATGCGGGCCATCGCCGGGGACGGCCCCACGGGCCGGCTCCTGGCGGCACTGGAGCTGGGCCGCCGGGCGCTGCGCGGCGAGGGCACCGCGGCCCTCTCGTCCCCCCGGCACGTCCAGGCCTACGCGCGCGCCTTCGCCCGCGCCGCGAAGGAACACTTCCTGGTCGTCCATCTCTCGACGCGCCACGTGGCGAGCTTCCTCGAGGTGGTGAGCATCGGGACGCTCAATGCGAGCTTGGTTCACCCGCGCGAGGTCTTCTCCCGCGCCATCCGCGAGAGCACCGCCAACCTCATCCTCGTTCACAACCACCCGTCCGGCGACCCAGCGCCCAGCGCCGACGATATTGAGATCACCTCGCGGCTGACGAAGGTCGGGGAGCTCGTGGGCATCGACGTGCTCGATCACGTGATCCTGGCCGGCGAGCGCTACTTCTCGTTTCGCGAGGAGGGGTTGATCGGTGGGTGACCCGCGGCGCAGACGGCGAGGCAGATCGTGGACGGTGCGAGCGCAAGCAGCGCCTCGGGAGTGCACAGTCGGATCGTGCGCGTGGAGCCCACCCGGGTCGCTGATCAACGGGCGGTGCGACCAGGGGTCGCCCCCGCTCACAGCGGCAGCCAGTAGCTCACCTTGACCATGAAACGGTTCTCGGCCTCGTTGTCCGCCAAGGGGTCCAGGGCCAGGCCATTCTCGAACTCCCCGGGCGTTGCGTGCCACTCGCGCTGGTCGAAGCCCTCGCGTGAGTGGGCCCAGACCAGGTAGAGCGTCGAGCCGGGGCGGTACTCCCAGCGGTAGACGAGGTTCAGATTCACGGCCCCGTACGTGAAGTCGCGCCCCGCCGCATCGAGTCCCTCATAGGGCCGGAAGTCGTAGCTGTCCGGTCGCGTCAGCTCGCGCGCGTTCCGATAGTCGCCCACCGTGAGATAGGGCTGCAGGTAGAGCTCGAGGGAAGCGTCGCGGCTGAAGAGCATGCTGCTGCGCAGGGTGAGATCCCAGGTGCGCTGGGCCAGCTCGGCGAAGACGTAGCTCACCCCGCCGATGCCGCCGCCCGGGTTGTCGAAGTTGCCCAACCATTGGGCGTCCGCGTACCGGTCCTGGACGCTGAGCGTCAGCCCGTGGGTCACGCGGCTGCTCTGCACCCAGGATGTGGAGATGTCGCACCCGATGGAACGAGAGCCCGCCTCATCGCCGCCCCACGTCACCTGCGCACTCGCCCGCAAATCCTTGCGCGTGTCCGACTGGCAGCCCACCCAGGCGGCGTAGTCGGCCGGGCACTGCAGCAAGGGGCCGCGGGCGCTGCCGTCGGGCGTCCAGCGGGTCGCGTAGAGGTCGGTGACGGTGGGCTGGTAGTCGCCGCCGCACCAGGCGTTCCACGTGCTGCGCAGGGTGACCCCGGCCTCCGCGTGCCACAGGGCCAGCAGCTTGTGGTCCCGCCCGTACGACCAGAGCGTACGCGCCGGGTCTTCGGGGTCGAGGAACGTGCGCTCCGCGTAGATCCAGCTGCGGTAGTGACGCAGGTGGAAGTACTTGCTGGTGATCGAGCTCTGTTCGTCGTCCGCGTTGAACTGGCGCGTGACCCAGCCTTGCACCGCGTAGTGATCGGCGTTGTTGATGTAGCCGAAGTCGTTCAGGTCGAGCTGATCGCTCTGATGGCGCGTGGTCAGCGCCCACTGCCAGTCCCCGGAGGTCTTCTCGATCTCGAAGCGGCTGCCCGTGCCGTAGACGGGCGCCGGGTCGCCGCCGGCGGCGTCCGGACCGGCCAGGCCGTCGACGATGCTGCCGACGAAGGAGCCGGTCACCCGGTACATGCGGTCCTTGAAGTTGAGCTCGAAGTCGCCGCCGGAGACGTAGCCGTTGCGCGTGGCCCCGTCGAAGCTGTCCGCGTCCCGCACGACCGCCGTCTGCATGAAGTTCACGCCGTGCATGCCGCCGCCGAACTGCTTGCCGAAGCGCCCGATGGCGTAGACGGCCTTGTTGCGGCCGCCCTCGAGGGCGTTGTGGGCCCGGCCATCGCGCGTCTCGTCGGTGGCCGCGACGAGCACGGCTGTGGAGACATCACCGGCGGTCTTGCCGGTGAGCTTGCCGGCAAAGCGGATGCGGGAGTTCTCGGTGCCCGTCCCGATGCGCCGGGAGTAGAAGACCGTGAAGTCCGGGTGCCAGAAGAACTGGGCCCCCTCGATGAAGAACGGGCGCTTCTCGTCGTAGTACGTCTCATAGGGCGACAGATTGAGTTGCGAGGGGTCGGCCTCCACCTGGCCAAAGTCGGGCTGGAAGGTCCCGTTCAGCGTCAGATCGGGCGTCACGCCGTACTTGAGGTCCGCTCCCAGGTTGCCGAACCGGTCGCGCTCCTCGCCGTCGAAGCCGTGCCCGCCCGGATCGGCGGGGTCCGTCACGCTGCTCAGCACATAGGGCGTGACCTCGAGTTGGCGCGGCGGCTGCACGTGGTCGATGCCGGTGATCGTTCCCGAGCGGCTCATGAACCCGTTCTGGTCGCGGTCCCAGTTGGACCAGGCCGTCCGCTCGCCCCGGCTCAAGATGTGCTGGAAGACGTTGCAGCCCCAAGTCATCGACTCGGACGGTCGGTAGCGGATCGAGGAGAAGGGGATGCGGATCTCGGCGTACCAGCCGTCGCCGTCGACCGTGGTATTGGCCTCCCAGACCGCGTCCCACGAGACGTCGTGGTAGAGGTCGCCGTAGTTGTAGTAGTCCTCCTTGACGCCATCCGGATTGATGCGGAAGTGGTAGCCGGTCACCAGGTCGTGGTAAGGGCTGATGTAGAGCCGGATGAGGTCGGAGGAGGCGGTGATGTGGTCGCGGCGCGCCAGACTGCTCGTGATGGGCTGCCGGTTGAGCCGGTAGCAGGCCACGCCGAAGTAGATCGCGTCCTCGTCGTAGAGCACCTTGAAGACCGTCTCCTCGCTGGGCTCGCCCCGCCGGTCGGGCTCGAACTGCGTGAAGCCGGTGGCGGCCGGGGCCTGGATCCAGTCGGTCTCGGTGAGATGACCATCGATGCGGATCCCGCCGTTCGCGATCCGCTGGGCGGGCAGGGAGGGCGGCTCGGTCAGGCGGCCGTTGGCGCTGGCCGGATAGCCGCGGCCGGTGCCGTGGGGATCGAAGCCGGGGAGGATGCAGGCCGCCGGGAAGGGCAGCGCGAGGAACACCACCAGGGCCGCCAGGCCGACGGTCCAGCCGGAACGCGTCACGATCTCACACTCCTGGGGGGGAGGACGGATGCTGGAATGGGGGGCCGACACCCTTAGGACGCACGGGACCCGGCCGGGGTTCCAGAGAGCCTCCGGCCGGGGCGACGGACCCTCCGGGCGGCGCGAGCCCCGGCCACTCGAGGCGGCTACTCCAGGCCCTCGATCACAAACGGCCGGGGGATGCGCTGATTGGCCTCCTCGATCCGCTCGCGGGCGGCATAGACCGCCTGCCCGGCCCGCGCGAGCGCGGGCGCCAGCACGTCGGCGGCGCAAGCCCGCAGCCCCTCGCGATCGGCCGTCAAGATGCCCTGCCGGAAGCGCTGGCGGTCCTCGTCGGTCAGACCCTGCAGCGTGCGCACGAGCGCCGTGTGCCCCTTCTGGGCCGGGTCGAGGGGGCGATCGAGCTGGCCGATCGCGCCGATGATCGCGGTGCGCAGCTCGTCGGGCCCGAGCTCGTGCGCCAGGAAATCGGGCAGCGCCGCGTCGTAGGTCTCGAGCGTCCGCGCCAGATGCGGGTCGCGGTAGGAGAGCATCGCAAAGTGGCCCGCAGCGGGGGAGTAAGTCGAGAGGCCTCCATAGGCCCCGCCCTCGACGCGGATCTTCTCGTAGAGAAAACCGGTCCGCAGGTAACTGGCCAGCAACCACAGGCGGGGCGCCTGCTCCGACCGGTACGCCGGCACCGCGGCCACGCGGGCGACATAAGTGACCGCGCCCGGGATGGCGACGCCCCGCGCGACCGGCTCGCGCGAGGGGCTCGCGGGGCGGGCCGCGACGGCTCCTCCCGCGGGGAGGGCGCCGATGAGCTCGGTCACCGGTCCGCGCAGCGCCGCCAGACACGCATCGTCGCCGGTCAGGTTCACGATCAGCCGAGCGCGGCGAAAGACCTCCCCGCGCAAGCGCGCCAGGCGGGCGCGAAGATCCTCCGAGCGCTCGCCGAACCCCCGCGCGAGCCCCGCCAGATAGCGAATCTGCGGGGCCCCGTCCCACTGCTCCGCGCGCCAGGCCGCGTCGGAGAGCGGCGCGGCCGCGGTGCGCCGGGCGTAGAGGTGGCCCTGGGGCGCCACCTGGGCGCGCAGCGAGTTGCGCGCCTCCGAGACGATGTCCTTCAGGCGCGCCAGATCGTCCAGATCCCCCGCGGCGAGGACGTCGCGCACCACCGCCACCATCGCCGCGGCGTTGCGCCGCAGGGCGCTGGCATGGAGCAACAGCAACTGCGCGTCCGGACGACCGTCGACACGCTCGAATGCTTCGAGATCGGCCGACACCTCTCCCGTGACGAGCGCCTTGCGCGTGGCGAAGGCCTCGTAGCCGAGGCCGGCCGCGCCCATCCCGGTCGCCGCCGCCCCGAGCAGGGGCAAGGTGGGCTGCAGCTCCTCGGCGATGTCGGCGACGTCGAAGGCGACGTCGAGATAGCAGATCCCGTTCGAGAAGAGGTCGTGCTCGTAGACCGTTACCCCCTCGATCTCGTGCGCGGCCGTCGGGATGCGCTCGACCTGCGTGGGAATCGCCGCCAGCTCGAGCCGGGGCAGGCAGGCCAGCTCCTCGGGCGTGACCCCGCGCCGCTGCTCCGCGCGCAGCGTCTCGGTGTCCGCCCGCACGGCCGCCAGGTCGGCTGGCGCCATGCCGGCCAGCCGATCGTCCAGGCGCCGGCGCAGCTCTGCCTCGCGCTCGGCCGCCAGCGTGCGGCTGGGGGCGATCGTGGCGCGGACGCGGTGGGAGTTGTCGACGAGCCAGCGTCGCACCGCTTGCGCGAAGATCCCCTCGTCGTCTGCCCATGCCGCCCGCAACCGCGCCATCAGGGTCGGGAAGGTGAGCGGCAGCAGCGGGTCCTCCTCGTGCAGCCAGGAGCTGAGCGTTCGGAAGAGGAGCGAGACCGAGAACGGCACGCCTGAGCGCGTGATCTCCAGCCCCTTGAACTCGACCTGGTGGATCGCACCCTCCAGGACCTCGCGCGCCAGGCCCCGCTCCGCGAGCTGGCGCAACGTCGCCAGCGTGAGCTGCTCGATCGACTCGGCCCGGTCCGGTTCCGTGCCCCGCAGGCCCACGGCGAACGGCATCTCCCGGTACCAGGTCACCAGACCCGTCGTGGGCGACAGGTCCTGGCCCAGCCCCGAGTCGATCAGCGCCTTGCGCAGGGGTGCGGCCGGGTTGCCCACCAGCGCCTCCTGCAGCACCTCGAGCTTCAGGCGCTCCTCCGCGTCGGAGGCCGGGGCGGTGAGCCAGGCGATGTTGACCGTGGTGCGGGCCTCGACCGGATCGTCGGCGCCGACCGGATACCGGTCGGCAAGCGCGCGCGGCGCCGTCCAGCGCTCCATGTGCGCCACATGCGAGTCGATCTCGATTGCGCCCCGGCCCGCGAGCTGGGCGGCCAGGAACGCGAGGTGGTCGCCCGTGGGGATGTCGCCATAGAGAAAGACCCGCGTGTTGGCGGGGGAGTAGTAGCGCCGGTGGAATTCGCGGAAGGCAGCGTAGGTCAGATCGGGGATCGCGTCGGGGCGCCCGCCGGACTCGACGCCATAGGGTGAGCCCGGGAAGAGGCTCTGGAGCGTCAAAGCCTGCGCGACCCGCTCGGCGGTCGAGAAGGCGCCGATCATCTCGTTGTAGACGATGCCCGAGATGCTGAGACGACCTTCCTCGTCCAGCTCGAGGTGGTGTCCCTCGCGCATGAAGGTGGTGCGGGCGAGCAGGGGCCGGAGCACCAGGTCCGTGTAGACCGCGGCCAGGTTGTAGAAGTCGGCCCGCACCTGGCTGCAGGCGGGATAGCAGGTGAAGTCGGGGGCGGTGAAGGCGTTGATGAAGGTTGCCAGCGAGCCGCGCCGCAGCTCGTTGAAGACGTCCCTGAGCGGGTAGCGCTTCGAGCCCGCCAGGACGCTGTGCTCGAGGATGTGCGCGACGCCGGTCGAGTCGGGGGGCGGCGTGCGCAGCACGATCGCGAAGAGGTTTTCCGGGTCATCGCAGTGCAGGTGCAGGACGCGCAGCCCCGTGGGCCCATGCACCAGCTGGTAGGCCGTGGCCCGGATCTCGGGCACCGGATCGATACGTACCAGGCGGAAGCCGTGGACCACCTGGTCGCGGGCTAGGGTAGGGGGTGGGCAGTGTTCGCTGGTGGCCATCGCGGCTCTCCTCTCGGTTGTGTCCGGCCATCGTCCCGCGCGCGGATGCGAACGCGGGGGCGAAGACGTCCATGCTATCGGGGCGAGGACCTCGCCCGCAACTGCCCAGCGCGCCCGCTGCCAAACGCGCCCGCTACCCAGCGCGCCCGCTACCCAGCGCGCCCGCGGCGGGTACGCGGCGAGCGTTCCTGCCGCCGGTCCCCGTCGCGTGCCGTGGACGCGAACCACCCGCGGCGTGTAGGCTAACCGGATGCTCCCCACGCCGGGGCGGCGGGCCGCGGCGTGCGAGAGCGGAGGAGGACGCATGCGCGGCTGGAGCTGGGGGCGCTGCGGGTGGCTCGCGGCGGGCCTGCTGGTCGGCCTGCTGGCCGGGTGCAGCCGGACGCCGGAGCAGCCCAACATCCTGCTGGTCGTTCTCGACACGGTCCGTCAGGATGCGGCCGGCCCGAATTGCACGGATCCCCACTGGCGCGGCCACACGCCCAACCTGAACCGGCTCGCGGCCGAGGGCACCGTTTTCACCAACGCCTGGTCACCCGCCCCGTGGACCGTGCCCGCCCACGCTTCGATCTTCACGGGCCTGCTGAGCTGCGAGCACGGCTGCACCTGGGGCAGCATCCGCCTCGCCGCGTCGCAACCCACGCTGGCCGAGTGGATGGGTCGCGCGGGGTACGCCACGGCCGCCTTCTTCAGCAATCCCTGGCTGGCCGACCGGACGACGGGGCTCCTGCGCGGCTTTTCGGTGCGCGGCGAGGCGCAGATCGGCGGGCTCGACGATCTCACCGCCCCCGAGGGCGATCAGGGCGGGCGCCGCATCCTGCAGAGCGCGGCGGGTTGGCTGGGGGCGCAGCGCTCGGGTAGGCCTTTCTTCGTCTTCGTCAACTTCCTCGAGGCGCACCTACCGTACAATCCCCCCGCCGAGGTGCGCGAGAAGTTCCTGACCGACATTCCACCCGCGGCGCTCATCCCCATCCAGTTCGGGCATGACTACAACGCCGGCCTGCTCGCGGGGGCCCAGGTCGATTGGAGCAGGGTCCGCCGCATCTACGGCGGCGACGTCTACACGGCCGATTGGCTGCTGGGCGATCTGATCGCGATCCTGAAACAGCGGAAGCTGTATGACCGCACGGTCCTGATCGTGACCTCCGATCACGGAGAGAACCTGGGCGACCACGGGCTGATGGATCACCAGTTCTCGGTGCACGAGACATTGCTGCGCGTCCCGCTCGTCATCCGCGACCCCACCCGCCGGCTGGCGCGCGGCCGGCGCGACGAGCCGGTCATGCTCACCGACCTCTTCGCGACGGTGCTCGATCTCGCGCGCGCGCCGGGCGCACCGTCCCGGTCCCACAGCCGCTCGCTGCTCGAGCAACCGGGCGAGCAGGCGCGGGCGCGCCCTGTCTACGCCGAGTACGACGCCCCGCGCAACGGACTGCTCGGCTTGCTGAAGAAGCTCAACCCGGAGGGGGATTTCACGCGGTTGGGCCGCTCCTACAAGACCGTCCGCGCAGGGAACCTGCGCCTGACGGTGGCGAGCGACGGCACGGAGGAGCTCCACGATCTGGCTGCGGATCCCGAGCAGGCGGTGGACGTGGGTGCGCGGAGGCCCCAGGCGGTCGCCCAGCTCCGGGGGCTCCTCGCGCAGCTGCGGCCCGCGCCGGGCGGCGCCGCCGGCGACCAAGCGCCCCTCGACTCGACCACGATCCGCCAGCTCGAGTCGCTGGGCTACATCCGCTGAGCGCGTGCGCTTGCGCCTGGCGGCCTCTTTGTGGTGAACTGGGCGCTCGCCGTCGCCGCGCGAGGCGGCGCGCGCGAGATGAGGAGAGCCTTCCCGATGGTGCCTGACCTGTCCCGCTTCGCCGGCCGGCGGATCCTGATCATCGGCGATGCGATGCTGGACCACTACATCTGGGGCGACGTCGCCCGCATCTCGCCCGAGGCGCCGGTGCCGGTCGTCAAGGTCCAGCGCGAGAGCCAACGCCTGGGGGGCGCCGCCAACGTGGCGCACAACGTCCAGGCCCTCGGGGGTCGCCCGGCCCTGGTGGCGGTGATCGGCCGCGACCAGGGCGGCCGGCAGCTTGGCCACGTCCTGCGCCAGAAGCGGATCGCGACCCATCACCTGGTGCTCTCGCGTACGCTGCCCACCATCAAGAAGACGCGCGTCATCGCCCGCAGCCAGCAGGTGGTGCGCATCGATCGCGAGGACGTGCGCGAGACCGACGGGGAGCTGTGCGATGCGCTGTCCCAGCGGATCGAGGCCGCGTTGCCCGAGGCCGAGGCGGTGCTCATCTCCGACTACGGCAAAGGGGTGATCTCCCGGCAGCTGCTCGAGACGTGGCTGCCGCGCTTCCGCCGGACGGGTCTGCACGTCTGCGTCGACCCGAAGGAGACCCACTTCCACCGCTATCTGCGGGTCACGGTGCTCACGCCCAACCTGAAGGAAGCTGCCTTCGCCGCGGGCCACCCGATCCGCGACGCCGAGTCGCTGGAAGTAGCCGGGCGGCGCCTCCTGCGCGGGCTGCGGGCCGAGGGCCTGCTGATCACGCGAGGGGAGGAGGGCATGTCGCTCTTCCGCGCCCGTCGCAAGACGCTGCACATCCCTTCCGTGGCACGCGAGGTCTACGATGTCACCGGGGCAGGTGACACGGTGGTGAGCACGCTGGCGCTCGGCCTGGCCGCGGGCCTGCCGATCGAGGACGCGACCCGCGTGGCCAACCATGCCGCCGGCCTGGTCGTTCGCGAGCTGGGCACCGCGACGACGACCGTCCCGGAGATTCTCGCGAGCATGCGCGCACACGACAAGGCGGTGGCCGCACGCGGCCCGAACGCCTAGTGGGGATCTGACGTCATGCGCCTCGAGGAAACCAAGGCCGCGCGCAAAGTCCTCACCCTGCCCCGGCTCATGCAGACCCTCGAGCCCCTCCGAGGCACCGGGCGGCGCATCGCCTTCACGAACGGCTGCTTCGACCTGCTCCACGCCGGACATGCGGCCCTACTCGAGGCAGCGGCGGCCGAAGGGGATGTCCTGGTGGTAGGCCTGAACTCCGATGCATCGGTCCGCCGTCTCAAGGGGCCGCGTCGGCCGCTCGTGCCCGAGGCGGCCCGGGCTGTGTTGTTGGCGTCCCTGGCGGCAGTCGACTATGTGGTTGTTTTCGAGGAGGATACGCCACAAGAGCTCATCGAGATTCTCCTGCCCGACCGGCTGATCAAGGGTGAGGACTACCCGCTGGACAAGATCGTCGGCCGCGAGGCGGTGGAGCGCCACGGCGGCCGGGTGGTGCGCGTGCCGCTGGTCAAGGGGTTCTCGACCACGGGCCTCCTCGAACGCATCGCGCGACGCGAGCCGTAGCGGCGCGCGAGACGGTGGCGGTCAGGCCCGCCGTGGCGCCCGCGGTTTTGACACCGGCTCCCACCTTCTGCTATTCTCTCTTGCCTTTGTACCAAGGGATGAATGTTCCGACCTCCCCGGGCCGGGGCGCGGGCCCAGCCGCGGGTGGGGCTTCCCGGGCAACTCCTTACGCCCATCGGGCTGAGCCCAGCGGCACAGCGCACCGGGGCTGGGGGGCATTCCCGGATGAGGGGACGGGACGCGTGGCCTCTCCGACCTTGGGGGGCCTGGAGCAGCGCGGCCGCCGCGGGCGGTCGGCCGATCCTCGACGGGTCTTGGAGGGCACATGCAGGGCAGACGCAAGCGCATCGTCATCCTCGGCGCAGGCGGCCGGGACTTCCACAATTTCAACACCGTCTACCGGCAGGATCCCGGGGTCGAGATCGTGGCCTTCACGGCCACGCAGATCCCCGGCATCGACAAGCGGACCTATCCCGCCGTGCTGGCGGGCCCACACTACCCCGACGGGATCCCGATCGTGCCCGAGGAGAGCCTCCCCGATCTCGTCAAGCGGCACCAGATCGACGAAGTGGTGCTCGCCTACTCGGACCTTTCGAACGAGCAGGTCATGGCAAGAGCTGCCTGGGTCAACGCGCTCGGCCCTCATTTCACCCTGCTCGGTCCGGCCGCAACGCAGGTGGCCAGCTCCAAGCCGCTGATCGCCGTGCTGGCGGTCCGCACCGGCTGCGGCAAGAGCCAGACCTCCCGCAAGATCTCCAGCCTGCTGCGCAAGATGGGCAAGCGGGCGGTGGCGATCCGTCACCCGATGCCCTACGGCGACCTCGCCAAGCAGGGCGTTCAGCGCTTCGCATCGATCGAGGACCTGACCCGTCACAAGTGCACGATCGAGGAGATGGAGGAGTACGAACCGCACATCGTCAACGGCACGATCTGCTACGCCGGCGTCGACTACGAGGCGATCCTGCGTGAGGCGGAGAAGGAAGCCGACATCGTGATCTGGGACGGCGGCAACAACGACATGGCCTTCTACAGGCCGGACCTGACCATCACCGTGGTCGACCCGCACCGGCCCGGCCACGAGCTGGGCTACTACCCCGGCCGCACCTGCTTCCTGCAGGCCGATGTCCTCGTGATCAACAAGATCGAGTCGGCCGACCTGGCCAATATCGAGACCGTGCGCGCCAACATCCGGCGGCACAACCCCCGGGCGCGCGTGATCGACGCCGCCTCGCCGGTCATGATCGACGAGCCCGAGCTCATCCGCGGCAAGCGCGTGCTGGTCGTCGAGGATGGGCCCACGCTCACCCACGGCGGCATGCGCTACGGGGCGGGGATCGTTTGCGCGCAGAAGTACGGCGCCGCTGAGATCATCGATCCGCGACCCTACCTGGTGGGCGAGCTGGCCAAGACCTTCGAGATCTACCCGGGGATCGGCAGTCTGCTGCCGGCCATGGGCTACGGCGAACAGCAGGTGCGCGACCTGGAGGCGACCATCGCGCGCGTGAAGTGCGACGCGGTCGTGGTGGCGACGCCGATCGACTTGCGGCGGATCGTCAAGATCCAGCAGCCCGCGGTGCGCGTGCGGTACGACCTGCAGGAGATCGGGCAGCCGACCCTGGAGGACGTGCTCGGCGAGTTCCTGGCGCGTCGCTGAGCCGGCAGCCCCGCTCCGGCCATCCCGGGGCGCGGGGGCAGATCGGGGCGACGAAAGGGAGGCCAGCGTGAACATCCACGAATACCAGGCCAAGCAGATCTTCGGCCGCCATGGGATCCGCGTCCACAGCGGGAAGGTCTGCACCAACCCGACCACGGTGGGTGAGGCCGCGCAGGAGCTGGGAGGACGGGTGGTCGTCAAGGCGCAGGTGCACGCCGGGGGACGCGGCAAGGCGGGCGGCGTGAAGCTGGCCGACACCTGGGAAGAGGCCGCGGCCATCTCCGAGGCGATCTTCCAGCTCAAGATCAAAGGCCTGCCGGTCCGCAAGGTGCTGGTCACCCCGGCGGTCGAGATCGCCCACGAGTACTACGCCGGCGTCGTGCTCGACCGCGAGGCCGGCCTGCCGCTGATGATGGTGAGCCGCGAAGGGGGCATCGACATCGAGCAGGTGGCCGCCGAGGCGCCCGAGAAGATCATCAAGGCCCACTTCGATCCGGCCCAGGGCCTGCGCCCGTTCCAGGCGCGCCAGCTGGCCCACGCCATCGAGCCCGACGGCAGCAAGGCCGTGGCGATCGCCGGCGTGCTGGTCAAGCTGGCCCAGGTCTTTCTCGACGTGCACGCCAGCCTGGCCGAGATCAACCCGCTGGTCGAGATGAAGAACGGTGGGTTCCTCGCGCTCGATGGGAAGATCAACCTGGACGACAGCGCGGTCGCGATGCGACCCGATCTGGAAGCCCTGCGGGACCCGGACAGCCTGGATCCGCAGCAGGAGAAGGCGCGCCAGATGGGGCTCTCCTACATCCCGCTCGATGGCAACATCGGCTGCGTGGTGAACGGCGCCGGCCTGGCGATGGCCACCATGGACCTGGTCAAGCACTTCGGCGGCGAGCCGGCCAACTTCCTCGACATCGGCGGCAGCTCGAGCCCGGAAAAGGTGGTCACGGCGATCGAGATCATCACCGCCGACAAGAACGTGCGGGCGATCCTCTTCAACATCTTCGGCGGCATCACGCGCTGCGATCACGTGGCGCAGGGGATCGTGACCGCGCTCGAGCGCACACGCATCGACCTGCCGATCGTGGTGCGCCTCACCGGGACGAACGAGGCGGAGGGACGCGAGATTCTCGAGAAGAGCGGCAAGGCGATCTTCGCGGCCACCATGGAAGACGCGGTGCAGGAGGCCATCCGCCGCGCCGGGATCCGCGCCTGAGTGGGTCCGACCCCGGCGGAGCGGGCGGCTGGAAGGAGACGGGACGTGAGCATTCTGATCGACGAGCGGACGCGGGTGCTGGTGCAGGGGATCACCGGACACGACGGCTCGTTCCACGCGCGGGCGATGCGCGACTACGGCACGCGCGTGGTTGGCGGGGTCACGCCGGGCAAGGGCGGCACGCAGGTCGACGGTATGCCGGTCTTCAACACGGTGGCCGAGGCCGTCCGGGAGACCGGGGCAGATGCCTCGGTGATCTACGTGCGCGCCCCGTTCGTCCCGGATGCGATCCTCGAGGCGGCCTACGCGGGGATCAAGCTGGTGGTCACGATCAGCGAAGGAGTGCCGGCGCTCGAGATGTCGCGCATCTTCCAGGAGATCGGGCCGCTGGGGACGCGCGTGGTCGGCCCCAACAGCCCCGGCCTGATCAGCCCGGGCAAGTGCAAGATCGGCATCATGCCCGGTCAGATCCACAGCCCCGGTCCCGTCGGCGTTGTCTCGCGCAGCGGGACGCTGACCTACGAGATGGTCTGGCAGCTCACGACGCACGGCCTGGGCCAGTCGACGGCGATCGGCATCGGGGGCGACCCGATCATCGGCACCGGTTTCATGGACGTGCTGCGGCTCTTCAAGGAGGACCCCGAGACCCGCGCGATCGTGCTGATCGGCGAGATCGGCGGCTCGGCCGAAGAAGAGGCGGCCGAGTACATCGCCGGGGAGATGGGCAAGCCGGCCGTGGCGTTCATCGCGGGGCGCACGGCCCCGCCCGGCAAGCGGATGGGTCACGCGGGCGCCATCATCGCGCGCGGCAAGGGGACGGCGGACGAGAAGATCAGAGCCCTCGAACGCGCCGGCATCCCCGTGGCGCGGGTCCCCGCGGAGCTGGGACCGCTGATGAAGCAGCTCCTCGCGGGTCGCTAGGGCCCGGGGCAGGGGGACGGCATGGAACGCACCTTTTCCATGATCAAGCCCGACGCCGTGGCGCGGGGCCAGACCGGTGCCATCCTGGCGCGGATCGAGGCGGCCGGCTTTGGCCTGCGGGCCCTCAAGATGGTGCAGCTCTCGCCCGATGAAGCGCGGGGCTTCTACCATGTCCACGCGGGCAAGCCGTTCCTGGAGAACTTGGTTGCCTTCATGTCGTCGGGACCCGTGGTGGCCATGGTGCTCGAGCGCGAGGATGCCATCCGGGAGCTGCGCCGGGTGGTGGGGGCCACCGACCCGGCCGAGGCCGCCCCGGGAACCATCCGGCGGGACTTCGGGGTGGACAAGAGCCGCAACGCCGTTCACGCTTCCGACGGGCCGCAGACGGCCGCCGAGGAGATCGCCTTCTTTGGCCTCACGCTGGCGCGCGAGGCCGGTCACTGAGCGAGGATAGGGGAGACGGGCCGGGAGAATCCGAGATGGTCGTGCGTCCCGCGCTGACATTCGCCATCCATGAGATCCGCGAGGGCATCACGGAGCACGCGGCCGAGGTCAGCGTCGAGCAGTTGGGCCTGGAGGCCGAGGGGACCGAGATCCATGGGCCGATCGCCGTCGCGCTCGAGATCTCGCGCGTCCGTGACGAGTTTCGCGTGCGGGGACGGGTGGCGCTGTCGCTGAGCCAGGAATGCGTGCGCTGCCTGGAGCCGGTCGAGCAGTCGGTGGAAGGGTCGCTCGACGTGCTGGTCCGGCCGCTCGACGTGGTGGAAGAGCCCGACCAGGGCCCGCCGGAGGGCATCCTCTACCACGACGGCGAGACCTTCTCGCTGGCCGAGGAGGTGCGCCAGGTCGCCCTGGTGGAGATTCCATCCAACCCGCTCTGCCGCAGCGACTGCCGGGGCCTGTGCCCGCGCTGCGGGGGCAACTTGAACCAGGGCGGGTGCACCTGCGCGGCCGGCAGCGGGGTAGATCCTCGCTGGAGTGCCCTGGCGGCGCTCAAGGAGGACCAGGCGTCCTCCCCGCCGCAGGCGGGCAAGAAGCCCTCGGGGTCCAAGAAGAAGAGAACCTAGGCCCGCGCGCGGGCGGTGGGGCTCGGCGAGCGCCGCCGCCCGCGGCCGCGGGTGGGAGCAAGCGGACAGGAAAGGGATCGACAATGGCACTGCCCAAGAGACGACATTCGCACTCGAGAAAGAACAAGCGCCGCTCGCAGTGGAAGGTTGCCCCGCCCACCAGCGTGGCCTGCGCGCACTGCGGCCAGCCGAAGCGCCCGCATCGCGTCTGCACGAACTGCGGCTACTACAAGGGCGAGGAAGTCCTCCTGGTCAAGTCCTAGGCCGCGTGGGCCCCCCGGAGGGGGATGCATGAACGGCAGTCCCAGGGTGCGCGTCGCGGTGGACGCGATGGGCAGCGATGACGGCCCCGAGGTCGTCGTCGCCGGCGCAGTGGTCGCGGCCCGCGAGCTGGGTGACCGGCTGCAGATCGTGCTGGTCGGCGACGAGGCCCCGGTCTGGGCGGCGCTCGAGACTGCGGCCCCGGCCGCACTGCCCATCTTCGTGGTCCACGCCGCCCAGCAGGTCGAGATGGGCGAGAAGGCGCCGCAGGCCTATCGGAGCAAGCCCCAGTCCTCCATCGCGGTCTGTGCGGACCTCCTGCGCCGCGGTCGGGTTGACGCGCTGGTCAGTACCGGCAACACCGGCGCGGTGGTCACGACGGCTCTCCTCTCCCTCGGCCGGATGCACGGCATCAAGCGCCCCGCGATCGCCAGCATCTTCCCGACCCGCGTCGGTCCCTGCGTCATCCTGGACGTGGGGGCCAATGCGGACGTGCGCCCGCTGCATCTCTACCAGTTCGCGGTAATGGGCCGCCTCTACGCGCAGCGGGTTCTCGGGATCGAATCGCCGCGCGTCGGGCTGCTCAACATCGGCGAGGAGCCCACCAAAGGCAATGCCCTGGCCCAGGCCGCGCACCAGCTCCTGGCCGGCTCCCGGGCGGAGCTGAACTTCGTCGGCAACGTCGAGGGTCGTGACATCTTCGAAGGGAAAGCCGACGTGGTGGTCTGCGACGGCTTCACGGGCAACGTGATCCTGAAGCTGGCCGAGAGCATCCTCACCGTCGGCGGGCAGATCGTGAAGGAGGAAGTGCGCCGCCGGTGGCTCACCGTGGTGGGCGCCCTGCTCATGAAGCCGGCGCTGGCGGAGATGAAGCACCGGATGAACTACGAGACCTACGGCGGAGCCCTGCTGCTCGGCACGCGGGGCATCTGCGTCATCGGACACGGGCGGTCCTCGCCGCGGGCGATCGCCCGCGCCATCGACGTCGCGGCCCGCTCGGTCCGGAGCCGGCTGGAAGATGCCATCTCCCAGGCCGTCGAGGCCCGGGCCGCGGCCCCTCTGGAGATCGTGGCCGGGGGAACCCTCCAAGCCCGGGCCGAGACAGCCCACTGATCCCCCTCCCGCCGTTCCTGAGGGCGGCAAAAGCCCTTGCATTCGCGGCAGGCCGCGGGTATACGGTTCCCTCTTGACGAAGCCATGCACCCCGTCGCGGCATGGTCCGGGCCGGGGTGTATGCCGTTACGGAGACTCGCGGGTTCCCGCGGGTCCGGCCGGAGGCAATCGGGACGGGGGATAGGGTGCAGGCGCTCCTCTTTCCGGGGCAGGGCTCCCAGTTCGTCGGCATGGGCAAGGAGCTGTGCGAGCGTTATCCCAAAGCTCGGGAAGTGTTTACGCGGGCCGATGCTGCTCTGGGCTTTCCCCTGACCCGGATCATGTTCGAGGGCCCCGAGGAAGAGCTGCGGGAGACCCGCAACGCGCAGCCCGCGCTGCTGACCCACTCCCTGGCAGTCTGGGCGGCCATGGAGCCGCGCTGGGACCCGGCCCGGCTCGTGGCCGCGGGTCACAGCCTGGGGGAGTACAGCGCCTACGCGGTGGCCCGCGCGTTCACCCTCGAAGACGCGGTGCGGGTGGTCCGGCGGCGCGGCGAGCTGATGTTCGAGGCCGGGCAGCAGGTCGCTGGCACGATGGCCGCGGTGATGGGGGCGAGCGCGGACGCGGTGCGCGCGGCCTGTGGCCAGGTCCCCGGCGTGGTGTGCCCCGCCAATCTCAATTCGCCCGGCCAGATCGTGATCTCAGGTGAGGTCGAGGCGGTGCGGGCCGCGGGTGAGATCCTCAAAGCCGGGGGCGCCAAGCGAGTCATCGAGCTCAACGTGAGTGGAGCCTTCCACTCCCCCCTGATGGAGCCCGCGGCCGAGGGGCTGCGCAGAGCGCTCGCCGAGGTCGAGGTGCGCGACGCCGCGTTTCCCGTCTACGCCAACGCCACCGGGGAGCCGGTGACCGCGGCCGCCGACATCCGCGCATCGCTCGTGCGCCAGTTGCTCAGCCCGGTCTTGTGGGAACCCACGCTTCGCGCCCTGGTAGCGCTCAAGCCGGAGGGCTTCTGGGAGATCGGCCCCGGACAGGTGCTCAAGGGGCTGTTGCGCCAGACGGACCGCGAGGCGGTCTGCCGCTCGCTCGGCACGGCGGCGGAGGTCGAGGAGTTCAGAGCATCCGCATGAGGAGACCGGATCGCCGGAGGAGCCCGGCGGTCCTTCAGTCAGCCTTGCTCTCGGAGGAAGGAGAGAACCGATGGAGAACCACGAAGAGAAGATCCGCGAGATCATCGTCGAGCAACTGGGCGTGACCCCCGATCAGGTCGTCCCCGGGGCTTCGTTCATCGACGATCTCGGGGCCGATTCGCTCGACACCGTCGAGCTGGTGATGGCGTTCGAGGATGCCTTCGGCATCGAGATTCCCGATGAGGACGCCGAGAAGATGCAGCGCGTCGGCGACGCGATCGAGTATCTGAGGAAGAAGCTAGCGGAGAAGGCCTAACAGCGCCCGGCGGCCCGCTCCGTGCAGTGCGCGGCGCGGGCTGAGTGGCCAACGGCGAAAGGACGCTGAGGGATGAAAAGGCGTGTTGCGATCACCGGCCTCGGAGTGGTCTCGCCGGTGGGGAATGACCTGGCTTCCTGCTGGAGCAGCCTCACCGAAGGCCGCACCGGGATCGGCCGGCTGACGCGCTTCGATCCGACGCCCTTCGACAGCCAAGTTGCCGGCGAGGTTCGCAACCTCGATCCGGGCCAGCTGATCGACCGCAAAGTGCTGCGCCACACCGATCGCTTCGTGCAGTACGCCTGGGTTGCCTCCCTGGAGGCCTACGCTCAGGCCGGCCTGGACCCCAACCGCCTCGACCCCAATCGGGTCGCGGTCATCATCGGCTCCGGGATCGGGGGCATCGAGACGCTGGAAGCCCAGCACAAGGTCCTCCTCGAACGCGGGCCCGGGCGCGTGAGCCCATTCTTCGTGCCGATGATGATCTCCGACATGGCCAGCGGTCAGCTCTCGATTGCCTTCCAGGCCAAGGGGCCCAATTTCGCCACCGTGTCCGCCTGCGCATCCGGCGCGCACGCGATCGGTGAGTCGTTTCGGATGATCCGCGATGGCCTGGCCGACGTGGCCATCACTGGGGGGGCGGAGTCGCCGATCACCCCCCTGGCGCTCGCGGGCTTCTGTTCGATGAAGGCCTTGACGACGCGCAACGACGCGCCCGAGCGCGCCAGTCGGCCGTTCGATCTCGAACGCGACGGGTTCATCATGGCCGAGGGGGCCGCGACGATCATCCTCGAGGACTGGGAGCACGCCCGCCGGCGGGGGACGAGGATCCTGGCCGAGCTGATCGGCTACGGCTCGACCGCGGACGCGGGTCACGTTACCGCCCCCGATCCCGAGGGCGATGGCGCCGCCCGCGCCATGACCCTGGCGCTCCGGGACGCGGGCCTGGCTCCCGAGGAGGTCGACTACATCAACGCGCATGGTACCTCGACCCCCTTGAACGACAAGTGTGAGACGCTGGCGATTCGCAGGGTCTTCGGCCCCCACGCGGAGAAGCTGGCCGTGAGCTCGACCAAGTCGATGACCGGCCATCTGCTCGGAGCTGCTGGCGCCATCGAGATGGTCGCCTGCGTGCAGGCGCTACGGCACGGGGTGATCCCGCCGACCATCAACTACGATCACCCCGATCCGGAGTGCACGCTGGACTACGTGCCCAACATGGCCAGGCGCCAGCGCATCAAGACCGCGCTGTCGAACTCCCTGGGCTTCGGCGGGCACAATGTTTCGTTGCTGGCGCGGGCGGTGTGACGGGATGTTCCCCGTCTGCTTCTGGCCGGGGGCAGACGGGGGCAGTGCATGCCCAGCCCGAACCGGACTCGTCCGGTTGCCGCGGCCGCGAGCAATCGGAGCACGGCCATGAGCATCCTGGACTCCTGGCACAGAGCGATCGGCTGGCTCCTGGGGCGCGGCCGCACTCGGCCACCCCTCGCTGCGTTCGCGGAGACCGCGATCGTGCTCGAGGCCGCCCAGCGCGCCTACGGGCTCCACTTCCGGGATACGAGCCTGTTGCGGCGGGCGCTCACGCACCGTTCCTTCCTGGGCGGTGAGAGCGAGCATTTGCCCCACTCGAACGAGCGGCTCGAATTCCTGGGTGATGCCGTCCTTGAGCTGATCGTGATCGAGCATCTCTACCGGCGCTTTCCGGATGACCGCGAGGGCGATTTGACGCAGAAGAAGTCGCTCCTCGTCAGCAAGCCGGTGCTGGCGGACCGCGCAGAGCAGATGGGCCTCGGCCAGTTCGTGCTGATGAGCCCGGCCGAGCGCGACTCGGGTGGCGCCGAACGGCGGTCGATCCTGGCCGATGCCTTCGAGGCGGTGCTCGGGGCGATCTATCTCGATCAGGGCGTGGCCGCCGCCGCCGCGTTCGTGCAGCGCCATCTGCTCTCCCAGAGCGAACACATCCTCCAGGACACGGAGAAGCAGAACTTCAAGAGCCTGCTCCAGGAGCGCGTGCAGGCCAGCCAGAGAATCCACCCGCGCTACCGCGTGCGGCGCGAGGAGGGGCCCGACCACCAGAAGAGCTTCACCGTGGAGGTGGTGGTCCGCGGCCGCGTGCTGGGGATCGGGCGCGGCTTCAACAAGAAGGAAGCCGAGCAGCAAGCCGCCCGCCAGGCGCTGGAATCCGGCCAGCTCTCCGCCCAGCTCGACGAGGAGGAGTGACGCGCGACGCCGTCAGTCCAGCCGGAAACCGGCCGTGAGCAGCAGGCGGCGCTCGTCGACCTCCTCGCTCAGCCGGCCGCCCTCGCGTGTGAAGCCGCCGGTGACGTAGGCCGCATCGATCGCCAAGGACTCCTGGAACAGGAATCCCAGGCCGCCGCTGAAAGAGACGCGTTCGGGATCGTAGTCCGCCCCGTAGTAGACCGGGTCACCGGCCTCGGTGATGTCGCTGAAGAGGACTTCGTACGGGTCGGGCACGCGCGCAACGCCCGCCCGCAGGCGCAAGCCACCCCCGTTGCCGATGTCCAGCAGGTACTCGGCGCCCAAGTGCAGATCGAGGGTGCGCCGGTAGGCCAGCTCGCGCCGTCCGTGCTCGTCGACGTAGCGCATCGGTCCTTCGTAGTCGATCTGCGTCCAGTCGGTGAAGCGCGCGTCTCCGGTCACGAGCAGCCGGTCCACGGTGGCCGACAGGCCGGCTCCGACGCTGAAGGGCAGGGTCATCTCCTCATCGGCACCAGAGGTCTCGCCATACGTGTCGGTGAGGTCGGACTCCATCTGAACCCAGCGAGGCAAATCGAGGACGAGGCCGAGCCGGCCCCAATCGCCGAGCCGGGCCTGTGCGCCGCAGGCGAACGTGTAGCCGCTCACGTCGGTGTCGACGGTGTTGTGCTCGTCGTAGTACGCGTTGGTGAAGGTCCAATCCTGGAAGTAGGAGCCGTTCATCCAGGTGGCCCGGAAGCCCAAGGCCAGGATCGGGCTGACATCGACCGCGTACCCGAAGCTCCACTCGCCGGCGGAACCCTCCTCGAAGATCGCTTCGTCCACATCGACGCCCGCGCGCGGTCCGCTGCGCAGGTACTCGCGGTCCATCTGGTAGGGCACGTGGTAGCCCAGGGCGATCACCATGCTGCCGCGATAGGTGGGGAACGGGTAGACGAACCCGAGGCCGCTGACGCGGGTGTGGGCCATGTCGGCCTTGGCCTCGCGCCCATGGTCGCCCGTCGTCCACTCGACGTCGCGGTCGATCAGACTGCCCGAGAACTCGATGCGACTCACCCGTGCCAGCCCGGCGGGGTTGTACCTCAGGGCAGCCGCATCCTCCGACAGCGCGAGATAGGCGCCGCCCAAGCCCATGGCCCGCGCGTTGGTGCCCAGGTCGCGCGTCATCGGCAGCTCGGGTACCCAGAGATCCTGTTGGGCCACGGCTGCCGTCACGGGGGCCAGTGCGATCAAGAGCGTCAGAGCCGCGCGCCGATGCCTTGGGGTAACGTCAACGGGAAGCATCCTCATGCTACGTCCATCCCTTCCATGGCCGCCGCTGCCGCTAGCGCCGCAGTCCGCGGCCGCTCTCGGGCAGGGTCTTGGGCTTCTCTTCCTCTTGCTCGGGAGTCGTCGACTGGGCCGGCGGTTGCTCCGCGGGTGCCACAACGGCTGGCGCCGTGGCGGCCCCACCAGCGGTCGGGCCCGGAATGGACGGGGACGTGCCGGAGGGGGACCGCAGACGGCTGTCGATGCCGCTCGAACCCGCGGGGTGCAGCGGCATGCGCCCCCAGGCGGCCCGCGCGCTCGGCGCGGTCCGGGTCTGCGTCGTGTCGGCATCATCGGTGTGGGCCCAGCGCCAATCGAGCCAGTGGGGCGAGCCGTAGTAGTTGATCCACCCCGCCCGCGAGGCCCGCCAGTACTCGGTCCAGGGGGTCACGCCGATCTCCGCTGCCCCCGTCGCGGCATGGCAGCGCAAGCACTCGCCGGAGTAGCCCTCCTCGGCGGCGACCGGGTCACCCACCCCCGGGTGGTTCAGCAGCGTATAGCAGCCACCGCCCGCCAGACCGAAGCCGAGCGCCAGGGCCCACGCGATCCCGCGGCCCCATCGGGCGGTGCAGAACACCCTGGATGGCATCGTCACCTCGCTTACCCTCGCTTCCCGGCCCAGTATAGGGGCCCCCCGGCCGGCCGTCAAAACCCGGATCCCGCCGATACCCGCCGGTGTGGAAACCTGGTAGCTTCTCTCCGATAGTACCATTTGGAGGGAAGCGGTGTTCCGCCTGCCTGCCGGTGCCTCGAGGAGACCTGCACGCGGCCGGCACACGAAGCCGTCGGCACGCGAGGTCGCTTTCATTGCCCACGCGCGAGACTGCCAGGACATCCCCGGACGCCGGGGCCCACACCGCGGCCGGCATGCGCACCGGCGGCCCGCCATCGAACGATGCCCGCCGCGTTCTTCGGGCACGCCGCTGGCTGACCGGCCTGCTCGGGGTAGCGTGCCTGGCGAGCGCCGGCTGCGCCCGGCGGCCGGCCGCTGTCCTGGGAAACGGCGAGGCCGGCGCACCGCCCGCGGCCGTCCGGTACGGGCTCGATCTGCCCCTGTCCTCCGCGCCGCGGCCGCAGGCCCTGGCCGAGGTTCCCGACTCGGTGAGCGAGCGCGCGGAGATCTGGACGCTCTACTCGTTGGGACTCCAAGAGGAGTATGCCGGGCGGTTCGGGCAGGCGCTGGGCCACTTCCGGCGCGCCAGCCAGCGTTCCCCGGGCGACCCGGAGCTCCTGGTCCGGCAAGGGGCCTGCCTGCGCGAGCTGGGCCGCCCCGAGGAGGCCCTGGCAGTCGCCCGCGAGGCCCTGGCCCGAGACTCTCTGCACGCCGGGGCACTGTGGATCACGGCGAGCAGCCTGGCGAAGCTCGGCCGGCTGGAAGAGGCACTCGCCACCTGCACCCGACTCGCCAGCCGCGGACCGGAGCCACGAGCGCACCGGCTCATGGCGAATCTCTACCGCCGTCTCGGGCGGCACGAGGAAGCCCTGTCCGAACTGGACGTGCTCGTGCGTCTGGAGCCGGACTCACCTGCCCTGCTGGAGCAGCGGGCCGAGTTGCGGATGAAGCTCGGCCGCGTGGACGACGCGCTCGAGGACTACTGGGCCCTGCTCGAGATCGCCCCCGATGCCACCGGGATTGCCGAGAACCTGGCTGTCATGCTCGAACGGCTCGGCCGCCCGGAGGAGCTCATCCGCCTCTACCGGCTCCTCATCGAGCGCCACCCCGAGCAGGTGCGACCGCGCTGGAGGCTGGTGGAGCTGCTGCTCGCGAGTGACGCCTGGCCCGAGGCCGAGCACGAACTCGAGGAGCTTCAAAGGCTCCGCCCTGGGGATGGGCAGCCGCTGTTGCACCTGGGGCTGGTGGCCTTCCGCAGCGGGGACACCCCGCGCGCGCTCGAGTTGATCGACAGGGCTGAGGCGCTCGGAGCGGAACCCATCCAGGTCTGGAGTTGGAGGATGCGGATCCACTTCGCGGCGGAGGATTGCGAGGCTGCCCTCGCCGCGGCCGACACCCTGGCCCGTAGGGTCCCGCGCAGGGCCGAGAGCTGGCGGGTGCGCTCACTCTGCCTTTCAGAGGCGGGCCGGTACGAAGCGGCACTGCAGGCCGTCGACACCTGGGCCGCCCTCGAGGACTCGAGCGCCGAGCCCCTCCTCCTGGGCGCCGCGATCTGTCGCGAGCTGCAGCGATGGGAGCAGGGGCTGGGCATGCTCGAAGCGGCCCGCCGGCGCGAGCCCGAGAACCCCGACGTCGACCTGGAGTACGCGGCCGGCCTCGAGGCCCTCGACCGGGACGCGGAGGCCGAGGAGGTGATCCGGGCCCTCCTCGTTCGGGAGCCTGGATCGCCGGCGGCCCTGAATTTCCTCGGCTACCTCTATGTAGAACAGGGCGTGCGCCTGCTCGAGGCCCAGGAGATGATCCAGCGGGCCCTGGCTGCCGACCCCGAGAACCCGGCGTACCTCGACAGCATGGGTTGGCTCTGGTACAAGAAGGGCGACCTGGACCAAGCCGGGCAGTGGCTCCGGCAGGCGATCGAGAAAGGCGGTCGCCACCCCGAAATCTACGCGCACTTGGCGCAGGTCGACCTCGAACGGGGCCGAATCGGGGAGGCCCGGGCGACGCTCGAGGCCGGGTTGCAGGCGAATCCCGAGGACAGCGGGCTCAAGTCGCTCCTCCGGAGCCTGGAGGGCAAGAGGTAGCATGTCCGATCGAACAGCGGCGGGGCACGGCGCAGACCAGCTGGAACCCCCCCCGGGCGCCAGGGTAGTGACTGGCGGATCGGACATTACCCGTGCACCGGATGGGCAGATGGAGCCGAAGCTGGCGGACCTCCCTGACGAAGACCTGATGGAGCGAATCGTCGAGGGCAGCGAGGCCGCGTTCGCACTGCTCGTCAAACGATACCAGGGCAGGGTCACGAACCTGGTCCACCGGTTCATCTACGACCGGGACCGGGCCGCGGAGATCGCCCAGGAGGTGTTCCTGCGGGTCTTCCTGCACCGCAAGCGCTATCGGCGGAGCGGGAAGTTCAGCACATGGATCTACACGATCGCGGTCAACCTCGCCAAGAACGAGATTCGCCGCAAGTCCCGGCTCAAGGGAGTGATGAGCCTGGACACGCTGCTGGAGGCGACGGGGGATTCGGGCGCGTTCCTGGCCGACGCCAAGCCGGGCCCGGTCAGCAAGACCCACCAGCACCAGATCGAGGAGATCGTCATGGCGGCCATCCAGAGACTGCAGCCGAAGTATCGGGAGGTCATCCTGCTGCGCGACATCCAGCAGCTGACCTACGAGGAGATCGAGCAGGTCCTGGATATTCCCGGAGGGACCGTCCGGAGCAGGATCAACCGCGCGCGCAATGCCCTGAAGGACATGCTGGAGCCCATCATGAAGAGGAGGCCCGAGGAATGAACTGCAGCCAAGCCAGACGCATGCTCTCGGCATGTCTGGACCGCGACCTGAGCTTCGCCGAGGACGAGGAGCTGCGCCGGCATCTGCGCGAATGCAAGGTCTGCAGCGCGGAGATGGAATGCATCGAGCGCGTCCAGTCGCTGCTCAGGAATCTGCCCGAGACGCAGCCCGAGCCTGACTTCTACGAGACCGTCTGCCGGCGGATCGCGCAGGAGAGCGCGCAGTCGCACCCCCTCGTCAGCCGCCCGCGCTTCTCCTTGGGTGACTTCGTCAAGGAGGCCCTGACCGCAGCATGGCTGCGCCCGGTGGCCGGCGTGGCTTTTGGCCTGGCGATCGGGCTGCTCATCGGCACGGGCGGCGGGCCGGTGCCCCAGCCCACCGGAGACGTCGCGGCGGTCTCGACCCCGACGTACGCGGCGCCCGCCGCAAGCGAGCCGCTGTCGGTCGCACCCGAGGCGCAGCTGGTGAGCGCGCCAACGGCCGAGGCGTCCGCGGCGGGGCCGCTGGCCGATCTCGATCTGGCCCGGGCCGACTCGATCCTGCTCGAGAACGAGTACATTCGCGAACCCTACGTGACCGATCCCCAGGGCAGACTCGTCCGCCCGCAGTTGGTGTCCGGCGGGGACCAAAATGCCCTCATCACGTTCTAGGCGGTGTCGAACTGGTCCTCGCATGGGGTGGCCCAGGGCTCTGACCCTGCTGCCGCTCCTCGGCCTGGCCTGCACCGTCGTGCAGGCCGCCCCCACGGGGGATCCTCCTTCGCCCTACCACTGCTGGCTCGAGAAGGAGCTGGCCCAGCTCTACGAAGAGGTCAGCCCGGCGATCGTCAGTGTGGTCAGCTATCGCGTGCAGGCCGCGGCAGGCGCGAGCCGGCCGGGGATCGTATCGCCCAGCTACACGCTCCGGCGCCTCGTGGCCTCGGGCATCGTCGTGGGTGAGCACGGCAGCGTCGTCACCCCGGCCCGGGTGGCGCTGCCCGGCGACAGCATTGTGGTGACGTTCCCGAGCGGCCAGCGGGTTCGAGCCCAGTACAGGGGTATGGACCCGGCGACGAGCATTGCCGTCCTCAACCTGATATCGCCCGGGCCCTTCCCGTTCCTGGAGCCGCCTGGCGAGGGGGATCCGGTGCTGCCGGAGTGGGTGGCAGCGGTGGCCTACGGGCCGTGGGGCGGGCCCAGCCCGGGGTGGCCGACCGTGACCCTGTCGCAGAAGGCCGCGATCGAACGCCGCGAGACGGAGTACGGGACGTCGGCCGGCGAGATCTGGCAGCTCCACGCGCCGATCATGCCGGGCAACCAGGGCGGCGCCTTGGTGAGCCTGAGCGGCAAGTGGGTGGGTCTGATCATCGGTGTGGTCTCCGGCGAGCAGGGACCGCGACAGGTTGCCGACCCGGCGGGGGATGCGAGCCACCGCTCGGCGCGCGATGAGGGCGTGATCGTGCCAGCGGCGGTCGTGGCCCGCGCCATCCGGGAGATCGAGTCGGGCCAGCGCGCGCCGACCGGGTTTCTGGGGGTGCAGACCGAGGCCGCGGCCAGCGCGGTCGGTCGCGGGGGGGTGGTCGTCCGCGATGTGCTGCCGGAGAGCCCCGCCGATCGCTACGGCATCCTGCCCGGCGATTATATCCTGGCCTTCGACGACCGACCGGTGGACAGCGTGAGCGAGCTGACCCGCCTCGTCCAGGCCGCGGGCCCGGGCCGCCTCGCCAAGGTCGACATCCAGCGCGGGGGGCACCGGGGCACGCTGAACGTCTGCGTGGGCGACAGCGACTCGGCGGAGCTCTTCTTGACCTTGCGCCGCGCCGAGGCCAACGAGCGTCTCTCACTGCAGAAGATGCTGCGGCGACTGCGCAGCCAAGAGCAGCTTCTGGAGCGCCGCCTGCGATCGCTGGATGCCCCCGCGGCTCCCAACCCCGGATCCTGACCCTCGCTCCCGCGGCTCCAGCCACCCACCCCGGCCCGCGCGGGGCCGTGCCCCGCGGTTCTGGACGCGCCTCCCTGGCCGGCGTAGCTTCCCGATCACAGGGACGGGGAGAGACCGAAGGGGGAGAAGGGGCGATGAGATCGCGGATGGGCACGATCCTCCTGTGGTTGCTGATCGGGCTGACACCCTCGCTCCAGACCGCATGCACGGAGAATCACATCCTGGCAGAGGGGCCCAACGGGGATGTGACCCTTTTCAGCGATTTCCCGAACGGCGATGAGCGCCAGGATCTGGCGCACCGGTTGCTCACCCGCTGGCAGCGGACGCCGGTGCGGCCGGAGCGCGCATTCCGCGTGGAGCTGGCCGACTCGACCGGCTTTCGCCTGCGGCGCAACTGGCGCAATCTCACCCTCCTCGGGGACATGCGCTCACACTCCTGGTCCTCGGAGCTGGCGCGCAAGCTCTTGGGCGAAGAGGCCCACCGCCGCCTGGCGTCGACTCCAGCCGGCCATGCCTTCGTGACCGATGCCTACGCGGATGGCCAGACGGTGCTCATCCTGCACGCGACCACCGCCGAGGCGTTCCAGCAATGGGCTGCCGAGCACGGCCAGGCGGTGCTCGAGGAGTTCTTCGAGTGGGTGACCACGGGGCTGGGCAAGACGCTCTATGCATCGGGCGAGCAGGGGCTGATCTCCGCCGGGATCGAGCGCCGCCACGGATTCCGGTTGCGCGTCCCGGCGGGCTTCTTCGTCGAGGAGCAGGTCGAGAACCGCTTCGTGCGACTCAAGCAAGCGATGCCTTCCGGCGCGGTCCTATATCTGTACATCTACTACCAGAAGCAGGCAGGCGGGCCACCAACCGCCCCCTTCGCCATGGCCTTGCGGGACACCCTGGCGTCGGTCTACTCAGCGGGTGACCGCATCGAGCCCGAGCGCACGACCTCGCGCCGGATCGACTTTCTCGGGCACGATGCCGTCGAGATCTATGGCCTGTATCGCAACGAGCAACCCCCGGTGGGCGGGGCCTTCAAGTCGTTCTGCTTCCGGGAAGGGGATCGCACCTATCTGATCGACCTGGCCGTCTTCAACCCGCCAGGCGAGAAGCTCCCCCTGCTGCGGATCCTGGAGGCGGTCGCCCGGACGTTTACACCAGGAAACACAGCCTGAGGCCCCCCGCGGGCGCCGGTGCGGCCAGAGCGTTCGTAGTCTATTGACCTGTAAATGGTTAGGCCTGCGGGTCTGGTTTGACATGCAGGCGGGGTTCTGATATCGTTCGTGCGGATTGTAGCCGCGGCCGGGGGGGCCGCGGTCACGCGGCCCCGGCCGGGCGGGCGCGCGGCCCGAGCCCGGCCCATGCGACGACAGGTGGAGGCGGTTGCCTATGGCGTCAACGGCGGATTTCCGCAACGGCATGGTGATCGATCTGGACGGCACCGCCTTCCGGATCGTCGAGTTCCAGCACGTGAAGCCCGGGAAGGGTGGCGCATTCGTGCGTACCAAGCTCAAGAACGTCCTGACCGGGGCGGTGCTCGAACGAACCTACCGTTCCGGGGAGAAGTTCGACGAGATCCGCCTGGAGCGGCAGGACGCTCAGTACCTCTACTTCGACGGCGACCTGTTCCACTTCATGGACGTCGAGACCTACGAGCAGTTCTCGATGTCGGTCGCGCAGATCGGGGAGGACGCCCGCTTTCTGAAGGAGAACGGGACGGTCAAGGTGCTGAACCGCGACGGCAAGCCGTTTCTGATCGAGCTGCCGCCGCACGTGGTCTTGAAGGTCGCCCGGACCGAGCCGGGCGTCAAAGGGGACACGGCGACGGGGGCCACCAAGCCCGCGGAGCTGGAGACCGGGCTCGTGGTCAGCGTCCCGCTGTTCATCGAAGAGGGCGACGAGCTCAAGATCGACACGCGCACGGGGGTCTACCTCGAGCGGATCAGCACGGGCGGCAGGTAGTGCCATCGCGGCGGGCGGAAGGACCGGACGCTGCGGGAGCAATCTGGCTAGGGAGGGCGACCCCATGCGCGTAGAAGAGATCAGGCGATTGATCGATCTGGTCGAGCAGAGCCAGATCGACGAGCTGGAGGTGCGCCGCTGGTGGAGCACGGTGCGAATCGCCAGGGTCGCCCGGGGAGCCAACGGACACGGCGGGTCCGCGCGCGGGCATGATGCCGCATGGGTCCCGAGCGCGCCTGCGCCACCCGCGCCTGCGCCCGCGGCGTCCGGGCCGGTCGCGGCGGGCCCGATCCCCTCGAC
>CAZDKK010000047.1:0-38119 GCA_964506245.1 uncultured bacterium | reverse complement strand
AGAAGCGCGAGAAGCTCTCGGCCTAGCACCGGGCCGGCGGCGCGCCCCGACGCCGTGGTGGCGCCTTGCTCGCACGGCGGCGTCTTCGAGCAGATCAGCCTCATGCACACCCGCCCGGCGCTGCGCCAGCAACGCATGGGCTGGCTGACCGAGGAGCTGCAGGCGGTCGTGCTCGCCGAGGGAGAGCGCGGTGAGGGGCGCGACCTGCTCTTCGTGGGCTGCAGCCCCTACTTCGCGGCCTACTTCGGCGGTGAGACCGGCGCGGGGTTGACCGGCATGCTGCGCTCCGCAGTGCGCCTGCTCAACCGCGCGGGCATGGCCCCCGGGATCCTCGCCAACGAGCGCTGCTGCGGCCATCACCTGCGCCTGGCCGGCCGCGTGGGCGAGGCCGAGACCCTGGCCCGGCTGGTGGCCGCGCAGCTGCGGGCGACCGGCGCCAAGCGCGTGATCGCCCTGTGCCCCGAATGCCTGGTCAGCCTGCGCGACCTGGTCGCCCGCCATGCCCCGGGACTCCAGGTCGTGCACCTGAGCGAGGTCCTCGCCGAGCAGGGCGAGGCCCTGGCGGCGCGGCGCCCCGCGGGCGCCACCGGCCCCGGGCGCATCACCTACCAGGACCCCTGCCGCCTGGGGCGCGCGAGCGGGCTGTACGACCCTCCGCGCGCGCTGCTCACCGACGTCGCGGGCGGCGAGCTGGTCGAGATGGCGCACCACGGGCCGCGGTCGATCTGCTGCGGCAACGCGGCCTGGCTCAACTGCAACGCCGGCACGCAGCAGCTCCAGGCCGCCCGGCTCGCGGAGGCCGCGGCGACCGGCAGCCGGCGCCTGGTCACCGCCTGCCCCGCCTGCTACATCCACCTGCGCTGCGCCCGCGAGGCCATCGCCCAGGGCGGGCCCGAACCGGTCGCAATCGCGGACATCTGGAGTCTGCTGGACGAGTCTCTGATCGAAGAAGATGCCACGGGCGCGCACGCGGGCGCGGGCGGCCCGGGAGATACGGAGGCGCGAGGATGATCAAGGATCTACCCAGGACCGGCGTGTTCGTCTGCGATTGCGGGTTGAACATCGCCGGATCGGTCGACACCGCGGCGGTGGCCGAATTCGCCGAGACGCTGCCGGGCGTCGTCTGCGTGGTGCGCAACAAGTACACCTGCGCCGACCCCGGCCAGAACGAGATCCGCAAGGCGATCGTCGAGAACCGCCTCGAGCGGGTGGTGGTTGCTTCCTGCACGCCGCGCATGCACGAATCGACGTTTCGCGCCTGCGTCTCGAGCGTGGGGATGAACCACTACCTGATGGAGATGGCCAACCTGCGGGAGCACTGCTCGTGGGTGCATGCGCACGACCGCCAGGCCGCCACGGAGAAGGCCAAGGACCTCGTGGCCAGCGCCGTCGCCCGCGCCCAGCTGCTCCAGCCGCAGGAGGAGCCGGTCATTCCGGTCGTCCAGCGGGTGCTGGTGATCGGGGGCGGCGTCGCCGGCATCCAGGCGGCCCTCGACTGCGCCGAAGGCGGGTTGGAGGTCGTGCTGGTCGAGAAGGAGCCGTCCATCGGGGGAGTCATGGCGCAGCTCGACAAGACCTACCCCACGATGGACTGCTCGATATGAATTCTCGGACCCAAGATGATGGATGCCGGTCGGCATCCCCGGATCAAGGTTCTGGCCTACAGCGAAGTGGAAGCGGTCGACGGCGCCGTGGGCAACTTCCGGGTCACGGTGCGCAAGAAGGCCCGCTTCGTCCGGGAGGACCTGTGCAATAGCTGCGCCGAGTGCGCCAAGGTCTGCCCGATCATCGTGCCCGATGGCTACCAGATGGGCCTTTCCTCGCGCAAGGCGATCTACATCCCCTTCCCCCAGGCGGTGCCGAGCGCCTACCTGATCGACGCCAGCGCCTGCCTGGGCAACAACCCGATCGCCTGCGGCAAGTGCCTGGACGTCTGCGAGAAGAAGTGCATCGAATTCGACATGCAGGACGAGCTCATCGAGTTCCCGGTGGGCGCGATCATCGTCGCCACCGGTATGGACGTCTACGACCCGACCGAGATCGAGGAGTATGGCTACGCGCACTTTCCCAACGTGATCACCAGCATGGAATTCGAGCGGTTGATCTGCGCCGGCGGGCCAACCGAGGGCCACTTCGTGCGCCCGTCGGACCTCCAGCGACCCCGGCGGATCGGCTTCATCCAGTGCGTGGGCTCGCGCTCGGAGAAGTACGGCTCGCCCTACTGCTCGAACATCTGCTGCATGAATACGGTCAAGGACACCCTGCTCCTGGCGGACCACTATCCCGACACCGAGAGCAAGGTCTTCTACATGGACATCCGCGCCTTCGGCAAGGGCTTCGAGGAGATGTTCGCCCGCAGCAAGGCGGCCGGGGTGCGCTACGTGCGGGGCATTCCCGGCGAGATCGCGGAGGACCCCGCCACGGGAAACCTGCGGGTGACCGTCGAGAACACCCTGACCGGCGAGCTCGAGACGCACGAGTTCGACCTGGTGGTGCTCTCGGTCGGCGTGATCCCGCGCCAGGACTCGAGCGTCATCCAGCGCCTGCTGACGCTCAGCAAGACCGGGGACGGCTTCTTCATGGAGGCCCACCCCAAGCTTAAGCCGGTCGACGCGCCGACGCGCGGCATCTACTTCGCCGGATGCTCGGAATCCCCCAAGGACATCAAGGACAGCGTCACGCAGGCCGGCGCCGCCGCGTCCCATGCGCAGATCCTGCTCAACGCGGGCCGGATCACGCTCGACGCGGTCGTGCCGCGCATCCTCGAGGAAGCGTGCAAGAAGTGCGGCCGCTGCGCGCAGGTCTGTCCGTTCCACGCCATCACCTGGGAGAAGGGCCAGGTGGCCAAGGTCATCGGCGCCGCCTGCGCCGGCTGCGGCTGCTGCGCGGCCGAGTGCCCCTTCGGCGCGATCACCATGACCCACTTCACCGACGCGCAACTCAAGGCCCAGATTGACGCCATCCTTCGCGAGGACGGCCGCCAGAAGCTCGTCACCTTCGCCTGCAACTGGTGCTCCTACGCCGGCGGCGACACGGCCGGCACAGCGCGCCTGCAGTTCCCAGCCCACGCGCGGCTCATCCGCACGATGTGCAGCGCGCGTATCTCCGAGGAGTTGATCCTGTACGCCTTCGAGCAGGGCGCGCCCCTGGTGCTGGTTTCCGGCTGCCACTTCGCCGACTGCCATTACATCAACGCCAATCGACAGACGGTGCTGCGCGTGGAGCGCGTGTGGGACAAGCTCGAGAAGCTCGGCGTCCGGCCTGAGCGGCTGCAGCTCGAGTGGATCAGCGCGGCCGAGGGACAGAAGTTCGCCGAGGTCATGCGCGCGCTGGAGCCCCTGCGCGCGGCGGTCACGGCGGAGGAGATCGAGCACACGCGCAGGGTGCTGGCCGAGGATCGACACCGGAGGGAAGAGAAGGAGCGCGCCGCGCGGGAGAAGGCCGCGGCCAAGAAGGCGGAAGCCGGCGGGGCGGTCGCGGCCGAGGGCAGTCCCGCCTCGGCCCGTTCCTGAGGAGGAGCTTGATGGAGGAGACGCGCACCTTCCGCTGCATGCGCTGCGGATACGAGTTCACCGCGGTCTACAAGAAGGCAGGTGCGCTCGTCGAGCGCACCTGCCCCAAGTGCCGCAGCAACAGCATCCGCGTCAAACAGGACGACCAGGCGCCAGCGGCGGGGCCCGTCAAGTCATGACTGACCCCGATCCCGGCAGGAGCACACGGCCCATGACCGACGCGACCCCGCACCATCGCCCCGAGGCCGCAGAAGAGCCGCCGCTCGAGGTCAACCTGCCCGCGCGCCGGCGCCTGCTGGCGATGCTCGGGGCCGGCGGTGTGAGCTACTGCTACCAGTGCGGCGCCTGCGTGGGCGACTGCCCCAGCGCTCGCTTCTACCCGGGCTTCAACCCGCGTGAGATCATGCTCACGGCGCTGGTGGGCGCCATCGACCGGCTGATCGCGCGCGACTCGGTGATCTGGCAGTGCTCGAACTGCTACAACTGCTACGAACGCTGCCCGCAGGACGTCCGCCCCGTCGAGGTCATCATCGCCCTCAAGAACCTGGCGCGCCTGGAGGGCGATCCCCCCCCCGAGGTGCGGGGAGTCTACGAGACGATCCTCAAGACCGGGCGCAGTGCCCCGGTGATGAGCGGCCTCGACCGCAAGCGCGCGGGCCTCGGGCTGCCCCCGCTGCCCCGCATCGACGTCGCCGAGCTCGCGGCCATCCTCGCTCCCGAGGAAGGAACCGACCCGCGCCGAGACGACCGGTCGGAGGCAGACCCGGAGAGCCGGCGTCCCGGCGCGCAAGACGATGCGGAGGAGCGGGCATGAAGGTGACATTCTTCCCGGGCTGTCTGATCCCGATCAAGTACCCGCAGTTCGAGGTCGCGATCCGTCGCACCCTCCCGCGCCTGGACGTGGAGATCGTCGACCTGGAGGGGTTCACCTGCTGCCCGGATCCGATCTTCTTCCAGGCCTCCGACAAGCTCGGCTGGCTCACCCTCGCGGCGCGCAACCTGGCGGTGGCCGAGGAGGCCGGGCACGATGTGTTCACGATCTGCAGCGGGTGCACGTCGACCCTGCGGGAGGCGAATCAGATCCTGCGCGAGGACGAGGGATTGCGTGAGCGGGTCAACCGCCGCCTGGCCCGGATCGGCAAGCGCTACGTGGGCGCGATCGAGGTGCGGCACGTGGTGGCACTCCTGCGCCAGCGCGTCGGCCTGGACGTGCTGCGCGCGAGCGTCACGCGCCCGCTCACGGGCGTGCGCGTGGCGCTCCACTACGGCTGCCACCTGCTCAAGCCATCGGCCATCATGGGGGTCGACGATCCCGACGAGCCGGTCATCCTGCACCAGATGATCAGCGCGCTCGGCGCGGAGCCGGTCAAGCACGACGAGCGCTTCCTCTGCTGCGGGAAGGCCTGCACCGACCCCGACCTGCCGCTGGAGATGACCGCCACGGTGCTGCGCTCGGTTCAGCGCGCCCAGGTCGACTGCATGGGGATGATCTGCCCCACCTGCTTCTCGTCCTTCGACACGGGGCAGCTCCTCATCGCGCGCAAGACCGGCGAGCAGCTCGCGGTGCCCCCCGTCTACTACTTCCAGCTCCTCGGTCTGGCACAAGGGCTCTCCCCCGAGGAGGTCGGCCTCACCCGCCAGCGCATCCGCCCGCTCACCCTGCTCGAGAAGCTCGGCGTCCCGGCGGAGTGACCGCCGCAGAAAGCAGCGCCGGGTCCCCGCGGGGAAGCCCGGCGCGCTGATGCGAGGGTTCTTTCGATCCGGCCGCTAGAAGAGCGCCTTGATCTGGCCCCAGGTGCTGTCCAGGGTCGGCGTGATGCCCTGGACGTCGATGAGGACGTCGTCGAGGAACGTCTCGTCGGGCGCGGAACCGCCACCCATGTAGCCCCAGACCCGGATCGCCTGCAGCGAGCCGGAGGGGCGCAGCTGACTGGTCACGTTGAAGTATTCCCAGTTCGCCGTCGAGAGGAACACCAGGAACTCGTCGTAGTCGGACGCGCTGTAGAAGAGGTCGATCGCGCTGATCGCGATCTCCGGCTGCCGCTCCCAGAGCGTGATCGCGAGGATCTGGCCCACGGGCGTCGGCGTGAAGCTCTGCTGGACCCCGTTGTTGCCGATGTCATAGGCGCAGTACAGCCCCGCATGCGGGCTCGTCGTCGAGATCGACCACCCCGCCCCGGTCCAGGGGGCCAGCACCCCGTCCTCGAAGCCGGCGTTCAGCAGGATGTTGCCGCGTCCGGCCTCGACGGACGGCGTCGAGCACCGGATGGCATCCCCTGGCGGGTTGTCGAGATCGACCACGAAAGCACCCGAGGTGGCCAGCCTCTCGGCCAGCGCCAGGGGGGTGATCAAGCACAGGGTCAGTGCGGAGAGAAGCATCGTCTTACGCATGGGTCGCCTCCTGATGCCGTTGGCTGCAACGCACGCAATGCGCCACGGGCGCGCCAGGACGGTGGGTGCCCTACGCGAGAAACCGGGCCGTCACCGTCGCACCCGTGTTGATTCTGCTCCCGCGGTCGCACCAAGTCAAGGACGGGACCAGGCAACCGGCGGCTGTCGCCGCGACCGCGCCGGGAAGGTCCGATGCGCCGATCGCGGCCAACTGCCATCCGCCGAGGACGTTGCCGCTATCCGGCGGTCTAGCTCACAATGCCCAGCCAGTCGCGGAGCAGGAAGATCATCCGCCCGATGGCCAGCGACACGCGGGCCATCACGGTGAAGCCGAAGGAGGCCCCAAAGGCGATCATCACAAAGACGATCCCCAGCTGCGCGCCCCCCTTCGTGATCCCCTTGTGCTCCTTGGAAAAGAAGAAGTAGGTCAGGGTCGCCAGCACGCCCAGCAGCACGAGGATGGCGCAGATGCCACTCCACACGCCTCCACCGGCGGCCGCGTCGAAGCTGGCCTGCGTCACCATCGAGCTTTTCATCTGAGGGAACATGCTCCCCTCGATGACCGCCGGCACGGCCACGCCGGTGTAGTAGCCCATGAAGATGCCGATCGGGAAGCGCACCAGCCAGGCCTTGCCTGGGATGAAGCGCGTGAAGTAGAGGCAGCCGATCAGGCCCGGGATGATCACCAGGAAATTGGCATCCGCCGTCGGGCTGAAGAGGCTGCCGCGGACACCCTCGGTCGCGGCGATCCGGCACGCCTCCCCGAAGGGCTGGATCATGACCGGCTTGATCACCCGGGTATACATGAACGCGAGGCTCCAGCCATTGGCCACGCCGACGTAGAGGTGCTCCCCGAATTTGTAGAGCGGGTTGTCCTTGTACAGGAAGGAGTAGATGCAGAAGGTCAGGAACGCCCCGATCCATACCCAGAGGTCACTGCTCAGGTTCATGACTTCCTCCCCCGGGTGGCGAAGAAGGCAATGTTGCCTATGATGATCAGCGCCATCATCAGGACGTGGGCCGCCGACTGCGAGGCCATCGCCTCGGTCGCCTTACGGCGCGTGCCGAGATGGAAGTTCTTGTCGACCAGGGCCTCATACTCGGCCGCGCCCTTCATGCCTGCCATCAGGCCGGCGAGCTGCCCACTCTGGCAATAGGGGTAGAAATCGGGCGCATTCACCGCCGTGCAGCCGCCACCCACCTTGACCCCGTATTTGGGGCGCGCGTACATCACGTACCAGAGCGGCGAGCTCCCCGCGGTGAGAGCCACCACGATCCCGACCTGGTCGTAGTTGTGGGTCCACTTCGTCAGGGCCAGCGCGTCGGTGCTCGTCCCATAGTAGTCCACCGGGTAGATCCCGCGGATGCTCTGCCCCATCGACAGAATCGGCACGATCGGGGGGGGCTGCCAGCCCAGGTAGACGACGTCACGGCCGTAGACGATGCTATCGGCGTTGCTGGTCGCCCGCGCGTTGAACTCCCCCGTCACTTGCTTCAGCGCCTGGTCGAGCAAGGGTGCGCCTTCCACATAGAGCGCGTTGATCAGCACCGGAATCCGCCGCGCAAAGGCGTGGCGCAGGAGCGCGATCATCATCGGGTGGTTCTCGGGCTCGGTCTGGGGCGAGTAGTCCGAGGAGATCAAGAGGCACTGCTTCGTGCGATCGATGGAATCCACCGCATTGTACAGGTTCTGGGTGACCCGCATCGTTCCCATCGTGATGTTCATGGGCACGAGGATCGGGATGATGATGACGAGCCCCATCAAGAGGAAGATCCAGCGCCGGTCCAGACTGGCAAAGCGTTCCCAGTTCATCGCCCACTCCCCAACCAGCTTCTCTCGATCCCGGCCAGGATCTTGAGGAAGGTCGCCAGAACGCCCAGGCTGATGCCGAGCTCGATGGCCCGCTTGGCCGCCGTGTTGGGCACCTCCATGATCCACTGACTGATCTCGGGCACGTACGGCGAGATCTGATACCCGAGCGGGACCTGCCCCAGCATCACGATGAAGGCCGAGCCCAGCAGCACGGCGGCGAGCCAGGTTCGGGCGCGGAACGACCGGTAGGCGGCCGAGGCCATGTAGAAGGCCAGGAGCGAAAACATCGACGAGCCCAGCGGGATGAGCATCCCGTTGTAGATGTCGGTGATGTTGTACGAGAAGTTCCCGACCTTCGTGGGCAGCGCTCCCTCACCGGCCACGCCGCCCAGCAGGCCGATCACCGCTGTCACCACGAAGCCGATGATCAGCACCCACGAGTGCACCCAGTCGGGGCCCCGCTTCTTGATGCGGGTCCCGTGCCTGAGAAGCAAGTTCCCCAGCCCGAGGATCAAGGCGAAGGCCGAGATGATCCGCAGCAGCGTGTCGCGCATGTAGGAGTTGAACGCCTCTGCGCTCGGGTGCGGCATGAACCGGTACGCCAGCCCGAAGAGACCCATGAGGATCAGGGCGGCCAGCGGTAGCTTTTCTCTCATTGCCGGCTCCTAGTATCCGGTGGTGGAGAGGATTTTGGTGAAATCCCGGCCCGTGAGGAGCGAGAGGATCGTTCCCACGACCAGGATGACCATGAAGACCAGCTTGCCCACGTCCTGTCCCTTGAGCGCTCCCAGCATGAGCGGCTCACGGGACAAGTAGGCCGAGGCGGCGTAGAGCTCCTCCCCCATCAACGTGTAGTCGCAGGCCACGACGAAGAACGGCAGCTGGGTGACCATGTCCGTGCCGGCGATCTGGATCGCCCCGGTCGCCGCTCCCGTCTCGGCCAGGATGAGCGACTCGGCGTAGAAGGGGCCCATGAAGAAGTTCGTCGCCGGTCGGTCTCGCACCATCGTGCCGCTCACGGCCGCCGCATAGGCGAGGGCCTGTTCCACGACGAAGTAGACGCAGTTCGGATCGTGGGCGTCGGGCCTCCCCGCGGCGGTGTAGGCCCCCTTCACCACCTCCCGCGCCACCGTGAACACGACCGGGTCGCGCACGGGGACCATGATCGGCGTGTTGTACTCGGCGGTCTTCTTGGCGATCTCACCGAGCAGGTTCATCGAGGCCACCGTGCCGATGTCCGACATGTAGCCGGTCCCGGGGCAATAGAGCACGGGCCGGCCCATCTCGGTCGCGCGCCCCACCGCCTCGTCGACCGCTTCCAGTCCCGCGATGCGGCGGACGAAGAGGTGTTCCCCCCGCCGCGCCCGGCGGATGTACCACAGCACGACGGCGACCAGTCCGACGATGGCGATCGCCACGCCGATCAGGTCGTTCGCGAACCATTGGGGCGAGCTGACCGCCGGCGCCGAGGGCGCCGAGACGGCCTCCTGCCCCGCGGCGTCGATGGCGACGACGCGGTACCGGTACGGGGTCCGGCCGGTTGCGCCCTCGTGCTCGAACTCTGTCTCATCCCCCGCCTTGACCTCGCCCACAACCTCGAAGGCAGCGGTGTCGGCCGCCGCCTCGATGCGGTAGCGATCGGCGTCCGGCACTGCCGACCAGCGGACCAGAATGCTGCCGCCGCCGTCGCCCGGCTTGTCGCGCGCCGTCACGCTCCCGGGGGATGTCAGGGCCCACCCCGGCGGCGCCCAGGCGGCGAACAAGGCCAGGATCAGGCCGAGGCCAAGGAGGTGTGGGACTGCCGTCCGCTTCATGGCAACCATCCTTCTGCAGGGCGCGTAGCCACCTGGGAAAGGAGACCGAGCGGGGGCCCGGTCCGGGCCGGCGCACTGCGCCCGTGGGACCGAGCGACGTGGGGAGAAAGGGCGGGGTGGGGTGGGGCCGCAGCTCGGGAGTTGCGCATCGCGCGCTGCCGCTACCGCCCGGCGCCTTGAAGAAGCCATCCACACATCCCCCCGACCCGCGCGTGGAGCGAGCCGGGCAAGTCCGACCCGCACGCGGGCGTCAGAGTATCGGACCTGGGGGCGTCTGCGCAACCGGCAACGCCGGACCTTGCGCGGCTCGCCGGGGTCGCCTAGGCTCATGCTCGCAGGTGCAGTTATCGATCGCCTTGCGACCCTCAGACCTCCCCCCCGTCTGGCTGCCGGCGATGAGCACCGCGAGGACCTTCGAGGATTCATAGGAGACGGCATGCGATCTCGCCCATCGGTACGGCGGTTCTTCCACGGGACCCATCGGGGGTTGAGCTGCGCACCCCCCCGCGCCCGGCTTCTCCGCGCGGCGTGCTTCGCGACCATGGCCTGCGTGCTGCTGGGCGCCGACCTGGCCCGCGCGGGCGATGTGTTCGCCGAGGCCACCGCGCGACTCATGGCCGGCGATGCGCAGGGGGCTGTCGCGGTCTACGAGGCCTATTTGCGGGAGAACCCCCGCGCTGAGTACGCCCCGCTCGCGGCCCTCGCGGCCGGCAATGTGCGGCGCATCGCCCTGGGCGATCTGGAGGGCGCGATCGCCGAGTACGACCTCGTGCTGAGCGCCCATCGAAGCAGCCCCTGGGCCAGTGAGGCGGCACGCCGGAGAGGCGAATGCCTCGAACAGCGGCAGGAGTGGGCCGCCGCCGGTGCCGCCTACCTGGATGCCCTCGAGCTGGCCGGGAGCACCGGCACGGGCGAGGGGGCAGCCGGCCCCGGCGCGGGGGCAGCCGGCCCGGGCGAGGCCGGTGGCTCGGGCGCCGGAGAGCCCGTGCTGGCATCGTGGTTCAACGAGGTCTCGCTGGCAGCCGCCAACTGCTTCTACCAGCTCGGCGACCGGCGGCGCGTCGTGGAGACCTACGAGCGGGTGCTGGCCGGATTCCTGCCGCCCGACGCGCGGGCCGCGGCGCTCTATCGCCTCGGGGAGTGCCACGAGAGCGCGGGGGATATGGACCAGGCCGTCCAACGCTATCGGCAGGTGCTCGAGGGCCACCCCCTCGCGCCTGAGTACGCGCGGGTCCTGGCGAAGCGCGCGCTGATCGAGCCGCGTGAGTCGCTCGACTGGAACGCCTACGAGGCGTACGCGGCGGCCTTGGGCGCTCTGCGGCGGCGGGATTTCCCCACGAGCCTTGCGCAGTGCCAGGCGGTCCTGGCGGGCAATGGCAGCGACGTCCTCGAGCAGTACGCGGAGTACTGCCGCATCATCGCCGAGACGATCACGGGCGGGGACTACTCGACCGGCGTCCGCCGCCTCGAGAACCTGCGCCGGCGCATGCCGCGCGAATCCGTGCCGGCACAACTCGAGCAGACCGTGAGCCAGTACCGGGTCAACGCGGACCTCGAGGCGGAGGTGGCGAGATCCCCGGGCGACACCGCCGCGCTGGCCCGGCTCGGCCGGAACTACCTCCAGAGCGGTTCCCTGCAACCCGCCATCCAGAAGCTGGAGCAGGTGCTGGCCGCCGACCCGCTCGACGATCAGTCCCGCTTTGCCCTGGGACAGGCCTATACGCAGCTCGGGGACGCGGCGCGCGCCGCGGAGGCCTTTGACCAGTACCTGGCCCGCAATCCCGACGACACCAACGCCCTCAACTTGATCGGGTACGCCTGGATCGGCACCGACCCCGAGCGAGCGGTCGGCTATTTCCAGCGCTACGCCGCGCTGGCGCCGCAAGATGCCAACGCGCACGACAGCCTGGGCGAGGGCCTCCTCGCGGCAGGCAGGCTCGAAGAATCCGCCGGCGAGTACGAGCGCGCGGTCGCGCTCGACGCCAGCTTCTCGAACTCGTACTTCATGCTGGGGCAGGTGCATCAGCAGCTGTCCCGCGCCGACCGCGCGATCACCGCATACCGCCGCTTCATCGAACTGACGGGTGGCAGCGATCCGCGCCAGGGCCAGGCCGAGGCGGCCTTGAGGGAGTTGGAGGGCGCCAAGCCTTAGTCGCGGCGCTGTCGATCGACCGCGTCCGGCCGGCGCGAGGTCGTGGCCGGCGACGCGGGGCAGGAGGAGACGTGAAGGCCCACGGGAACGATTGCCGGAAGGTCACACGCAGGCGATTCCTCGAGTGCTCGGCCCTGCTCGGCGCGGTCATGACCGCGGGACCGGTGGGCTGTGCGATGCGGCGCCGCGCCGGGTCCCCCGCTGCCCGGGAGGGTCTCCCCGATCTGGTGATCGCGACGGGCGAGTCGCCCGCGGCCAATTGCCTCGCCGCGATCGCCGCGCTCGGGGGCATCACCCGCTTCGTGCGGCCGGGTCAGCGCGTGGTCATCAAGCCGAATCCGATCGGCACCAGCCACCCCGAGCAGGCGATCCACACGCACCCCGAGATGCTCGGTGCCGTCACGCGCGCCTGTCTCCAGGCCGGGGCACGCGAGGTGGTCGCCCTCAGCTTCGACAGCCTGCGCAACATGGAGGCCAACGGCACGGCCGCGGCGGTGACGGGCGCGGGCGGCACGATCAAGGCGCTGACCACGCGCGAGGAGTTCCGTGAGGTTCTCGCGCCGCGCGGCCGGATCCTGGGGCGCGAAGTGGTCTCGGCCGATGTGCTGGACTCGGACGTCTTCATCAACATGCCGATCGCGAAACACCACGCGGGGTCCGAGGTGACGGGCGCCATGAAGAACCTCATGGGGATCAACTGGGATCGCATCCGGTTCCACCGCACGGACCTGCACCAGTGCATCGCGGAGCTGGCCGCGACGGTGCGGCATGACCTGGTGGTCCTCGACGCCAACCACGTTCTCCTGAGCAACGGGCCCAACGGACCGGGCGAGGTCGGCACACCGAAGCAGGTCGTGGCTGGAGTAGATCCGGTGGCGATCGATGCCCTTGCCTGCCGGTACTTCAACCGCACGCCTGAGGCGATCGGTTACATCCGGATCGCGCACGAGCTGGGAGTCGGCGAGATCGACCTGGCGCGGCTCAGGATCCAGGAGGTCACGGTCTAGGCGCCGCGCCCGGGCTCTCGAGGCGCACGATCGGAAGAACGGCGGCGCCTCCCGGCAGCGTGACCCGGGCGTAGTAGCGCCCTGGGCCCACCGCACGTCCGGTCCGATCGCGGCCGTCCCAGAGGATCGTCTCTTCGCCGGCCGGTCGCCCGCCCCTGGCGGATTGCCACACGAGGCGCCCGTCCACGCCGTGGATGGCGAGCTCGAGCGGGACTCCCGGGGCCGGCGAGAGCGCGAAGGTCGTGATCGAACTGCTGGGATTGGGCCACGCGAGCATGGAGATCGGTCCCTCGCAAACGCCGGGAGCCACCCCGCCCGGTGCGCAGGTGACTGTGTCGGTGACAGCGCTGTCGGAGACGAAGGCCTGCCAGCCGACCGCGGTCACCCGCGACGGACACCAGCTGGCCGTGTCGCGCCCGGCCTCGAAGCAGGCGAAGTACCCGATCCAATGGGTGCCGCGGTCTCCGAGCCAGCTCGAGGGCTCGGGCAGCACCCGCAACTCGACCGGCACGCCGGGCTCGATGACCGCGGGCAACCGGCGGGCGGCGACGTCACGCACGTAGGGGTCCAGCAGCCCACGGTCGTCGACGCGCTCATGGCTGGCACCGGGCTGCATGGCGAGCGCCCAGCGCGCCCCGAGCGGCCGATGGGCCTCGAAGATGCCGGTCAGATTGGTGATGCGATAGGGCAGATCCAGCTCGCCGATGAACATGTATCCGGGCACCAGGATGGCTTCTCCGGCCATGGTCGTGTCGTGCAGGCCGCCCTTCTGGGTCATGAAGCCGATCACGCGTGCGGGTATCCATTTCGTGAAGTGGTAGGCGAACTGCCCGCCCCACGACCAACCGTCGAGGAAGAGCGCGCTCTCGGAGAGCTCCGCGTGGCCGCTCATCCCCGCGAAGGCTCCGAGTGCGCGCAAGACGCCCTCGCCGATGCCAGAGCCCATCTGGACATTGTCCAGCTGGGCCCCCATCAGCGCGAAGCGCAATCCGGCGCAGAGCCCAAGCAGCTGGGCGTCCTCGACGATGTAGCGCGAGTCGGCGTTGCAGGGATCGAGGTAGAAGTAGACCCCGCGCACGGGGGGCGGATCATCCGGGACATGGATGCGGAACAGGGCGGTCGTGTAGGTCTGACCCGGCAGCGGCTCCGCCTCGAAGTCGAAGACACCTGCCCGCGGCCCGGTGAGGGTTGCCAGGGCTGCCAGCAGTGCACCGGCTGCAAGGAGTCGATTCCGGGTCGGATGCACGGGCCGCCCTCCTGGTTCGGGACCGAGATTGCCAGCGCACCTACCAGTATACCCCGGTTGGGCAGCGATCCCGCGGGCAGCAAACAAGCCGCCCGGCTGGGACCGGACGGCTTGCGCGAGGAACCTGCGGGGCCGACGAGACTCGAACTCGCGACCTCTGGCTTGACAGGCCAGCGTTCTAACCAACTGAACTACGACCCCGTATGGAATCCCAGGATACTACGGTGGGCTCTCATCACTGTCAACGCGATTTCGACCTCCCGCGGGTCACCACCACCGCGCCAGCGCAATGCCGCGGTAGTAGTGGCCCAGGATCTGCCTGGCCGACGCCCCCCGCTGCGCCAGCCCCATCGCGCCGTATTGGCATAGCCCGACCCCGTGCCCATACCCGGCCCCGTGGAGCACATACCGCTTGCGGCCCCCCTCCGAACGCCGCTCGAGCTTCCCCAGGATCGTGCTGCGCAGCGGCGTGCCGTCGGCCCGCTGCAGGACCCAGCGAATGCGATTGCCACGCACCACGAAGCATCCCCGGTCCGTGTGGATGGCCAACGCCTCGACCCGGCCCGAGGACGTGCGACCGCGGATCTCCAACCGCTCGATCTTGGTCGGGCCTGCTGCCTGTGCCTCGGGCAGCTCGCGGCAGAGGTTGGCCAGCAGTTGCACTTCGAACGATTCCGCCGGCCATTCCTCGGTCCAACGGTAGTGAGGACTGGCCGAACAGGCGTCCTTCCCCTGCACGCGGTCCTTGACCGATTGGAGATAGGCGAAATCCTCTCCCGGCCAGGCGCTCCCGGATGCCGCCGTGCGACCCCCACAGGTCGAGGAGTAGTTGGCCCGAATCGGGCGCCCGGCATACGTCGCCACGACGCCCCGCGTGGCCCGTAGCGCGGCATCGGCCCCGGGGGTCTCGATCGCCACCCCCTCGTAGACCTGGTCGGCCGGCCCAGCCACCAGGTCGAACCCCTCGACCGCATGGCGTCGCAGGTAGTACAGCGTGTAGCTGCGGGCGGCGATGGCCTGCGCCTGCAGCGCGGCGTCGGGGACACCCGCTCCCCGGCCCAACTCGGCCGGCACCACTCCCCGCAGGTAGTCCTCGATGTAGACCGCGTTGATGACGGTGAGCCCGCCGGCCGGTCTTGGAACGACAACCACCTCCCCGCGGTAGGCGCGACCGTTCACTTCCAGGAAGACACCCGGCGAGAGGGACTCGAGAACCAGATCCTCAGCGAACAGGCCGAGCGGACCGCGGCGCTCGTCGCGCAACTGCAAGCCTCGCCGGCTCTCCGCCCCGCCTGCCCCGGGCGATCCGGGAGGGGTTGGCGGGAGCACGGCGGCGGCCACGGTCAGCCGGCTGCCGGCCTCGAGCTGACTGCCCCGCAGCCCGCTGCCGCGCCGCCATACGCGCAGCGGTCCGTCGCAGGTAATCTTGGCCTCGGCCACATCGACCAGCAGCCCGACGCGAATGACTGGCTCGGGCCTCTCACCGGCCGGCCCTGATTCCCCGCCCAAGGCCGCAGCCCCAGCACCAGCCACCAGCAGTCCCAGAACCGCGACTGCGCAGGATCGTACATGCATGGCCGATTCGCTCGCCCCTTCTGCCCCGGCACTGACCCCGGGCCGGGCCGCCGCACGGTCACGCGTGGAACGTCCCGCGCTCGGCGTGCTGCCCCGGCCACTCGTAGCGCATCGAGGCAAGTCGGGCAATCGGGAGTTGGCGGCCAGCGTGCCGGTCGCCGGCGAGGAGGCCCGGGAGCCGAATCGGTGCGAGCCGCCGACGCAAAGAGGGGAGCTGTCGCTCCCCTGGGATGCTCCCGCGGGAGCGAGGGCCACCCGCGGCGCTTGGGCACGTTCCTGGCGGCTAGGAGGCCCGGCGCAGACTTTCCTGGGACTCGTCCGCGGGCGGCGTGACGGGCCGCCGCTTGGCGGGGCGCCGCCGCTTGGGCTCCACCAGCTCGTATTTCTCCAGCCGGTAGCGCAGACTGCCCCGTCCCAGGCGCAGCAGCCGCGCGGCTCGCACCACGTTGTTGCCCGACATCTGAAGCGCGGTTTGCAGGATCGCCTTCTCGATGGCCTCGAAGGCCATGCCGTCGGGGGGCAGCTCGACGACCAGCCCACCGTTTTCGACCGAGACTCGCGCCCGGGGGCCAGGTCCCTGGGTCAGAGGGGGGGGGCCGCCGGCGTCCGGCGCGGGCGCGTCCTTTTCTTCCAGCATCCAGTCCGGTAGGTGGTCCATCGTGATCTCCGTTGCATCGCCGGCTTCATCGAGGGCGGCCTCGAGCACGCCGAAGAGCTCGCGCACGTTCCCCGGCCAAGAATTCGACAGCAACTGAGCCTGGACTTCCCGCGACAGCGCGGGTACCCGCCCGCGGGAGCTCTCCCCGCGACGGGTGATGAATCGCTCCGCCAGCAGCAAGATGTCGCTCGGACGCTCGCGCAGCGGAGGCAGGTCGATGCGGTAGGGACTGAACCTGGCCAGCAGGTCGGGGCTGATCCCCCCCTCCGCGCGTCGCTCGTCCACGTTCTGCGCCGTGGTGGCGATCACTTTGACGCGGGGCCGATCGGTGCCCTGTCGCAGGGCTTTGGTGCGCAGCACCGTGTCGAGAAATCCCAGCAGCCTCTTCTGCCGGCCGCCGTCGAGCGCGGTGACCTCCTCGAGGAACAGGGTGCCCGCGCCGCCCGGGGCGTTCGGCAGCGCACCGCGCTCGCAGGCCAATAGACCGTCCAGATCGCGCGCGCTGAGCGTCCGACAATCGATCCGCACGAAGCCGTCCTCCGATCCAAAGCTCTCGGTGTGGATGGCGCGTGCGAAGAGGCGCTTGCCGGTGCCCTTCTCGCCCGTGATCAAGACGGGGCTCACCGGATCTGCCGCGGCCTTCATCGCGATCTCGAGCGCCTCGCGGAAGCGGACCGAGCGCCCGACGAGTTCGTCCAGGCTGCCCACGCCGATGCCTTCCAGATCCTGCGCATCGCGCGCGCGTCCCCGGCGGATCTGCCTGGCCAGACCCTCGATCAGGGCGCGGATTCCAGCCGGCTCCCGGCGCAGTCGGACCTCGATCTCGCCGCCCGGCTGCGTGGCTCCGCGTCCGGCGGGCAGGTCGGCGCCCGCGGGTTGCGGGCTGGCTTCGGCGGATTCGATCAAGACGATCTGTGCCCGCGGGAACGTGCTGCGCACCCAGGGCACGGCCTTCTCGCGATCGGCCCCGGGCAAGTCGATGAGCACGGCGTCGGGCGGCTGGTCTGGTGTGGCGGCATAGAGACTGGCCGCGAATCCCGTCGAGGGAGCGACCTCGAGCTGGACCCGCAGGGTCTGCGCCTCCATCCTGACCGTCTCTCGGAAGACGGCATCGGTGCTCAGCAGCAGGATTCGCGAGCGCATGTCGGGCCGCAGCCTCCTCCATCGGAGTGCGATTCACGGCCCCGGCCGGGTGCTTCGCCTGCAGCGGGGTGTCGGCTCAACCCTCTTGGGCTGTGGCCTGGACCTCGTCCGGGTCGGGTGCGCGGGCCACCGCGACCTTGGTCGGCCGCAGAAGCCGGTCCCCCACCCGATAGCCCTTCTCCAACACCGCCGCGATGCAACCCTCGGACACCTCGGCCGAAGGCACCATCAGAACCGCTTCGTGGATGTTCGGATCGAACACATCCCCGGGTCCGGCCTGGATCTCGACCAGGCCCTCCCGCCTCAACAATTCGGCAAGGCGGTTCATGATGATGAGCATCCCTTCCGTGGCGGGTGGGATTCTGTCCTGCCCCGCGGCCTGGCGCGCGCGGTCGATATCATCCAGCGTGGGCAGCAGTTTGCCCAGGAGCTCGGCCCGGATCCAGGCGGCCGTGCGCTCCCGCTCGCGCTCGACGCGCTTGCGGTAGTTGTCGAACTCAGCCAGCAGGCGCTGGTGCTGCTCGAGCGGCACGGTCTGCTCGGCCGGCGGCTCCGGCGGGGCGGCCGAGGGGGCCACGGCCTCGGCGATGGGCTCGGCTCGGGTGGCCGCGGGCTGGTCTTCCGGCGTCACCGCCGGGACAGCGGGCTCGGGCTTACGGCGCACCACGGTCTACTTCCCCCCGCCAGGCGCGTCGGTCGCCGCCGAATCGGCCTCCCCCTGGGGGGGCGCCGGCTCGCTCTCGCCGGCGGCTGCCGCCTCGGCCCGCTGCGCTTCTTCGACGAAGTTGAGCCGCAGCGAGGTCAAGGTGCGCCGGAGCTGCTGGGTTTCAGCCTCGGCCAGGTTGCCCGAGGTCTTCTGCTCCATCATCTCCAGCATGCCGATCGCGTAGCGCGTCTTGTCCAGGTCCACCTCCGCCTTCCCCGTGGTCGGATCGGCCAGTTTGCCGAGCCCCAGCAGACCCACGAACTCCTGCTGCTGGATGAAGGCCATGAAGAAAGGACTCGTTCCTTGATCGGTCATTCCCTGCCCCCCCGGGTTGCGGCACGCCTACTTGTTGTCGTCGACCACCTCGAAGTCTGCATCGACGACGTCATCCCCGCCGCGTCCGGAGGCAGAAGCCCCCTGAGGGCCCGAGCCGCCGGGCTGACCCGCGCCGGCGCCGGCATGAGCCCCCGGCCCGCCGGACTGGGCCTGCTGGTAGAGCTTGGCAGACGCCTCGTGCCAGACCTGCTGCACCGAGTCCATCGCGGACTTGATGCGGCCGGCGTCGTTGCTCTTGATGGCTTCCTTGAGCGCGCCCACCGCCGACTCGAGCTTCGAGCGGGTGGCCGCGTCGAGCTTGTCGCCCAGCTCGCGGATGTTCTTCTCCGTCTCGTAGACCAGCGCATCGGCCTGATTGCGCGTTTCGATCTCGGCCTTGCGCTTCTCGTCCTCGCTGGCGTGCGACTTCGCGTCGCCCACCATGCGTTCGATCTCCTGCTCCGTCAGGCCACTCGACGCCTCGATCCGGATCGACTGCTCGCGCCCCGTGCCCTTGTCCTTGGCCGAGACCTTCAAGATCCCGTTGGCGTCGATGTCGAAGGAGACCTCGATCTGCGGTATACCGCGCGGCGCAGGTGGGATCCCGGTCAGCTGGAACTTGCCGATGCTCTTGTTGTCGATGGCCATCGGGCGCTCGCCCTGCAGCACGTGGATCTCGACCATGGTCTGGCTGTCCGAGGCGGTCGAAAAGACCTGCGTGCGCCGCGTGGGGATCGTCGTGTTGCGCTCGATGATGTGCGTGCAGACCCCCCCCAGTGTCTCGATGCCGAGCGAGAGCGGGATCACGTCGAGCAGGAGGACATCCTTGACCTCACCGCCCAAGACGCCGCCCTGGATGGCGGCTCCCACCGCCACAACCTCGTCCGGGTTGACGCCCTTGTGCGGCTCGCGGTTGAAGAGGCCGCGCACGAGCTCCTGCACCTTGGGGATGCGGGTCGAACCGCCGACCAGGATGACCTCCTCCACCTCGTTCAGCCCGGCGTCCTTCATGGCCTGGCGGCACGGACCCACGGTGCGCTGGATCAGGTCGTCGACCATCTGCTCGAAGCGGGTGCGCGTCAGCTTGCGCGTCAAGTGCTTCGGGCCGGTCGCATCGGCGGTGATGTAGGGCAGGGTGATCTCCGTCTCCATCGTACCCGACAGCTCGCACTTGGCCTTCTCGGCCGCTTCCTTCAAACGCTGCATCGCCATCGGGTCGCGCCGCAAGTCGATCCCCTGCTCGGCCTTGAACTCATCGGCCAGCCAGTCGATCAGCCGCTGATCGATGTCGTCGCCCCCGAGGTGCGTGTCCCCGTTGGTGGCCTTCACCTCGTAGGTGCCCAGCTCGGGGTCGATCTCGAGGATCGAGATGTCGAACGTCCCACCGCCCAAATCGTAGACCGCCACACGCTGGGCCTTCTTCTTGTCCATGCCGTAGGCGAGCGCGGCGGCTGTGGGCTCGTTGATGATGCGTTTGACATCGAGCCCGGAGATGCGGCCGGCGTCCTTGGTCGCCTGCCGCTGGCTGTCGTTGAAGTAGGCGGGCACGGTGATGACAGCCTCCGTGACCGTCTCGCCCAGATGCGCTTCAGCCGTCTCCTTCATCTTGCGCAGGATCATCGCGGAGATCTCGGGCGGCGTGTAGACCTTGCCGTCGATCTCCACCGCGGCCAGATCGTTCTGCCCGGGGATCACCCTGTAGGGCACCTCCCGGATCTCCGTGCCCACCTCGTGATGCTTGCGCCCCATGAAGCGCTTGATCGAGAAGACCGTGCGCCGCGGGTTGGTCACGGCCTGCCGCTTGGCGGCCTGCCCGACCAATCGCTCTCCGTCGTCCTTGAAGGCAACCACCGATGGCGTGGTGCGCCCACCCTCGGCATTGGCGATCACAACAGGCTTGCCGCCTTCCATCACGGCGACACACGAGTTGGTGGTTCCCAGGTCGATTCCGATGATCTTTCCCATCACGGCCCCCTTCCTGCGCCGCCTGTCCCCCCAGCCTCGCGACCGGCGGGCGGCGACTCGGGTCATGCCATTGAAGCCGGGATGCGGCTGGCCCGCCCCGGCGTCGGTTCCTCATGGCTCAACTGAGGCAAAGGGGTTGCAAGGCCCGTACCAGGAAGGGGTTGTGGGCATATGACCTAGGCCGCGCCCCTAACTACATTCAAAATGGTTGCTTAGCACGCATTCTTGACCTGCGGCCCTATGGCCTGCGGACGCGATGCACTGGAAGTGTTTCACTCTGAGACATCAAAAAGTGATCGATCATGAAACACCGTCGATGCCGTAGCGCTTCATCTTGCGCCACAGCGTCGACCGAGAGATGCCCAGGCTGCGCGCCGCCTTGGTCATGTTGCCGTCGACCTGCCGGATCACACGTCGGATGTGGCGCGCCTCGACCTCGGCCAGGCTCAGCTCGACCGGGTAGGCGGCCTCGCCCTCTCCAGCCGGCAGGCGCAGGAATCCACGTTCACCGATCTCGGGCGGCAGGTCTCGGGCGTGGATCGTGTCGCCCTCGGCCAGGATCACTGCCCGCTCGATCGCGTTCTCCAGCTCGCGCACATTGCCGGGGTAGTCGTAGTTGAGGAGCAAGCCCCACGCCCGTCGCGAAAGGCTGGAGGTCTTCTTGCCGGTGGCGCGCGCGAAGCGGGCCAGGAAGTAGTTGGTGAGATACGGGATGTCTTCCTTGCGCTCGCGCAGTGGGGGCACGTGCAGCAAGAAGGTGTTCAACCGATAGAACAGGTCCTCGCGAAACCGACCTTCTGCCATCGCCTGGCGCAGATCGCGATTGGTGGCGGCGATCACGCGCACGTCGACCTTGATCGACGCCTCGGCGCCCACGGGCCTCACCTCGCGGTCTTGCAGGGCGCGCAACAGGCGCACCTGCATGTGAGCGGGCATCTCGGCAATCTCGTCGAGGAACAGCGTTCCCCGATCGGCGGTCTCGAAGAAGCCGCGCTTGGCCTCCTTGGCGTCCGTGAACGCCCCGCGCACGTGCCCAAAGAGCTCGCTCTCGATGAGTGTCTCAGGGATGGCGCCGGCGTTGACCGCCACGAATGGACCCCGGCTGCGGTGGCTCTGGAAATGGATCAGGCGGGCGACCTTCTCCTTGCCGGTGCCGCTTTCGCCGGTGATGAGGATGTTGCTCTCGGTGGGGGCGATCCGATCGACCAGCCTCAGGATGCGTTTCATGGCCGGCGAGACGGCCACGATCTCCTCGGACCGCGCCGCCCGCTCATCGCCGGTCAGAATCGCTTCCTCGTCTCGCAGCGACACCGGTCACCTCCCCGGTGGGTTGCCGCCCCGCGGGCAGGGCGGCCCTAAGACTCCTCTCCGGCCCCTCCGGTTCCCGGATCCGAGCCGGCGGCTGGCTTCCCGCATCCTCTGCCCCGATCGCCCGCCAGTCGCTCCCCCAGTGAGGGTTTCGCGCTCGGCGTGTCAGCGGCCGCCGGCCGCGCATTCGCCGTGGCGGCCGGGGGCGGCGCGGGCTCCCCTGCGGCGGGGGGGACCTGCTCCTCCTCCACCGAGCGCATGTGCGGGAAGAGCAAGACGTCGCGGATCGCAGGCGACCCGGTCAGGAGCATCACCAGGCGGTCGATGCCGACCCCGACCCCGGCCGTGGGCGGCATGCCCTGCTCCAACGCCGCCAGGAACTCCTCATCCAGCGGCTGGGCTTCCTCGTCCCCCTCGGCCCGGCGGCAGGCCTGCTCATCGAAGCGGCGGCGTTGTTCGAGCGGATCGTTGAGCTCGGTGAAGGCGTTCGCGAATTCCATGCCCGCGATGAACAGCTCGAAGCGCTCCACCAACTCATCGGGGTGCTCGCGGTGGTTCTTGGCCAGCGGCGAAACCTCCCTGGGGTGGTCGATCACGAAGGTGGGTTGCACCAGCCGCGGCGCCACGGCCACATCGAAGAGCTTCTCGATCAGCTTGCCCCGCGGCAGCCGCGCGTCCACCTGGCCCCCGAGGCGGTTGCACAGGCTGGCCAGCGCCTGACCGTCCAGGGCGCGCACGTCGCGTCCGGTCGCCTCCTCGATCGTTTCCAGCATGGTCCGGCGCTGGAAGGGGGCTTCCAGTCCGATCCGATCGCGCCCGTAGGGCAAGTCGAGCGTGGCGCAGACCTCGCGGGCCACCGTGCGGATCATGTCCTCCACCACGCCCATGGCGTCGTGATAGTCCGCATAGGCCCAGTAGAACTCGAGCAGCGTGAACTCCGGGTTGTGCTCGCGGTCGAGGCCCTCGTTGCGAAAGACGCGGCCGATCTCGTAGACGCGCTCGAGCCCGCCCACGATCAGCTTCTTGAGCGGCAGTTCCTCGGCGATCCGCAGGAAAAGGTCGGTCCCGAGTGCCCGATGGTGCGTGCGAAAGGGTACCGCCGAGCCCCCGCCATAGATGTGCTGGAGGATCGGCGTCTCGACCTCGAGGAAACCGCGGTCATCGAGGTAGCGCCGCACGGATCGGATGATCGCCGCCCGCCGGTGGAAGAGCGATCGGGTCGCCGGATTCACCATCAGGTCCAGATGCCGGTTGCGGTAGCGCGCTTCGCGGTCTGTGAAGGCATCGAAGACCTCGCCATCCGTTTCCTTCACGATGGGCATCGGCCGCAGGGCCTTGGCCAGGATGGTCAACTCTTCGACCCGCACCGAGACCTCCCCCATCTGGGTGCGGAAGACCTTGCCGCGGGCGCCCAGGAAATCCCCCAGATCGACCTGCTTGAGCAGTCCGAAGGCCTCGGGGCCGAGGATGTCCTTGCGCAGATAGAGCTGCAGCTTGCCGGAGGCGTCCTCGATGTGTCCGAACGCGGCCTTGCCCATCGGGCGCAGCGACCGCAGCCTCCCGGCCACGGTGACGTCCGCCCGTTCCTCCAGCTGCTCGAAGCTCGCGGCGATCTGGCCGCACGTGTGCGTGCGCGCGAAGTGGTGCGGGAAGGGGTTGATGCCCAGCTCCAGCAGCCGGCGCAGCTTCGCCCGCCGCACGGCCAGCAGGTCGTGGGGTGGCTCCGACAATCGACTCCTCCTTCGCGCGCGAGCGCGCCTGTGGTCGGGGCGCCGGCCTGCCCGAGTGGCGGGCCGAGTCAGGGGCACGATTCTACCCTCGCCCGCGGGTGAGCGGCAACGCCACCGTGGGGCGCTGGGCGGGTGCGTCTGGCCCGGTGCGGTGGTAGGCTGCTGGGGCGGAAAGGACCTCGAACCGTGGATGGAATCGCCGAGCGCTGCCGGGCTGTCCGGGCCCGGATCGAGCACGCCGCGCGGCAGGCTGGCCGCGAGGCGGGCCAGATCCGGATCGTGGCGGTCGCCAAGACAGTGCCGCCCGAAGCGGTGCGAGAGGCCTGGGCGGCCGGGCTGCGCGAGTTTGGAGAGAACCGGGCCCAGGAGTTCCAGCGCAAGGTCGCGGCGCTGGCCGACCTGGACATCTCCTGGCATTTCATTGGCCACCTGCAGACGAACAAGGTCAAGCAGATCGTACCGGCGGCCACGCTGATCCACTCGGTCGACCGCTGGGAGCTGGCGCAGGAGATCGCCCGCCGCGTCCCGCAGGGCGCAGCGCAGCCGGTGCTCGTCCAGGTGAACACGACCCAGGAAGCCTCCAAGTCGGGCGTCGCCCCCGAAGGTCTCACCGCGCTGCTGGATCAGCTCACCCGGCTTCCGATGTTGGCCGTGCAGGGACTGATGACGATCGGTCCCCTCAGCGAGGATCGCGACGCCATCCGCCGGGCGTTCGCCGCCCTGCGCGCGGTCTGCGAGCGCGAACGCCGTGTGGGGCGACCCAACGCAGAGCTGCGCGAGCTGTCCATGGGAATGACGGGGGACTTCGAGATCGCGATCGCGGAGGGGGCCACGATCCTGCGCGTGGGAACGGCGATCTTCGGCCCGCGTGCACCGGTGGGGCCGGCGGCCTAGGATTCGCGCAGGACAGCCTGGATGTAGCCCTCGACCTCGGTTCCCCGCGGCAGCCCCTGGAAGCGCGCGACGACGCGTCCCCGTTTGTCCAGCAGGAACGCGGTCGGGATGCGCTCCACGCCGCCGAACGCCTCGGCGGCCCGCGCCCCGTTGGGGATGATCGTATAGCTGATCTCGGGCCGTTCCCGCACGAAGGTCCGCACGACCGGCAGGCCCTGCTGGTCGAGCGATATCCCCAGGATCGTGAGGCCGCGCCCGCCGTAGGTCTCCTGCCACCGTACGAGCTGCGGGATCTCCTGTCTGCACGGCCCACACCAGGTGGCCCAGAAGGTGATGAGCACCGCACGCCCCCGCAGCTCCCCTAGCCGGATCTGACGGCCACCGAGGTCGGTGAGCGTGAGCTCCGGTGCCGGCGGGCGTCGTGCCGCATCGGGCAGACGAGGCAGGGAGAGCGCGGGAGGCGCCGGGGCATCGATCCCTCGGGCGGCAGCCGGCCGAGCGAGGGGGGGCTGTGCCGGGGGGTGCGGGGGCGCGGGCTGAGGCGCGGGCTGAGGCGCGGCAGCCTGATCCCCGGGCTCAGAGGCCGCGGCCGGGCTGAGCGACGGCCTCCCCGCCGGGGCCGTTTCCTGCTGCGGTATTGCGCCAGACTGCTGGTCCCGGGCCGCGCCCTCCTCCGACCCGCCGCCACAGCCGGCCACCACGGCCCACAGCACCGCCAGTGCCACGCAGGCCGAACCCGCTGGGGCCCGCACGACCCACAAACGGGCCAGCCCGCGCCGCGCGGTTGTTCGCCTCCTGGTGCGGCTCCGGATCACGCCAGCCCCTTGCGCCGCCGGACAACCCACTCGGTGCACAACAGCAGCAGGATCGCCAAGAAAACCGCCCAATGGTTCCACAGCTCCGCCTGCCGCACGACGCGCACCGGCTTGTATCGCTCGGGCACGGCGTTGAGCAGATCAGCCGCGCGATCGCTGCTGACGGCGAGCCCGCCCGAAGCCGAAGCCAGCAGCGCCGGCAGTCGCGGGTTTGCACCCAGGGCGAAGAACTCCGGACCCATCGGCTCGACCCAGAAGCGCCCGCTCGCCGGGGGGACCTGCATCGTCCCTCCGCCCGCACCCGAGGCGAGCGCGCGGTAGTTGTACATGCCGGGGCTCAGCGGTGCGAGGGTCGCGGCATACAGACCGGCCGGCCCATCCGGGTAGAGCTCCGCGCGCAGGAGCTGCTCCTCGCCCTGAGTTTGCGTATCCGGAGGGAACGACCCCGCCCGCTCGATCTCGATCTGCACCCGCGCCCCGGCCACCGGCGCCTGCTCCTCGTCCACCAGGCGCGCGGTGAAGGCCACCGGTTCGCTATCCTGAAAGACGGAGCGCACGGGGCGCACGAGGAAGCGCTCCGTTTGGGTGGGCTCGGAGAGCCAGCGCATCACGCGCCGCCAGAACTCGCGCGCCAGCGGCACGTCCTGGCGGGCACCTCCCATCGTGAAATCCCAGCGCCAGAAGCCGCGCGCGGTCATCACCCCTACCCGCCCCCCACCGGCCTGGGAAACCGCCAGCAGCGGCACCTCCCGCGCTGGACTGGTGGTCTGCGCCGTGAGCAAGGTGGCCGCGCCCCGCGCCGTTGCGTAGGCCCCCTCGGGGATCAGGACCGGCGGAAGGGCGGCCCACGCCTCCTCGGTCGCCACCGGGCTCTCGTCGACGATCGTGAGCTCGTGGGCCAGGCCCGCCACACTGACCCGCACGGGCGAGACCGTGAAGCCGCGCCGGGGTTCGGCGCGCAGCTCGATCGGCAGCAGCCCCTCCCAGTCGGTCTGCCAGGCCGCGAGATCGCCGCTGCCCGTGCCGCCCAGGAAGAGCACGCCGCCCCCCCCGGCCGCGAACCGTCGCAGTCGCGGGGCCGTGCCCGCGGGCAGCTCCCCGGGGGCCAGGTGAGCCACCACCACGGCGGCGTAGGCGGCCAGGTCGGCGTCGCGCACGGGCAGGCGCGCCCCCTCGGAGACCCCGTAGGCGGCCCAGCGATCCGGCGCCTGGCGCACGAGGTAGGTATAGGCCAGGCTCGTGTCGGCATCGAGCGTGCGCTTCAGGAAGCTGAAGTCCCAGTCGGGGGCACCCTCGATGAAGAGCACCCGTGTCTTCTTCTCGCGAACATCGACCGCCACATAGCGCGTGTTGTTGCGGGTGACGAGCTCCTCGCCCGCAACGCGCGCATCCACTGCGAACAGGGTCAACCCCACCCGTGAGGGCAGCAGTTCGAGCGCCACCTCCGTCTCGCGGCCCGCCTCCGGCGGGAGGGTGACCACGCGGCGCGCGAGGTCCGGGCCGCCGGGGGGCTGCCCCCCGCTGGCCGGGCCTTCCTCGCGGATCGTCACCGTCGCGCTCTGGCCTTCCAGACCCTGCCCCGCCAGCGCCACCCGGAAGGCCAGGGGTTCGCCGGCATAGCCGACCGGCTGGGTCCGCACCTGGCGCACCAGCAGATCGGGTGGCGCCATGGTATCGCCGACCACGACCGCGAAGATGGGCACCGGCAGATTGCGGGCTACCTGCTCGGGGTCCTTGCCGCTCGTGTGCACACCGTCGGTCACCAGCACCAGACCGCTCACCGGGTGATCGCCGTGCCCCAGGAGGACCTCTTCGATCGCGTCACCCATGGCGGTCACGCCGAGGGGCACCCACGGATAGCCTGCCTCGTCCCCTCGGGGCTCGAGGCCCTGTGCGAAACCCTGCCACTCGAGCTGGAATCGGTCGCCCAGACCGGCCGTGAGTTCCTCGATCACCCCGGTGGCCTCGCCGCGTCGGGTCCCGCCGCCAGCGCCCGGCAGGCCCATGCTCGAGGAGCGATCGACGAGCACGGCGAGCCGCGGGCGGCCGGATTCTTCGGTGTGCGCGGTAAGCATCGGTTCGAGCAATGCGAAGAGCAGCAGCAGTAGCGCGGCGCCGCGGGCCAGGCGTAATGCGGTGCGCACCCCCCCGCCGAGCGGCGCACCCAGTTGGTGGTAGGCATAGAGCGCCACGCCGAGGGCAATCGGCAGGGCCAGCCACCAGGCCAGGCCCGGGCGTCCGAGAAAGCTCAGGTCGATCTGTCCCATGCGTCGCAGTTCCCTCCCACCGGGGGTATCCGTGGGAGGATACACGATCCACCGCCCGAGGTTGCGGTTCTTCCGATGCCGGGTGCGAGGAGCCTCAGGCCCGGGTCTGACGCCCACACGCTTGGTCGACCGCGTGGGCCACGCGCAGCAGCAGGTGGTCGATCCGTTCTCCGATCGCGAGCATGGGCGGCTCGGGCGGACCGGGGTAGATGGCGAAGCGGCCGGCGTCGCACTGGAAGAGGTCGGCCAAGCGCATCAGCGCCTGCTCACGCAGGAGTTGCTCCAGGAGACCGGCGTCGACGAAGCCGAGATCGGCCAGGATGTCGCCCAGCGGGCGCGGCTGCCCCTTCTCCGCCAGCAAGCGCTGCAGCCCCAAGCCGGCGCGCAGCTCCCCGACCCCCAGGGCGCCGCGCTCCACCAGAAGTGCTCCCAGAGCCCCGCTGCGGGGCCCTGAGACGCCCCGATCGCGCTCGGCGGGCCGGAGGGGTCTCGCGCGGCCTCCAGGCGGGCGCAACCGGGGTGCGCCTCCGTCGAGCTTGAGCGCACGGGCCACCCCGTCGCACACATGCACCGCGATTCGGTCCTGCCCCCGCCGGCCACCGGTGGGCCGGAATTCAACCGTTGTCTCCCCGGGGTGATGGGTCAGCCACTGGAGCACCTCGCCGGCCCGGAACGCTCCCAGCGACCCCTCGAGCAGCGGACCACACGCGTTCATGGCTCGTTTCCCCGGTCGTTCTCGGGAAGCTGTCGCTCGCGGCCGCCGGGCCACCGCGCCTCTGCCGACGGCGGGAAGCTCAGGTTCACCAGCCCAATCGCCAGCACGTGCAGCACGGCTCCCACGAGGAGCACGATCAGCCCGGTGCGAAGCGCGTCGGCGATGGCGCCGGCGGAGGCCCAGCCCCTCCCGGCTGCCCCTCCCGTCACCAGCAGCGCGAAGGTCCCCAGCGAGAGCAGCAGCCCGGTGGCCTTCCCGTACGGCGTGGGCTGGATGCGGACCTGCCCCTTCCACAGATACAACAGCCCGGTCCCGAGCACCAGCAGGCCGCTGCGCAGCAGCACCAGGACCAGCGCGGCCCGCCCCAGGAGCCCGACCAGCGACAGGCTGACGAACACCCCGAGATGGAACATGAGATCTACGATCGGATCGAGCACGATGCCCAGCTTCGATTGCCCGCCACCGTGTCGCGCCCACCAGCCATCCACCACATCCGTGGCCGAGATCAGAGCATAGCAGGCGGCGGCCACGAGGAAGTCCCGCTGCACGATCAGGTAGACCAGGGGCGGCAGGAGGAATCCGCGCGAGAGCGTGAGCACATTGGGCCCGCCCAGCCCGCGGAGCTGGACTCCGTCAAGGGTCTCCAGAAACCCAACGTTGAGCACCGAGGCCAGGATGAATCCGAAGATCCAGCCGGTGTGCAGGAAGGAGTAGATCGCCCATCCGGCAGCCTGATGACGTTCCAGGATCCAGAAGTCGACGGCCGCGCACAGGAGGCTCAGGCCCAGGCCAGCGTGGACCAGAGAGCGCATGCCATCTGGGTTCTGGCGGGATCCGACTCGACCGCGGACCCAGTCGAAGGCGGGGACCGGGCGGGGCGCCCGCCCGGCCGCCAGCCACAGGATGCGCTGCCCCAGAGCCTTCAAGCGCCCTCCCTGGCTCTATCACGCCGCCAAAGAACTCAGAGCTGCCCGCGGTGTCCCGCACCCCCCAATTTGCCCTCGGCGCGGATCGCCGCCTGTGCGGCGGCCAGACGCGCGATCGGCACGCGGAAGGGCGAGCAGCTCACGTAGTTGAGACCCACCTGGTGGCAGAACTCCACACTGTAGGGGTCGCCACCGTGCTCGCCACAGATGCCGGTCTTCAGATCGGGTCGCGTGCGCCGGCCCTGTTCGACCGCCATCGCCACGAGGACGCCGACCCCGTCGCGATCCAGGGACACGAAGGGATCGTGCGGCAGGATCTTCTCCCCGACGTAGGAAGGCAGGAACTTGCCGGCGTCGTCGCGCGAGAAGCCGAAGGTCATCTGCGTCAGATCATTGGTGCCGAAGGAGAAGAAGTCCGCCCGCGTGGCGATCTCGCCCGCCGTCAGCGCCGCGCGCGGGATCTCGATCATCGTGCCCACCTTGTATTCGACCGCCGCGCCCGCGGCATCGATCAGCGCGCGGGCGGTTCGGTCGACCACGGTGCGCTGGTGATCCAGCTCCCGCACCGTGCCCACGAGCGGGATCATGATCTCCGGATAGCAGACCACTCCCTCTCGGGCCAGCTGGATCGCGGCCTCGATGATGGCCCGAGCCTGCATCGCGGTGATCTCGGGATAGGCGATACCCAGCCGGCAGCCGCGGTGGCCCAGCATCGGGTTCACCTCGCTCAGTTCCTCCACCCGCGCAAGGAGCTTCTCCTTGGTCGCCAGCTCGCGCGCGTCCCCGCCCCGCTCCTTGAGCAACGCCACTTCGACCATCAAGTCCTCGCGCTTGGGCAGGAACTCGTGCAGCGGCGGATCGAGCGTGCGGATGGTGACCGGCAGGTCGTGCATCGCCTTGAGGATCCCGTAGAAGTCGTCGCGCTGGAAGGGCAGGATGTGGTCCAGGGCCTCCTGATAGCGGGCCTTCGGCTCCGCCAGCTTCGCCTGCAGGGCCTGCAGCTCGCCCTCCAGCTCGGTGCGCAGCTCGCCCATCGCGTTCTCCACGTCCGCCCGCTTACGTTCGATCGCCACCTCCAGTCGCTTGACCTCGGGGGCATACATGATCATCTGCTGCACGAAGGGCAGGCGCTCTTCGGCGAAGAACATGTGCTCGGTACGGCAGAGCCCGATGCCCTCGGCGCCGAAGCGCCGCGCCATCTCGGACTGCTCGGGCGTGTCGGCGTTGGTGCGCACCCCCAGGGTCCGGCGCTGGTCCGCCCACTCCATGAAGGTCCGGAACTCGTTGGCGACCTCCGGCTCGATCGTCGGGACCTTGCCGGCGATGACCTCGCCGGTGGAGCCATTCAGGCTGATGAAATCGCCCCGCCGGATGGTGACATCTCCGATCCGCATCGTGCGCTGGGCCTCCTGGACCTCCAGCGCGGAGCAACCCGCCACGCAGCACTTCCCCATGCCACGCGCCACGACCGCCGCGTGCGACGTCATGCCGCCCGTGGCGGTCAGGATGCCCACCGAGACGTCCATGCCGTGGATGTCGTCCGGCGAGGTCTCGCGGCGCACCAGGATCACCCGCGTGGGCTTGCCCTGCTCATCGAGCTGGTGCGCGAGGGCCACGGCGTCCTCGGGGTCGAAGACCACCTTCCCGACCGCGGCCCCGGGCGAGGCGGCCAGGCCGCGGGCCAGCACGGTGTAGGAGGCGGAGGGATCGATGCGCGGGTGCAGCAGCTGATTGAGGGAGTTCGGATCAACCCGCAGGAGCGCCTCGTCCCGGCTGATCAGTCCTTCGTTCACCATGTCGACCGCGATCCGGACCGCAGCCTGCGCGGTGCGCTTGCCCGTGCGGGTCTGGAGCATGAAGAGGCGACCTTCCTGCACGGTGAATTCGAAGTCCTGGACGTCGCGATAGTGCTTCTCGAGCCGGTCGGTGATCTGCCGCAGCTCGCGGTAGACCTCCGGCATGTCTGCCTCGAGCTCCCGGATGGGACGCGGCGTGCGGATGCCGGCGACGACGTCCTCGCCCTGCGCGTTGCGCAGGTACTCGCCATAGAACTCCCGGGCGCCTGTGGCCGGATTGCGGGTGAACCCGACACCGGTGGCCGAGCGGTCGCCCATGTTGCCGAAGACCATGGTCTGGACGTTCACGGCGGTCCCCAGATCGTCCGGGATCGCATTCTGTTTGCGGTAGTAGACGGCCCGGTCATTGAACCAGGACTTGAAGACCGCGTTGCGCGCCATGTCCAGCTGCACGTGGGGATCCTGCGGGAAAGGCTTGCCCGAGTAGTCCTGGATGATCTGCAGGAACTCGCGGGCCAGCAGCTCCATGTCCTGCTCGTTGAGATCGAGGTCCATGCGGACGCCGCGTTCCTTCTTGAGCCCGTCCATGCGGTGCTCGAAGGTCTCCTTGGAGATTCCGAGCACGACGTCGCCGAACATGGTCAGGAACCGGCGGTAGCTGTCAAAGGCAAAGCGCCGGTTGCCGGTCTTGCGCGCCAATCCTTCCACGGAGCGGTCGTTCAATCCCAGGTTCAGGATCGTGTCCATCATCCCCGGCATGGAGAACTTCGCCCCCGAGCGCACCGAGACCAGCAGTGGGTCGCTCTCGTCCCCCAGGCGGCGTCCCTGCATCTTCTCCAGCTTGCGTAGGGCCTCCTGCTGCTGCCGCTGGACCTCCCCGGGGAGCTGGCCTCCGAGGTTATAGAAGAGGTTGCACACGGAGGTCGTGATGGTGAAGCCGGGGGGGACGGGAATTCCCGCGCGGGCCATGTCCGCCAAACCGGCACCCTTGCCACCCAGGGCGTCCTTCATGTCGCCCCGCCCTTCGGTCTCCTCACCGCCGAAGAAGAAGACCATCTTCTCCGACCGGTCCCAGGCGGCTGCCTGGGCCTTCCCGGCCGCGTGTGCTTGCGATTCCATAGACATGCTCCATCTCCCTGGCTATCCGCACCCCGGGCTCCACGGGCTGTCGGCGGATTCCCTCGCGGGTTCGCCGGCCCGTCTGTCCCCCCGGCCTGCGCGGTTGGTTTCGAGTCCGGTCTCCTCGTAGGTAGTCGGTTACCGGCCGCGGGCATCTTGAGCCTGCGGAGAGAAGGCCGCCCGGTCGGATGGGCCGGGCGGCCGGTTCGATCTCGCCAGGCCGCGGGGTCAACCAGCGGCCTCGCGGCAGGGGGACTAGCGAACGATGGTCAAGAACCCTCTCGCCGTCTCCCCACTAGGTGTCTCCACCGCATAGAGGTAGAGGCCCGGGACCACCTCCCGGCCGTAATCGTTCCTCAGGTTCCAGGTCAGCGCCCCTCCGGCCAGGTTCCGCGCGTCCTGCCGGTGCTCGAGGGTCCGGACGAGATCCGCGCTGGTCGTGTAGATCCTGACCGTGGCCTCGGCCGGCAACCCGAAGAAGCGGACCATGGGCTCGCTGAGAGGCCCGAAATGAGAGGACGCATCGTCTTCGACATACGGATTCGGGACCACGTAGACATCCTTGAGGAGCGGCAGGGTCCGCGCGGGATCCGGTCGCGCCACGAGCGGCGTCGGCTCCCCCTCGACCTCGGCGCGGTAGAAACCCTCATAGGTGGTGTTCATCGGGTCGGGAAAACGACCGCCGTCGAGGAAGGTCCAGTAGAACTTCTGCAGGCAGTAGTAGTACGGCACGCCATTGTGCGGGCCTGCCGCTACGCGCGAGGAGTCACCGCCTGCGGTGATGATCGAATCGGGATCGACGAACCAGCGAACCGTGTCGGCGGAGGTCCAGCCCCAGGTGCTGTCACTGAAGTCGTAGACGCGCTCGAGGATCAGCTCTTCGGGAGCACCCTGATCCTGCGGGTAGAGGCCGCGCAGCAGCTTGTAGCCCCCAAAACACTTGGGCCGGGAGGTCGAAGGAGCGCACCGCCCGAGATTCCAGCGCTTCAGCCAACCGGCCGCGTCGGAGAAGTAGGCCTGACCACCCGCGGGGGGGACCGCCATCCAGCCCACCGACTCCGATTGCAGCTGGGTCCGCACCTGGTATTGACGCCCCGTGGTGCCGTCGAGCACGCCGTAGACCCCGGTGCCGGTCACGTAGCCGATGTGCGGGCTGTCCTTCGGGGTGAAGCTCAAGAGCAAGCGACCATCGGACTCGAGCAAGTCGCCGCCCAAGCGGTCCCCAGCTTCCGTCCCCCAGAGACTGACCCGGCCGCTGGCGTCGCCGATGGCCAGCCTCCGGCCATCATCGGAGTAGCACAACGCGGTCACGACCGCCCCGGCGTGCTCGGTGACCTTCACCCGCGGCGCGGCCAGCTGATTGACGGAGTAGAGATAGACCACGCCCGCTTCATCCGCCACCGCGAGGCGCGCGGAGTTGCGGGCGACCCCCATGGCCGTGAGCGGCGCACTGTCGGGAACGATGGCCTGCTTGTCCATGAGTCCCGGATGGGTCCAGGACTTCCACTTCATGTCGCTGCCCGTCGAGAAAAAGGCAAAGACTTGGGGCGAGGCCAGTGGCTGGAAAGCCAGGGCCCGCACGGCCCCGTCATGACCCGGGTAGAGCACGGCGTCGTCCGGCTCGCTCCCGGGCAGCCAGGCGGCGATGCGCCCGTCGGCCAGGCCGGCCAGCAGCATCGCCCCCATCGGATGCACGGCGAAGCAGAGCGGCTCGAGACCCTCCTCGAGTCGGCCCGTGGTGTCAGCCGGCGCCAGGGAGTCGCCTTGCGTCGTCAGGCCCACGAACCAGCGGTTGGCTTCGTCCCAGAACCACAGCAAGGGCCCCTCGGAGCTGAAGCCGAAGAAGGGCACGCCGCCCGCGGTCGTGATCCGCTGATCCCCCAACGGGTAGAGATCCAGATTGCCCGTGAAGACCGGATCGTCGGCGTCGGGCACCCACTTGAGCTGGACGCGCCGGTCCCCCACGACAGCCGCAGGGTCAAAGCGCACGGCCAGCGCCGTCCCGGCCATGATGCCCACCGCGATCAGAACCGCAGCCGGGCGAAACCCTGTTCTCCAGTTTCTCATCAGCCCCACCTCTCCCCAGGGTCCGGGCAACGTGCCGCCCCGCGTCCTCGCCTCAATTCGATCCGCCGGCCAGCCACATCAGCGAGAGCGACACCGCCGTCTCCGTGGCCGTCATGTCGAAATAGTAAGGGTGAAACGCGTAGCAAATGATCCTCCCCCGCTGCAGGCCCGCGAGAAGATCCTCTTGGGTGACGAAGGTGCGCCACGCCACGGGCTTGTCGTTCAGGTTGTGGTTGATGTCCGTGTAGCAGCGGGCCGTGTAGATTGGCTCCAGTCCTTCCTCCCGCTCGTACCACGGCGTGAGCCCCGTCTCGTCCGGGTTCGGCACGAGGCACTCGAAGTAGTGGTCCCCTCGCCTGTTGTTCAGGTCGCGAGGATCCCTGCCCCACCGCGTGTAATCCAACGGGATGTCCGGGTAGACCGGGTCCGCCGACACCGCCCGGATGATCGATTGGCGATCGCGGGTTCTGTCTTCCCCACGGGGCTTGTCCACCGCACCGCGCAAGTGCAGGTGCTGCCAGAGGAATCCGAACCGATTCCAGGACTGCGTGTCGCTGAGATCGTCAGGCTCGGGCTCCTTCGGGGCCTCGGCTCGCTCCGAGAACTCCCCCGTGATCTTGGTGACCGGGCCGACCCAGTTGAAGATCAGCATGTTGCCCCCGGCACCGACGTAGCGGGACAGGAGATTGCTGTTGGCCGCCAGCTCGAACCCGACGTCGTCGCCACCGGCGCAGTCCCAGATGATCGTCTGATACTCGCCCATGGTGTCGAGGAAGTTGTCGGGGATGTCGATCGCCGGCGACGTGCCTTCATCGGGAAAGACATTGTGGATCCCCGGCTGCTCCCCGGCCGGCAAGAAGTCGCTCATGCTCTGCAGGACCTGGGCGCGCCAGGCATCCTCGAACTCGTCGCCCACGGGTAGGGCCTTGTAGGGATCGGGGCTGTTGGCCCACGGGCTGGCGGGACGGCGACGCTGGTCGTCGACCACCAGGAACTTCTTGGAGAAGCCGAACTGCGCCACGGTGATCCGGACAATGCACCGGGTCTCGGTGTCCTTGTTGTTGGAGATGTCGCGGATCTTCAAGTAGAAGTAGTGGACCTTGGCCCCCTCCTGAGAGAACGACACCACGTCCTGCATCTGCAGGCGAGGTGCCCAGCCGATCCACCCCCCCATGCCGTCGGTCGCGCGGAACGGCTCGGCATTGTCCTCCGGGTCGGGGATGTCGAAGCCGTAGTTGCACGGGCCCGCCTCGGTCCCGCTGGCCGACGCATCGGCCACCCACTGGAAGCGGAAGCGTTGGCCGGGGGCGACCGTGACCTCCCAAGGATCGCCGAAAACGGCCGAGTCGAAGCGGTGCGACCCCATCGAGGACTCATACGTGACGACCTCGATCAGGGCCGGCCGCACCTGGAACATGACCCAGTTCTTGTTGCGGCCGGCGTTCGTGAAGACGCCCTGCTCCGCGGCCCCCGCCTCATCGATGGCGCGCACGCAGAAGCCATATCTCAGCCCGATCCGCATGCCCTCGAGCCACTGCTGCGTCACCGCGCCGGGGACGCGCTTCCAGGCGCGGCTGGCCTGCTCGAAATAGACGCTGTCGTCGGGGTAGTCCTCCCGGTTGGGCGCGAGCAGCAGGTTGGGGGCGGTCTCGAAGAGCTGCTCCACGAGCGCGGGTCGGGTGACGTCCACGCCTGGGTCTTCCACGTGCTTGATCTCGAAGTAGGCCGGCACCCGGTCCGCGCTGCCCGAATCGAGGTCCTCGCCCAGCCAGGTCATGCGCAGGGTGGCGGCCCAGCGCGCTCCGTCGACCGGCTCGGGTTCCGCGATCTCGCTGGTGGGGGCGATGGTGTGCGCATTGAAGAGCCGGATGTCCGGCCGCGAGCGCATGTACTGGTCGTCGACGGACCGAACGTAGAACGTGTGCCAATCCGCGTAGTTGCCGCTCTCCTTGAGGTCCGTGGCCAGGGTGAAGATCACCTCATCGAAGGCGGTGGTGCGGGTCCAGGCGGTCTCCGAGATCGTGTCGTCCACGGCCCATTCGAACCAGCGAATCACGCCGTCCCGGTCCGCCCCGTACCAGTAGAAGTGCACGCGGTTCTCCGCGATGTCGACCCCATTCTCGAGCACGCCGCCCGTGATGCGCGCTGTGGGGCGGTTGTTGCCCGTCGGCTGGCCCGAGAAGTTGTCGTCCGGCAGCAGCAGGCACTGCGCACCCAGAAGGGCCAGAACGGCAGCCGTGACCGGCAGGAGCAGGCGGCGGGCGGCCGTCCGCCACTGTGAGGATTTCATCCGCGTTTCCTCCCTCGTGGGGGGAGCCTCGGGATCGTGCCCGCCCTGCACGGCGCGGGCGCCGGCCACCCCGCCGGCCGGCACATCCAGGCCCAGTCTAGTTGTCCACGATGTAGAACGGGATCGAGCGATCGACCCGCAACTGCGAGTCATCCCCCTGCGCATTCTCGAGAACCCGCACGGTGACCGACACCAGCTTCGGCGGGCTCCCATGCACGACACCCTCCAAGAGCGAGGGGGGGAAGCTGACCCTGTAGCTGCAGTAGTTCTCCGTATTGTCGCAGCCTTCTCCGTACTCCATCGTCCAGTACGGCGGGACGACAAACCGGTACGAGAATCTGGCCGTGGTGCTGTCCGGGTCCTGGGCGCGGACGGTTACTGGCAGCCGCAGCCCAGCCCCGCGAATGACGTCCACGTCGACCTGGGCGTATGGCTGTGGGTACTGTGGGATGATCTGCCCCGCGCCGTTGTCGAACTGCCGCAGGAGGACGGGTGAGCGGTTCACATAGAGCGGCATCTTGGCCGGCGTGAAATCCGGCCGTCCGTATCCATCGGCGCAGCGCACCAAGAGGTCCGCACTGAGCGTTTTCTTGTTCGACAGCACGACCGTCCATACGCTGTCCACGGGATCGAGGGTGAGGTCGATCCAGCGTTCCCCTCCCAGCGAGCGCTGGAAACGGCTGACGCCCCTGTCGAGGATGTCGTCCGGATCGCGCCCCCAGGCGGCCACCGAGATGTTCACCGCCTGGACGCGCCCGGTCGCGCCGCGGATCAGCGGAATCGTGTCGCCCACGGAGAATCGGCGCTCCCCTGCCCAAGCCGTCGAGGTGGCCGTGAAGCACAGCACGGAGTCGCCACCGGGTTCGACCGGATCGCAGGCGATGAAGTAGGTTTCCGGGTCCCTGTTCCAGACGAAGGTACGTTCCTCGGCATCCAGCCCGCGGAAACCCGCGTCATCGATGCCCCGCAGGCTGAAGCGGTACGCGTAGCTCGTCAGCCCCGAGTAGGAGATGGCGGTGTCACCGATGCCACCGATGCGCGGAGAAACCTCATGCGGGCTCAACCAGTATTCGTACTGCTTTATCGCACCCACAGTTACCGTGTCGCCATTCTCATCGATCATCCGGTCGGCGTCGGTCCCCCGCCACCGAAAGCGGACGTTCCAGCCCGCCGGTACCGTGTCCGTCGGAACGGTCGGGTGGGTCGATGTCAGGCTCATCCGGTGCGCGGGATCGTTCGGGTCGAAGGCCTCGGCCAGGGTGAACTCGGGCTTCGGGGGATTGAGGTCGATCGCGCCGAAGAACCTCCAGGCCGGCACGGGGTCGACCGCCCCCTCGTCGTCGATGGCGCGAATGTAGAAACGGTGGCCGAGAACCTGCTGGCTGGCCCCGACTTGAAACGTGAAGATCGAATCCGTGCGGGTTGTGTAGTGGTAGGTCAGCGTGTCCTCGTCGGCGGGCAGGGAGTCGCTGATTGCATACTCGTACCCGACCACCCGTCCATCCGAGTCGTTGCCGTACCAATGGAAATGCACTTTGTAGAAGGTCGTGACGCTCTCGGCAGGGGCACCTGTGAGATAGGTGTCAGGCACCTGGTTGCGGTTCTCTGCGGTCGTGAGCGGATCGCGGCACCCGTGCAGCAGCATCCCGACCAGGGCCACGGCCAGAACGAGGCCCGAGACGGCGCGGCGTCCCCGCAGCCCCTGGTTGTGGGCCCGGCAGTCCTCAGGCATAGCTTGTTCCTCCCATAGAGCAGGCAGGCTACCAAAGCACCCCCGGAGTGTCAATCCGAAATGGGGGCCGGAACCCCCTGCCCTGTAAGGAGAAGCGGGGCCCGGGGGGATCCCCGGGCCCCGCCCTTGGCACTCCTTCGTGCGTCGATGCCCTTACCGCAGA
>CAZDKK010000046.1:0-38839 GCA_964506245.1 uncultured bacterium | reverse complement strand
ATTTTCAATACCTTTCACTCACGAGACCGCTCTCAGATTCGCCGGATCAGGGCTAACCGCGGCCGACAGTGTTCCCCAGGTTCGTCAGGCCATCCGACCCGAGAGTGATGCGATGCGCAGGGTGATCCTCGCTGTCCCGGTGCTTCTGGTCCTCGCCGCCATTGGCGTCGGCTCCACCGTGTTGGGGCTGCTCTCTCTTCGGGCCTTCTCTCCCCTACCTCCGACCGACGAGCGCCAGTCCAAGATCGTCATCCGTACCCTGCTCAGCCTCCGCGAACAGCTGCACAACGGTAGGGCCTTGGAACGAATGCAGGCGCGTTTTCCTGAGGGCGCCTGCTTCACCCTCACGCTCTACGCCCTGGCCTGGGGCAATGTGGCGGGCCACCCCGCCACCCTCGACTCTGTACGCTCCACCGCCCTCACCGAAACCGGCTGGGCTCTAGAGCAGTACAACCGCCCTGTGGTCATGTCCCCCTTCACGGCAACGCAGGTGCGCAACGGTACTCTCTGGCTCGGGCAGCGCAATCTCGTCCTGGCCCAGTACCTCAAGGCGCTGCCCCCAAGCGAGCGGCCTGGTACGCTGGTTGAGGAGTTCCACTCCAATTCAGGGGCGATTGCCGAAGCACTCAGCGCAAGTCCCACCGCGCATCTCGATACGTATCCGGGGCTGTGTTGGCCCGGGGACAATGTCCCCGCCCTGGTCTCACTGGTGCTGCACGATGAGATGTTCTCAACGGACTACCGCGCTGCGTGCGAGCGCTGGTGCGACTGGACGCTCGCCCACTCAGATCCGCGGACGAGCCTCCCGGTAGGCCAGCTGGACTCCGCCACTGGGACGGTATGGCAGCCAGCAAGAGGCAGTGCGTCTTCCTGGATCCTTGCCCTGCTCCCCGGGGTGGATCCGGCGCTCTCGCGTTGGCTCTATCAGCTCTACGTTCAGCATTTCCAGGTCAACCGCCTCGGATTCAGGACGTTCCGGGAGTACGCGAATGGAGTGACCCTCAGGGGCGATGTCGACTCCGGCCCGATCATCTTCGGCGTTGGCACCGTCGCGACCGGCGCGGGACTCGCTGCGGCTCTGGCCAACGGCGATCTCAGGACTGCCCAGGATCTCCACGGACTGGCCAACGCCATTGGCCTCAGGCGCGGGACGCGGGAGGGCGGCACGGAGTATCTACTCGGGGGTCTCCCCGTCGCCGATGCATTCCTGGCTTTGGGGTACTCCCTTGCCGACCCCCATGCCACGGCGGTGGAGGCATTCGCTCCCTCACCTGCCACGTATCCTGGGCGATGGCTACTGACGGCGACGCTGATCCTGATGACCCTCGCGGTGCTGGTCATCGCCCGGCGACTGCTCCGTTGGGCAGCCCGTGGCAAGGATGGGCACGCACGGTGCATGCGCCCGCCTGACCATCTGGATCGAAGGGCCCGGCCCCCGGTCCCCCCGCCGACGAGTCCCAGGCCAGGCCAGTGAATTCCCCGCTCCCTTCGCGTATGATCGCTCTTGGGCGTCCGCGCTATCGGTCAAGGCTGCAGATCGTTCTTGAGGAGGCTCGGGTGGACGGAATCAGCATAGCCCTGCTCGTCGTGCTGGCCGTGGGGCTCACCGCGTGGATCACCTCGAGGCTGGCAAACCGCCCGCCCCGGACCCCAGAGCCGCTCGTGAAGACCGACCAGAGCGCGGCACCCGACACACCCAACGACGAGGACCCGCCCCTGGAGAAGAGCCTGGCGGGCCTCACCACCGACTGGGATGCCTCCCTGCACCCAAGCGACCTGCTCGACAGCCCGCACTTCGAGCGCGTGGTGGTCGCGCTGAACGAGGACCATGACACGTTGGAGGGACTGCTCGATTACCTGAGCTCGGCGCACCCGATGTGGGTCTCGGTGGCCCTGGAGGCTCTGACACGCCGTGATGTGGGAACCGTCCCCATGTCTCGTCTGCTGCGAGCCCTGAACTACGGCAGCCCTTGGGTGTCCTACTTCGCCTTGCGCGCGATCGCACGGCACGCGGCTCCCGATGCCCAGATCATCGGCGCCGTCCTGGCGCGCTCGCCCGAAATGTGGATGTCTCCAGCGCAGACATTCGTCGAGAATTTCATGCGCGCTCGCATCGCAGCCGGCGAACGACCCTCTTTCGAGCCCTTCCGCGAAACACTCGACCCCATGCAGCTTCACACCATGTACAAGCTTCTTTCGCAGTTGGAGGAAGGCTTGGCCGGAAGCCTGCGCGACGAGGTGCTCGCGGCGCTTGGGCAGTCGGAAGGCCGCCCGCCGGGATCTGGTCAGGACGGGCACGGGCAGCAATCTGCCCGAGCTGCTCAGGATCCCGTCGGCCAGCGCTGGAGTGTGATTCCGTCTTCACGAGCCGACGCGATTGTGGAGCATGCGGCCCTGCTGGAGATCGTCGAACGCATCGAGGCCGCGTTGGGGCAGAACGCGCCCCCATCCTTCGTCCTGGTAGGCGAAGACGGAACGGGGAAGACCACCGTCATGCGTCTCCTGGGCCGGCGATTGCGGCAGAAGGATTGGACGATCGTCGAAGCCCAGCACACGGATCTGATCGCCGGGCAGGTATACATTGGCCAGTTCGAAGAACGGTTCCAGGAGCTGATCAAGCGTTTGGAGAAAACCCCGCGCGCGCTCTTGTATGCTCCCAACATCCATGAGCTCCTCTGGACCGGGCAGCATTCTCAGAGCCGCGTCGGAGCGCTGGACCTGCTCCTGCCCCACCTCGAGTCACGCCGGGTGGTCGTGATCGGCGAGACCGACCCGGAAGGCTATGAACGAATCCTGCGTTCGCGGCCGCGGTACCGCACAGCGCTTCAGGTGGAACGGATCTCGCCGTTGAGCCCCGAGGCCACGCTCGATCTCGTCCAGCGATGGGCGCACGGACCCGGAGAGGACAGAACAGCCGAGGTCATCGTGCCCGAGGTTCTGTCCGAGGCTACGCAATTGGCTGAGCAGTTCCTGGCCGAGCGCGCAGCACCTGGCAATGTGCTCGACTTGCTCAAGACCACGCGCCAGCGGCTCGCACGGACCAGTGGTCAGGGAACACCCCCCATCGGCCGCGACGACCTCATGGCGACCCTGAGTCAGATGACGGGCTTGCCGCCTGTGGTTCTGGACGACCGCCAGCAGCTCGATCTGGGTGGATTACGCGCGCAGTTCGAGTCCCGCGTGATGGGACAGCCTGAGGCGATCAACTGCCTGGTGGATCGCGTCGCGATGCTCAAGGCTGGGCTCACGGACCCGACGCGCCCGCTGGGTGTCTTCTTGTTTGCCGGCCCGACCGGTACGGGTAAGACCGAGATCGCCAAGGTGCTGGCAGAATTCCTCTTCGGCCGGCAGGATCGAATGATCCGCATCGATATGAGCGAGCTGCAGACGCCCGATTCCCTAAGCCGCCTGCTCGGGAGCGGTACGACGATGCAACCCGAGAGCTCTCTGGTCGACCGCATCCGCGAGCAGCCCTTCGCGGTTGTACTCCTGGACGAGTTCGAGAAGGCCCCTGCCCAGGTGTGGCACATGTTCCTCCAGGTCTTCGACGATGGTCGCCTGACCGACAACCGCGGCATGACCGTCAGTCTGCGGCACGCGATCATCATCATGACCTCGAACCTCGGCCCGGCCATGCCCAGCAGTGCCCCGTTGGGATTCACCCGCGGGGACGAGGCGTTCCGCCCCGAGGCCGTCGAGCGCGTGATCGCCAGCACGTTTTCCAGGGAGTTCCTCAACCGCATCGATCAGGTGATCGTGTTCCGGCCGCTCAGCCGGGAGACGATGCGCGCGATTCTGCGCAAGGAACTGCGATCGATCAGTCAGCTCCGCGGTCTGCGCTGGCGAGACTGGGCGATCGAATGGGATGAAGAGGCCTTCGAGTTTCTGCTCGAGCAGGGCTTCACTCCCGACCTCGGTGCCCGTCCGCTGCGGCGGGCCATTGAGCGCCACTTGCTGACACCGCTGGCGACGGTGATCGCCAAGCGCCAGGCGCCTGCGGGTGACCAGTTCCTCTTTGTACACGCGGCCGGCGGCCGGCTGCAGGTCGACTTCGTCGATCCGGATGAGCCGGATCACGCCACACTCGCGATGCCGGCCGCGACGGGGCAGGCCGGTGCCGGTGCGATGGAACGACTGCGTCCTCTGACCGCCATCGTGCTCGACCCGCACGGAACCGCGGCCGAGGCTGAAACGCTCCGAACCCACTACGATCAGCTGCGCGAGCAGGTGGAGGCCGAGTCGTGGCGCACTGCCAAGCGCTGCGCTCTCGAGCGTACGTCGGAGCGCGACTTCTGGAACGCGCCCGACCGTTTCGAGGTCCTGGGGGCCGCCGAGTACCAGGATCGGATCGAGCGGGTTCTACAGAGCGCAGGCTCTCTGCTCACGCGCCTGGTCTCCTCGCACACGGGGCCGCGGGAACGCCTTCCGCGCAGGCTCATTGGCGAGGTTGCCCAGAAGCTCTATCTACTCGATGTCGCCTGCAGCGATGTGCGGGAGGGACGGCCTCGCTCGGCGTTTCTCGGACTGGAGTGCGTGGCGTGTGCCGCAAACGCGCCCGGCGACGGTCGTCAGCCGAGCTGGGGCCAGACCCTGGGTGCGATGTATCGCGCCTGGGCCGAGAAGCGCGGCATGAGCTGCACGGTGCTCGAGGAGACAGACAATCAGCGAGGGAACAGCTACCGGTTGCTGCTCGCAGTTTCCGGATTCGGAGCCCACACGTTGCTGGCTGGGGAGACCGGGCTGCACGTCGCGGAGTACCCGCGTCGTCCGAGCCAGGGGCCCGAACGGCAGCGTGTCCATGTCGCGGTCGTGCCGCAGCCGGTCGAGCCGCCGGGGGGAATCACCCGCGGCGCCCGGGCCCGCGCCCTCTGCGAGCAGGCCCGAGCCGCCCTGGCCGCGCTCGACGCTGCGAATCCGAGGATCGTCCGCAGCTACCGCATGGGCCCAGCGCCGCTCGTCCGCGACGCGGCGCACGGCTGGCGCACCGGCCGGCTCGATCAGGTGTTGGGGGGCGACTTTGATCTCATGCTCTCGGTCAGTGAACCGGTCGAGCCGCAGAAGGCCTGAGGTCCGGGTGCAGTACACCTGCGCTCTCGCCTGTGCCTTCCTGGCTCTGTCTCTCGGCGTAGGGCCGGCCTCCGGGGATACCTTTGACAGGCCGGTCACCGAGATCCGCATCGACGACGAAGGCGTATACCACGCCGGATTCATGTATTGGTACGGGACGCAGACCTTGTTCAGCCAGCCAGCCGAGTTCGTCGTTCTTGGGGAGGTGGTCCGTGTGGCTCAGATACCGCGTCAGTCAGGGCTTGGGGCCGGAACAGCGCACGGAAGGCTGAGGGTTGACGAGGTAGTGGTGTGCCCCGATTCGCTGAGGAAGGATGCGGAGCGGATCCGATTCCTCGATGCCGACGCATTCGATGGTCTGGCTGTCGGGGACACGGTGCTCGTGTTCATGGTTCGCTACGAGGGTGAGTACGCGATTCCGAGCTGGGCCCATGCTGACACGCCCATCGGGCACAGGCTGCACCCGACGAAGGACGACCCGTTCTGCGACGATCTCCGGTTCGTTCAGCTGCTCAAGAGTGGTCATGCTTGGGATCTTGCAGCTCTCAGTTCCGATGAGCTGCGTCTCTGGAGGTGCGTCGACAGCGATGGTCTGCTGGGGGCCTTCATTGAAGCCAAGATGATCCGCGAGGCGAATTCGAGGAAGCGCGAATGAGCCTGACGTTTCTCCTGTAGACCCTCTTGCAGACGCTCCGCTCGGCTCGGGGCATGGCGCACGGGAGGTGAACACGATGAGATCCCTCTTGCATGCCCTCGTGGTCGCGGCGGCACTGCTTCCTTGCGGCGCCGCTCACCCCCAACCGGCTGTGCCGGACTCCGCCTCCGACACGGTCGTGCTGTGGGGACGGGGCTATTCCTTCACCGTGTCGAGTTACGATGGATGGCTCATTGAGGGCACGGACAGCCCCTTGGGGATCGTTGCCCGGCTCCGTCCGCCCCCCGGGGACTCCACCCAAGCCTACGGTTATGTCACTGTCGATCAAAAGCCCTCGGCTGCAGGGCTATCCTTCGGCCGAGCGATTGAGAACACCCTCGCGGCCTTTCGCCAGATGAATCCCACCCTGCAGGTCTCACTCGTCGACACGCTGCGGACGGGCGACGGGAAACAGGCCCCTACAGCATTGTTCGTTGGTTCTCCAACGACCCGCGCGGAGACCTGCGCCTTCATTGACGAGGATTCCGTCACCGTCAGGATCGGCTGCGTGGCACGCTACCAGCGCGAGCTTCCGCTGATCTCCCGTCTATTGCAGCGAGTCGTTCGCAGCTACATCTTCCTGGGGCTGAGGTTCGAGGAGAACTGAGCGATGGGACGGCGGGCAGTGCCGACCCCCGACGACGGAGGATCCACATCATGCGAATGACCGTGGGGATTGTCTTACTCGCCCTGATCGCCATCCAGGCCTCTGCCGATGAGCACCAGGATTACCTGAGTGCCCTCGGAATGGCGCTGCCGGACTCGGCGACCGGCATGCTGGTCTTCTACGATCACGGGGGCGAGAGACTCCTCATCCGGGAGATCCTATACCCTGTGTCCCTCGCCCAGGAACCGCTCTGCCCGGACAAGATCGTCATCGGCGACACCACAGTCCGCACTGGGCAGCATGAGGCGGCGCTCCTGCGCAAGCTCGGCAGGACACCTCGCGTGATCGAGGATTCGAACGAGAAGCCCGCTGACAGCTCGGTGGTGTACTTCCGCCTCCTCATCCTCAAGCAGCCAAACACCCACCGGTTCTATACCATCTCTCCGCTGCAGACGCTTGCCGGCTGGTTCCGTGTCCTCGAATGGGATCTCCCCGACTCATCATGGCTCAGGGCGTACTTGTACTGCCCGGAGAAAAAGGGACCCTACACCGTCCGGCTGCTCGAGCTGGGATTGCCAAGGATCTCACCCGATAGTGTGTCCTATGCGGCCGGAGAGCCAGACCTCCTGCTGCGCCGGGGTCACCCGACTGTGGAATGGGATGTCGGCACAGACACTGTGACCATCCGCCGGTAGCGCCTTCCGGGCCCACCTCGCAGAATTGGCCGCCGTTCACCGCCCCGCGCGCACCAGCCCCAACCTCCGCGCGAGGTGGTAGAGGTTGCCCCGATCCATCCCGATGGCCCGCGCCGCGGCGGCCACGTTCCCGTGATGCTCCTCGAGCGCCTGCTGGATGTAGACGCGCTGCTGCTGCCGCACGAATTCGCGCATCGACACCTTGCCCCACGGCCGCGCGATCGCGACCCGCGCGGGCTCGGGCACCGGCACACTGTCCGCGGACAGCTCGGGCGCAAGATGCGTCGCCGACAGGATGACCGCCTCCCCCCGCGCCACCGCGGCCGAGGCCTTGAGGACCACGCGTGAGATGACGTTCTCGAGCTCGCGCACGTTGCCGGGCCAGCCGTAGCGCTCGAGCGCATCGAGCGCGTCGGCCGCGAGCCGCACGGGGCCCAGGCCGAGCCGCCGGCGGGCCAGGTCGCAGAAGTACCCCGCCAGGAGCGGGATGTCGCCGCGCCGTTCACGCAGCGGCGGAACGGCCAGGGGATACACGTTCAGCCGGTGGTACAGGTCCGCGCGGAACCGGCCGGCCTTCACCTCCTCGCCGAGATCCCGGTTGGTGGCGGCGAGCAGCCGCACGTCGACCGAGATCGTGCGGTCGGCCCCGACCCGCTGGATCTCCCCCTCCTGAAGCACGCGCAGCAGCTTCGGCTGCACGCCGAGCGGCAGCTCGCCGATCTCGTCGAGGAGGAGGGTTCCGCCGTCGGCCACCTCGAACTTGCCGGGTCGATCAGCGCTCGCCCCGGTGAAGGCCCCTCGCACGTGGCCGAAGAGCTCCGACTCCGCGAGCGTCTCGGGCAGCGCAGCGCAGTTGACGTAGATGAGCGATTGATCGCGCCGGCGCGAAGCGTTTTGGATGGCCCGAGCCACCAGCTCCTTGCCGACCCCTGTCTCGCCCGTGATGAGCACGGTGAAGTCCGACTGGGCAACCAGATCGATCTCCCGGCGCAGGCGGGTCACCTCCGGGCTGGACCCGATGATCTCGCCGCCGTGCATCACGAGCGCGTCGCGCATGAGGTCGCGGGCGACCAACCCGTGGCGCTCGGCATTCCGCGTGAGGGCCTCGATGAGCTGCGTCGTTTGCATCCCGACCGCGGCCAGCGCCCCCGCGGCCGCGAGCAGGCGCAGGTCGAGGCCGTCGAAGGCGTGGGGATCCCACGCATCGGCCGTGAGGACTCCCACCAGCTCGCCGCGTACGCGCAGCGCACAGCCCAGGCAGGCGTGGATGCGTTGCGTGGCCTTGGGATCCTGGAGCAACAGGCCGTCGAACGGATCTGGAAGCGCCGTGTCCGAAGGGAAGCGCACGGGCTCAGCCGCCTGACTGATGATCTCCAGTCGTGGATGCTCGCGCAGCAAGTACCGCCGGCCCAGAGCAGCAGGCGACAGGCCGTGGGCCGCGGTAGCGATCAGAGCATCCCCTTCCAGACGCAGCACCGCCGCCGCATCGAAAGGGATCAGGCGCCGCAGGCCACTCAGAAGGCTGGCGTAGCGCTCGTCGGCGCTGCGCCCGCTCGCGATGTCCAGGGACATCGCCACCAGCAAGTCGATTGAATCCATGATGTTTACTATACATCTCTGATGTGAACTGCGCAACACCAAAGCGATGCGATCTCAACATCATACGGCGTAACTCACTATACTGATTGCCGATAAATCTTGGCACCGAGCTTGCCTCTCACCCGGCCAGAAGGAGGTGAGAAGCCATGAATCACGCAGATCACACCCTGGAACAGATCGTCACCGCCAATCCTCGGGCCGCCGAGACCTTCGTTCACCACGGCCTCGATTTCTGCTGCCGGGGAAGGCGCTCCCTACGCGAGGCGTGCGACCAGGCCGGTCTCGATGTCCACGAGTTGGAGGCGGAGCTCGCCTGGGCCGCGGGCGACGAGACGGACGAGCTAAACTGGACGAGCCGCCCCTTGGCCGAACTCATCGATGAGATCCTCAAGCGGTACCACAAGCCCCTGCGCCGGGATCTGCCGCAGTTGATCGCGCTCGCTGAGAAGGTCGAAGAGACCCATGCCGGTAAGCCGACCTGTCCCACCGGATTGGCCGAGCATCTGAGGACGATCCACGCAGCGGTGGAGAGCCACCTCGCCAAGGAGGAGCGCATCCTCTTCCCGCTGATCCGCGCCGGTCGGACCGACCTGCTCCAGACGCCGATCACGGTCATGATGCAGGAGCACGAGGATCATGGAGAGAATCTGCGGCGCACGCGCGCCCTCACCCATGATCTGACAGCCCCCCCGGAGGCCTGTGCGAGCTGGCGCGAGCTGTACCGTGGGCTCGCGCACCTCGAGGCCGAGCTCTGGAAGCACATTCACCTGGAGAACTACGTGCTCTTCCCGCGTGCCGCGCAGGAGCCCGCGGTGGGCGCGAGGCAACTCCAGCGCGGGTAGCGACCGGCGGGGCCGGACGCGGAATGGAGGTGTGAGATGCTGCGGAGAATGAGGATCGAGGGGATGTGGGCCACGCTGCTCGTCGGCGCGATCCTGGCCGTCGGAACCGCAGACCCGGCCTGGGCGCATTGCGACACGATGTCCGGGCCGGTCATCACGGCCGCCCGCCACGCGCTGGAGTCGAACGATGTGAACTTGGTCCTGATCTGGGCCCAACCCGGGGACGAGAGCGCAATCCGTGAGGAGTTCGACCGCGCGCTGGCCGCCCGCCGGTCGGGCGGCCCGGCACAGGAGACCGCGGAGCTCCGTTTCTTCGAGAAGCTGGTACAGATCCACCGCGCCGGCGAAGGGGCACCCTATACCGGCATCAAGCCCGCGGGCACCGACGTCGGCCCGGCTGTCTCGGCGGCCGATGAGGCGCTCGAGGCAGGTTCCGTGGAACCGGTGCGCACCGCCCTGGTAGAGGCGGTACGGGCCGGAATCGAGAGGCACTTCGAGGAGGTCATGCGCCTGAAGGACTACGACACGGACGATGTCGCTGCAGGGCGCGCCTTCGTGAAGGCGTACGTTGCATACACCCACTACGCCGAAGGCCTCTACGACCAGGCCGCGTCGACCGACGTGGAACACGGGCACAGCGAGGCTGCCCATGGTGGGGCTCACGCGGTGCATTAGCCGACGAGGTCTGGAGAGGCGGCCCAAAGGAGGACGTCATGACGAACCTCAACACCACCCAGAGATTGACCGGTTCAACCGTTCATGCCCGCGACGGGAACATCGGCAAGGTGCGGGAGCTCTTCTTCGATGACGCTCACTGGCTCGTCCGATACTTCGTGGTCGATCCCCACCGGTGGCTGCCCGGCCACCGGGTGCTGCTGCCGCCATCGATGGTGGACGAGATCCGGTGGGATGATCGCGAGCTGCGCGTGTCGGTCACGCGAGACGAGGTGACGGGCAGCCCCCGCGTGGACTCGGACAAGCCCGTCGCGCTCCAGCGCCGGGCGCAGGAGCGAGCCCAGCACAACTGGCCGCTCTACCTGGCCGGTGAAGCCATCGCGTCGGTACCCGAAGCCCTGGCCTTGCCGGCCGTCGAGCCGGTCAACCGGAACGGCAAGCCCTTCGATCCACACCTGCGCACAACGCGCGTGGTGACCGGCCTCGATGTGCGGGCCCAGGACGGCGCCGCCGGTCGCGTGGCCGACTTCATCCTCGATGAGGATGCCCGGGCCATCCGGTATCTCGTCCTTGACGTCGCCGGGAGGCGGCGTGTGCTGCTCCCGCCGCATCTCGTCACGGGCATCCGCATCGAGGAGTCGGCGATCACGGTCGATCTGCCGGCGCACGTCATCCGCGATTGCCCCTCGTTCGATCCCGCGCGGCCCCTGACGCGCGAGCACGAGCAGGCTGTCGCCGAGCACTACCGCAGCCAGACCCAAGTGGCGCTGTGAAGCGCGGTCCTCGCAGCGTGGAACCGGGGGCGGGCGGCGCTCACGCCCGCCCCCGAATTCCAGCGCTGGTGGTCGATGGCCCAGGCAACCACTTCACCTCACAACCACGATGCGCTGAACCCGCTCCTCCGCTGACCCTGCCAGCCTCAGGAAGTACGCTCCGGACGGCGCCAGACTGCCATCCGACGCGAGGCCGTCCCACCGCAGGACCGGCCGGTTCTCGCTGGACCCGCTGATCGGCAGACTGCGGATGCAGCGTCCCGACGGCGAGATGATGTCCAACCGCCGCGCGCCCTCGACGGGAGCCAGGAAGCGCATGGGATCGTTGGCGCGGTACAGCGTGGGCACGTCGATCCAGGTTCCCCCGGAAGCCACGGGTTCTGGATTAACCGACGACATGTCTGTGCGCCAGATGCTCACCTGGCCGGCCGGCTTGTTCCCGGCAGCATAGAACCAGCCGCCCATCATGACACCGTCGTCCGTGGCTCCCATGGTGAAGATCGCATTGTCGACGCCCGAACCCATTGCATGCCAAGCGGTACCGTCCCAGTAGGCCACGCGATTGACGTCCAGACCGCCGATCTGGAGAAAGTCGCCGCCCGCGAAGAGAAGATCGTCCTTCACAGCCATGGAGATCACGGTCTCATTGCCCGGGGTCGTCCCCCCTCCAACATCGCTCCAGGAGGTGCCATCCCAGGCGGCGATGTCGTACGCGGTGGTCCCGCCCGCCTGGGTGAAGTTGCCCGCCGCGTACAGCTTGCCGTCGTATGTGGTCAGCCACGATACCCCGACGCCCACCATGCCGCCGCCGACACCTGACCAGCTAGTGCCATCCCACGCTGCAACGAACGAAGCCGGTTGGCCACCGGCGGAGGTGAAATCCCCGCCCGCATAGAGAAGGCCGTTGTAGGGCTCCAGGGTCCAGACAGCGGGGAGGTTCATGCCGCCGCCCACGTCGTGCCAGGCCGTGCCATCCCAGCGCGCGACGTAGTTGACGGTGACGCCCCCGATCTCGGTGAAGTACCCACCGACGTAGAGGTCGCCCCCGTAGACGGCCGCCGACACCACGGCCTCATTGGCCCCGCCTCCCAGCTCGCTCCAGGAGGTGCCGTCCCACACGACGATGCCGTCGCCAGGCGCTCCATAGGCTTGGGTGAAGTTTCCACCGACGACGAGATCGCCCTGGTACTCTCTGATCATCCACACCATCCCGCTCTCATTGCCGACACCCGGGCCGAAGGCTTCCCAACCGTGACCGGTCCAGGCGGCGATTCCCCCGACAACGATGCCGCCGGCCGAGACAAAGCCCCCGCCCAAGACCGGCTGCCCCTGGTAGGTGCCGAATGCGGTCGGGGTCATGTCGACCCCGAAGCCCTCGGCAAAGCCTCGCCAGACCGAGCCGTTCCAGCTGACGAGATTGTTGGCCGCCGCCACCGGCTGGCTGGTGAACCATCCGCCCAGCACGACGGCGTCTTCGAAAGCGCACAGGGACAACACGCCACCATAGCCGTCGCAGGCTACACCCCCATCGGGACTGCTCCAGGCCGATCCATCCCAGAGCGCGAAGCAGAGTGCGTCCACTCCCCCGGCCGTGGTGAACGCCCCACCCACCGCGAGCTGGGTGCCCAGCACGCCCAGGGAGGTCACCGCGCCGCCGTCCAGACCGGAACCCAGAGCGCTCCACGCGCTGCCATCCCAGGCTGCGACCCTCACCGCCGGTTGTCCCCCGGCCGTGGTGAAGATGCCCCCGGCGATGAGCAGGTTTCCGTAGACGGTGAGCGCATTGACGCCGCCGCCCAAGCCGGCTCCGAGCGTGTTCCAGTTGCTGCCGTTCCACCGGGCGATGCGGCTGGCCGGTGCGCCGCCCGCGGACATGAATAGGCCGGCGGCGATCAGCTCCCCGCCATAGACCGTCAACGCGTTCACGTTGCCCATGACGCCGGCACCAAGCGGATACCACTGCGCCCCATCCCACCGGGCAACGCGCGAAATCGTCTGGCCGCCCGCCTGCGTGAAGATGCCCGCCGCGATCAGATCCCCCCCGTAGGAGGTGAGCGCGTACACGGTGTTGTTCACGCCGTTGTTCACGCCCGCCCCAAGCGGGTGCCAGGCGGTCCCGTCCCACCGCGCCACACGGGAGGCCGCGACGCCGCCGGCGAGGGTGAAGGCCCCCGCGGCGTACAGGTCGCCTTCATGGCTCCAGAGCGCTGTGACCATGTTATCCATCCCCTCGCCCATCGCGTACCAGTCGGAGCCATCCCACCGGGCGATCCTCGTGGCGAACGTCTGCCCGACGATCACGAAGGAGCCGCCGATGATCAGATCGCCGTTGTGCACGGCGATGGCGCGGACGTGCTCGACGGGGCCGGGCATGTTGAACTCCGGCGACCAGTTCTCATCGCCCTCGCGCTGCTGCCCAGCGGCGGGCGGCGGCTGGAAGACCGGTCGTCCGTCCGCGGGATCGATGTGCAGCCGATACCGGCCCAGGTCCAGCGTTCCCTCGACCGCCATCTTGCGCGCCGTACCCAGGTCGAATTCGCCGTCGGATTTCAGCAGCGTCTCGATCGGCTCCGCACCGGCCGCAGCGGCGACCGGCAGGATGCCTGCCGGAATGAGACACGCCACCAAGAGAACAAGACAGAGTGTCCGTGTCATGAAGAGCCTCCTCTCTCTCACACCACCCCAGTGCAGCACGTGAGCGGGCAACCCCAAAGGAATGAACGCCGCGGCGGTTGGGATTCGGACGGATGCAGGATGTGGGGGTATACGGACGTCAGTGGACAGGGGAAGATTTCACTCGTATCCAAACCGGCGCAGCGCTCGCGTATCCTTGCGCCAGTTGGGCAGCACCTTCACCTGCAGGCTCAGGTAGACCGGTCGCCCGAGGAATTCCTCGATCGCCCCGCGTGCGCGCTGGCCCAGCGACTTGATCGCCTGGCCGCCCTTGCCGATCAGGATGCCCTTCTGGGACTCGCTCTCGACGTAGACGATCGCGTCGATGAAGTCCTTGCCCTCCGGCTTCTCCCTGAAATCGGCGATCTCGACCTCGGTGCCATAGGGCACTTCCTTGCGGAACTGGGAGAAGATTACCTCGCGCACGATTTCGCCGACGAAGAAGCGTTCCGGGTGCTCGGTGAGCTGATCGGGTGGGTAGAAGGCCGGTCCGACCGGCAGCAGCTCCTCGACGCGCGCGAGCACGTCGTCGACGCCCTTGCCGTGCAGGGCCGAGATCGCGAAGAACTCGCGCAGGTCGCCGTCGACCCGCAGTCTCTCGATCAGCGGCAGGTTGTCCTCCTGCCGGGCGACGCGATCCGCCTTGTTGAGCAGCACGATGACCGGCTTGTGCCGGCTCGCTGCGGCGACCGCGGGCGCCATGCGCGGCTTGGTGAGGTCGACCAGGTAGAGGATGACGTCGGCATCGGCCAGGCTCTGCTCGACCTGCCGCATCATCGCGGCCTGCAGCGGGTAGCGCGGATCGAGAATGCCCGGGGTGTCGACGAAGATCATCTGGCAATGGTCCGTCGTGCGGATGCCCAGCGTCCGGCGGCGGGTGGTCTGCGGCTTGGGGCTGACGATGGCGAGCCGCTGCGCCATGAAGGCGTTGAGCAGCGTCGATTTCCCGGCGTTGGGATAGCCGCAGATCGTCACGTAGCCGGAGCGGAACGGCTCGGCCTCGGGCACGGCGGTCACCTCGCTTCTGGTGGTGCCGACCGGGGCAGAATCCCCGGTTCCGAGGCCTGAGTTTGCCTTAGAATACGGGGGGTGGCAATTGGGGGAACCTGGTGACGGATCGATGGTGGGTCCCTGCGGAGGCGCTATCTGACTATGGGAATGGCAGAAAGGACAGCCAGCCCCCCGCCCCCGGGCGGCGTGATCCCGGCGTGGGCGCGCCCGCTCCTGGAGCGCCTGCGCGCGCAGGGCATCGCCACCGACGACTCCGGGCTCACCCTGCGCCTGGCGCGGACCTACGGCTTCTGCCAGGGCGTGGAGCGGGCGGTCACGCGCGCGCTGGCGGCGGCGGAGGAGCTCGGGTCGTGGTCCGGCGAGGGGGAGCGCCCGCGCCTCTTCCTGACCGGCGAGATCATCCACAACCCCCCGACCAACGAGCAGCTTCGCCGGGCGGGCGTGACCATCCTGCCAGCCGGCGAGGGTCCCGAGCGCTTGCGGGGGATCCGCCCCACCGACTGGGTCATCGTCCCGGCCTTCGGCAACACCCTCGCCGAGGCCGCTGAGCTCGACCGGATCGGTTGCCGCATCATCGACACGACCTGCGGGTGGGTCCGGCGCACCTGGCGGACGGTCGAGCGCTTCGCCGCTGAAGGGCGCACGACGGTCATCCACGGCAAGGTCGAGCACGAGGAGACGCGCGCCACGGCCGCGCGCACCCGCGGACCCTACGTCATCGTGCGCAACCGCGCCGAAGCGGAGTTGCTGGCGGTGGCCATTCGGCGCGAGGCCCGACCCGCGGGCGCGGGGGGCGAGACCGAGGGCCAAGCATCGTCGGCCTGGCCGGACTGGTTCGCGGGCGCGTTCGTAGGCAAGTGCAGCTCCGGGTTCGATCCCGAGCGCGACCTGGAAACCCTGGGCCTCGTTAACCAGACCACGATGCTGAGCCACGAGACGCAGGCGATCGGCGCAATCTTGAGTGGCGCTGTCCGCGCGCGCGGAGGCTCGGACCGGTTCGCGCGCGGAGGGCCGGACGGGATCGCGCGCGAGCCCCTCGACGGCGAGCGCTCCTTCTGCACCGAGGACACCTTCTGCCCCGCGACCCAGGAGCGCCAGGACGCGGTGCGCGCGCTGCTGGCCGAGGGCCGCGCTGACCTGCTGGTGGTCGTGGGCGGCTTTCGCTCCAGCAACACCGCGCACCTTGCCGCGCTGGGCGCCGAGCGCACGCGCACCTACCATGTGGAGGACGCCGGCTGTTTGCTGGACGGGGATGCCATTCGCCACCTGCCGCCCGGATCCTCCGAGCCGCGCCTGACGCGCGGCTGGCGTCCGCCGGCGCCGTGCACGATCGCCGTCACCGCGGGCGCATCGACCCCCGACCTCGAGATCGGCCGCGTCCTCGTCCGCCTGCTCGCGCTCTACCGCGAGGCCCGGCCATGAACCGCGCCGCGCGCACAGGGCTGCTGCTCTTCGCGGTCGTGGTGCTGAGCCCGCCGGCGGGGGCGCGCCTGGATCCTGCCGATGCGCGCTTGCCCGGGGACGACGCCGATCGCAAGGGCGCGATTGCCGCCGCGCTCGGCTGGGATGCATGGGCGCCGCGGGAGAACTGGGATCCGGACTCCTCGGGCTACGATGCGCTGCACGTCGATCTCGAGGTGGAGCCGCAATTCGCGATCGAGGGCCTCGCCGGGGACGTCGCCTGGGAGCTGGAAATCACCGATCCCGCGATCATCGCGCTCGACTTCGATCTGACCAGCAGTCTGGACGTGGCGTTGGCGCTGGTCGATGACGAGCCCGCGCCCTTCGTGCACGCGGACGATCGGCTGCGGCTGACGCTCCCCTATCCGGTGCAGGCCGGCCAGATCGTGCAAGCGCGGGTCGTCTATTCCGGCGTGCCCGAGCTCGGCTTCCTGTGGGGGTTCGACTACCGCGAGCACGACGGCGTGCCGATCGTCTTCACGAACTGCGAGCCCATCGCGGCCCGCACATGGTGGCCGTGCAAGGACCGGCCTGATGACAAGTTCACTGCGGACCTCTCGTTCATCGTGCCCGACACGATGATCGCCGCCTCGAACGGCGTGCTGATCGAACGCCGCCCGCTTGCGGGGAACAGGATGCGGTACGCGTGGCGTGAGATGCACCCCATCACGACCTATCTCGTCAGCCTCACCGCGACCAACTTCGTCGAGTTCGCCGACACCTACACGGCGCTCGACGGCGTGACCCAGATGCCGCTCGCCCACTTCGCCTACCCCGAACATCTCGGTGCGGCGATGACGCGCTGGGCCTTCACCCCGCAGGCGATCCATCACCTCGCCACGCTCTTCGGCGAGTACCCCTTTCTGGACGAGAAGTACGGCATGGTCGAGTACCCGTGGGCCGGTGCCATGGAGCACCAGACGCTCACCAGCATGGGCGACTACTTCCAGGTTTCACCGGATCCCACCGACTGGGTCATCGTGCACGAGCTGGCCCACCAGTGGTGGGGCGATCTCGTGACCTGCGGCACCTGGCGCGACATCTGGCTGAACGAGGGATTCGCAACCTACTGCGAGGCGCTGTGGGCCGAGGCCCAGGGCGGCCCCGACAGCCTGCGCGCCATCATGCTGGCGAAGTACTCGGACCATTTCCCTGGCTCGTGCTACGACCCGACGTTCCTCTTCAACTCGACCGTCTACCGCAAGGGCGCCTGGGTGATGCACATGCTGCGCCATGTCGCCGGCGACGAGGACTTCTTCGCCGCGCTGCGTCTCTACGCCGCGCGGTACGCCTACGGCAACGCCGTCACCGAGGATCTACAGGCCGTGTTCGAGGAGGTGGTGGGCTCGCCGCTCGACTGGTTCTTCGGCCAGTGGGTCTACGGCGCCGGCCAGCCGAGCTACCGCGTGCGCTGGAATCCCCTCGCCACACCCGCGGCCGACAGCTCGCTCGTCCTGATCGACGTCTGGCAGAGCACCACCGGCCCCACGCATTTCAAGATGCCGCTCGATGCCGTCTTCGCACTCGAGGGCGGCGGCGAGTTCGCGACGGTGCTCTGGGACAGCTTGCCCGAGCAGCAGTTCGTGGTCGCGGTACCGGGCGCGGTCGCGGACCTCGAGATCGACCCGATGAACTGGGTGCTCGGCAGGGTGCTCTTCGTCGCCGGCCCGATGGCGGTCGACGAGCGCCCACAGGAGGCGCGATCCGGCCTGCGCCTCGGGGCGCCGCGCCCGAACCCGACCCGCGGCGAGACGTGGATTCCCTTCGAGCCCGCGGGGGAGCTGCAGGCTCCCGGGCTGCGCGTGGTGGACGCGCTAGGGCGCGTCGTCCGCCGGCTGCCGTCCCAGAGCCCGGCCGCGAGCCGGAGTTCCTATCCGGGCCTGGTGCACTGGGACGGGCGCGACGAGGGCGGCACCCCGGCGCCGGCCGGGATCTACTTCGTCGGACCCGACGCAGACGGGCTTTGCGCGACGGGCGAGACTCTGGCACGCATCGTGCTACTGAGATAGCACTTGCAGTTCCAGGTTCGAGGTTCTTCGCAGACAGCAGGAGGGGCGGAAGGGCAATGGTAACCGCCGTGGCCGTGCGGGAACGCAGGCCGGCCGACGCGATGTGGACGGCGCGCTTGCTCGAATCGGCCTGGGGCTCGACGCGCGTCGTGACCCGCGGGCGGCTGCACGACGCCGAGACGCTCCCGGGCCTCGTCGCCACGATTGCAGACGTGCCGGCGGGTCTTCTCACCTACCGGATCGACGGCCCCGCCCTGGAGATCGTCACGCTCAACAGCCTGCGTCCCGGCCGCGGGATCGGCACGATGCTCGTGGATGGGGCCGCCGAGATCGCCCGGCGCACCGGTTGCGGCCGCGTGTGGCTGGTCACCACCAACGACAACCTGCCCGCGTTGCGGTTCTACCAGCGGCGCGGATTCCGCCTGGTCGCGCTGCGCGCCGACGCCCTCGCCGCGGCGCGCTGCCTCAAGCCCGAGATCCCGCTCGTCGGCCTCGACAACATCCCGCTCCGCGACGAGATCGAGCTGGAACGCCAGCCCTGAACGAGTCTCGCCGTGGACGGCCACGAGAAGATCCTCGGGCCTTGACCCAGGTCAAGGCGTCCCCCCGCGCAATCGTCGATAGTCCTCACGTACGAGATGAACCCGGGCCGCACCGCCCACGGCCGGCCCGACGAGAACCGAGGCGAACCCGCTCGGGCGGGGCCCTGTTCCATGAAGGAGCACGAGGATGGCGACGAAGGCAATGCGGGCGATCGTCAGGATCGACGAGGAGAAGTGCGACGGCTGTGGCGTGTGCATCCCGAGCTGCGCGGAGGGCGCGATCCAGGTCATCAACGGCAAGGCCCGGCTCGTGGCCGACAACCTGTGCGACGGACTCGGCAACTGCCTGGGCACCTGTCCCCGCGGCGCGATCACGATCGAGCGGCGTGCTGCAGATGCCTACGACGAGGTGGCGGTACACGTGCACCTCTCCGGCGCGGAGGAAACACTGCCGCAACCCACGCACACCGCACGCGCCACACAGGCTGCGGGCGCCGAGCAGGCCGAGGTTTCCGCGTGCGGCTGTCCCGGTGCCGCCCTGCGCGACCTGCGGCCGCCGCAGCCGCAGGCCCACGCCCATCGCGCGGCCGAGGCGAACCGCCCGGGCCACACCCATCACGCTCCCGCTGGCGCATCCCACCTGGGGCATTGGCCCGTCCAGCTTCACCTGCTGCCCGTCGAGGGCCGTGTGTGGCAGGACTCCGACGTGCTCATCGCCGCCGACTGCGTCGGCTTCGCCATGCCCGACTTCCACGAGAGCCTGCTGGCCGGCAAGACGCTCGCGGTCGGCTGTCCCAAGCTCGACGACGTCTCGGCTTACGCAGCCAAGCTCGCGCAGGTCTTCGCCCGCAACCGGGTACGCTCGGTGACGGTGGCGCACATGGAGGTTCCCTGCTGCACGGGGATCGTGGCGGCGGTGCGGCAGGCATTGGCACAGGCCGGACGCACAGACCTGCCGTTGCGGGACATCACGGTCGGGGTCGACGGGCGCATTCAGCGGGTGCTGTGATCGAACGGTCCGGCACGGGCTGGACGAGGGCGGCGGCAGGCTGCACTATCCGGGCATGGCAAGGATGTCTCGCTCGGCCGCCGTGGCGATGCTGCGCCGGCTGCCGCTCTTCTCGGCAGTCCGCGCAAAGGACCTGGAGGGTCTGCTGGCCGCGTGCCGGATCCAGGCGGCCGCGGCCGGCAGCGAGATCCTCTCGCCCGCCGAGCGCGCCGACCGCTTCTTCCTGATCCTGACCGGCCGGGTAAAGGTCTTCCAGCTCTCCGCCCGGGGGGACGAGCAGATCCTCCACCTCTACGGCCCCGGAGAGACCTTCGGGGAAGCGGCGATGTGGACCAGCGGCCGCTACCCCGCCTACGCGGAGTGCGCGGAGGAAAGCACGCTGCTCGTGATCGGACGCGATGCGTTGCAGGAGGCGATTCGCGCGAATCCGGGGCTGGCCGTGGCGATGCTGGCGGGGATGAGCCGCAAGCTGCACGAGTTCACCCAGCTCATCGAGCGGCTGTCGCTCAAGGATGTGTCGGCCCGGCTCGCGGAGATGCTGCTGCACCTCGCTCCCGATGCACCCCACGACACCGTCGTGCTGCGCCAATCGAAGCGCGAGCTGGCGGCGCAGATCGGCACCGTCGCCGAGACGCTGAGCCGCGCCCTCGCCAAGTTCAGGGCCATGGGGTTGATCGAGGTGGATGGCCGGCGCATCCGGATCCTCGACCGCGAGGGGCTCCGGAATCTCGCCGACTCCTGAGGAATCCCGCCAACTCCTGAGCGATCTCGCCGGCTCCTGAGGGCCCGCGCGCGGCGCGATCAACCGGCGGCAGGGGCTGCTTCGAACCCGCTGGCCTTGACCGCGGCGATCAGCGCATCGGCCCGCAGGCCATCTCCGCGAACCGTGGCCTCCCGCTTCTCGAGCGACACCTGTACGTCCTTGACGCCCGCTACCGCTCGCAGCGCCTTTTCGACGCTGCTGCGGCAGTGGCCGCAGGTCATGCCCTCGACCTGCAGGCGGATGGTCTCCATCACCATGACCTCCCCTCCCCGGCCAGCCTCCGCCAGGGCGGACCCACTGCCTGCTGCCGCGTGCCGGGACGTGCGGGCCCGATCCGCGAGCCACTCGCGCACCTTCAGGACCAGGGCGCGCACGACCAGCAGCCCCAACAGCGCGCTCGCTGCGATCTGCCACCAGGCCACGTCGGCCAGCACGCCGGCGCCCACGTGGTTCTCGGGCCCGTGCGCCGCATGGGCGAGCATCGGAAGCTGCGCCTGCGGAAAGAACAACTGGAATAGCGCCCCGGCGAGCAAGCTCATCAGGACGATCGTCGCGAGATAGACCGTCACGGTGCGGCGTCCCAGCACCTTCGTGAACACGGTCAGGGTCGCGACGTTCGTGCCAGGTCCGGCGATGAGAAAGACAATCGCCGCGCCCATGGGCATCCCCTTCATGATGAGCGCCGCGGCCACCGGCACGGATCCGGTGGCGCAGACGTAGAGCGGCACGGCCACGGCCAGAACCGCGATCATCTGCAGATAAGGATTCGGGAAGTGCCGTGTCAGAAAGTCATCCGGCACAAAGGCGGCGATCGCGCCCCCGATGAGCGTGCCGATCACCAGCCACATCGCAATCTCCCGAACGAGCGTGCCCAGACCGTAGGAGATCGCGTTGCGCGCGCGGGCCGTCAGGCCGCGCTGGCGGTGCGCGTCAGGCAGCGTAGCGCAGGCCGTGCCACCACAGCAGCTCGCGACCTGCACCGGGGCGGGGGCTCCGTGCGCGGCCGCAGCGTGCGCGGGCGGAGCGTTCGTGGCGGCAGCGTGCGCGCCCGTATCGTGCGTGGCTCCATCGCGCGCGGCAGCTTGCCGGTCGTCGCGATCGACCCAACCGCTCACGACGCCGCCGACGACGCCGGAGACGAGCGCGGTCAGCATCTTCCAGAGCGTGAGCGGCAGGCCCAGGATCCCGTACGAGGCGAGGATCGAGTCCACCCCGGTCTGCGGGGTCGAGATCAGGAAGGAGGTGATCGCCGAGCGTGAGGCACCCTGGCGCTTGAGCATATCGGCAAAGGGAATCACGCCACACGAGCAGAGCGGCAGCGGGGTTCCGACGAGCGCGGCCTTCACCGCGGCCGCGAGGCCCCGCCCGCCCAGGTGGCGCGCCACCCACTCGCGCGGCACGAGCACGTGCAGCACACCCGCGAGGGCGAACCCCAGGAGCAGGTAGGGTGCCATCAGTCGGAAAAGGTCCAGCGACTGAAGCAGCCAGTGGCCGATGATGCTCATGCGACCCACCCCCCGGGACTCGACTCCTTGTACCTCGCCGGCGCGCAGCAGCCCAAGAACGCGGCCGGCAGGGACTCACGCCCTGCCGGCCTACCCGTGCGCCCCGGCGGTGTTCCACCGGGGCCTCTTGATGCAATTTCGTTACCGCATCACCACCACACGCGCCGCGCGCTCGAGCCCCGCGATCCGCGCTTTGACCCAGTAGACCCCGCTGCCTGCGCGCGCGCCGTCGGCCGTCTGCCCGTCCCAGGTGAAGCTGTGCCGGCCCGCGGTGAGCTCACCCGTGTGCAGGACGCGCACCCGCCGACCGGCGGCGTCGAACACCCGCACCTCGACCGGCGCGCTGTGCGGCAGCTCGAGCACGAGCGACGCGCTTCCCGAGGCGGGATTCGGGCGCACCGGGTGCAGCGCGATCCGCTGCGTCGCGGGTTGCTCGCCCGCGGCGGACACGGGGAAGGTCAGCGCCACGTCATCGACGTACCAGCCCTCCTGCGTGTCGGCGCCATCGCTGCCGAAGACGAAGCGCACGCGCGCGCTGCCCTGGAAGCCGGCCAGATCGAACGATTCCTGCCGCCAGTCATGCGTCCCACTGAAGACCGGCGTCTCGGCCGGGAAGGGCCCCGGCGTGCTCCCGGCACGGATGAGGTAGGGATACCCACCCTCGGGCGTGATCGACTGCCACGTCCCGCCGTCGATCGAGATCTCCACCAGACCGCCGTCGTAGCAGTGGTCCGGATGAGCGCCGCTCGTCTCCGCGTCGATCCAGTGCCACACGGTCAGAACGCCGCCGGCGGGCAGCGTAAAGGGCGAGGATTCGAGCACAGCGTGGAGCAAGTTGCCGTAGTCGGCCGAGCCCGTGCCGCCGCACTTGTACGAATAGGTGCCGCCGTAGGTGTGGTTGCGATAGGTCTCGATGTGCCACTGGTCGGTGAAGCCGGTGCTGCCCGCGTAGTGCGTCCAGCCTGCTCCACCATCCTCGAGATCGTCGGCGAAGACGTCGCCGATGTTGAAGGCGAAGGTCTCGTTGCTCTGGAAGTTGAGCGCGCCGGTGAGCGCCAGCGTCAGGAAGCTCGTGTGGATACTCGGCGCGGCCGGGTCGATCGATACGGCGAACGGGCCGCCGTCCACGACCGCGGCCGGGGCGAGCGTTCCGTAGGAGACCGGCGTCGGGTCGGCCGTCAGGTAGGCTCCGCCGGTGAGCACGCCGACCACGCTGGCCACCGCCGCGCCACCCTCGTTGGCGACGCTGATCGTCAGGAGGATGTCCTCGCCAGGCTCAGGGATGCCGTCGCCGTCGCCGCCGGCGGTGTCGTCTACCTCGAAAGCCACGACCTGTGGGACGGGCGCCGCGATCGGCAGGGAGAAGTCCAATGTGTCGGGCTGCTCGGTCACCACCAGCGTGAAATCGACATTGTGCCCGTCGGGGACATCCGGGCGCACGCTGAAGACGAACGGCGTCGTGCTGGTCGCCTGCCCCCCGCTGCCGGGGATAGTGCCGAAGCCTGCCTGCGCGACCTCCAGCACCACGTAGGGATCGGCGGTCAGGAGCTCGCCGGTGACACTCTGCGCCGCCGGCAGGCCGAGGTTCTCCAGCGTCAGGTCCAGCTCGATCGTTTCGCTGTACTCGATCACGCCGTTGGCATTGCCGCTCGAGGGCGGGGTCGCGTCGTCATCGATCGTCCAGGAATCCAGCGCCAGGTAAGGAATGTCCGGCTGCATCGGGATCGCGGTTTGGGCCGCCGCGGCAATGGCCGCCGTCGCACAGTGGGTCGGGTAGTCGTGCGGGTACATTTCGATGCGATCCTGGGCGGTGTGGTACCAGGGGCAGAAGTCACTGCCCCAAGCCTCGTCCTCGATGCCGCAGATCGCCGGGTATCCGTAGGACCAGAAGGAGTAGTGGTCCGAGCCGCTCATCGACGAGTTGGTGACCAGCGGCTCGAGGTCTGTCGGGAAGTACTCGAGGCAGGCGTTCTCGTAGACCTGCGCGATCGGGAGCGAGGCCGTGTTGGTGTAGATCACGAGGTCCGCGGGCGCGGGATCAGTGCCACGGTAGGCGACCATGTCGAGGTTGAAGACGCCGACGACGTCCTCGCCTTGCCCCGCGATCATCGCCACGTAGGCCTCCGATCCGACCAGGCCCTGCTCCTCGGCGTTGAAGCCGACGAACTTGATCGTGTAGTGGAAGGCGTATTGGCTCAGCACCCGGGCGCCCTCAAGGAATGTGGCCGTGCCGCTAGCGTTGTCGTCGGCGCCCGGTGCGCTCGTCTGGGGGCTCTCACTGGTCGAATCGAAGTGCCCGCACAGATACACGACCTTCTCCGGCTCGACCAGGCCGGGCAGGATGCCGATCACATTCCTCCTGGTCCCGGACTGCTGGAAGGTGTGGAACTGCGCCTCCAGACCGAGCGAGACGAAGTAGTCGTACATGTACTGCGAGGAGGCCTCGTTCTGCGCGGTGTTGTAGTAGCGCGTCTCGAAGTCATCGAGCACTTGCCACTTGGCAACGTAATCCTGCTCGGTCACGTCCTGCACGATCTGGTCGACGATCGGGTGGAACTCGGTGCGCGCGCGGCGGCCGCCCTCGGGCGCCACAGCAGCGCGCGCGGGCCAGGCCTTGGGAGCGATGCTGATGTGCACGGGCTGGACGAGCCCGTGCAGGGTGGCGCGGCTCTCGGGGGTCAGGACGGGCACCCCAGTGCTCGTCCAGAGCAGCACCGTGTGGCCGTGCGCGGCCAGGATGCGCGCGTCGCCTTCGAAGCGCGCACGCGTCGCATCCTCGACAAGCATGAAGTAGTAGTCTCCTTCACCCGCGGCAGGCTCGAGGGAGGCAATCCTCTCGCCGAGCGCCCCGGGCACCTGGTATCCCCCGGGCACGAGGAAGACCGTCATGTCCTGGTTGTGGGCCAACAGCCAGCAGTCTTTCGCCAGCGGGCTGAGGTCGAGCGTCTGGGGCCCCGCCCAGGTCGCCACCGCCAGCACGCCCCCGGATCCGTCCCAGGCTCCAGCGGCGCCGGTTAGAAGCGTGAGGGCAATCGATAGGGCGGTGAGAAGTCCTCGCATCCGTTGACGAGACATGGCGTCCTCCTGAAGTCGGGTGACCCCGACGGCTCGGGTCGATCTCGCCCGCTGGATCGGGCGGAATGCCAAGAATAGTCCATATATACGATACCACACCGAGGCCGTCGCCCGGAGGCTGCAATGCGGGCGAGGCGTCGGGCCGTCAAGCTATCGCGTGACGACCACGCGGGCGGCGCGCTCCAGCCCGGAGGTCCGGGCCTTGACCCAGTAGACCCCGCTCCCGGCCTGAGCGCCAGCAGCCGTCAGCCCGTCCCAGGTGAAGGTGTGCGGCCCCGCCCCCAGGGCACCCGCGTGCAGGAGGCGCACCTGACGCCCGCCGGCGTCGAAGACCCGCACCTCGACCGGGGCATCTTGCGGCAGGTCGAGCACGACCGACGCCCTCCCCGCCATGGGATTCGGCCGGACCGCGTGGAGCACGAGCCGCGTGGCGACCAGCTCCTCGCAGGCGTCGATGTGGAGCGGGATCGCCGTCTGAGCGGTCGCGGCGATGGCCGCCGTCGCGCAGTGCGTCGGGTAGTCGTGGGGATACATCTCGATCCGGTCGTCTGGGCTATGGTACCAGGGGCAGAAGTCACTGCCCCACGGCTCGGCCTCGATGCCGCAGATGGCCTTGTAGCCGTACACCAGGAAGTAGTAGTGGTCCGAGCCGCCCATCATCTCGTTGAGAACCACCGGTTCGAGCTGCGTGGGGAAGTACTCCAGGCAGGCGTCGGCGTAGACCTGCGCGATCGGGAGCGAGGGGGTGTCGGTGTAGATCACGAGGTCCGCGGGCGCGGGGTCGGTGCCGCGGTAGGCGATCATGTCGAGGTTGAAGACGCCGACGACATCTTCACCCTGCTGGTAGATCGTCTGCACGTAGGCCTCCGACCCGACCAGGCCTTGCTCTTCGCAGTTGAAGCCGACGAATTTGATCGTGTACTCGAAATTGTACTGGCTCAGGACCCGAGCAGCCTCGAGGAAGGCCGCGGTGCCACTGGCATTGTCATCAGCACCCGGTGCGCTCGTCTGGGGAGTCTGACTGATCGAGTCGAAGTGGCCACACAGGTAGACGACCCTCTCCGGGCTCCCGTGTCCGGGCAGGATCCCGATCACGTTTCTCTTGGGCCCATACAGCTCAAAGGTGTGGAACTGCGCCTCGAGGCCGAGCGAGACGAAGTAGTCGTACATGTACTGCGAGGCGGCCACGTTCTGCGTGGTGTTGTAGTACCGCGTCTCGAAGTCGTCGAGCACCTGCCACTTGGCCACGTAGTCCTGCTCGGTCACGTCCTGGACGATCAAGTCGACGATCGGGTCGAATACGGTGCGCGCGCGCGGCCCGGGCTCAGGCGTGACCGGCGCAGGCCACGCCTTGGGGGTGAGGCTGATGCGCACGGGCTGGACGAGTCCGTGCAGGGTGGCGCGGCTTTCGGGGGTCAGCACGGGCACGTCATCGTTCGTCCACAGCAGGACCGTGTGACCGTGCGCGGCCAGGATCCGGACATCGCCCTCGAAGCGCGCGCGCGTCGCGTCCTCGACGAGCATGAAGAAGTACTCCCCCGGCTCCACCGGCGCCTCGAGCGGGGTGATGATCGTTCCCAGCGTGCCGGGTGCCTCGTATCCCGCTGGGAGCAGAAGGAGTGCCATGTCCTGGCTGTATCCCAACAGCCAGCCGTCTTCTTCGAGCGGGCCAAGGTCGACCGATTGGGGTCCCGCCCAGGCCGCGACCGCCAACGCGCCCCCGGAGCCGTCCCAGGCCCCGGCGCCGCCAGCCGACAAGATGAGGGCGATGGATAGATACAAGAGACATCCGCATATCCGCCGACGAGACATGGTCTCCTCCTCTGGGGTGTCCTCCCTGAGTAGCCTGAGTCCCTGCGATCTATGACGTCCCCTCAACGATACCACACCCGGGCCCGACTTCGGCGGCTCCGGTCGCTCCGGCGTGATCGCTGGCCAGGGCGGGGCAGGCTTGACGTCTTGCATCCAGCGGGCGTAACGTACGTGGTGAGTTCACAGTGCGCGCCCGTTTCGTCAGCAACCCACGGGTCCGTCTCCCGCTCCGGGCGTCGCGCGACGCGCATCCGTGCACCGGCGCAATGACTTGGCTCGGCTCTTCCGGCACGGATGCGCGCCGCCTCCGGGGCCGGCAGTCGACGACCCGCCGACCGAAGGAGGCCAGTCATGTGCGCCCATCCCCGCCCGCCGATCGCCTGCCTCGCCCTCGTCCTCGCAGGGCTGTTTCTGGCAGTCGCCCCGGCCGATGCCCAGAACTTCACCAAGCACATCATCGACGAGAACTTGAGCTGGGCCTCAGGGGTCGCCCCCGCCGATGTGGACGGCGATCAGGACATGGACGTCGTCGCCACGGCGGCCAGCGCAGCCGAGGTGGTCTGGTACGAGAACGACGGAACCCAGTCCTTCACCAAGCGAACGGTGGACAACTCCCTCGCGGGCGCCCGCTCCGCCTACGGGGTCGACCTCGACGGCGACGCCGACATCGATCTCATCGCCACCGGCGAGAATGCCGGGGCGGTGGTCTGGTATGAGAACGACGGGACTCAGAGCTTCACCCGGCGTGACGTGGCCGCCGGGCTGGCGGGGGCGTGGGACGTCCGGGCAATCGACCTGGACCGGGACAACGACCTCGATCTGGTGAGCACCGCGGCCACGGCCGACGCGGTCACATGGTTCGAAAACGACGGTGCCCAGAACTTCACCTCCCACACGATCGGCACGGGCTTCGACGGTGCGGAAGGCCTCGATGTCGTCGACCTCGATCGCGACGGGGATCTGGACGTCGTCATGGCCGCCATCTTCGCCGACCAGGTGGTCTGGTTCGAGAACGACGGTGCGCAGGTCTTCACCGCGCACGTGGTCGATGCAAACCTGAACGGCGCGAACGATGTCGTCGCGGGCGATCTCGACGGTGACGCCGATCTGGATCTCGTGGCTTCCGGCTCCCAGGTCCACTTGGTGATGTGGTACGAGAACAACGGCGCTCAATCCTTCACGCCCCGGACGGTGGGCTACCTGCAGGGCGCGCGCTCGGTGTTCATAGCCCAGATCAACGCGGATGCACGACCGGATATCGCTGCGGTGGGACTCTCCAGCGACGACGTCGTCTGGTTCGAGAACCTGGGCGGGGGGACGTTCAGCTCCCACCTGATCGACGGCTCCCTCGATCTGGCCTTCGGGCTCTACGTGGCAGACATGGACGGCGACACGGACATGGACGTCTTCGCCACGGGTGGGACGGCCAATGATCTGGTCTGGTACGAGAGCGATCTCGTCGACCCCGCGGCCGTGTCAGCCGGCGAGCCGTGGAGCGGGTTCGGCGTCCGTCTGTTGCCGGTGACCCCCGACCCCTGCCCGACCGCGGCATGGATTGGCTTCGAGCTGGCGGCGGACGGCGATGTGGCCATTCACATCTACACGGCCGGCGGAAGATGGCTGCGCACCGTGGCAAGCGGGTCCTGGTCGGCGGGCCGGCATGAAGTCCGGTGGGATCTGCGCGACGACCGCGGCCGGCTGCTGCCGGGCGGGGTCTACTACTGCCGACTGCGCAGCGGGGGCTGCGACCTGATGCGCCGGGTGGTGATCGTCGACTGATCTCCTCCCGCGCGCGTAAGGAAGCGGCCACCCCCCGTTCCCGGGAGGTGGCCGCTCGTCATCCTTGACAGGGTCGTCTTCGATCAACGCAGTTGCAAGATCTGCACGGTGCGGCTCTCATCGGGGAGCACCAGCCGCACCCAGTAGAGACCGCCCGACAGCGTGCGGCCGGCATCATCGCGGCCGTCCCACCGGGTCTCCTGCCAGCCCTGGGTCCACCGCTCGCCATCCAGTGTCCGCACCACGCGCCCGGAGACATCCAGGATCTCGAGGCGCGAGAGCGGCGTCACCGGCGTGTAATAGCGGATCGCGACGGTGCCGTGCGCGGGATTGGGCCCGGCGGTGAGCTGCGGCCGCAGCGCGCTCGCCTGGGTCGGCTCGACGCCGGAAGGATCCACAGCCACCGTGAAGGAAGCGACCTCCATGCACAGGCCGCTCGCGTACGGATCGGCGGCGTAGGCGCGCCAGTAGTAGGTCTGGTTGGCCGTCAGCGGCGGCGTCACGGTCCACGAGGTCTGACCGCCCGCCCCCTCAGGCACTCCGCTCGTGAAGGCCACGAGCTGCGTCAGCTCGGCATCAGAGAAGATCTGGAAGCCGTAGGTCAGCGCGTCGCCTTCCGGATCGATCGCGTTGGCCACGGTCAGAACCGGCGTCGCGGGCTGGCCCGTCGATCCCGACGGCGGTGAGACGAGCAGCGGTGCAGAGGGCGGCTCGTTGCCGTCGCCGCGGTCATAGATGAACACGTCGTCCAACCCGCCCTCAATGATGTCCCCGCTGGCCGTCCCGTCGGCGGCTTGCACGCGCACGCACATCTGGCTGGTCAGCGGCAGGTACTCCTCGAGATTCACCTGCAGGTTGCGCCACTCGGCCGTGTGGGTGATGTCTCCCACGAGGACGAGGTTGGCAGGCCAGGTGGCGCCGCCGTCGTTGGAGACGTCGATGCGGAAGAAGTCCCCGGGGTCGCCCCCCGTGTCCCGCTGGCCGTGGAAGTAGTTCATATCGAGCAGCACGTGCGAGACACCGGAGAGGTTGACGATCGGCGAACGCGTGGCGCTGATCCCGTTGTCGACATCATCGGTACCGACCTGGCCGCCCGGGTTCTGCCCGGTGATCCAGCCATAGATGCCGGGGTCCGGCGTCGTGTCGTCGCCCGGCTGGAACTGCGTCGCCACCGGGTCGATGCGGACGAAAGCGCCCGTCGTCGCCGTGTGGGTCGGGTCCTGCGTCCAGCCATGCGAGACCAGCTCGTAGTCGCAGGAGTAGAGCACCGGCTGCACACCCACGCGCAGCTGGCGGGTGATGTCAGCCTCGAGGCCGCCAGCGGCCTCCAGGTGCACGGTGAAGCTGACCATCCGTCCCGCCGGGCAGTCGGCCGCCACCGTCAGGTCGAAGGGATCGGCGGAAGCGGTGACGCTCTGCGTGGCCGCGAGGTCGCCGATCGTGGTCGCCGCGTCGTGCAGGGAGATGTAGGGATCCTGGCAGCTGAGCGTGGCCGTCACGTCCTCGACGCCCTGCAGCACGCCGGGGTTCTTCACCGTGGGCACGAGCGAGCAGGTCTCGCCCGGGTCCAGCCGCCCGTTGCCATCGCCACCCGTCACGTCCAGCGCGGTGAGATCCAGGTACCCGCCCGCCACCAGGCAGAGGTAGATGTTGCTGTACAGGTTCTCCGCGATGAGCCCGTCGCGCTCGCTCGGATCGGGCCAGAAATCGCTGCCGCCGATCTCGGTGGAAACGCCGAAGATCTTCGGGTGCTCGGTCACCGCACCGTAGCCCCAGTCGAATGCGCCGCCGCTCGTCATGTACAGGATGACGGAGCACTGCCCCACCTCATAGCCGCTGTCGCGAGCCATCTCGGTCCCCAGGGCCATGAAGGTGGCATGGTCGGGAGTCGGCGTGGTCGTGTACCCCCACGGCAGCAGGATCATGCCCGCCACGCTGTGATAGGTCTGCCAGGTGACGAACTCGTGGGCGTTGATGAAATCGAGGAAGTCCGCGATCTCAGGCTCCGACGCGCCTGCCGTGCCGCGGTAGGTCTCGCTGCAGGGATCGCCGGACGATCCCTGCCCGCCCCACATGTAGGGGTAGTTGCGGTTGAGGTCGACACCCGGACAGGAGGGATTCGAGGTGATCCTCCGATTCTTGCGCCACATGCCCCCGCCGTTGGGGGCGGTCTGCTCGTTGTAAACGAACCCATCGACGTTCAGCAGCGGCACAAACCACATCTGGCGGTTGTCCACCAGGAAGGTGATCACGGGGTCCGTGCCGTAGTTCTCGCAGAGGTACCGGATGTAGTGGAGGATGACCTCGACGGTCATGATCTCGCGCGCGTGGTGCATCCCGTCGAAGAGCACCTCGGGCTCGTCCTCTTGGAGGGTCGGGTTGTCCGAAACCTTCATCGCCCACACGGTCCGCCCCTCGCCGGTCGTACCGATCGACTCCGGGGCCGTGGTCAGATTGGGGAACTCCGCGTGGATCGCGTTCATCTCGTCGATCGTTTCCTGGTAGGTGTGCCAGATCCCGTAGTCGGGCAGCCTCCCGCAACGGCTTTTGTAGAACGCCTCGAGATCGTCGATCATGACCTCGACTTCGAATCCGCGGGCCCGCAGCTCGGCCGTGAGCTCCAGCGTCGAGAGCAGGACCAGCGCGCCGTCCTCGTCGGCCATCAGCTCCAGATCGGGGTCGAAGAAGAGTGCCGAACGATCCAGGTCCGGCGGCGCCGGCACGCGGATCTTCTCGAAGATCTTGGCCTGAGATGCGCAGGCGAGGAGCAGAGCGAGGCCCAGCAGGACCACGACCCGGCCGAGGGCCGGCAGCCGGCGGGCGCCGGGGCACTGGCGCCCCGCGGCCTCGGGCAGTTCGTGGGCAGTTCCGGTACACGTAGCGTGGGAAGGCATGGTGGGTCCCCCTTGCTGTGGCTCATCCAGTGTCGCGCCGGGCAGACCGGCGAAATGCGCCGCTCCCCCGCGGATGGGCGGGGGAAGCACCCGGGCGGGCCAGGTGCGGCCGGCACACTCACCCACGAGTATACTCCCGGCTGCGCACGTGCGCACGCGCGGCCTGCAGCGCGGGCTGCGCCGGCTTGCGGGGGGCGAGGCGATGGGGCACGATGAGCCGGCAGCCCATGGTTGAGGTGACTGCTCGTGGTGTACGGTGGGTCAACCGCGCCACCGACTCGGGGATGGAGGCGAGGGGATGGGCCGGACATCCAACCGAAATGGCGAGTTGCAGTTCGGCGTGATCGGCACCACGCCGCGGCGCGTCGATGCCCTCGGCAAGGTCACCGGGCGGACCCGCTTCGCCGCCGACCTGTCGGTCCCGGGCATGCTCTGGGCCGAGACGCTCCTCGCTCGCCGCCCCCACGCGCACGTTCTGGCGATTCGCGCCGACCGTGCCCGGGCGCTGCCCGGCGTGCACGCCGTCCTCACCGCCGACGATGTGCCGGGTGAGCGCACCTTCGGCATCGTCATCCGCAACCAGCCCGTGCTGGCCAGCGATCGGGTCCGCTACTTCGGAGACGGCGTGGCACTGGTCGTGGCCGAATCGCCCGACACCGTAAACCGCGCACTGGCCGCGATCGAGGTCGAGTACCAGGACCTGCCCGCGGTCTTCGACCCCGAGGAAGCGCTGCGCCCGGGGGCGCCGGAGATCCACGCCCCCCAGGGCGCGGACACCCACGACGCCGCGGCCGGCGGGTCCGAGCCCGCGAACCTGTGCGTGCACCATCGCATCCGCAAGGGCGACATCGCGGCGGGATTCGCCGCCGCGCACGTGATCCTCGAGCGCACCTACCGCACGCAGCATGTCGATCATGCCTACCTCGAGCCCGAGGCGATGCTCGCCGAGCCGACCGAGGATGGCGGCGTGCGCGTGATCGGATCGATCCAGAACATCTTCTCCACCCGTCGCTCGCTGGCCGCGGTCCTCAAGCTGGACCTGGCGCGCGTCACCGTCGAGCAAGCGACGCTGGGCGGCTCCTTCGGCGGCAAGGACGAGGTGATGACGCAGATGGCGTGCCGGGCGGCGCTGGCTGCACTGGCGACCGGCCGGCCCGTCAAGATGGTCAACACGCGCGAGCGCTCGCTGGCCGAGTCGTACAAGCGCCATCCCTACGTCCTCCACTACAAGGTGGGCGCCGACGCGAACGGCCGGCTGACCGCCATCGAGGCGCGCATCATCGCCGACGCGGGGGCGTACGCTTCGATGTCGCCGTTCGTGACTTGGCGCTCGGCAGTGCAGTTCACCGGGCCTTACGCCTGCCCCCACGCCTTCGGCGACGTCTACGCGGCTTACACGAACAACGTCTACACGGGCGCGATGCGGGGCTTCGGCGCGCCGCAGGTCAACTTCGCGATCGAATCGCTGATCGATGAGCTGGCCGAGCAGCTCCACCTCGATCCGCTGGAGCTGCGCCGCCGCAATGTCTTTGGGCAGGACGACGAGACCGCCACGGGACAGAGGCTCACCGGCCACGTCGTGTCGATCCGCGAGGTGCTCGACCGCGCGGCCACGGCGGCGCGCTGGGACGAGGTGCGCGGCGAGATCGAGCGTGCGCATCAGGCGGGCAGCGCGGCCGGCGGCGGGCCGGCGGGAACGGCGAGTGCGGGAGCAGGCGTGGGTCTGCGACGGCGCGGGATCGGTCTCGCGTGCTCCTATCGCGGCGTCAGCCTGGGCGCCGAGGGCGTCGACTCGACCGGCGCGATCGTGTCGGTGCAGACCGATGGCTCCGTCGTGGTGAGCATCGGGCTCGTGGACATGGGCCAGGGCCTGGCCAGCACGATGGCGATGATCGCCGCCTCGGTGCTCGGCATCGACACCACGCAGGTGAAGGTCCTGAGCGTGCACACCGGACGCGTTCCCGATTCGGGACCCACCGTCGCCAGCCGCTCCACAGTGATGGGCGGTCAAGCCGTGCGCCAAGCGGCCGAGACGGTGCGCGCCCAGCTCGTGGGCGCGGCGGCCGACGAGCTGGGCGTCCCGCCGGAGACGCTCGAAGCGCGCGGCGGGCGCATCGTGGACGCGCGGGGTCGCGGCCTCACCTTCGCGGAGGCCGCGGCCTGCGCTCACGCGCGCGGTCGGCCGCTCCTGGGCTTTGGCTGGCACCGCGCGCCCGCGACGGACTGGGACCCCGAGCGGGGCGTCGGCCAGGCGTACTTCACCTTCGTCTACAGCGCCAACGTGGCCGAGGTCGAGGTCGATCTGGAGACGGGCCGGGTCGAGGTCGTGCGCGTCACCGCCGCCCACGATGTGGGCCGGGCGATCCACCCGGGCATGGTGCGCAACCAGATCTGCGGCGGCGTGACGATGGGTCTGGGGTACGCGCTGCTCGAGCACTACGAGCTGGACGCAGGCGTTCCCGCGACCGAGAACCTCGACACCTACCTGATCCCCACCGCGCTCGATGCGCCCGAAGTCACGGCGGTGATCGTCGAGAACCCCGACCCCGCCGGTCCGTTCGGGGCCAAGAGCATCGGCGAGCCGGCGACCGAGATCACCGCGCCGGCCATCCTCAACGCCGTCGCGCACGCGACCGGTCGCCGGGTGACCGCGCTGCCGGCAGATCTGGAGATGGTGCTGCTGGGGCAGCATCTGCATCCTCCGGCTGCTCGGCCTGCGGTCGCGCGGGCTGCGGCCCACGCCGCGATGGGAGCACGCTAGTGCGCCGGTTCAGCTTCCATCGGGCCGCGACGCTGGACGAGGCCCTCGCGCTCAAGGCCGAGCACGGGGCGCGCGGCCGGTTCATCGCCGGCGGGACCGACCTGTTGGTCGAGCTGCGCCGGGAAAGCCCGGAGGAACCCCGGCTCGCGATCATCGACATCACCCCGATCGCGGCGTTGCGCGGGGTCGCGCTCGAGCCGGAGGGCGCGGGCGCGGCCACGAGCGCGGCTGCGAGCGCGGCCACGCCGGCGGATGCGCGGGCGCGCGCCGTGTCCGGCGAGCGCGTGCGCATCGGGCCCCTCACCAGCCATGATGAGCTGGAGTGCGATGCGCTCATTCGCGACCGGCTTCCGCTCCTCGCCGCCGCGGCCGCGTCGATCGGCTCGCCCCAGATCCGCTGCCGCGGCACGCTGGGCGGCAACCTGTGCACCGCCGCCGCCTGCGCCGACACCGCTCCCCCGCTGCTGGCGCTCGACGCCGTGCTGATCCTGCGGTCGGTGCGCGGCAGGCGGGATCTGGCCCTGGCCGATTTCCTGCTCGCGCCCCACACGACGGCCATCGCCGACGACGAGCTGCTCACCGACGTGCGCTGCGTGCTGCCCGGGCCGGGAAGCGGGACGGCCTTCACGAAGCTCGGCCGCCGCGATGGGCTCTCGATCGCGCGCATGAGTATCGCCGTCGCGCTGCGTCGCGACGAGCGGGGCCTGCTGGAGGATGTGCGCGTCGCGGCCGGGTCGATCGCGCCCGCGCCCCGGCGCTTCGAAGCCGTCGAGGCTGTTTTGCGTGGTCACACGCCAGACGCCCAGCTCTTCGCGGATGCCGGGCGGCTGCTGGCACAGGAGATGATCCGCCTGACGGGCCGCCGCTGGTCGACGCCGTACAAGGAACCGGTCGCGGCCGCGCTCCTCGCGCGAACCCTGACCGAGGCAGCTTCTGCAGGAGGAGCACAGCGTGTCCATTGAGGTTGCCTTCACGCTCAACGGCCGCTCCACGCGCGCGAGCGTGCCCTCGGAGACGACGCTGCTCCAGATGCTGCGCGACCACCTGCATCTCACGGGCACGAAGTGCGGATGCGAGATCGGGCAGTGCGGCGCCTGCACGGTGATTCTGGACGGGCTCGCGGTGGCGAGCTGCCTGGTGCTGGCCGGGCAGGTGGAGGGTCGGCGGGTGGAGACGGTCGAGGGGCTCGACCGCACCGGGACGGCGGTGGCCGTGATGCCGGTCCTCGACCCCCTGCAGGAGGCCTTCCTCGACCACGACGCGGTGGCGTGCGGCTTCTGCACGCCAGGCATGCTGATGTCGGCCAAGGCCCTGCTCGATCGCAACCCGCACCCGACGCGGGCCCAGATCCGCCGGGCGATCAGCGGCAACCTGTGCCGCTGCACGGGCTACCAACCGATCGTGGATGCGATCGAGCACGTCGCGCAGGCGCGCCGCGCGGACGCAAAGGGGCGTGTGGCCCCGGGGCCACAGTGAGGATGAAGCGATGAGCAACAGCCTGGCGATGCGCGTCTGCGGCCTCGAGTTCGAGAACCCCTTCGTTCTAGCCGCCTCGCCCTGCACCGACGAGCTGGAGACCGTCTCGCGCGGCCTCGCCGCGGGCTGGGCCGGCGCGGTGCTCAAGACCACCTCCGTCGCCGGGACGCGCGTCGACCTGGCCTACCCGCTGATGACCCGCCTCGACCACGCCGGACGGCGGCTGATCGGCATGGGCAACATCGATCTGATCAGCGTCTACCGGGTCGACGTGGTCGCACAGCGCGTGGCGGAACTGAAGCGCCGCTTCCCGAACAGGGTGATCATCGCCTCCATCATGGGCTCGCGCCGTGAGGAGTGGGAGGCGCTCGTCGGCCGGCTCGAGGATGCCGGCGCGGACATGATCGAGTGCTCCTTCTCCTGTCCCCAGGGCAGCATGGGCGAGGACGCGGGCAAGATGCTCGCCCAGTCGGTTGCGGCAACCGAGCGCGTGGCCGGTTGGGTGCGCGGGGCCGCCCGCCGCGTGCCCGTGTCGATCAAGATCACCCCGCAGGTCACGGATATCACGGCCGTCGCGCGGGCGCTCGAGCGCGCCGGCGTGCACGCCATCACCGCCTCGAACTCGCTGCCCGCGCTGATGGGCGTCGACCTCGAAACCTACGTCCCCTATCCTTCGCTCGGATCCCATTCCACCTACTCCGGTCTCACCGGGCCGGCGATCAAACCGGTCACGCTGCGCACGATCGCCGAGATCGCGCGGAGCGTGACCTTGCCGATCCTCGGCACCGGCGGCGCCTCGGACTGGCGCGACGCGGTCGAGATGATGCTCGTGGGCGCGCAGCTCGTGCAGTACTGCACCGCGCCCATGTGCCACGGCTTCGGGATGATCGACAGCCTGGTCCAAGGTCTCGGGGACTACCTCGCTTGCAAGCGGCTCCCCGGTCCGCAGGCCCTCGTCGGCCGAGCGCTCGGGCACATCGCCGCGCACGAAGAGCTGCCGCGCTACACGGTGCGGGCGCGGGTGGTGCCCGAGGTCTGCGTCGGCTGCGGTCGCTGCCACGTCGCCTGCCGCGACGGCGGCCACGAGGCGGTGCGCTGGCCGGGTACCGGCGCGCCCGTGATCGACGAGCAGAGGTGCGTGGGCTGCGGGCTGTGCCTGCTCGTGGCGCCGAAGGACGGCTGCCTCGTGCTCGACACGATCGCCCCCAACGGGCGCCGGGAGACGGGGCAGGTGGCGGTGGGCCGCCCGCGCCAAGATCAGCGGGGAGGTTGACTGTGCAGCAGCAGGTGATCACGAACGCGCTCTTGTACACCGGGGATGAGGTGCTGTCCGGTGCCACGGTGACGATCGAAGGGGACCGCATCGCGTCCGTGCGGGCCAGCGGCGACTCGCCGAGGCCGGTCCCTGCCAGCACCGCGGCGCCCAACGACGCCGGGCGGGATGGCGCCGTGACCCTCGACGCCCGCGGCCACCTCGTCACCCCCGGCCTCATCAACGCGCACACCCACACCTACTCCGCGCTGGCGCGGGGGATACCGCTCAAGGACCCCGCCCCCGACACCTTCGTGCACAACCTCGAGCGGCTCTGGTGGCGGCTCGATCGCGCGCTCACCCTCGGCGACATCGACCTCTCCGCGCGCCTGCACGGCCTCGCCTGCCTGCGCGCGGGGGTGACCACGATCTTCGATCACCACGCCTCGCAGCGCGCGATCCCGGGGTCCCTCGGCATGGTCTCGGCGGCGCTCTACGCGGTCGGCCTGCGGGCATGCCTGAGCTTCGAGGTCTCCGATCGCCAGGGACCGGCCGCGGCTGCAGCGGGGATTGCGGAGAACCTGGCGTTCATCCGCGCCGCGGCGACTGGGGATCGAACCCGGCGGCAGGCCCGTTTCGGGCTGCATGCGTCGATGACGCTCTCGGATGAGACCCTGGCCGCCTGCACGCGCGAGCCCGAAGCGCTCGCCGCCGGCTTCCACGTCCATGTGGCCGAGGATCTCGCGGACCAGGCCGATGCCCAGCGCCGTGGCGCCTGCAGCGTCGTCGAGCGGCTCGCGCAAGCGGGGGTGCTCACGCCGCGCACGATCTGCGTGCACGGCATCCACATCGGCGCGGCCGAGATGCACATCCTCGCCGGCAGTCGTGCCTGGCTGGCTCACTGCCCGCAGTCGAACATGACGAACGCCGTGGGCGCAGCGGCCCTGGGGCGCCTGCAGGCAGCCGGGGTGCGGCTCGCCCTCGGCACCGATGGCTTCACGGCCAGCATCGTGCGCGAGGCGGTCGCCGGGCACCTCTTGCACAGCCACACCGCCGGCGACCCGCGCGCCGGCTCCACGGTCGTGCCGGGACTCCTCCTGGGCGCCAACGCCGATCTGGCCTCCGAGACCTTCGGGCTCGACCTCGGCCACCTCCGGCCCGGCGCCGCAGCCGACCTGGTGCTCTGGGACTACCTGCCCCCCACCCCGCTCACGGCGGAGAGCCTCTGGGGGCACGTGATGTTCGGCCTCATCGATGCGCGGGCACGCGATGTGTGGGTGGCTGGACGGCGCGTGCTCGCGGACGGCCACCCCGCGGGCTGGGACGAGGACGAGCTCGCGGTGCGGTGCCGGGAGGCGGCGCGCCGGTTGTGGGAACGGTTCTGAGGACGAGGGGGATCGAGCCTTGAGCGAGCGCTACTCCTACATCCGCGCGCTGCGCTGCGTGAGCTGCGGGCGCGAGTTCGATCCCGATGAGGGTGCGCAGACCTGCCCCGCGTGTGGACCTCTGCTCGGCACGCTGGACGTTCTCTACGACCTCGCGCCTCTGCGGAATCACCTCACACCGGACGCGCTGCGCGACCGCGCGGAGCCGACCCTGTGGCGCTATCACGAGCTCTTGCCCATCCGCACCCCGGACCGGCTGATGGGTGTGCCCATCGGCCTGACGCCGCTCCTCCGACTGGAGCGCCCCCTCGCGCCCGACATTCCCGCCGGGCTGTACGTCAAGGACGATACGCGCATGCCGACGGCCTCCTCGAAGGACCGGGCCACGGGGGTTGCCCTGGCGCACGCGCGCGAGGTCGGCGCGCGGGCCGTGGCCGCGGCCTCGACGGGCAACGCCGCGGCGTCGCTGGCCGCCCTGGC
>CAZDKK010000045.1:0-40546 GCA_964506245.1 uncultured bacterium | reverse complement strand
GACTTCGAGACCAACTACACCCGCTCCGAGACCAAGCGCGTCTCGAAGATGATCGCGCGCTCCGGGGGCGGGTACCGCCGAGCCGCGGACAAGGAGCTGGACCTCGTTTACCAGCAGGGCGCCTCGAAGGTCGAGCGCGACTGCGTCCGCCGTTCGCTCCCCCACCACATCATCGAGCGCGCATTCGAGGTCGCGAAGGCTGCGGCGCTGCAGGAGAAGGCCCCGCTCAATCAGCAGATCGCCCGGATCATCCGCCGCTTCGGGGAGATCGGGGTGACGCTGGAGATGATCGAGCGGCAGATTGGCTGCCGCTTCACCGAGGAGAGCATGACAAAGGCGGAGAAGGACGGGCGCGACATCTGCGCGCAGCTCCGGGGCCTGATCACGGCGATCAAGGGCGGGGACACGACGGTCGAAGAGGCGTTCGCGGCGCAGCCGCCAAACCAGACACCGCCAGCGTCGTCGCAGGTCAAGGGCGCGATCCAGATGGAGGACGTGACGCCCCCGGCGCAGCAGCCCGTTCAGCAGCCCGCCCCGGCGCGGGCCGCGCAGCCGTCGCAGGCGCAGCCGCAGCAGCCGGCCGCGGCCGCGGCGCTCTGGTAGGGAGGGCGCGGCCATGTACGTCTACATCGAATCCGAGAGCGCTCCCCACGAGCTCTGGACCGTTGGCCACTACGACCCGGCCGGGAAGTGGATCGCCGAGTCCGATCATCGCTCCCGCCAGGAGGCCGCCGCGCGGGTCCGCGCGCTGAACGGCGGCAGCCCGCATGACCTGGGCGATCCCTGGGATCAACTCCTCAAATCCATCCGCGAGTACGCGCAGAATAACAGGCTGACCGACATGGACGCATTCTGCGCCTGGAAGCTCGGCCTCTCGGTCTGGCGCGAGGTACAGAGCTTCGGCGGCCGCTTCCCCCACCAAGGGGGTGCCCGATGAAGCTCCAACGTTTGATCGTGAAGGACTTCCTCGGCCTGACCGAGGCCGACATCGACCTTAGCCGGCCCATGAACCTCCTGATCGGCCGCAACGGCGCAGGGAAGTCCAGCGTGCGCGACGCGATCCTGTATGCCCTCACCGGCCGCTGTCGCTCGACGGACGCCGCCGGCCGCGGGGCGGACAGCCTGGTCCGGCGGGGAGCTATCGCGTGCTCGGTCCGTCTGGAGTACGACGCGGCGCTCCCCTCCGGCGACCTGCAGGGCATGGTCATCGAGCGCGGGCGCAACGGCGCCGGCCCAACGGGCGTCAAGGGCCTCTGCCCGGACCTGGCCGAGCGCGGCCTGTCCGCCGACCTGGTGGAGGCCCTGCTCGACATGCCGCACCTGCTGCGCCTGAGCGCGAGGGAGCGCTCTGAGGTCCTCTCGGCCGTGATCTCCCCCGTGGTCTCGCTGGAGGACGTCCAGCGGCGCGCGGAGGCCATGCGCCTGAGCGACGGGGCAATCGGTTCCCTGCTCGTCGGTCTGCGCAAGGTCGCGCGGGGGCCCTACGGGCCGGCTGAGCTGGCCCAAGCCTACAGGCTCTGTTACGAGGCCCGGACCAAGCGGAAGCGCGAGTTGGCCGAGGCGGAGGCGAAGCTCAAGGCCCTGCCGGCGGTCGCGAACGGCGGGACGCTGTGGGCGGAGACCACCCGCAAGAGCGTGGAGCTCCTCACGGCAGAAGAGGCCTCGCTGCGCGAGAAGCTCGGGGCTCTGCGTCAGCAGCACACCGAGTGGAGCGGCGCCCGAGAGCGGATGCGCGCGCTCGAGCAGCGGGCGGCCGAACTCGCCGACCGGGCGGACCAAGCGCAGCAGGCGCTTCCGATGGGTCCATCCATCGACGAGCTGACAGCTCAGGTCGCGGGGCGCCGTGAGGTCTACCGGGCGGCGGAGATTGTCGAGGACCGCGCGCGGGAGAAGCGCGTGAGCGCGGAGTCCAGGTCCTCGGCAGCGGAAGAACTGGTCCGGCAGGCCCGCACCGGCGACACCTCCTGCCCCGCCGGCGTCACAGAGGACCCCTGCCCCGTGCTCGCGCAGCGCGTCGAAGAGCGCAAGGCGCAGGTGCCGGAGCTCGAAGCCGCCGCGCGGAAGGCCGCCGGCGCGGCGAAGAAGGCGCGGGCGGCCGAGATCGTGGCGGCAGCCGAGACAGAGAAAGCGCGCGTATCCCTCGAGCACTGCGAGGCCGAGCTCGCATCGGTCCGCGAGACCGCAGCGCGGAACGCTGGCTCGGCCGAGGCCTCGGTGGACGCGATCCAAGCCGAGCTGGACCGCATCGAAGAGCAGTACCCGGCCGACGCGAGTCCAACCGATGAGATTCTCCGCGCGGAGCTGGCACTCCAGACCGCGACCGCCCGCCTGGGAACGGCGCAGGCCGAGCTCCGGGAGATTGAGGCGGCAGCCCGCTCGGCCGACGAGCGCAAGCAGCTCGAGGCGGAGGTGGCCTCCCTGCGCGGGGTCGTCTCCGTGCTCGAGGAGCTCGTCCCCGCCCTTGAGCCCCGAGGCCTCCCGGCGCGGATCCTGGCTGAGCAAATCAGCCCATTCGAGCAGCGGATCAACGAGCAGCTCGCCACGATCACCGGCGGCGAGTACCGGGTGGCGATCCGGGCCGAGCGCGGGGTGGACCTGGACGTGTTTCGTGGCGGGTCCAACCTGGCGCTCCCACCCGAGAATCTCTCGACTTCCGAGCGTCTGCGGCTCGGCGTGGCCTTGGCGCAGGCGGTCTCGATCCTCTCAGGCCTGCGAATCCTCGTGATCGACGAGGCGGAGATGCTCGACCGGGGCAATCGTGGACTGCTCATGCGCGGGATGGAGGCGATCGCGGGCGAGATCGAGACGACGGTGATCCTGGCGACAGCGGTTCAGCCAACCGCGGCTACGAACGATCAGCTCGGGGTCTTCTGGATCGAGGACGGGACCGTCGTGCCCGTCGTCGCGCAGGAACCAGCGGGGGTGGCGTGAGATGGCGATGAGCTACCTACCCAAGTGCACGTGCGGAGGCTCGCCGGGGGTCTTCGTGGCCGCCCAGGCGCTCGTGAAGTGTCTCGATTGCGGGAAGAGCACGAAGAAGCACCGCCGACAGGCGGGAGCGGTCGAAGAGTGGCGCGAGATGAATCGCGGAAACGCTGGGGCGACAGCGCAACCAGGCCCGGCGGCCGCCCACCGCCGGCCAAGACCTCAGGACGACCACCCCGACAGCGAGGACAGGCCCGATGTGTTCTGACCCGGTGCGGGACCAGGTCGCGTGCCTGTGGGGCGGCTGCGACGCCGACCGCCTGGCGCTGGAACCCTGCGGCTGCCGATCCAACAAGGCCACCGGCGTGATCACGAAGTTCTGCCGCACGCATGAACCGCGAAGCGTCGCCCCCGCGGCGCCGGCGCCGCAGCCCGACGAGCCCGGCCCCGATTGGGCCGATATCGGGCAGTCACTCGTCATTGGGCAGAAGATCACGCTGCGCATCCCCGGCAAGCCGCAGCCTGGCGGCAGCAAGCGGGCGTTCGTGCCGAAGGGCTGGACCAGGCCTGTGCTTACTGAGGCGAACCCGCAGGCCGTGGATTGGAAGCGCACGGTCCAGGCATTCGCGATGCGGGCGGCGTGGGAGCGGATCCTCGACGGCCCGCTGCGCGTGAGCATGACCTTCATCGTCGGTCGTCCTAAGGGGCACTTCGGCAAGCGTGGCCTGCGCCCCAGCGCACCAGCGTACCCCGCGGTAAAGCCCGACGTGCTCAAGCTCGCGCGCTCAACCGAGGACGCGCTGACGGGGATTATCTGGAAGGACGATGCACTGATTGTCGTGGAGGTCCTGCGCAAGATGTACACGATGGACGGCAAAACCGGAGCGCTTATCGAGGTCGAGGAGATCGTGGGATGAAGGAGTTACCCAGCCAGGGCACCCCGGGCGGGGGTCCGCGGGCTTCCCTGCCCGCCACCGGTCGGCTCGGCGAATCCCGCCTCCGTTCCGGGGTGCCCGGCCCGTCGCAGGAGACTGAGATGAGACGATGTGAGACCCCCTTGCACGAAGCCGAGCGAGCGGAAGAGGCAGCGCGGGCTCTTTGTCGTGTCGCCTACGAGGATCTCCTCGCAGCTCGGGCGAGATCTCCGCGCAACGCCCTGATTCTCGCCGCCTACCAGGGCGAGGTCGCGCGGGCAGAGAGGCATCACATGCGCGTCCTGGCGCGGCTCTGGCGTGCCAGGGTCGCTCACTGCCGGGAAAGGAGCGGCGCCTGTGCATGAGCTCCCGAGCAACCTCGACACTATCCGCGCGCGCCAGGAGCAGGAGCGGCTCCGGCTGGCGGCGGTGGACGCCTACGGGACATATCTCATCAGCATGTCTCGTGGCGTGCCGTCCGCAGTCGAGCCGGCGCTGGCCTGCTGGCGCAGCGCAGAACGACGCTACCTCCTCACGTGTCACCCGAGCAGATGGGCGGTCCCGGGGGATGCCGAGAACCCCGGGGCCGCCCGGGAGGGCGCCATGACGGCCAGCGCACTTGCACAAGGCGATCTCGGGAGGTGATGGCGATGAACCGCTTTTCTGCCTGGAACATGGGTGCGGTGAGGAGCATTCGGGATGGCGTCGGCCACTATCGCCTGTTCGTCGGGAAGATGCCCCTGGCCTGCGCACCGGATGCGCTGATGTTCAACGAGTTGTCCGTTCTCGACGCGGATGATCCGCCCCTCACCCACGATCCGCGCGCCACTTGGGATCGCTTCGTGGCACAGCACGACGCCTGGATGCGGCGCCGCGACGGATCGCGGATCCATGGGTGGGGACAAGTGGGTAACGGTCGCTGGGCAGTCGATCTGTCCAAGCCGCTCCCTTGGGCCGACGCGATCCGCGAGTGCGAGACGAAGGTCAGGGCCAAGGGCGCCTCCGGGCTGCACCTGGACGCGATCATGCACAGACCATTCTGGGCACGGTGCGATGGCTGTCACGACCCTGACGCGTACAGCCGCAACGCTCACGCGCTTGCGGAGGCCACGTCCTCGCCCTCCATGGGCGGTGGGCCGAACGAGTACTACTCGCCGTTGAGCATGATCTCGCACTTTGACTACGTGAAGCTGGAGGGGTTCCGGTTCCACCCCACTTGCTTCACCCCTGGCGATGGATGGAGCGGAGAAGGCGCCCCCAAGACGTGGCACACCTGGTGGGAAGGCCGCCCCGATCCGCGGCAGTACGGGATCGTCGAGCTTGAGGCCCAAGGCATCGTGCCCGTGATCCAGGCCCTGTATGACCCAGCTTGGGATGACGAGAAGATCCGGCGCTACACCACGATTGCCGTCGCTACCGCCTGCCTCGCCGAGCGTGCTCTGGTGGCCGTTCACGAGCAGCGCGGTGGCGTTTGTGATCCGATCTGGACGGGGGCACATGACTTGGCTTGGTCGCTCCGTGATCCGCTCGGCCCGGCCGAGAAGACCCCCTCCGGTACCTGGCGCAGACGCTTCAGCAACGGCGTCGTCTCTGTGAATCCGCAGGGCTTTGCCGTAGGGCCGATCGAGCCCCATTCCGCGAGGATCGACGTGGGATGATCTCCTGTCTCGACCCAGTCCAGATGCGGGAGCTGTACGGGGACCTTGCGGCGCGGGCTGACGCCGCAGGGAAAGGGCGCGTGCCGGGGCGGACACAGTGCCCGCTCCGGCACCGCCCGAGAGCGATTGTCCTGCCCGGCTGGGCCCGGGCTAGGAGAAGTGAGAGCTACCAGACGCGGCATCCGCGCTTCCGAGCCCGCGACCAGCCGTGAGGATGCGCACCGGTAGCCTGGGGGACCGGCACGGCGGCGGCGGGGTGGGCAGGAGGCCAGGGACGCAGGGATGGGTCCCCGCCGCCGCGGGCTGGGCAAGGAGGCGAGAAGCATGTATGAGGTGATCGGTTGGATGAAGAGGATGGCATGACCACCGACCCGACGACTCTCCCCTACCTGCTGACCTCGCGCCAGCTCGCGGACCTGCTCCAGGTATCCACGAAGAACCTGGAGAACATGCGCGCGCGCGGACAGGTGCCTGTTCCGCTCAAGATCGGTCGCCGCTTGCGGTGGCGCCGCGATCTCGTGCTATCGTGGCTGGGTGAGAGCCACACACCGCGCACGACCTTCAAAGGAGGTCAGCGGTGAGGATTTTCGTCCGGCACTACAAAGGAGGTCCGCAGTGGGAGTACGACATTCGCGTCATCCTGCCGAACAGACCGCCGATCCGTGAGCGGAGGCTGTCACCGATGCCATCCGAGTCTGCAACACGCCGCTGGGCGGAGGCCAGGGCGCTCCAGCTCCTGGAGGAGTCCGCGCAGCCGGTGGCTCTGCGGCGCGAGCCGGCGCCCACTCTGGAGGAGTTTGCCCCAAGGTGGATCGATGGCTACGCATGCGCCGAGAAGAGGCAGAAGGCATCGGAGATCAACACCAAGCGGTCGATCGTTCGGGTCCACCTCGTTCCCTGGCGCGGGAAGACCCACCTGGATCGCCTCACGGCCGCCGATGTGCTCGATCTCAAGCAGACCCTCGCAGGCCGCTCGGCCAAGACCATGAACAACATCCTGGCCGTGCTGCGGCGCATGCTCACGTCGGCCGTGGAGTGGGGCGTACTCGAGCGGATGCCGTGCCCCGTGCATGGTGTTCGGCTGCCGCGCAGGCAGGATCACCCCTTCTACGACTTTGAGGAGTATGGACGGCTCCGGGCAGCCGCTCCGAGCATGGACCACAGGACCGAGCTGATCGTTCTCCTCGGGGGCGACGCCGGCCTACGCGTGGGCGAGATGCGGGAGCTGCGCTTCTCCGACGTGAACCAGCGCACCGGGCTGCTCACAGTCGCCAGGGCTGTCTGGCACGACCAGGTCGGGACACCCAAGGGCGGTCTGGCGGGGCGGATCCCCATGACCAGCCGCCTGGGGGCAGCGCTCAGGGTTCACCGGCACCTCAAGGGCGAGCTCGTGCTCTGCTACCACGACGGGACACGGTTGTCGGTCCAGACCGTGCGGAGCCTCTTCGGGTCTGTATGTCGGCTGGCTGGCGTCGAGGACCGCGGGGTGCACACCCTGAGGCACACCTTCTGCTCGCACCTGGCCATGCGGGGCGCGCTGCCGATCGAGATCCAGGCGCTCGCGCGGCACAAGCACATCGAGACGACCATGGGCTACATGCACCTCTCCCCGGACCGCCCGGTGTCCGCCATTCGGCGGCTCGAGCGTCCTGAGCTGGGAGAAAAATGGGAGACGGGTTTTGGGGCCGAAGCTAAGTAGTTTCGTCACCAAGAAGTTAGGCTGCGTCCCCGACGGGATTCGAACCCGTGTTGCCGCCGTGAAAGGGCGGTGTCCTAGGCCGGGCTAGACGACGGGGACGGAGAACCCAGAGACGCTACCCTTCGCGGCGCGCGCCCGTCAACTCGATTCCTGGTTCGCTTCGCGCTCGCCCCCATCCGGCTGGGCATCGTCCCGGCCGTCTCGCGACCCGGATTGCTGCAGGCGGCGGGCCTGGCGGATGCGCTCCACGTGCTGCGCCCACAGCCGCGCCTCGCGTCCCTGATCGGACGGTTCGTAGAAGCGCCGCCGGGCGACGGGCTCGGGCAGGTAGACCTCGGCGACCCACCGGCCGGGGAGATCGTGCGGATAGCGGTAGGCGCGGCCATATCCCAGCTCGCTCATCAGCCGCGTGGGTGCATTGCGCAGGTGGAGCGGCACGGGGAGGCTGCCGGTTTGCTGGGCGCACTCGCGCGCCCGGTCATAGGCGACGTACAGGCTGTTGCTCTTCGGGGCGAGCGCCAGGTAGACGGCGACTTGAGCCAGCGCCAGCGCACCCTCGGGCAGACCCAGGAAGTGGACCGCCTCCTTGGCCGAGAGGGCGAAGGTGAGCGCGGCCGGGTCGGCCAGACCGATGTCCTCGCTGGCCATGCGCACCATGCGCCGGGCCACGTAGAGGGGGTCCTGCCCGCCCTCGAGCATGCGCGCGAGCCAGTAGAGCGCGCCATCCGGGTCGCTGCCGCGCACGCTCTTGTGCAGCGCGGAAATCAGATTGAAGTGCTCTTCCCCGTCCCGGTCCGACGCCAGGGCGACGCGGTCCTTCAGCCGGCGCAGCGCCGCCGTGTCGACCGGCCGCCGCCCCGCACCGTCGGGTGGCACGAGGGTCGCCAGCGTCTCGAGGGCGTTGAAGAGCTGGCGGGCGTCGCCATCGGACAGCTCGACCAGCGCCTCGAGCGCCGCCGCCTCCACCTCCAGGCGGCTGGCGCCCAGGCCCCGCTCCGCATCGCCCAGCGCACGCTGAGCCAGGGCGCGCAGGTGCTCGGGCTGCAGGCGTTTCAGGACGAAGACGTGACATCGCGACAGCAGCGCGCTGTTGACCTCGAACGACGGGTTCTCGGTCGTGGCCCCCACCAGCACCACTATCCCGCTCTCCACGTGCGGCAGCAGCGCATCCTGCTGGGCCTTGTTGAAGCGATGGACCTCGTCGATGAAGAGCAGGGTGCGCTGCCCGTGGCGTCTCCGGGCCACGGCCGCTTCCTGCGCCACGCGGCGCACATCCTTCACCCCTGCCAGCACCGCACTGAAGAGCACGGCGCGGTAGCCGGGCACGCGGCCCAGGATGCGGGCCAGCGTCGTCTTGCCGGAGCCGGGCGGTCCCCAGAAGATGACCGAGGGCAGATCGCCCGACTCGACGGCCCGCCGCAACACGGCCCCGGGGCCCGTCAGATGCTCCTGTCCTACCACCTCGGCCAGCGTGCGCGGGCGCATGCGGTCGGCCAGCGGGGCCCGCGGCCCCTCGCCGCCGGGCGCGGCGAAGAGATCGTCGCCGGCCGCGGGCAGATCAAGATCGTCAGTCGCCATAGCCGTGCGGGTAGCGCTGCATCCAGCGCCAGGCGTCGCCAACGATTCTGTCCAGCTCGGCGTGGCGCGGAGCCCATCCCAGCACCGTGCGCGCCCGAGCCGCCGAGGCCACCAACCGCGCGGGATCCCCCGGGCGCCGCGGTGCATCGCGCACGGGGACGGCGCGCCCGGTCACGCGCTCGACGGAGCGCACCACCTCCAGCACGGAGTAGCCGCTGCCGTTGCCGAGGTTGAAGACCCTCTCCCGCAGGCCACCGAGCTTCTCCAGTGCCAAGACGTGCGCGGCAGCCAGATCCAGCACGTGGATGTAGTCGCGGATACAGGTGCCGTCGGGGGTCGGATAGTCGCGACCGAAGATCGCCAGCACCTCGAGCTGCCCAGCAGCGGCGCGCAGGGCCAGGGGGATCAGATGCGTCTCCGGGTCATGGTCCTCGCCGTGGGCCTCGGACGCCCCCGCCGCGTTGAAATACCGCAGCGCGGCGTACCGGATCCCGTGGATCGCCTCGTACCAGGCCAGAACCCGTTCGCACATCGCCTTGCTTTCCCCATAGGGATTGGTGGGTCGAATCGGCTCGTCTTCCGCGATCGGAATGCGTTGGGGTTCGCCATAGGTCGCGGCGGTGGACGAGAAGATGAAGCGCCCCGCGCCCGCGCGCGCCATCGCCTCGAGCAACCGGATCACACCGACCACGTTGTTGCCGAAGTATTCCCCCGGATCGCGCATCGACTCGCCCACCAGACTGGCAGCGGAGAAGTGCATGACGCACTCGATGCGCTGATCAGCCAGCAGGGTCGTCATGCGGTCGAGGTCGCGGATGTCCTGCTCCACGAAGGTCGCACCCGCCGGAACCGCGGAGCGGTGCCCCCGGCTGAGGTTGTCGACCACCAGGACCGTGTGCCCCCCTGCCAGGAGCATCTCCGCCGTGACGCTGCCGATGTAGCCCGCACCTCCGGATACCAGAATCCGCACCTTGTGGCCTCCTGTGCGTCGAGATAGTCAGGCTGGGTCGATTCGAAGGGGATTCTAGGGCAGGCTGCCGGACAAAGAAAGACACCGTCCCCGCGGGGACGATGCCCACCCTGCGCATGCACGCACCGCGGACGGTACACACCCGCGGATGCACAAACCCGCAGTGCCCCGGGGGAAGACCCCACGACGGGCCTTGCCCCCGGAGCACCCGCGCCGGCTGATGAGATCCGGTATCGGAGAACCCGTCAAGGGGGGTGGCCACGCGGACCGCTCCCCACGGTCCCCGAGGCGGCCTACATGACCGGAGGTTCGATGACCTTCTTCTTGCGCGCTACTTTTCTGCGAGCCTTCTTCTTGGCTACCTTGCGCTTCTTGGCTACCCTTTTCTTGGCAACCTTTTTCTTCCTGCGGACGACCTTCTTCTTGGCCGCCTTCTTCTTGGTCGTCTTCTTCTTCTTCCTCTTCATGACCATGTTCGTCTACCCCCCTCCATTAGGGTTCACACCTGGGGCTCAGGCCTCCGCCTGGGCCCCTTTTTCTACCAGCTCAGCCGCCTTGCCCATCACGGCCTCGAGATCGAACGGCTTGCGCAGATAGAGATCCACGCCGAGCTCCCGGCTCCGCCGCCGCGTCTCCTCGGTGCCGTACGCGGTCATCAGCACGACCCGTGTGCCCTCCGGCTTGCCGATGGCCGCCAGGAAGTCGAGCCCCGACTGCCCCGGCAACCGATTGTCGAGCAACACCAGGTTGAACGCCTCGCCTTCCGCCAGCACGTTGCGCGCTTCCTCCGCCGAGCGAGCGCGGACCACTTCGTAGCCCTGCTCTCGGAATGACTGAGCCAAGGTTCGCGCCAGAAGCGCTTCGTCCTCGACGATGAGCACGCGCAACTTCACCAACCCACCTCCCCTGGCGCAGGACGTGCAACAGGCGTGCCACCAAGGGAGCATGACCGGCAACCTATTTCCCAGTATTTCTTTGCGGCCACTTCCCTCGGGCGCCGTATGGGACCATGGAGGGCGGAAGTGCAAACATAGTGTGCAGATACGATCTACGAGTGGCTTATCCTATTCCCTTATAAGGAGTTACGAGGGACGACCACAAACCTGCCATGACAACTTTCTTGGCGGCGCCGCGAGCGGATCGGCCTAGAGCGGTGAGCAGAGTCTCAGGCCGCCGCCGGCGCCCTCGCGCTCCGCCATGCGCCGCAGACGCTCGCGCAGCCCCTGGCGCGACATGCCCAGCTCGCGCGCGGCCCGGCTGCGATTGCCCGCGCACTCCCGCAGAACGAAACGCACGTAGGCGTCCCCGAGCTCGGTGAGCGCGGGCATCGCTCCGTTGCCCCGCGCCTGCAGGGCCTGCGCGAAGCGTGCGGCCCATGCGATGGAAGGCTCCGCCGGGCAGGGCACCTCTGTCACCGCGGGCCCGCGCGCCCCGCCGCGCAGGTCGTCGGGCAGATGACGCGGCAGCAGCTCGGGCCCCTCTTCCAGCAGCACGGCCCGCTCCAGCAGGTTCTCCAGCTCCCGCACGTTGCCGGGCCACTCGTAGCGCTGCAGCAGGGTGGCCGCCGCGGGGCTGATGGCCCGGAAGTCCTTGCCGAACTTCCGGCTGAAGCCCTCCAGGAAGTGGTGGGCGAGCTCGAGGACATCGTCCCCCCGCTGCCTGAGCGGCGGCAGCTGGATCGAGACGACCTTCAGCCGGAAATACAGGTCATCGCGGAAGCGGTTCTCCTGGATGCGCCGTTCGAGGTCGGCGTTGGTGGCGGCGATGACTTGCAGATCGACGTGGAAGTCCACGCTGCCCCCGACGCGCCGGAAGGTGCCGTGGTCGAGGAACCGCAAGAGCTTGGCCTGGATGCTCATCGGCATGTCGGCCACCTCGTCGAGCATGAGCGATCCGCCATCGCTCAGCTCGACCAGCCCTCGCTTCAGGTGACTGGCCCCGGTGAAGGATCCGCGCTCGTGCCCGAACAGCTCGTTCTCCAGCAGGGTCTCCTGGAAGTTCGAGCAGTTGATGCTGATCAACGGGCCTTCCCGCCGCCCGGATTCGAAGTGGATCGCACCCGCGACGAGGTCCTTCCCGGTACCGGTCTCGCCGGTGACGAGGATCTTGGTCGCCCCCGAACGCGCCACCTTGCCGATGAGCTGCTTGATAGCCCGCATGGCAGGGCTGCTCCCCACCAGGCGCGAGCGGGCATAGCGGGCACGCTGGCGCTTGCGGTAGACCTTCAGTTGCGTCTCGCGGGCCAGGCTGCGGGCGGCGCTTCCGACGGCGTGGAGCAGTTCGCCGAGGTCGTAAGGCTTCTTCAGGAAATCGGCGGCCCCCAGCTTCATCGCCCGCGCGGCGGTTCGCTCCTCCCCGAAGGCGGTGATGATCAGGACCTGAACGGCCGGGTCGATCTGGCGCAGGCGGGGCAGCAGGTCGAGTCCCGACCCGTCGGGCAGCTTGACGTCCAGCACCACGACCTGCGGCCGAAAGGCCTCGAAGCGCGTGAACCCCTCCGCTGCGGTCGCCGCTGCCGCGACCTCGTACCCCTCGTCGCGCAGGGCCCGCCCCATGCTGTCGCGCACGATGCGCTCGTCGTCGATCACGAGGACCTTGGTGGATTTCACCACGCCTCCCTGGTCCTGCTACTCACCGTCTTCCTCTGGAACGGGGAAGGACAGCCGGAAGATCGCTCCACCTTGAGGCCGGTCGCGCACGTAGATCCGCCCGCCGTGCTCCTTGACGATCTGCAAGGTGATCGAGAGCCCCAGCCCGGTCCCGCCGCTGCGGGTCGTGAAGAAGGGGTCGAAGATCGTCTCCACGATCTCGGGGGGAATCCCCGTGCCGGTGTCGGCAATCGCCACCTCGAGCGCCCGGCGGCTGCGGTAGCGCCGGGAAGACGAGCTGACCCGCAGGACGCCGCCCTCCGGCATGGCATCCAGGGCGTTCAGGACGATGTTGAGCAGCGCCTGTCTCACGGCGTCGCTGTCCAGGGGGATTTCGGGCAGGTCCGTGCCCAGTTCTCGCTTGACCCGTACGCCCCCTTCGTCGCAGCGGTGCTCGACGTGGTCGAGGACCTTGTCGATGACCTCATTGATGTTCGTGGGTCGCAGCTCGGAGATCTTCGGCCGCGCGAACTGCAGCAGGTCGCTGGTGAACTGCTCGATGCGGTCGAGCTCCTTGATCGCGTCCTCGAGGTCTTCGGTGAGGGGCGAATCGGGCGGCAGCTTGGTCTGAACGAACTGGATTGTGGTGCGGATCCCGGTGAGGGGATTGCGGATCTCGTGGGCCATGACCGCGGAGATGTTGCCGATCGAACTGAAGCGGTCGATGTTGCGCTGGAACTCCCGCTCTTCGGCCGACTCCGAGACGTCCTCGAGCAGCAGCAGACCCGAGTCGCGCGTGTCGCGTCCCAGCGGCAGCACGCGGCACTCGAGGGTCAGTTCCTTCTCCCCCCGTTGCGCGAAGATCTGCGTGGGCGGCAGCGAGAAGCTCTCCCAGACCTGCCCCTTCGGCCCCAGCGGTCCGCTGTCGGTCAGCCCCAGCAGTCTGTGCGCCGGCCGCTCGAGCGCGTCCTCGGGGCTGATCTCGAGAATCTGCACTGCGCGCGGGTTGATGTAGCGCACCTCGCCGCCACGGCCGACGAGCAACAAGCCGACATCCAGCCCTGTCAGGCACTGCTGGGCGACTTCCGCGTCCAGACTCCACACTGGAGCAGCTCTGCTCATCCCTGCCCGCCCCTTCGTGGGCACGCCCGCTGCTCGAACGCCGCGCCCATCTCTGACATCACCGGCGGCCGATCCCCGGCCACGAGTCGCTGGCGCATGCTCGCGACGCGCAGCGTCGTGCAGCGTGTGCGTGCGTTCCTCTTTTGAGTCATTCCGATGTCCGTGTCAAGGCGCAGCACCAGTGGGTCGCGATGCCGCTCTTCGCGCGGATGTCATTCGCGGTCGCGCGCGCGCTCCGCCAGTGCCTGTAATCGCCGCCGCGCCACCGCGCGCAGCGAATCGGAGGCACCCATCCCAGCGCCGGCCACCTTCTCCCACTCGTTGCGCGCGGCTTGGCGCTCGCCGAGTCGCTCGTAGCTCTCCGCCAGACGGGCGCGCGTGAGCGCGGTCTGTGCAGGGTCCAGCCCGAGCGCCAGACGCCGCTCGAGCGCAGCGAGCGCCGCCTGGGGCCTCCCGAGCGCCAGCTGCAGCGCCCCGACCCTCAGGAGCGCCTCGGCGCGCTGCCGGCACGCCGTGCTGTCGCCCAGCGCTCCGAAGGCAGTCAAGGCCACCTCCAACTCGCCCAGCTCCTCGTGACAGCGCCCGATGCGAAAGTCGACGGTCAGCCGTCGCGGATCCTGAGCGGGAGCGCGGGCGAGGAACTCCCCGTACGCTGCGAGCGCGGCTGCCCACCGCCTGGCCCGCCATTGCCCATCGGCCACGCGCAGGTGCCGCTCGGCCAGATCCCGGACCTCGGGGAACCGCTGCTCCAGATCCGAGAGCAGCGCGGCGGCCTGATCCCACGCTTCCAGACCCGCCTGGCACTCGAACAGCGAGGCGAGCGCGTCGCGCACCACCTCCCGGGCTGCATCGACGCTCACCAGCACCCCGCGATACCACTCGGCCGCCCCCCCCAGATCACCCAGACGCATGCGGCAGTCGCCCAGGCCGAGTTGGGCCCGGGCCCGCAGGGAATCGGCCGCGCTGCGATCGAAGAGCACATCGCGGAAGCCGGCGGCGGCCGCTTCGTATAGCCCCTGGCGAAAGGCCGCGACCGATTCCCAGTAGAGGGCCGCTCGCGCGGTCGCCGTGCGGCCCTCGCGGCGGCGGACCTGCGCGAACGCCGCGCGCGCCCCCGCCCAGTCCTCGTGCCGCAAGAGCGACCAACCCGGTTGGAGCTGCCCCTGGCCGCCGAGGAGGGCCAGCGACTCAGCCGCTGCGCGGGCAAAGGACTCCTCCGCATCCCCGGTTCGGCCCAGCTGCAGGAGGCAGTCGCCGTGGCGTCGCCACAGCTCGGCGAGGAAGGGACACCCGCTGCAGCTGGCGAGCGCGTACTCGTAGCGCGCCAGCGCGTCGGTCCAGCGCTCCTCCCGGATGTCGCACCAGCCCAGACCGGCTGAGCAGGCCGCTGGGTCGGCCCCCAGCATGTAGGCCCGCCGGTAGTGGCGCCGGGCCTCGGCCAGGCGCCCCAGCCGGCGGAAGGCTTCCGCCCTCCAGTAGTTGTACTCGGCCCCATGCGCGGTGTCGGGGAAGCGCAGCACGAGGTCGCCCAGCAGCCCCGCTGCTGTTTCCCAGGACCGGGCCGCGAGGGCCACGAGCGCCTGGCGGCGCAGCAGGCTTTCGGGTGGGTCCGGGAGCAGCGCGGCTGCGCGGACGTAGGCCTGCTCGGCCTCGCGGGCCCGACCGAGCTGATAGCCGCAGTCGCCCAGCAACGAGAGCGCCGCGCGCGTGAGGCTGTCGGCGTGGGCAAATCCATCAAAGGGCGCAAGCGCCTCGATCGCCTCCGGGTAGCGCTCGAGCGCGTACCGAGTCCAGGCCAGCGCATAGGCCCACGGGAGCGCAAGCGGGTGCGCGGCGTCGGCAGGCGCCTCCGCGGCGAGCAGCGACTCGGCCTGGGTCACGCGCCCTTCCGCCACCCAGGCCCGTGCGATCTCGTAGCGCGCACCGAGCTGCGCGCCGCCGTCCGCGGGCTCGAGCTCGCGCTCCGGCTGCAGGGTGCGCTCGACATCGGCCACCGCGACCCGCGGGGGCGGATCGGGTGCGGGCAGCGCCGGCAGCTCGATGCGTACCTCGCCGCGCGCAGCGCAGCCCGCTACCATCGCGAGCGCGACCAGTGTGCATCTCAGCCAGCGCATTCCTGGCGCACCTTTCTTCTGCGTCCGCCGATGCGCCCACCGGCGCGGCGCCTCCGCACGTGCATCACGCGCAGGGCCACGCCTTCCTCTCTACGCCCTCCCCACACCGGCTGCAACCGACAACGGGCGCGGCACGCGCGGCGCGGCACGCGCGACCCGTCACGCGCGACCCGTCACGCGCGACCCGTCACGCGCGGCGCTGCTTGCGGCCACGCGATCGATCCACTAGGCTGCTGCCTCGACGGTCGCGCCCGAGGGTTGTCCCGCCCTCACGCTCGCAACCGCCCACGCGGGTGAAGAGAGAAGCCCATGGAGATTCTCCACACGCCCTGGCGCCGCCCCTACGTGCTCGGTGCGCGCAGCACGCAGGGGTGTCTCTTCTGCGATCTGCTGGCCGCGAACGGCCGGGACGCGGAGCCGTCGATCCTTCGCCGCGCGCGGCGCGCTTGCCTGATGCTCAACGCCTTTCCCTACACGCCGGGTCATATGATGGCGGTGCCCTACCGCCACGCGCCTCGCCTCGAGGACTTGCCCCAGGACGAGCTGGTCGAGCTGCTGCACCTGGCCCAGCTCGCGGAGCGGTTGCTGCGGCGGAGCTACGGCTGCCGCGCGGTACACGTCGGCGCGAACCTCGGTGCGGCGGCCGGCGCGGGGGTCCCTGAGCATCTCCATCTGCACATCGTCGCCCGCCCCGAGAGCCCGCTGTGGGAACGCTGCGCCGAGGCGGCCGCGGCGCCCGAGTCGCTGGCCCAGTCCCGAGCGCGCCTGCAGGCCGCGCTCGAAGAGCTGGGGGACGGGGGGCAACCCACATGACGTCTCCGGGGTCCAGGGACGGCGGCGATGCGTTGCTGGTGCACTGCATCGTCGGCGCGCGGCCGAATTTCGTGAAGATCGCGCCCATCGTGCGGGCAGCCCGCACGGCGCGGCGTCTCCGCACGCGGCTCATCCACACGGGCCAGCACTACGACGATCAGATGAACCGGCACTTCTTCGAGGACCTGGCCCTGCCGGAGCCCGACCGCTACCTGGACGTGCGCTCGGGCACGCACGCGGTGCAGACGGCGCGGATCATGGAGAGCTATGAGCGCGTGCTGGCCGAAGAGCGTCCGGACCTGGTGCTGGTGGTCGGGGATGTCAACTCCACGCTCGCCTGCTCGCTCGTGGCCGCCAAGGGCCAGACGCCGATCGCCCATGTCGAGGCGGGCCTCCGGAGCTTCGACCGCAGCATGCCCGAGGAGATCAACCGGCTCGTGACCGACGCACTCGCGCAGCTTCTCTTCACGAGCTGCCGCGACGCCGATGAGAACCTCCGCCGGGAGGGGGTCGCACCGGAGCGGATCCACTTCGTCGGCAACGTCATGATCGACACGCTGCTCGCCTCGCTTCCGCTCGCGACCGAGCGGCGCACGGCCGCTCGCCTCGGTCTGGCCCCGCAGGGCTACGCGGTCGTGACGATCCACCGCCCCACGAACGTCGACGATGCCGGCGGGCTTGCGCGGGTGGTCGCCATCCTGCGAGATCTGACGGGCCGCCTGCCGGTCGTCTTCCCGATCCACCCGCGCACGGCGCGGCGGGCGGAGGAGCTCGGTCTCGCATCCCAGCTGCGGGGTTGCGCGGGGCTGCACCTGGTCGAGCCGATGCGCTACCTCGAGTTCGTGGACCTGCTGCGCACCACCCGCTTTGTGCTGACCGACTCGGGGGGCGTGCAGGAAGAGACGACCGTGCTCGGCGTGCCCTGCCTCACCCTGCGGCCCAACACCGAGCGGCCCATCACGATGACCGCCGGCACGAACCGGCTCGTGCCGCTCGATGCGCGGGGCGCCGTGGCCGCTGCGGTTCGCCTCCTCGAGGCGCCACCCGCGCCGGCTCCGCCCCCGCCGCCGCTCTGGGATGGGCACACGGCCGAGAGGATCGTGCGCGTGCTCGAATCCCTCGCCGCGGGCGGGCTCATCACGCCCGCGCCGTAGCGCGCCGACCGCGGAACCACGCGAATCCGAGCAGCCCCAGCGCCGCCACGCTGGCCACGCGACTCACGAGCCGACCGGCAGCTCGGGCGCGCGAGACCGCCTCCATGCGCACGAGGTGCTCGCCCGGCGGCACCACCGCAGCGCGCAGGACGTGGTTCACCCGCCGGATGGGCTGTGGCTGGTCGTCGACGCGCAGGCGCCAGCCGGGGGCGTAGAAGATCTCGCTGAGGACGAGCAGGCCCGGTTCGGGCCCAGCCACGCGCACACGGGCCTCGATCCGCCCCGGGTCCACGGCCAGGTCGAGCACCTCCCCCGCCGAGAGGGCGGGCGGAAGGCCCGCGGCATCGGCGCTCGTCAGATAGGCGACAGCGCCCGGCTCGAAGGTGGGTTCCTGGAGCGCCGCGAGCACCGCGCGGCCATCGGGCAGGGCGCGCGCCGTGGGAACAAACCAGGCTCGCCGCTCCCCGAGGGGGTTCCGGTAGACATAGAGCTGCTGGCCGCCCAGCACCCGCGGGCGCGCGGCCAGCGGGAAGGCCTGACCCTCCAGCTCCTGGTCGCTGATCAGGAACACGGCGTTCAGCATCGACAGCACGGGGAGCTGGTCGATCGCACCGCTGCGCAGCACGTCGTCGTAGATCTGGAGCTTCGCGGGCTGGTAGCCGCCGACGGTCTCGAGCCCGAAGGCCGCATAGCGGTTGGAAGCGAATTCGCGCGCCGCCGCCTCGCCGCTGCGGCGCAGGGGTGCGACCCGGAAGGGCCGGGGCTGCTGCTCGAGGAAGCGCGTCAGCTCGTCAGGCTGGAGCAGCACCTTGCCGCGCGAGGCGGGCACGGGCTGGTAGAACTTGCGGTCGACGACCCACAGATCGGCCACCAGGACGCCGCACACCAGCAGGGCTGCCGCCTGCGCGGGCAGCCAGCGCCGGCGGCGGGCCTCGAGCACGACCGCGCTCAGCGCGAGGAGGAGGAGCCCCGCGGTCACCGACGCGCGCAGCATCCCCATGCGCTGCACGATCAGCGCGGCGCCACCCGACCGCAGCTGGGTGATCGACATGCTGCGCAGCGCCTGCAGCTGCTCGGGCCGCAGGCCCGCCACTTCCTCGGCCTTCACGAACGAGCCGGCGCGGCGCATCCCGTCGGCGATCGCGCCGCCCGCAGCCAGCCAGAGCACGAGCAGGCCGACCAGGGCGAGCGTGACGATGCCCCAATGGCCGACCAGGCCCCGGGCGCGCAGCACCTCACCCTTGCGACCCCTTGGCGCCGGCCCCCCCCAGACCTCGTCGCCGCGCACGGCGTCCAGCCCTCGGGCGACGAGCAGAGCAGCCGGGATCGGCAGCAGCGCGTAGATCATCGACGGCACGCGGAAACTCTTGAACATCGGCAACAGGAGGTACATCGGCCGGTAGAGCAGCGGCAGGTGGCGGCCGAAGCCGACCAGCAGCACGAAGAGGCTCAGCCCCAGCAGGACCCAGCGGCGGCGACCCGCCGTGAGCGCGGCGCCGAACAGGGCCACCAGCAGGACGGTGACGCCCAGGTAGTGCGTCGACTGGGTCATGGGGAGGGTCCCCCAGTAGGTCTGGCCCTCGAGCCCGAACCAGGCGGGGAACAGGAAGCAGATCAGCTCACCGGGCGGGTAGGACCAGGCCGTCGCGTAGTCCCAGCCCGCGCCGCCCGCGGCGTCGCCCGCCTCCCGCAGCGCGCTCGTGGCTCCGCGGATCGAGTGGGGCGAATACTCGAGCACCGAGGCATAGGGTTCGAGGATCAGCCCCCCGGCAATCACAATCGCCAGAAGCGCGGCCAGCAGGCCCCAGGTGAGGCCGCGGCCCCGCCACCGCTCCGGCCGCTCCAGCAGAAGCACGCCCAGGGCATAGAGGCCGGCGAGCAGAACCGTGTAGTAGGTGATCTGCGGATGGTTGCACCAGAGCTGGTAGGCCAGTGCCAGACCCAGGAAGACGGCCGCGGCCAGCGTGCGGCGGCTGAGCAGGGTCTCGAGGGCGAGGAAGACGAGCGGCACCATGAAGAAGGCACGGATCTTGGTGTTGTGGCCGGCAGCGAGCATCCCCAGCAAGTAGGGGGTCAGCGTGAAGACCAGCGTCCCGCCCGCGGCGGCCAGTGGCGACCGGCCCATGCGGATCAGCCACAGGTAGAGCGCCAAGCTGCCCACGATCAGGTGCAGGTAGAGCGTGAGCCCCACGCCGTTGCCGACCGCCTCGCGCAGCTGGCGCATCAGGTCCAGCGGCGCCGAGGGGGCGGCGATGAAGCTGCCCTGCGCCGGCATCCCCGAGAAGATCGCCGGACACCACAGGGGCAGCCCGCCGTGGGCCGCCTCGGCATCTTCCCGCCACTTGCCGAGGGGCCGCCAAGCCTGGGTATCGGGCGCGGGCGGCTCCTGGCCCTCGACGATCATCTGCCAGAAGAAGATCAGGGGCAGCACCAGGAGGACCGCCAGCGCGAACCCGTGCACCCATCGGCCTGAGAAGACGCCCATCGCTCCCTCCTCCGGTCACCCCTCGCCAACGGCCCCCGGCGCGTACGCCTCGATCCCGCGACCGCGCGGATGAGACCAACCGGCCGCGCTCAAGTCAAGGTGCGCGGCTGTGGACCGCGGGGCGCATCGCTGGCGGACGCGGGCGGCGGGGCCGTTGCGCAGGCGTGGGCGCGACGGCGATGCCCCAGTTGTATCCGCCTCGCCGGGTCCCTATACTCGGTCGATTCGGTTCGCAGAAGGACACCTGCCGCGCGGGCCCCGGGGATCTCGGATCGCTGCGAGGCCGGTCCGGCACAGGCAAGTCGGAGGAGCAGCCATGGTCATCCCGATGATCGATCTGAAGGCCCAGTACACCAACATCAAGACCGAGATCGACCAGGCCATCCAGGGCGTCATCGACAGCACCGCCTTCATCGGGGGCCCGCAGGTGAGCGATTTCGAGCGGGCCTTCGCCGCCTATTGCGAGGCCCGCCACTGCGTCGGCGCGGCGTCGGGCACCGCGGCGCTTCACCTGGCCCTGTGCGCGGCCGGCATCCAGCCGGGGGAGGAGGTGCTGACGGTCTCCTACACCTTCATCGCCACGGCGGAGGTGGCCAAGCTCTGTGGCGCCACGGTGCGCTTCGTCGAGATTGACCCGGTCACCTACTGCATGGACCCCGCCGCGCTCGAGGCAGCCATCGGCCCCCGCACGCGCGTCGTGATCCCGGTCCATCTCTACGGTCACCCAGCGCCCATGGACGAGATCCTGCGCATCTCGGCCGCGCGAGGGCTGGCGGTCATCGAGGACGCGGCCCAGTCCCACGGAGCGCGCCACCGCGGCCGCCGGGTGGGCGGCATCGCCCCGGTGGCCACGTTCAGCTTCTACCCGGGCAAGAACCTCGGGGCCTATGGCGACGCGGGAGCCGTGACCCTGGCGGATGCAGCCACGGCTGAACGCCTCGCCTCGCTGGCGAACCACGGCCGGTCCCTGCGCTACAAGCACGAGTTCGAGGGGTTCAACTACCGGTTGGACAGCATTCAGGCCGCCGTGCTGCGCGTGAAGCTCGCCCACCTCGACGCCTGGAACGCGCGGCGTCGCCAGATTGCCGCCCGGTACAGCGAGCTGTTGCGGGACGTCGATGAGCTCGTCCTCCCGCGCACGGCTCCCGGCTGCGAGCACGTCTTCCACCTGTATGTGATTCAGACGCCCAACCGTGACGGTGTGACGGAGTACCTGCGGGAGCACGGCGTCCTGGCGCAGCAGCACTATCCCATCCCGCTGCACCTGCAACCGGCGTATGCCTACCTGGGCGTGAGGCGCGGCACCTTCCCGGTGACCGAGGCGCTGGCCGAGCGCTGTGTGTCGTTGCCGATCTTCCCCGAGATGACCGAGGAGCAGATTCGCCACGTCACCGAGACGTTGAAAGGGGCGCTCGTCAGGGCATGACCGGCGGCGGCTGGAGCGTGCGCCGCAAGGATCGGCCACAGTCCCCGCCGGCCTTCGCCGAGCGGGGCCCGGTCGTCGTACTCGACAACATCCGCAGCGCCCTCAACGTGGGCTCGATCTTCCGGACCTGCGACGCGGCCGGCGTACGCCACCTGTACCTGGCGGGCATCACGGCCCTGCCCCCCAATCCGCAGCTGCTCAAGACGGCCCTGGGGGCCGAAACCGCCGTGCCCTGGAGTCACCACCTCTCCACCGTCGAGGTGGTGAAGGAGCTGCGGGCGCGGGGCTACCGCGTCCTGGCGGTGGAGCTGACCAATCGCAGCGTGCCCTACACCGGGGTGGAGTATCCGGTCGACACGGCCCTGGTCTTCGGGCACGAGGTGGCCGGTGTCGCGGTGCCGGTGCTGGAGCTCGCCGACCAGGTGATCGAGATTCCGATGTTCGGGCGCAAGAACTCGCTGAACGTGGCCACCAGCGTCGGCGTGGTGCTCTTCGAAATCCTCCGCCGGAGGCTCACGGAGAGAGACGCAGCAGAACCACGCTGATGTTGTCCGGGCTCCCGCGGCGGTTGGCGAGCCCGACCAGGTCCCGTGCGATCGTGATCAGGTCGCTCGCCCCGCTGATCTTCGCGTTCGGCGCCACGACGCGATCTCGGACCAGGGCCAGGATCTCGTCATCGCCGAAGACCCGCAGGAGGCCGTCCGAACAGAGCAGGAACACCTCCTGCCCGTCGGGGGTCAGCGCCGCGGAGTCGCAGTGCGGCTCGAGCGTCTTGCCCAATCCAACGGCCTGCGTCAGCGTGTGGCTCGCCCGGTGGTGGCGGGCCTCGTCCGCGCTCAGCAATCCCTGTTGCACCATCTCGGCGGCCACGTTCTGGTCGCGGCTCCACTGGCTCATCATCCCCTCGGCCGGCCGGATGCGGTAGCAGCGGGAGTCGCCGACATGACAGAGGTGGGCGTGTCCATCCTGGAGCATCAGCAGCGTGCAGGTACTGCCCATGCCGGTCAGCCCGTGGCGCTCCGCCAGGGCGAAGACGGCGCGGTCGCTCTCCTCCAGCAGCCCCCGCAGGAAGAGCAGCGGGTCATCCACCGCCGTGCTCGGCAGCCGATCCGCGATCGTGCGCACGATCACCTGGCTCGCCTGCGCGCCTCCCGGCGGTCCGCCCATCCCGTCGGCCACCGCGGCCAGCACAGGGCAGCCGGCGCTCCCGGGCCCAACAGAAAAGGCTGCCGACCCGCCCGTCGCGTCACGGGCGCGGTCAGCAGCCGGTAGGGTCACGATCGTCCCGCCGGCGATCATCAGCGTGGCGTCCTGGTTCTCGGAGCGCATCGTGCCCCGATCACACATCATCGCCCACGCCAGGCTCGAACCCATGATGCCGCCGACCAGCCTTTCGTCCGATCCCTCCGGGGCTCAGCGATCTAGGTCATCATCGTCCAAGTCGTCCCCGTATTCCTCATCATCCTCGAGGTCGTCGAGGTCGTCGTCCAGGTCCTCGTCGTCGAGCTCGTCGTCCAGATCCTCATCGTCGGGCTCGTCGTCGAAGTCGTCGAGGTCGTCGTCGAGGTCATCATCCTCCTCGGCGTCATCCTCTTCGTCTTCGTCGAGCAGATCATCGTCGAGATCGTCGTCCTCGTCGAAATCGATGTCGTCCTCGTCCTCGAGATCCTCGTCCTCGTCGTCGTCGAGGTCTTCGTCCTCGTAGTCTTCGTACTCGTCGTCATCCCGAGGGCTGATCCACTCGTCGGGTTGAGCCCACATGGCTTGATCCTCCTGGCTGGCTCGCCCGTGCCGAAGCTCCTGCGTGCCCGCCCGGAATGTGGGTCCCCATACCCAGTCCCGAGCGGAGCAACCGCGATTTAACGGAGGGGCGGTCGCGGCTGTCAAACAAAAAAAGCGGGGTGCTTGCAGTGGGCGCAAGAGCCTCCGTAGAATGGAATTCCTGGCGGTTTCGGGGGTACCTGCAAGGCGGCCGCGGTCCGGAGGCGGCCCTGGGAACATGGTTCGGGAGGTAACGTGGGAGCACGACGCATGGGCTGCGCGGGGCGATTCGGGTGGGCGCTGGGACGCTGGAGCCGGACGATTCCGCTCGCGCTGGCCGCGGGTGCGGTGCTGGCCGCGCCGGCACTGGCCTTCTATGAAGATGCCGAGGTCAGAGCCATTCTCTTCAGCCGCGAGAAGGCCGATACCCTCGGGGCCCCGCTCGTGCTGATGGCTCACCAGACCAGCCTGCACATGCTGGGCAACGGTGCCCGCGACACAGAGGAACACTGGATCTGGTATGTGGCCGATCCATCGGCGCCGGTCTGCGCCCGTGTCCAGCGACTGGCTGTGCTGGTCGACCGCACGCTCGAGACCTTCGGCCTGCGCCACTGCCGCATCTTCCGCGGGGACGACACGCTGCACGTCGAACAGGGCCGCTGGCAATCGGAGGAGCCGCGGGACTGGCCGCCCGGCGGGAGTGATCCGTTCCGCGAGATCGCCGCGACGCTGCCGCCCCTGGAGCACGGCGACGTCATCGAGCTGGCCTACGTGGTGAAGAACCCCTGGTCGACGGGCCTCTTCCCCACGGACTGGGTCATGGTGCCGCTCACCGACGCAGCCGGGCCGACGATCGAGCGCCATGTCAAGCTGACCCACAACGCCGCGATGAACGCCCGCTTGGGTGTGCTGAATTCGGACGCGCGCATCATCGAGCATCTGGGCGCTCAGCCGCCCCAGTATGAGCTGCTCACCGGGAATCTCCCGCCCGGACCGGCGGATCCGAGCCGGCTCGACGCGCCGCGCTTCCTCTTCACCTCGCACACGGGGTGGGGATCGGTGCGGGCGGCTTTCGCGCGTCATTGCGCCACCTTCTTGACCCAGGCCGAGCGGATGTTCGCGGCGACCGGCGATTCGCTGGCCGCCGCGCAGCCTTCCTCGCGCGCGCGCCTGCAAGGCGTGCTCGATCATCTCAACGGGCATGTGCGCCATGTCGCCCGCCCCATGACGGCCTCGACCTACTACCCGCGCAACGCGCAGGTCTGCTATCGGCTCGGCTCCGCGGACCGGCTGGAGTGGGCCCTGCTCGGGGCAGCGCTGGCCACGGCCGCCAAGGTGCGCGTGGAGATCTACGCCGCGCGGGACAGCCTGGCGGGCTTCGACCCCACGGTGCCCAACCCGGCGCAGTTCGACCACGTTCTCTTGCGCGCGTTGCTGGCCGAGGAGGACCGCACGGTGGTCTTCGACCCGTGGGGAGGCGACTTCGCTGCCGGCCTGCGGTCGCGTGTGCCGCTGCTCCTGCCGCTCGGGGGGGCTGAACAGAACTTCTTCGAGCTGGTCGAAGGCGACGACTACCTGGTGCCTCTCTCCTTTTGAGCCCGCCGGTGGCGCTCGAGCGCAACCTCGTAGGCCTCGCGGGTGGCCGGATCGAAGAGCACAAAGCGCACCAGCTCCGGTAGCACCTCGCGCTCGAGGTGCGCCAGGACCGTGGCCAGCGCGGTGGTCGCGGCCGCGCCCACCGGGTACCCGTAGACCCCGGTCGAGATCGAAGGAAACGCGATCGACCGGGCGCCGAGTGAAGCGGCCAGCTCCAGGGAGCAGCGATAGGCAGAGGCCAGCAGCTCGGGTTCGCCCTGGGTACCACCGTGCCAGATGGGTCCGACCGCATGGATGACCCAGCGGGCAGGCAGGTTCCCGGCCTGCGTGGCCACCGCTCGGCCGGTGGGGCAACCGCCGATGCGCCGGCACTCGGCCAGGATCTGGGGTCCGCCCGCGGCGTGGATCGCGCCGTCGACCCCGCCCCCACCCCGCAAACCCTCGTTGGCCGCCGTCACCAGTGCGTCGGCGCGCACGCACGTAATGTCACCTTGCACAAGTTCCAGGCGTCCATGGCCCCAGCTCAGCTCGATCATCGGTGTCCCTCCCCTGCGCCCTTGCGACCTCTGCCCGCCTCGCCTACCCTGGCGTAACCAGCCCCGGCCCGGACCGGCCACACGGCCGGGCACGCGCGGCCCTTGCGACGAAGGGAACAGAGGTCTCTATGCCCATCATTTCCCGCAGAGCGATGCTGCAGATCCTCGGCACCGCCGCGGTCGCCGGCCCCGTTCTCACGCGCGGCACCCGCGCGGCTGGTCCCGCGCGCTGCGCCCTGGCCAGGAACGGCGAACCGGGCGCCCTCACGCGCGCGGCGGTCGACGCCCTGGGCGGCATGGAGCGGTTCGTGCAGAGCGGACAGACCGTTCTCATCAAGCCGAACATCGGCTGGGACCGATCCCCGGAGCAGGGCGCCGACACCCACCCCGAGGTGGTGTCCACGCTGGTCGCGCTGGCCCTGGCCGCCGGCGCCCGCGAGGTGCAGGTCATGGACAACACCTGCAATGATGCCCGCCGCTGCTACGTGCACAGCGGGATCGCCGCCGCGGCCGAGGCGGCCGGCGCCAAGGTCCTTCACCTGCGCGCGGGGCGCGGGGTCGAGGAGCAGATCGGCGGCGAGCTGATCCGCACCTGGCCCGTGTTCCGCGAAGTGCTCGCGGCCGATGTGCTCATCAACGCCCCGATCGCCAAGCATCACGGCCTCTGTCGGGCCACGCTGGGCATGAAGAACTGGTTCGGCGCCATCGACGGCCGGCGCAATCAGCTCCACCAAGACGTGGGGCGCGCCAGCGCGGAGTTGGCCGCCTTCTTCAAGCCGAAGCTGACCGTCATGGACGGCACGCGCGTGCTGCTGCGCAATGGCCCGCAGGGCGGCAACCTCGACGACGTCGCGCACCCGCGGGTCGTCATGGCCGGGGTCGATCCGGTGGCCGTCGAGGCCTTCGGAGGCACGCTGCTGGATCTTGCACCCGACGAGCTGCCCCAGATCGCCCTGGCCGAGCAGCTGGGACTGGGCAGCCGCGTCTGGCAGGGCGACGACGTGGCGGTGGTCGACCTGCAGTCGTAGCGCATCACTCCACCGTCCAGAAGTCCCCCATGTACCACTGGGACCCCGGGGCGCTCGGGTTCTGGTCGAGCGCATTGCCCAGCGTGTCGGTCGCGGCACTGGTGACCCACAGCATGTACGAGCTGGCCGAGGCCAGCGGGGCCTCGGGCACGAGCGTCACCTGATCGGCCGTGGGCGCGATCGTGAGCGTGAAGGGCACCGCCCCGCCACCGCTGGTCCTGAGTTGCACCGCGTCCGGCACCCTCAGGGACAGCGAATCCATGGGCTCCGAGAAGAAGACCGTCGGGTGCACGTCGAGCGGCCACGGGCTGGCGGGCGTCACGTCGGTGACCACCGGCGGGATGTTCTCGGCCATCGTCGTGAAGAACCCCACGAAGGGCTGGCGCCCGGCCGTGAGCGGGTCGTCATCGAGCCGGTTGCCCACCCGGTCGGCCAGCGTCGTGTCGGCCGTGACCTGGTAGCGCGTCGAGAAGTCGAGCGGTCCCGGCGCGCTCCAGACGACCACGGTGTCACCCTCCACCAGCTCGACGTCCCCCGCGAGGACCTGTCCTCCCTCGGGTGCCACGGTCACGGCCGCGCCGGTCACCGTGGCCGCCGCCAGCCGTTCGGAGAATTCCAGGCGGACCGTTTCCAGGTCCACGTCGACATCGAGGGCTCCATCGGCCGGCTCGGTGGCCGTCACGCGCGGCGCGAGCGTGTCGAGCTCAGTCGAGAAGCTGATCGCGAAGGGCTGCCGGTGGGCCTGGGCGGGATCCTGGTCCAGTCCGTTGCCCACCAGATCGACCGCGGTCGTGTCGACGAAGACTTCGTAGAGCGCGCTGCGCTCCAGCGAATCCGCCGGCGCAAAGGTCCAGATCGTGCCGCCCGGATCGAGCGCCCCGTCGCCGACGACCTCACTCCCGCCCGTGCGCAGCGCGAAGGCATCGGCCACGCTGCCCGCGGCCATCGGCTCGGAGAACTCGAGCGTCACGACCGCACCGACGCCGATGCCCGTGGCCCCACCCGCGGGCTCCGAGGCGCGAACCCGCGGCGGGATGTTCTCGATCCGCGTGCGGAAGGGCCCCGCGAAGGGCTGGCGACCGGGCGTGCCGGGGTCCTGGTCGAGGCCGTTGCCGGCCACGTCGGTCAGCAGCGTGTCGGCCACCAGCACGTACTCGGTGGAGAAGGCGAGGGAGTCCTCGGGTGCCCAGGCGGCGACGGTGTCGTTCTCCTCCAACCAGGCGCCACCCGCCACGACCCCTCCGCCCGCGAGCTCGACGCGCAGGGAAGCCGCGCTGACCGAACCCGGCGCCAGCGGCTCGTCGAACGTGATGCGCAGCGTGTCGAGGACGCCCACGCTCGTGCTGCCGCTATCCGGATCCATGGCCACCGCGCGGGGCGCATAGGCGTCGGCCTCGGTCGTGAAGCCGGAGGTGAAAGGCTGGGCGTGCGGCTCCCCGGGATCCTGATCGAGGAGATTGCCGGACAGGTCGAGCGCCGTGGTGTCGACCTGGATGGTGCAGGTCGCGCTGAAGGCCAGCGGCCGGTCCGGCACGAAGGTCCACAGCGTGTCGCCCGCCCCCAGCGCACCGGTGCCTGGCACCGGTGCCCCGCCGCAGGTCAGATGAAAGGCCGCGGGCACGGTCGCTGGCTGCAGCGCCTCGGAGAAGCAGACCTCGATCGCGCTGCCCACGAGCACGCCCAGGGCCCCCGCTGCCGGTCGGGAGCGCACGACCCGGGGCGCGACAGACTCGAGCTGCGTGGTGAAGGTGCCGGTGAAGGGCTGCCGGCCCGCCGTTGCCGGAAGCTGATCGAGGCCGTTGCCGGCCAGATCGGCCAGGAGCGTGTCGGCGGTCACCGTATAGAGGGTCGCGAAGGCGAGCGAATCATCCGGCGTCCAGGCGATCACCCGCCCGCCCATGCTGAGCCGCGCCTGCCCAGCCACGGCGCCCCCGCCGGGCCCGGTCACGCGGAAGGCGGCGGGGGTCACCGAGGCGGGCGCCAGCGCCTCGGAGAGGGTGACGCGCAGGGTGTCGGTCGGCGCAACGCCCGCCCCCGCGCTGCCGCTGGGGGGGTCCATCCCGAGGACGCGCGGGCCCACGGAGTCGGAGGCGGTCGTGAAGGTGGCCTGGAAAGCCTGGCGGCCCGGCATGACCGCGTTCTGATCCAGCGCGTTGCCGGCCGTGTCGGTCGCGGTCGTATCGACCGCAATGGTGTAGTCCGTGCTCCACTCCAGCGTCTCGGCCAGGGTGAAGGTCCACAGCTCGCCCGTCGCGTCGAGGCTGCCGGTGCCGTTCACCGCCACGCCGCTCGTGGAGAGCGAGAAGGACGCCGCGACGCTCGCGGCGTCCATCGGCTCCGAGAAGAGCACCTGCACCGGATCGGTGGTCGAGTTGCCGGAGGTGTTGTTGCGCGGGTGCGAGTCGCTCACGCGCGGCGCGACGCGCTCGGGCACGCAGGTGAAGGTGCTGGTGAAGTCCTGATAGCCGGCCACGGCGGGGTTCTGGTCGAGGCGGAAGCCAAACCGGCTGGTGATCAGACTGGTTGCCCGCAGCTCGTAGACGCCCCCGTTGAGCAGCGCGGCCTGCGGGGAGAAGGTTGCCGAGAGCGAGTCGGCCGCGAGGCTGACCGTCCCGGCGACGGGCTCGGTTTGCTGCGGGCCCAGGACGTGCACCAGGTAGTAGGTGTTGAGCCGCACGCTGCTCGGTTCGACCGGCTCGGAGAAGGTGATGGCGGGCTCCACGTCGAGGTCGACCTCGACCGCGCTGTCCGCCGGGGCCACCAGCGTGACGCGCGGGTTGATGCTCTCGGGCTCGGTGGTGAAGGTCAGCTCGAAGGGCTGCTTGCCGGCCTGGGCGGGGATCTGGTCCAGGCGGCTGCCGTCCGCCGCCGCCACGAGCGTGTCGGCCACGAGTCGATAGGTGGTGAGATAGGCCAGCGCTTCCTCGGGCGTGACGGTGAGCGCCAGACTGTCCTGCGCCAGCGCGCGGCCGCAGGCGACCGCCGCCGTGCCCCGCAGCAGCCGGACACTCGCGGCGTCGATCGTCGCCGGGTCGACGCGATCGGAGAAGGTGAGCTGAATCTGCGCCTCGCGGTCGACCCGTTGCGCGCCCTCGATGGGGACGCTGGCGATCACGCTCAGCGGCCCCTCCGTGTAGAAGTATGAGCGAAACTCATCATACCCCGGATGGTCCCGGTCCTGGTCGAGGCGCACGCCCGCCAGGTTCGTGATGCCCGAGTCCGCCACGACGACATAGCGCATCGAAAGGTCGAAGGGCGCGTGCGGGGTGAAGGTGAAGACCTTCTGGGAGGCATCGACCTCGAGCGTCCCCTGCCGGGCCGCGATGCCGTTCTGCAGCACCTTGAACGTCTCCGGCACGCGCACCGTGGCCGGGTTCATCGGTTCGCTGAAGGTGAGCCTCACCCGCGCGGTGGTGGCCACCGCGCGCGCGCCGTCGGCCGGCACGACGCTCGTCACGATGGGGCCCGGCGGCTGCGCCTCCGTGGTGAAGAAGGAGGTGAAGGGCTCGAGCTCGGGGTAGGTCTCGGGGTCGTCGTCGAGCGGCCGCCCGCGGCGGTCTCTGAGCCCCGGGGTCGCGTGCACCGTGTACTGGGTCTCGTACCAGAGCTGCGGGTCGGGAACCCAGACGATCGTGTCGGCCGTGGCCGCCGTGTCCGCCGACCCGGGCAGCGATGCGCCCAGCGGATCGGTCACGAAGCAGGTCGTGTCGCTGAGCGTCGCAGCATCCACCGGCCGGTTGAGGATGAGTCGCACGGGCGCGGCGGGATCCACGTCGCCGGCGCCCGCCGGGGGGAGAACGGTGAGGACCCGCAGCGGGCTGTAGGCCGCCGTGAGCCATCGGACACCCGCTGCTTGGAGGCCCGCGGAGTCACGCGACGCATCGAACCGGCGGCCGAGCGTGTCAGTCACCGTCGTCAGGATCAAGACCTGGTACTGCCGGGAATAGCCGAGCTCGCCCTGCAGGGGCACCAGGCGGTAGCGCGAGCCGCTCGGCGCGAGCTCTTCGAGCGTGTACTTGACCGCCCCACCCCCGGTGATGTCATTCCAGATCACACCCTCCACCAGCGAGGCCAAGTCCATCGGTCGATCGAAACCGAGCCAGACGCTGGCCGTGTCGTGCTCGACTGTGAGTCCGTTGCCAGGGTAGAGAAACGTCAGGGTGGGCAGGTCGACCCAGCTCGAGAGGTCGACCAGCAGGTCCGGGCCATACACGCCGCGCCGCGGGCCGAACTCCGGCCGGACGCGGAAGTAGACGCTGTCGGTCGCCCCGGCGATGGGCATGTCCAGGCCGGTCTCGCCCCAGGTCAGCGTGATCACCGTGTCCGCGATGTCACCGTGGCTGCCGGCCGTGCCCACCTCGCCAGAGTGCCAGGCGAGCGTGTAGCGGGAAGCGCCGGCGACGACGTTCCATCTCACGCGCAGGGTGTCGTAGCCCGCCGCGCCCTGCACCTGCAGGACATGCCCTTCCGCGGGGTGCAGGTCCAGGTCGACATCCGTGACGCGGCCCGGCCGCAGGGTGATCCCGCGCGCGGCGCCGTAGGCCACGACGCCGCGGGCCATTGCCCCTGGTTCGAGCGCCCCGCCCAATCCCTTGCCGTAGATTGCGACCGCGTAGCCATCCCCAGTGGTCGCGACCAGCGTGGCGGAGAACACCCCTCCCACCGCCGCGACCGTGTCGGCCCCCTGACTCTCGCCCGAGCGGGTCAGCTCGATCTCGACCGAGTCGACCAGCGACGCCAGCGGCTCATGCAGGCTGAGGGCGAACTGGAGCCCGGAGGGGGTGCTCCCGGCGATCTCGTCCTGGGCGCACTGCCACAGGCCCAGTGCGGCCACGACGAGGAGGCCCAGGCTCCCCACCACTCGCCCGATGAGCCTTCTGCGCATTGCTGCCACCTTCGCTCCCCACGGCCCCCCAGCTCGGCCCGGCGGTCTAGCGCAAGCTGTCTCGTCCCGGCCCGGCCTGCGGGCCGGGAACCCACTGCAACGCCACGCGCACCTGGCCGCCGTCGATGTCCTGCCGCGGCCCGCGCGTCTCCCCGCACCACGGGCGCCAGCCGCCCGAGCCCCAGCCCGCACCCACCGCGATCGAGAATGGGCCCTGCGCCAGCTCCAGCCCCGGCGTGATCGTGCGCACCCATCCGTCGCCGAGGGGCAGGTCGTGCGGCACGAAACGCCGGTAGGTCGCGGAAATCGCCGGCCGCATGCTCCATCCCGAGCCGAGCCGGAGCCCGCGGTCCAGCCCCAGGTCGAACGTCACCTCGGCCAGACGTCCCGGATCGGAGCGCAGATCAACGAGGCGCTCGACCGCCGACGGCCAGCGGACGCTCCCGGAGACGTCCAGCCCCGCGGCCCCTTCGAACCGAAGGATGCCCCAGATCGCGTGGCCGGATGCGTTCGCGCTCCAGTTCGTCCGGCCGCTGCAGATCTCCTCGTCGTCCAGCCGTTGCCGGCTGTCGAAGGAGAGGGTGAGCCGCAAATCGCCGCCGCGCTGTCGCCCGCCCGCGTTCAAGCCGGCCAGGACGGCCAGGCGGCCGCCGGGCTCCAGCTGGACGCCGGGCATGGCATCGTAGGCGAGCGACCGGTCCGCCGAGACCCCGCCGAAGAGACCCAGCCCGCGTCTGAGCGCGAAGCCTCCGAGCGCGCCCAGGTGGAGGTGCCAGCCGCGCGCCATGCCGTTCACGGGATATCCAAGCACCGGGTCGTCCAGCAGGCGGATCAGCTCGCGCTCATCGGCGGCCAGCTCGGTGCCGCAGGGCGTGCCCACGCCCAGCTGCGCGCGCCAACGGCGGCCGGAGGGCTCGTACACGAGCATGGCCGACCCAGCGAGCTCGTCGCCGGCGTCGAATCGCACATCCCCGTCGCGTGCGGTCACGGCCCCGGCTTCGACGTGTGCACTCCAGTCGGAGAAGAGCTGCAGATCGGCCCACGCGCCCGTCATCGACTGGCAGGGCTCCGTGCCGGTTCCGCAGGCTTGCTCGAGATCCCAGCCCACCTGCGTGAAGTGCGCGCCCGCGGCGGTGAACCCGGTGGCGGCCGCCGGGAGGATAGCGAGGGCAGCGGCCGCGATCAGCGCTGCCGGCCGGGCCAAGCTCAGCAGGTTCATGGCGCCTCCACGCGGCCGTGCACGTGGATCCAGCCGGTCTCGGGCAGAAACGTCAGCCCGGTACCCCAGCGGGCGCCCGATCCCGCCTGGGGGGCGGCCCGGGTCAGGTCCGCGGCCAGGCCTCGGCCCTCACGCGCCAGGAGCCCCGGCGGCAACTCGACCGGGCCGTGGATGCCCTCGTCGAGGAGATCACGCTCCAACAGGCGCGCCTCATCGTCCGTGACCGACCAGGCCATGGCAAACCAGGCAGCTTGCTCGCCCGCCCCCTCGCGGGCCGCGGCGGTGAACTGGGACGAAGCCTCCTCGATTCGCCCCTCATCCACCAACAGCAACGCCTGGCCATACGACCGAGCCCCCGCCAGCGTGGGGGCCGCGGGCAGCTCGACGGCCTCGACGCGCCCAGCCGGAGGGCAATAAGGGGAGCCCGCGAGGACGAGGCGCTGCATCCGCATGAAAGCTTCCTCGAACCGGTTGCGCGGCAGACTCCCGCTCTCCGGGTTGCCCAGCAACGATCCGTCGGCCGCCGAGACCCAGGCGAGTTGCCAGCGGATCTCACCCGCGCCATTGGCCTCGAGCGTCCCGCTGAGCAGGGATTCGGCGCCCAGCAGCCGGGCCATCGCGCGCCCCGGGTCGGTGACATCGGCCGGCAGCGCGGGCAGCGTCAGGGCCCGGCGCTCGCGGCGATAGGCCCGCTCGAGGGCCGCGCGCGTCTCGGGGTCGGCGATTCCCGTGGCAGGAAGGTCGTGCTCGATCTGGAAGTGAGCCAAGGCGGCCGCGGCCTCGTCGGTCCACTCCCCGCCCGGGGACGTCTCCAGATAGCGTCGCGGCGCGGCCTCGCCCTCGGCCCCCGGGGGCGGACCGGCGGGCTTCAGCCCCGCCAAGCGCGTCGTGACGCCCAGCACGGTCGAGATGGGGGGCAGCCGGCCGGCGTCGACATCTGCGCCGGGCCCCCCTGCCGGGCCGGCCTGCACGCTGCCCGCCAGCGCGCGCCGCAGCAGGTGGACCACGGGCAGATCGACGGGCTCCGTTCCCGGCAAGCGCGCCAGCGCGTCGACCAGCCAAGCCGCGATCGTCACACCCAGGGCGCGCATCTGCTCGGCGTCTGTCTCCGAGGTCTGCGCCACGAAGATCGGTTCGAGCGGCAGGATCAGACACCTGCCACGCTTCGGTTCCTGCTGGGGTGGGCGCAGCAGCGCGGCTCGCACGCGCTCTTGCGTCAGCGCACTGCGCGCGCGCACCCAGTTCGCGGCCGCCAGTCGCGCCCAGCGCGAGGCGTGACCGGCGCGGGTCCCGGCCAGGATCTCGCCGTAGTGCTGAAGCGCGGCTTCATGGTCGCCGGACTGCTCGGCCAGGCGCGCGCTCAGATAGCGTGTCACGGGGTGATCGGGATCGATGGCCGCCAACGCACCCACCGCTGCGCGGGCCCGCGGGATGTCCTCCATCTCGAAGGCCGCCAGGGCCTCCTCGCCGAGCGCGGACCACGTCTGGGCGCCGATCCCCGCGGGGGCGCGCTCGGCGCTGGCGGGGACATCGCCCGCCGTCCCGCCCGCAGCGGCCAGCAGCCCGCAGGCTGCGAGCAGTAGCGCAGGCACCCTCATCTCCCAGGCTCCTTCCCGGACGCGGACCCGGCCGCCGGCCCTTGCCCAGCCTCGTCCGCGGCGCGCGTGACGCGCGCGGCGGCCTCCAGCCAATCGAGCAGACTGCGGCGCTGACGCTCGGCCGCCAGCACTTCGCATTCGGTCTCACCCCAGCTGAGCAACCAAAGCTCCGCGACTGTATTGAACCTTGAGAAGAGGTCGCTCGCAAGGGCCAAGCTCGCCTGCCGCTTCTGTGAAGCCACGAGCAGCAGGCTCGGCCCACCGGTAACCGGCAGCGCATCGGCCCCGGGCAGCGATTCGGCCTCAGGCAGAATCCATGCGATGGCCCCGATGGCCACGCCCAGGTTCCCCGCGAACGCTCCGGCCTCCGCCCAGGACCCGGCGCCGACCAGGGCCACGAAAAGTTCGGTCGAGTCGCTGAGGGCAATGGGCGGACCCTGGGGGGCGATGGCCGGATCCTCTTGCTGTCCCGCGCCAGCCGGGCGCAGGCCGGGCCTCGAGCCCGGCACGATGACCCACCAGCCCGCCCGGCACAGCTCCGCCGCGAGCAGGCTCCAGCAGGCCTCATCGGGACTCGCGATACCAGCCCGGGCCAGGACGACAGCTTGGGATGTCGCCTGCGCGGGTCGATAGGTGAACGCGTGGATCAGCTCCCGGCCGGTGCCCTCGAACAGCGCGGCCTGAGGCCGGCAGGGTGCCTGGACCGGAGCGCTGGTCGGCATCGCCGCGCGGGTGAGTGCGAGCCAGAGGCCCGCACCGGCGAGCCCCGCGCGGTGCAGATCGCGGCGGCACCCGTGCGCCCTGCGCATCAGGGTCTCCTCCCCGAGGATAGATGGCAGGCAGGTCGATGGAGCCGGACAAGTCCGAACACCTTGGCACCGTCCGCTTCGACGAGGAGCTCGAGACCTGGTTCCTGCACACCGGCTCCGGCCGCATCCCCCTGTCGCGCGTCCTGCTGCAACATCTGGTGAGCCTCTACAACGACATCCACCGGGGATCGGCGCTCACGCTGGTGGACCGCCGCGCCCTCGAGGAGCTGGATCGGGAGCGATGCGACCTGGCCCGGGATCTGCCCAGCCTCCGCGACCAGATCGCGTCCGAGGGCCCCGGCCGCGACGGCGCCAGCGCGCGATTCTGGCGCGCATTCGGGCGCGGGACCGGATTCATCCTTCACCTCGCGAGGCCCCGATCCCGGCGAGCCGCTCGACCACGCTGAGCGCGCACCGCCGGCAGCCGACATAGGCGTCGGGGTCTTCTTCCCCGTGCCAGTCGGACCCCGCCGTGGCGATGAGACTGCGGCGCGCGACCCACCCCTCCAGCCCGGCTCGCGCGTGGGCGGGATGTCGCGGGTGATCCACCTCCACGCCGGCGATGTCCCAGCCGGCGAAGAATCCCTCGGGATCGGCGAGCCGGTAGAGCATCGGGTGCGCGATCACGGGCGTGCCACCCGCTGCGCGGATCACGCGCAGCACCTCCGCCGGCGCCGGGGTCCGCTTCAACACGCAGGCCGGCCGGCCGTCGCCCACGTAGCCCTGGAAGGCCTCGGTCAGCGAGGCCACCCGGCCCTGACGCCGCAGCGCTCGCGCCACGTGCGCGCGCCCCAACGCCTGGGACCCGCGCGCCTCGGCCAGCACGTCCTCCCAGCGCACCGCCAGGCCGAGCGCCGCCAGGCGCGAGATCATCTCCCGCACGCGCTCCTCCCGCGCGGCCTGGAGCTGCGCGAGCAGCGCGCGCAGTCCCGCCTCGGCCGGGTCGATGCCGTAGGCGAGGATGTGCACGTCGAGCGGCCCCGCCGTGACGCTCAGCTCGCAGGCGGGCAGGAACCGCAGCCCCAGGCGGTGGGCCTCGCGCGCGGCCTCGGCCACCCCCGCCACCGTGTCGTGATCGGTGAGGGCCGCGGCGGCCAGGTCGCAGCCAAAGGCGCGGCGCATCACCTCGCGCGGGGAGCAGCGCCCGTCGGAGGCGGTGGAGTGCAGGTGCAGGTCGGCCCCGCTCACGAGGCTCCTTCCCGCGCGGCGAGGATCGCCGCGGCCGGCCGGAAGAGCCCGCGCGAGCCCCCCGATTCGACGGCGCGCCCGTGGGTCAGCCGCACGGCGTCGGGCCCGAGCAGTTCGACCAGCGAATCCAGGAGCGCCTCGGCCGGCGTCACCTGCGCGTCGCGCAGCGCGACCAGGGCACCGTGCGGCGTGCCGGGGTCGACATGCAGGTAGACCGGCACGGGGCCGCCCTCGTGCGATTGCAGGACCCGTCGCACCTGGGCGAGGTGTTCCTCGTCGGCATCGCTCGTCACGGCCAGGTGCAGGCAGACACCCTGCCCGCGTCCCAGCGCTTCGAGCGGCACCAGCCGGTCGGCGAAGAGCACCGGCGCCTGTCCGGCGCGGGCGCTCACGGAGCCCTCCACCAGGAGGGCCGTGTCGACGGCGATCAGCCCGCGATGGCGCGCGACACCATCGCCCACGAGCAGGACGTCCGCGCGCCCGTGCAGATCTTCCAGCGTGAAAGAGGCCAGCGGCCGGCCCTGGGCGCTGGTGCCCAGGCGGGCGCGGACGATCACCCCGGCCACCTTGATCGGCGCGCGGTCGGCCAGCGTCGGCACCTGCACCGTGCGCCCGATGTCGAGGCAGGCACACAGCCTCTGGTAGTGATCGAGCGGGTGGCGGCTCAGATAGAAGCCCAGCGCCTCCTTCTCGCGCCGCAGCACCTCGGGCAGGCCCCACTCCTCGGCCGCCGGCAGCGCCGGCTCGCGCAGGAGCTGGGCCCCGCCGCCGAAGAGCGAGGACTGCCCACTCTGGCGGTCCCGGCGGGCGGCCGAGCCCGCTTCGAGCGCGCGCGGCAGCACGGCCAGCAGCTGGGCGCGCGTCCCGGGGAGCGAGTCGAGCGCCCCGGCCTGGATGAGCGCCTCGAGCGCCTTGCGGTTGAGCGCGTGGCACTCGACCGCCTCGCACAGGTGAAAGAGGCTGCGAAAGCCCCCCACCCGCGCGCGCGCCTCCACGACCGCCTCGGCCGCGGCGTGGCCGAGGCCCTTGATCGCCCCCAGGCCGAAGCGGATGCAGCCCTCTTCGACGCTGAACCCATCGCCGCTGGCGTTGACGTCCGGGGGCCGCACGCGCAGTCCCATGCGGCGGCACTCGCCGAGCAGCGCCATGATCCGGTCCGAGTCGTTCAGCTCCGATGAGAGCGTGGCGGTCATGAACTCGACCGGGAAGTGGGCCTTCAGATAGGCGGTCTGGTAGGCCAACACGGCGTAGCCGGCGCTGTGCGAGCGGTTGAAGCCGTAGCCGGCGAAGTAGGCCATCTGGTCGAAGACGCGCTCGGCCACGCTGCGCTGGACGCCGCGTTCTACCGCGCGCTCGACGAAGCTGCGGCGCTGCTCGTCCATCACCTCCTGCTTCTTCTTGCCCATCGCGCGCCGCAGCAGATCGGCCTCGCCCAGACTGTAGCCGGCCAGGGTCGAGGCGATCTGCATGACCTGCTCCTGGTAGACCATCGTCCCGTAGGTGCTGGCCAGGATCGACTCGAGCTGCGGGTGCTCGTAGGCGACCGCCTCCTGACCCCGCTTGCGGGCGATGAAGGCGTCGATCATGCCAGAGCCGAGGGGCCCCGGCCGGTAGAGCGCGTTCATCGCCACCAGATCCTCGAGGTTGGTCGGCTTCAGCTTGCGCAGGTATTCGACCATCCCCGAGCTCTCGAACTGGAAAACCCCCACCGTCTCGCCGCGCGACATCAGCTCGAAGACGGCCGGATCGTCCAGCGCGACGGCGTCGATGTCGAGCTCGAGGCCGCGCTGGCGCAGGAACGCAACGGCGTCCTCGACCACGGTGAGCGTCCGCAGCCCGAGCAGATCCATCTTGAGCAGGCCCATCGCCTCGCAGGCGTTCATGTCGAACTGCGTCGTGACCTCGCCTTCCTTGGCCCGGAAGAGCGGCACGTGCTCGGTGAGCGCGGTGGGCGTGATCACGATCCCGGCCGCGTGCGTCGAGGCGTGGCGCGTGAGGCCCTCGAGGACCTGGGCGATGTCGAGCAGCTCCGCGATGCGCGGGTCGTTGTCCGCCAGCTCCTTGAGCTCGGGCGACTGCTGGAGCGCCTTCTTGAGGGTCATCTTGAGCTCGGCCGGCACCAGCTTGGCGATGCGGTCGCCCTCGGCGTAGGAGAGCCCGAGGACGCGGGCGACGTCGCGCACGACCGCGCGGGCCGCCATGGTTCCGAAGGTGATGATCTGGCAGACGTTCTCCTGCCCGTAGCGGTCGACGACGTAGCGAATCACCTCCCCGCGCCCGCGGTCGGAGATGTCGACGTCGATGTCGGGCATGCTGATGCGCTCGGGGTTCAGGAAGCGCTCGAAGAGCAGGTTGTACTTGATCGGATCGATGTTGGTGATCCCGAGGGCGTAGGAAACGAGACTCCCCGCGGCCGAGCCGCGCCCGGGCCCCACCGGGATCCGCCGGCTGCGCGCGAACTCGATGAAATCGCGCACGATGAGAAAGTAGCCGGCGTAGCCCATGCGGCTGATGATCCCCAGCTCGAATGCCAGCCGCTCGCGCACCGCCGTGGGGGCATCGCCATAGCGTCGCTGGAGCCCTTCCCAGGCCAGGTGCTCCAGGTAGGCATCGGGCGACTCGAACGGCGCGGGCAGCGGGAAGCGGGGCAACTGGAGATTCCCGAAACGGAGCTCCACGTTGCACGCCTCCGCGATGCGCAGCGTGTTCTCGAGCGCCTCGGGCACCTCGCCGAAGAGTTCCGCCATCTCCTGCGGGCTGCGCAGATAGAGCTGGTCGGTCTCGAAGCGCATGCGCTTCGGGTCGTCGATGGTGTGGTTGGTCTGGATGCAGACGAGCACCTCGTGAGCGCGTGCGTGGCCGCGTTCGAGGTAGTGCACGTCGTTGGTCGCCACCAGCGGCAACCCGGTGCGGCCGGCGAGCTCGATCAGGCGCGCGTTGCCGGTCGCCTCCTGCTCGATCCCGTGATTCTGCAGCTCGAGGTAGAAGGAGCCGTCGAAGATCTCCGCATACCGGCGCGCCGCCTGCTCGGCCTCCTCCATGCGCCCGGCCCGCGCCAGGCGGCTCACCTCGCCCTGCAGGCAGCCCGAGAGGGCGGTCAACCCCCCGCTGTGGCGCGCGAGGACCTCCAGATCGATGCGCGGCTTGTAGTAGAAGCCCTCCAGATAGCCAATCGAGGAGAGGCGCGCCAGGTTGCGATAGCCCGTCAGATCGCGCGCCAGCAGGACGAGGTGATGCGCCGCGGTGCCCCCCTGCTTGATCCGGTCGTGGCGCGAGCCGGGTGCGACGTAGGCCTCCATCCCGAGGATGGGTTTGATCCCGGCGCCCTCCATCGCCCGGTAGAACGCGACGGTGCCGAAGAGGTTGCCGTGGTCGGTCACCGCCAGCGCGGGCATGCCCGCGGCCTGGGCCGCGGCGGCCAAGTCCGGGATACGGCAGGCTCCGTCCAGCAGGCTGTATTGCGAGTGCACGTGCAGGTGCACGAAGCTCGGCGCGGCCACCGGGCCCTCCCTGGGCTCTTCCGGCGGGATGGGCGCCGGGCGGCGCCAATTGCCGCCCGATGTGCGCTCGCCCCGCCGCGACACGGATCATGCCCCGATGCCCGGGAAAAAGCAAATCGGCCCGGCGCACGATCGCGCGGCCCCCGGGAGTCCGATCCACCCTCGCGTGCCGCTCGAAGCAAACGGCGCAATGGGCGCGTCTCTCGTGGATTTCGCCAGCGGGCGCGCGGGCCAGGGCCGCGCCCCCGGCCCCGCTGGGGGACGGATCGCCCGCAAGGGAGGCATCCCTTGCCAGCGCTGTCGTTGACACCCGCAGATACCGCTTCCTAGAATGCTATGGCGGCCGCGGAGCGCGCGGGCGGGGTGCGGAGGACGACCCCGATCCAGCGCCAGGAAAGGGCACCGGGATGGCCCATGACGCCCCAGATTCCCCACACGGTTCGAGTCCTCGCACGGCGCGCCGGCGCCGGCGAGCACCGGGCATCGTGATCCTCTGCCTGCTGCTGGCCGCCCAAGCGGGAAACGCCCGAGCCTCCGAACCCCTTCTCGACGTCCTGAAGACGACCCTGCTGGGCGGCATGACCGGGCTGATCCTCGGCGGGACACTCACCTTGGTGGTGGACGAGGGCAGTCGCAGCGACACCGTGCGATGGGGCGTTGTGATCGGGACCTTCGCGGGCTGCGGCGTGGGGATCTGGCAAGCCGCCACGGGGCGGGACGATCTCTTCTCGTCCGCTGGCCCCGCCGGTGCGCGTGCGCCCGTGGCCGCGCGGGCGGTGCAGGCCTCGGACGCTTTCGATCGGATCGAGGGGCCGGCTGCTGCCGGGGGATGGAGCGTGCGGCTGTCCCTGCTGCAGTGGCGATGGTGATGCCCGAGCGAGCACGCCCCACGGGAGGTGACAGGATGGCCAGCGGGAGACCAGGAGGGCGGCGCGGCGCCGGTGGACGGCGCGGCGCGAGACAGGCCGCCGGCGGGCGCA
>CAZDKK010000044.1:0-41023 GCA_964506245.1 uncultured bacterium | reverse complement strand
ATCGGCGTGGGAGCCGCGCTCCCTGCGCACGGCCAGTACCAGGGCGACGCCCGCGAGCGCGAGGAGGATCCACCCCCAGCCGGCCAGACCGCCGGCCACGGCCCGCGCGCAGAGCGGCGCCACGACCACCGCGAGTCCCCAGCTGCGCGGCGCGCGCTCGAGCGGCCTGGCGCCCCGGGCCAGACGCGCGACCGCCAGCAGGATCCCCAGGGCGGCCGCGGTGTAGAGCGCCCACGTCAGCAGGTGGGCAGTGAGCAGCGTCGTCCGATCCACGCGCACCGCGTAGCCGCTCAACCGGGACGTGGCCAGATCCAGCCCGGCACCCAGCACGAACGCCGCGACCCAGACCCCCGCGAAGGGTTTCCAACCGCTGTTCATGCGGATCCCAGTCACCGCACCTCCGTCAGTCCGCAAGCAGCACCAGCAGGGTGGTCGGGTCGAGCTCCATCTTGAGGTCCGCCAGGTCGCGGTTGTCGTGATCCTTGAGCAGCTCCACGGTCACGGACCCCTTCCGCTCGGGGTGCAGCAGCACCATCACATCGATGTGCTCCTCGTAGCGCACGACCTCGTCGGAGACGCCGCGCGGGTCGCGCAGCGGTCGCCCCGGGTGGGCAATGGCCGACATCCACAGCTCGACTTCGAGCTCGCGCGCGAGGCGCTTCAGGTCGGCCAGCTCCTGGTTGCTCGTGTTGAGGAAATCCACGCCGTCGAGGATCACCACCTCGGGCTTGAACTGGCAATGGTCAGCGAGAAAGGTGGCATTGGCCCGCAGCTTGGGGACCGAAAGCTCCCCGCTGCGGTAGCTGTGGATCATCCGGTGGCGCTCCATGTTGAGGTGCGCTTCGAGCGGATCGTCCAAGCGGATGCTGCGGCGCAGCTCCCGGAAGATCGCCTCGTAGAACTCGCGCAACCGCTCGACCGAGTCCTCGAGCGAGACGTGCAGGACCCGGCGGCCCCGCAGGAGATCGTCCAGCGCGACGCCGATGAGGAAGGCCGTCTTACCCACCCCGGGACGCGACATGACGACCCCGACGTTGCCCTTCCCCAGCCCGCCGTGGATCGACTTCTCGAAGACCCTCAAGGGACTGCGCTCGTTCCAGTCCTTGCGGTAGATCACCGGCTGCCTCCTCGTGACCGTGGCCCACCCAGCGTCCACCCTGGTGGGCCCCCGGGTCAACGCTGCCCGCCCCGACGCCTTTCCTGATAGGCCTCTATCTGCTCCTCCGCGATGGTCGCCGGGGCCGGCGCGTAGTGCGCGAACTCCATGGTGAAGTCGGCCTTGCCCTGCGTGGCGGAGCGCAGGGCCGTCGCGTAGGCGAACATCTCCGCCAGCGGGACGTGCGCCTCGACCTGCACGAACCCCTGGTGCTCGTTCGTCCCGATGATGATGCCGCGCCGCTGCATGAGCGTGGCGATCACCTCGCCGTGGAACTCGGGCGGTCCCTCGACCGAGACCTTCATGACCGGCTCGAGCACCTTGGGCGCGGCCCTGCGGTAAGCCTCGCGGAAGGCGCCGCGCGCCGCGGCCTGGAAGGCCAGCTCGGAGGAGTCGACGCTGTGCGCATTGCCGTCCTCGAGCACGACGCGCACGCCGATGACCGGGAAGCCGACCAGGTCGCCCTTGGCGACCATCGCCCGGAAGCCCTTCTCGACCGCCGGGATGTACTCCGTGGGGACGCGGCCGCCGACGACGCGGTTGTCGAACTCGAATTCGCCCGACTCGGAGGGCTCGATGAACCCGACGATCTTGGCGTACTGACCCGATCCGCCGGTCTGCTTGCGGTGGGTGAAGTCGAAGGTCGCGCGCTGGGTCACCGACTCGCGGTAGGCCACCTGCGGCACGCCGACCGCGACCGCCACGCCGTACTCGCGCCGCATCCGCTCGACATAGACATCGAGGTGCAGCTCCCCCATCCCCGCAATGATCGTCTCGCCCGTCTCCTCGTCGACCTCGCTGCGGAAGGTCGGGTCCTCGCGCGTGAAGCGCTGCAGGGCCTTGGCCAGGTTGTCCTTGGCCTTGTTGTCCGCCGCCTGCAGGCTCAGCTTGACGACCGGCTCGGGCACGTACATCGAGGACAGCGAGGCCTCGAGCGTCCCATCGGTGAAGGTGTCGCCCGACGCGCACTCGATCCCGAAGAGCGCGACGATGTCGCCGGCCATCGTGTCCTCGATGTCCTCCATCTCGTCGGCGTGCATGCGCACCAGCCGCCCGATCTTGGCCTTGCGGCCCGTGCGGCTGTTGACGATCGTGTCGCCCTTGCGGAGCGTGCCCTGGTAGGTGCGGATGTAGGTGAGCTGCCCGTAGGGCCCGTCCTCGAGCTTGAAGGCGTAAGCGACGAGCGGGCGGTCGGCCCGCGCCTCGAGCACGAAGCGCGCCTCGTTGCGCGAGAGGTCGAGCGCCTCGTTCTTGACCTCGAGCGGATCGGGCAGGCAGCGCACGACCGCGTCGAGCAGGGGCTGCACGCCTTTGTTCTTGTAGGCCGAGCCCAGCAGGACGGGGCAGAGCCCCTGCTCGAGCACGCCCTTGCGGATCGCCGCGTGGATCTGCTCGCGCGTGGGCTCCCCGGCCAGCACCGCCTCGAGCAGCTCGTCGGAGAACATCGCCGCGGCGTCGAGCAGCTCGGCCCGCCGCCGCTCCGCCGCCTCCCGCACCTCGTCCGGAACTGGACCTGAGCGCAGCACCTCGCCGAACTGGCCGTCGAAGTAGATCGCCCGCATCTCGATCAGGTCCACGAGCCCCTGGAAGTTCGCCTCCAGCCCGATCGGGAGCTGGAGCAGGACCGCGTTCAGGCCCAGCTTCTCGCGCAGCTGCTGCACCACCCGCTCGGGGTTCGCGCCCACCCGGTCGCACTTGTTGACGAAGGCGACGCGCGGGACCCGGTAGCGACGCATCTGGCGGTCGACGGTGATCGACTGCGACTGGACCCCGCCCACGGCGCAGAGCACGAGGATCGCTCCGTCGAGGACGCGCAGGGCGCGCTCGACCTCGATCGTGAAGTCGACGTGACCGGGGGTGTCGATGATGTTGATGTGGCAGCCATCCCAGATGCAGTGCGTGGCCGCCGAGGCGATCGTGATCCCGCGCTCGCGCTCGAGCTCCATCGAGTCCATCTTGGCGCCCACGCCGTCGCGGCCCCGGACCTCGCCCATCCGGTGGATCCGCCTGGTGTAGAAGAGGATGCGCTCGGTCAAGGTGGTCTTGCCCGAGTCGATGTGGGCACTGATGCCGATGTTCCGGACTTTGCTCAGATCGGTGAACATGACCTGTCGTTCCCTGCAGACGAAATGACCCGCCCCCCGAACGCCGCCGACCGCGGCCGGGTTCCCCTGATCGCTCGAAAAAGGCAAACAGCGATCTTAGCACGTGGATCGGCCGGCGTGGAGCGAAAGTGAAGCGGCGCCCTTGGCTACCGCGACTTCCACCTGAACTGGTGGGGCCACCCGCCCGTGTTCGTCGGCACCACGGTGTGGCAAACACGGCAGGATGTTGCCTTCCCGCCCGAGCCGCCGTGCGTCTCGCCGAACTCGGAGCTGCCCTCCCCGTGCGAGTTGGAGTGGCAGACGCCGCAGGTGCCGATTGTCTGGTCGGAGTTCTGGTACTGGATCGGCTGGTAGTCGTCGATGTCCTCGCGGCTTGGGTGCATCGCGTGCGGGCTGTGGTGGCACGCCGCGCAGTACAGGCCGTGGTGCCCTTGGGCGTTGCGGTATAGGGTGGTCCCGGTGTCGACCTCGGGTATGCCCGCATGGCAGGTCACGCACTTGGGCTCGTTCGCCCAAGGGACCCGGCTGCCGCTTTCGATGCTGGAGGCCACCTCGGCCAGCGAGCCGTGGCAGGTGGTGCAGTGCCCGTCCTGTGCCGTGTGCGCGAGACTGCGGTTGCACTTGGTCATGGCGCCCGGGTGGCAGTCGAGGCAGACCGCATTGCGGGAAGCATGGGCCCCGTGGATCGCCTGAGAAAGGTAGCCGGCCGAACCAGGTCCCGTCTGGCCGAGGGCGGGGCTGCCGTGGCAGGTGGCGTTGGCGCACAACACCGGCGTCGCGGCCGCGAGCTGCGTCGCGTGGCGCTGGTCGTGCTTCGCCAGCAAGTCCTGGAAGGGGCTGGTGCCGTGGCACCGCGCGCAGTTGATCTCATCCGAGGTCGGAACGGTGGCGTGCGTCTGCGCGACCGTCGTCGTCCCGCTCTTGATCGTCACCTCGATGACCTGATACGCGCCCCACGTGCCCGCGTCGGTCACCGGGACGACCGGGATGCCGTTGACCTGGAAGTGATCGCCCTTGACGACCATCGCGCCCGCCAGGCCGTTGTGGATCTCCGGGTCCTCGAGGTTGAGGCCCTGGTCGTGTTCGAGCGCGGTCCCGAAGAGGGCCTCGCAGTTGTCCCAGAACTGCGAGAAGTTGCCGCCGTGGATATCGGTCTTGCCGTAGGAGTAGGTGTTGTCGAGGATCCGGTACTCGGCGGTGAGACCCTCGGTGACGACCTGGGGGGGATTGCCGCGCTTGACTACCTGCGCCCACACGGTGTTGTAGGGGGGCAGGAGCACCGCCTGGTCATAGGTCGGGTTCAGGCAGTGCATGCCCAGATCGTTCCAGGCGAAGACCACGTAGGCGTCGTCCGCCGCGGGGATGCTCACCTTGTGGTCGGGCCCGCTGCTCGAGGAGCAGCCAGCCAGGATCAGCGAAGTGAGCAGAGCGAGGAAGGTAAACCACGGGGCCGCGGACTTCATTGCCACCTCCACGCCGAGGCCTGCCGGATGGCGATTCAGCCAGCAGGTGGACTCTAGCGGCTGGACCCAGGGGCAGCAAGTCGGGGCTGTCCCCCCGCAGTTGCGCCAAGCAGCGCCCAGCTCCGCAAGGGCGATCAAGCCGGCCGGGCCTGCCCCCGCGGCCACGCGGGCCCTCCGACCAGAGCTGCAGGACCCGCGCGCAGATGTTGGAGATGATCGAGCGGGATGGCCGAGAGGTTGCGGGTCGTGCTATCGTTTACAGGGGTCGCGTGTCGCCCGTTCAGTCGAGTGTCCCCGGACGGACGCCCGAGAGATGAACCCGCCCCAGATGAATCCGCCCGTGACCGGATGCTGGTGATGCGCGAGCCCGAACGGAGGGAACAGCCATGAGCGAGCGCTTCAAGTCCACAGCGAATTCCCTGAGCCCATCGGCACTTGCCCTGTTGAGCCACCGCTACCCCGGTGGCACACCGTTGACCCTGGCACTGGCGCTCCTGCTCATCTTGCCCACCATCTGCGCCGCCGATCCCTGGGATATCACCCCCGGTCCGCCGCTCGAGTACAACCCCGTGAGCGGCGGCCGGAACTGCATCCTCTCGGCCATCGACGCCTCGCATTACCTCTGTCTGCACCGGGCCACACGGGGAGAGGCGGTCATCCTGGGCGTCGATCCGGCCGATTGGACCCTCTCGACGATCACGACCTATCCGTACGACCTGAACGGCGACTACATGGGCCTGGCCATGATCGACGCTGCGCACTTCCTCTGCACGTACTGCGGTGAAGGGGAAGCCGCCTATGCCTCGGTGCTCGCCATCGATCCCGAGACCTGGTCAATCTCGACAGCGAGCACCCTCCTCTACGACCCCGAGTTTGGCTACTACAATGCGCTCTCTCCCATCGACGCGACCCACTTCCTCGGCGTCCACAACATGTGGGATGTGACCGGCCGCGCCGGCGTCTTCACCGTCGATCCGCAGACGTGGGAGATCACCTATGGGACCGAGTGCGCCTTCGAACCCGAGAGCGGCTTCGACTTCAAGCTCACCCCCATCGACGCCACGCACCATCTGTGCCTCTACCCCTCGCAGGCGGGAGGGTATTTCGGCCGGGCCGTGGTTCTGATCGTCGACCCGGGGGACTGGACGGTCAGCACGGCCCACCCGCCGCTCACGTTCGCAAGCGACTGCGACGCCTACGCCTTCGCGTCGCGGATCGATGCGGAGCACTTCCTCTGCGCCTATCAGGGACCCGCCTCTCACGGCTGGGCCGTCGTGCTCACGATCGATCCGAGCGATTGGTTCATCAGCCTCGAGACACCCTTCGAGTACGACCCGGCCCTCGGCGGGGAACCCAACCTGGCGAGGATCGATGCCACCCATCACCTGTGCGCGTACAAGGGCGAAGGAGCCGACGGGTACGCGGTGGTGCTCGCCGTGGATCCTGGCACCTGGTCCATCGGTCGCGAGGCCCCGTGTGAATGGGATCCGGAGCGGGCGGACTATCCGTACCTCTGCCCGATCGACGCTGGGCACTACCTCTGCGCCTACGAGGGCCCCGGCTCCGACGGCTGGGCGCTGGTTCTGGGGGTCGAGGTGCCGGCGGCCGGGGTACCGAATGGGCCGGTCGAGCGACCCGGGCTGGTCTCGGGCCACCCGAATCCCTCCACGGGCCCGATGACGATCGAGTACTGCCTGACCTCCAGCGGCCAGGCGGAGCTGGCGATCGTCGACCTCGGCGGACGCGTCGTGCGCACGCTCATCGAGGGGTGGCTCCCGGGCGGAGCGGGCTTCGTTCGCTGGAATGGCGCCGATGGGCACGGGAACCGGATCGTCCCCGGCATCTACTTCTGCACCCTGAGGTCGGGCGACCGCCAGGAATCCGCCAAGCTGATCGCGCTGCGCTAGTGCCGCGGAGCAGGACGCGACGGCGCCCGTGAGGGGGGGCCGGCGACAACACGGGCCGGCGGCAACACGTTGTCTGCGCCCCCCGCGGATGGTATCGTTTGGGCACGGTCGTCCGAGTCCTTGGCCCCATACAGGAGGCCGTTCCATGAGAGCATCCAGCCTCTTCCTCATGCTTCTTCTCGCGGGCACCCTCTGCTTCGGCTCCCCCGCCCTCGCCGAGATCACGATCTACAACAACTTCGGCCCCGGACACGGCGGCTGGGACTACAACTGGGGCCTGGGCTGGACCGTGGCCGGCGTGAATGTCCCCTCTCAGTACGGCGTGGAGCAGGCCATGGCCTTCCAGGCCACCGCTTCCGGCACCCTGAGCGACATCTGGGTGGCCATGTGGTACGTCCCGCTCGACCCGCAACCGGATGTGGTGACCCTGTACCTCACGCGCAATCCCTCCGGTCAGCCCCCGGTACCGGCGGACATCCTCGAGCAGTGGACGATCACGCAGTTCGGATCATGGTCGCAGTGGAACACCCCGCAGCATCTGGTCAGCAACGGCTCCACGACGATCACCGAGGGCGAGTGGTACTGGCTCTGGGCCGTCGGCGGTCCCACGACCTGGTGCGGCTGGTGCATGAATCTCGATCCAGCGCTCACCTGCCCGCACACGATGCGGCGTGAGGGCGAGAACTGGCTGCCGGTCGCACACGAGACGGCGAGCGCTTTCCGCGTGGATCTGGGGGTCGATCCCACGGGGGTGCGCGAGGCCGCCCGCAGCCCGGTCGCGTCGCAGTTGAGGGTGTGGCCGAACCCGGCGCGGTCCACGGTGGAGGTGAGCTACCGAGCTTCTCAAGCGGGGCCGGCGACCCTGCGCCTCATCGATGCGGACGGAAGGATCGCCCGCACTGCCCGGATCTCGGAGACGCCCGGCGCGGAGCCGACCTGGCACATCGACGCCGGCACACTCCCCCGCGGCATCTACTTCATCGTGGGCAACGGGCCGGGCGATGAGCGTTTCTCGGAGAAGCTCGTCCTGATCCGGTAGGCGCCTGGTGGGCGATCCCGGTCGGTCTGGCTCCCCGGCGCGCCGCCATGGTCGAATCCATCTTCTAGATGCTGGCTATGGGATCGAATCTCGCGGCCCTACATGTGTCCCATTTCTAATAACTTGCTTGACGTGCAAGTTGAGAGAAATGGAATTCGGCCCTGGTGAAAGGCTTGGGCAAGTTCGAGGCGGCTGTGCTGGCCTATGTCCAGATGCGCAGGCTCAGCCTCGTGCGCAGCGGCGAATTGGCCGGCTCGCTGCGCATTGCTATCCGCGCACGAGCCGCCGGTACTTGATCCGGTGCGGCTGGTCCGCGGCCGCGCCCAGCTCGCGGCGGCGCCAGGTCTCGTAGTCCTGGAAGTTGCCCTCGAACCAGTGCACCTGGCTCTCGTTCTCGAAGGCGAGGATGTGCGTCGCCACGCGGTCGAGGAACCAGCGGTCGTGGCTGATCACGACCGCGCAGCCCGCGAACTCGCTCAGCGCCTCTTCGAGCGCGCGCAGCGTGTCGACGTCCAGGTCGTTGGTCGGCTCGTCCAGCAGGAGCAGATTGCCGCCCGAGCGCAGGAGCTTGGCGAGGTGCACGCGGTTGCGCTCCCCTCCCGACAGGTTGCCGACGTGCTTCTGCTGGTCGGCCCCCTTGAAGCCGAAGCCGGCGACGTAGCGCCGGGAATTGATCTCGCGGCTTCCGATCTTGATCGTGTCCTGACCGCCGGTGATCTCCTCCCAGATCGTGTTCTCGCCCCCCAGGGCATCGCGGGTCTGGTCGACGTAGGCGACCGCGACCGTCTCGCCGATCCGCAGCGTGCCGCCGTCGGCCTGCTCCTGGCCGACGATGAGCTTGAAGAGCGTGGTCTTGCCGGCGCCGTTGGGCCCGATGACGCCGACGATGCCGCCGCGGGGCAGCTTGAAGGTGAGGTTCTCGAAGAGCAGCCGATCGCCGTAGCCCTTCATGAGCTGGTCGGCCTCCACCACGACCTCCCCCAGCCGCGGTCCGGGCGGGATGACGATCTCGGCCGCCTCCTGGCGCTTCTCGACATCCTGCGCCAGGAGCTCCTCGTAGCGCGCCAGACGCGCCTTGCCCTTCGCCTGGCGCGCCTTGGGGCTCATGCGCACCCACTCGAGCTCGCGCGCGAGCGTGCGCTGGCGCTTCTCGGAGGCCTTCTCCTCCAGCCGCAGCCGCTCCTGCTTCTGCTCGAGCCAGGAGGAGTAGTTGCCCTCCCAGGGGATCCCGTGCCCGCGGTCGAGCTCGAGGATCCAGCCGGCCACGTTGTCGAGGAAGTAGCGGTCGTGGGTGACCGCCACGATCGTCCCGGGGAACTCCTTGAGGTGCCGTTCGAGCCAGGCGACCGACTCGGCGTCCAGGTGGTTGGTGGGCTCGTCGAGCAGCAGCAGATCGGGCTCCGAGAGGAGCACGCGGCACAGGGCCACGCGACGCCGCTCGCCGCCCGAGAGCGTGGTCACATCGGCATCGCCCGGCGGGCAGCGCAGCGCGTCCATCGCGATCTCGAGCTTGCGATCGAGCTCCCAGCCGTTGTGGTGATCGATCAGCTCCTGGACGCGCCCCTGCTCCTCGAGCAGCTTCTCCATCTCGTCGCCGTCCATCGGCTCGGCGAAGCGGGCGCTGATCTGCTCGAAGCGCACGAGCAGGTCGCGGATCTCGCTCAGACCCTCCTCGATGTTGCCCTTGACGTCCTTCGCGGGATCGAGCACCGGCTCTTGCGGCAGGTACCCGATGCGGATGTCCGGCGCCGGGAAGGCCTCGCCCAGGTGCTCCCGGTCCTCGCCCGCCATGATCTTGAGCAGGCTCGATTTGCCCGACCCGTTGGCACCCAGGACGCCGATCTTGGCGCCCGGATAGAACGAGAGCCAGATGTCGCGCAGGACGACCTTGTCGGGCGGGTGCACCTTGCCCACGCCCTTCATCGTGAAGATGTACTGATGCGCCATGGAAGCCTCCCGCCGTGCACGTCCAGGGGTGCGAATCAGGGCGCGATCCTAGCCGTTGCCGGGGCCGGGTGCAAAGGGCCGTGTTGGTCGAAGCCCGCCGCGCTGCGATCAGCCGTACTGCACGCCCGGGTAGAGGAGCCGCAGCACGAGACCCAGCGCCGGCCGCAGCAGATAGGGAAAGAGCTGCCAGGCGACGAGGATGCCCAGCCAGCCAACGGCGGGATGGCGCTGGACGGCCTGGAGCCGCTCCGCCTGCGCCCGGTTGAGCAGCAGCGGCAGCGCGCCCCAACCGTCCAGCGGGGGCAGCGGCAGCAGATTCAGGATCAACAGGATCAGGTTGAGCGACAGCAGCATGCTCAGCAGCAGCGCCACGGCCTGCGCGCCCGCGCCGGCGCTGCCCGCCACGGTGATCTGCGTGTAGCGCACGTGGTCGGGTGCGGCGAGCCAGCCCGCGCCGACCGAGACGCGGATGGCCACACTCGCCAGCGCCAGGAGCAGCAGGTTGGCCAGCGGACCGACCAGGGCCATGGCCGCGCTGCGCCGGGGATGGCGGCGCGCCCAGGCGGGATCGTACGGCGCGGAGGCAAAGCCGAAGGGCCAGCCCGTGTAGGCGAGCGACAGGATCGGCAGGATCACCATCCCGACGGGTGAACGGCGGATGTGCGGCCGCGGATCCAGACTCACCTGCCCGCCCCGATACGCCGTCGGATCGCCCCCCCGCAGCGCGGCCCAGGCGTGGGCGGCCTCGTGCACGGTGACGGAGAAGACAAACACGGCGTACCAGCAGATGCTGACGGCGAGCTTCTCCACGGGACGTCCCCCCTGGGCCGTGCGATCGATCCTAGGCGGCGCCGACGATCTCGCGCGGGAACGAACACAGGGGCTCGCAGCCGCCGGCGGTGATCACGTAGGTGTTCTCGACCCCCACCGGACCGATGCCCGGCAGGAAGGCCTTGGGCTCGACCGCCACCACCATTCCCTCGGCGAGGGCGAGCTCCTGCCGCGCGGCCAGGACGGGCAGCTCGTCCAGCTCCAGCCCGACGCCGTGGCCGAAGAACTTCACCTGGTTGTCGCCGTGCCCCATGAAGCCCGCCGGCTCGCCGCGCCCGCGCACCCACGCATCGACTTGGGTGAAGAGCGCATCGCAACCGATGCCCGGCCGCATCAGCGCTTCGATGTGCTCGAGCACCTCCAGGCAGATGAGGTGGGCGTGCTCGGCGGCGGGCGGCAGGGGCCCGCCCGGCCAGAAGGTGCGCGTCGTGTCGGCATGATAGCCGTTCCAGGCAGTGACGACGTCGAGCATCACCGTCTGGCCCGGCGCGATGACGCGCCGCCCGGCGCCCGGCGCCGCATAGGGATGGAGCCCCTCGGCACCGACGGGCCCGTCGAAGTGGGTCGGGTAGAGCGCCCCGTCGCCCGCAACCACGTACAGCATGCCCAGGCCCGCCCCCGGGCGGCGCACGCGCACCACCCCACCGTGGCCGAGCAGGCGCAGGCGTTGCTCGAGCGCTGCGCTCAACTCTATCTCCGTCATGCCCGGGCGCAGCATGGCCCCCGCCTCGCCGAAGAGCATGGTCGCCTGATCGGCCGCGCGCCGGATCTGGGCGATCTCCCAGGCGCTCTTGACGGCGCGCTGGGTCCGGATGAGCCCGCCGACATCCGCCACGCGGCCCACCCCGAGCTCCCCGGCCAGCCACGCGTAGGTGGCCGAGGGCGTGACGTCGAAGGCCAGGCCGAGCACCCCGCTGCTGCCCAACGCGCGGCGCACCGCATCCAGCAAGCCGCGCCGCCCGGGAAAGGGCTCGACCGCGAGCGGCGATTCCGCCGCCGCGCGCGCGAAGCTCAGGCGCGCGAACAAGCGTGGCTCGGCGCCGGCGGGAACCAGGAGCACGCCGTCCTGGATCGTCCCGGCGTAGTAGCAGCGGTCGGTGAGGTGATCGATCCAGGCCACCGCCACGCCCGCGGCGGCCAGGGCGCGCTGGAACGCGGCGATGCGCCCGCGGATCTCATCCGGGGGCGCCAGAAACTCCCTGTGCTGAGCCAGAGGCTCCATGGTCCTCCCCTCCTGCGGCGTCACGCCCCGGCCGCGCCGGGACGCACCCGTGCGGATCGGCGGCGTGTGCCGCGACCATACCCGAACCCCCGCGCGGCCGACACCCCCTTGCGGGCGAGCGCTGCCGGCGGCGATGATGCCCAGGTCAAGGACCGGGTCGAACCGGGAGGGTTGCCGATGCCCCAGAAGCGTTCCCCGCGACTGTCAGAGCGCTCCGACCTGCCGGCCAGAATGCGCGCAGTCCTGCGCATCCTCGCGCGCCTCTATCCCGACGCGCGCATCAGCCTCGACTTCCAGAACCCCTTTCAGCTCTATGTGGCCACGGTGCTCTCGGCGCAATGCACCGATGAACGCGTCAACCAGGTGACCCCCGCGCTCTTCGCCCGCTTCCCCGACGCGCGCGCCATGGCCGCCGCCGCACGCGAGGAGATCGAGGAGCTCGTGCGCGCGACCGGCTTCTTCCGCAACAAGGCCCGGAGTCTGCACGGAGCGGCCCAGCGCATCGAGGCCGAGTTCGGGGGCGAGCTGCCCGGCACGATGGAGGCGCTGCTCACGTTGCCCGGGGTCGGGCGCAAGACGGCCAACGTGATCCTCGGCAACGCCTTCGGCACGCCCGGCATCACGGTCGACACGCACGTTCGCCGCCTGGCGCAGCGGCTGGGCTTCACGCGCCAGACCGACCCGGTCAAGATCGAGTTCGAGCTGATGGCCCTGGCGCCGCGCAGGCAGTGGACGGACCTCTCCCACCGTCTGATCTGGCATGGTCGCCGCGTGTGCAAGGCGCGCAAGCCGCTCTGCTCGGAGTGCGCGCTTCTCCCCCACTGCCCGCACGGCCAGCGGCTGCAGCGCTAGCCGCGCGCGCGATCGACGATCCGCGCCAGCCGGTCGAGGAACCGCTGCGCTTCGGGCAGGTCGATCTCGGAGTTGCGGCAGGGCCCTTCGGGCCGGCGGTTGGCGATCGCCAGCACGGTGTGTCGCGACATGACCTCTCGCAGCCCGGCGACCAGATCGCGCTCGCACGCCACGGCCAGCACCGCGGACGTCCCGCGCACGGGCACGGCCGCGCGGGCCTCCTCGCCCCCGGTGGCGACGACGAAGGCGGCCCCGCGTTCCTCGGCCAGCGCGCGCAGTCCGCGCAGGATCACCGGATTGAGGCAGCGCGGGGCGAGCACCACGAGCGGGTCGCCCGGCCGAGCGCGCCCGCTGAGCAGGGTGAGCCGGTTAGTGATGCGCAGGTAGGCATGACCCATCCGATCGCGGCTCAAGCGCAGGAGCTCACCCAGGGCCACGCACGGCCCCCACAGCGCGACGAGCCAGTGCTCGAGCGCGCGGGCCACCGGGCGCGGCAGCGGAACTCCAGCCCAGACGCCGGCGAGGAGGAGCTGCGGCAGGGCCAGGAGCGCGAAGCCTGCCAGCCGCAGCCCCTGCAGGGCGGAGGCGCTCACCCCCAGCGCGAGCAGGCGTGGCTGGGCCAGCCAGACGCCGCCCGCCCAGGCAGCGGCAGAGAAGGCGAGCAGGAGCAGGTGGATTCCGAGGAAAAGGCCCGGGCTGGCGTTCGTCCGAGCGGGGGTCCGCTCGCGGGCGCCGTCCCAGCCAATCCACGCATCGCCCAGCCGGCGCCGGCTCTCGGTCGGCCCTCGACCCGCGGGCGACGCTGACCCCGCGGCCACCGCAACGTCGGGCCCCGTCGATCCGCTGGGCGCTTCCATGGCCTGCTCCGCTGCACACCGGCCCCACCGGAGCGGTGGTGGCTAGGACTTGAGGCCGGACCGGCGCTAGACGTTGATGACCGCCTCGAGCTCGGGGAAGACCGCCTTGAGGGTCCGCTCGACGCCGGCCTTCATCGTCATCGTGGCCATAGGGCAGCCCCCGCACGCGCCCGTGAGTCGCACGTAGATCTTGTTCTCTTTGACCTCGACCAGATCGATGCCGCCGCCGTGGGACTCGAGGCCCGGGCGAATCTGCTGCTCGATCACGTCCTCGACTGCCCGCGTGTCCATGCCGGTTCTTCTCCTCGCCGCGCGCGCCGCAGGACTCCCTCCGGCGCGCTGTGTTGGGTCGGCCCTGTCTGCCCCCCCGAGGGGGAACGGCAGGCTGATTAGGCTACAGCCACCCGCGGGCGGCGGTCAAGGTTCCCGGCCTTCTTCAGCCTCGCTGGCCAGCCGCCGGGCGTTGCGCTGTAGGCCGGCGAGGCCGGCCCGTTCCATCGCCGTCGGCTTGAAGTGCCGCGCGAAGCTGGTGGCGTCGAGTGCGAGCCATTCTTGCAGGTCCCCGGGGCGATCCGGCCAGAAGGGCGCCAGCTCCGGGTCCACGGCGGGCCGCACGTCGCGGTTCCACGGGCAGACTTCCTGGCAGCGATCGCACCCGAAGAGCCAGGGAGATAGCCGGGGCGCCTCGGGCGGGAAGTCGCCGCGATGCTCGATGGTCCAGTAGGCGATGCAGCGGCGCGTGTCTAGCCTCGCGGGTCCCACGAGCGCGCCGGTCGGGCAGGCGCGCAGGCAGCGGTCGCAGTCGCCGCACCGCGGCACCAGCGGCACGCCGAAGGGCAGGGGCGCGTCGAGGAAGATCTCACCCAGGAATACCCACGAGCCGAGGCCCGGCACGATCACGCACCCGTGCTTGCCCCACCAGCCCAGACCTGCCGCGACCGCCCAGTGACGCTCGAGCACCGGGGCGGTGTCGACCGCGATGCGCGTGCGCAGACCCGGCCGGCGCTCGCGGAGGCGCGCGACGAGCGCCTCGAGCTTGCGCCTCAGCACGTGGTGGTAGTCGCGTCCGAGTGCGTAGCGTGCGACGCGCGGCCCGTGGGGCGCAGCGGCCTCGGGATCGACGCCGGGATTCGACGCGTATCCCAGCGCGACGCTGATGATGCTGCGCACCCCGGGCATCAGCCGGTTGGGATCGAGGCGCAGCTCGCGGTGGCGCTCGAGGTAGGTCATGCCGGCGTGCAGTCCGTCCGCGAGCCAACCATCGAGCACGGCCGGATCCGGGCGACGCGCCGGATCGGCGACGGCCAGGCGGTCGATCCCCAGGCGTGCGGCCTCCTCCTGCAGGAACGCGAGCAGCGCGGCCCCGTCGTCGGGGGACTCACCCGCAGGCCGCCGGCGCGCGTCGCTCATGCCCCCACCCCCCGAGGCCCTACGCGGAGGGGCGCCGCGCACGTCGGCCGCACAGGAACCAGGCCGCCGCCGCAAGCACCAGGCTCGCGGCCAGCGCCGGAAGCGCGGGGCGCACGATCCGCCGATCCGCGACCCGGTAGAGCCGCCCGGCGTCCGCGGGCAGCACGAGGGCCCACGGCTGGCCGGGTATGCGCCCGTAGGCCAGCAGGCGCCCCGGGGCACCGCCGTCCTTCGGCCGCAACAGACCGCTGCCCCGCGCCGAGGCGTCCATCGCGGCCGCCACGGGTGAGCCCTCGGGCAGGGCATTGCTGCCGTCACCGGCGGGGGGCAGCATGAGATCCCACCAGCGCTCCCTCTCGCGCGCGCCGAGCACCGACCGCGGCTCGGCCGCATAGTCCGGGACGCGCGTCAGCAACTCCTGCAAGGGCGCGAGTTCGTAGAGCAGCACATCGGTGCCGATGCGCTCGCCCGCCGCGCTCGCGATCGGAGCGCTCACGCCCAGAAACGACCGCTGGCCCAGCCGCAGGATGCCCGCCTCGGGCGCGCGGTCGAGCAGGCGGGCCGACACGGGCCAGGGCGCGACGGGCGTGGGATTGCCGGCCTGGGCCAGGACCGCTCCGCGGGCATCGTGCCGGCTGATGCCGGCCAGGCCCGGGAACTGCCGCAGCGCGGCCTCCAGCTCGGGCCGCGTCGCGGCCACCGCGCTCTCGCGGCTCTCCTCGCCACGGGCACAGGCCTCCAGGTGCTCGCGCATCTGAGGCCGGCGCGTCACCTCGAAGGCGACGTCCCGCATCCCGAGCAGCAGATTGGCGATCCCGCGGGCCTGGAGGGCGTGGGCGTCCAGGAGCTCCCGCTCGGCGCCGGCGCGCAGCTCGCCGCGCAGGGGCAGGATCATCAGGAGCGCCGCCAGCCACCCGCTCAGCAGCACCGCCCCGGCGGCCGCGAGCGCGCCGCGCCGGCTCATCCCCCCGGCTTCGCCGGGCCCTGTCGCCATCACGCTCGTGTTCCTTCTGCGCGCCAATGCCTCGACTAGAGGGGCTCGAACCGGGCCGTGAAGTGGCGCAGGAAAGGCGCCTCATAGACGATCTTCACGCCGCGCATCGTCGCGCGCCGGGCGTAGACCTCGCTCACCACCTCGGCCGAGTAATCCACATGGCTCTGCGTGTAGACGCGCCGCGGGATCGCGAGCCGGACCAGCTCCAACCGCGCGGGGTGGAACACCCCGGTGTCCGGGTCGGTCCGGCCGAACATGACGCTGCCGATCTCGACGGCGCGGATCCCGCCGTGCAGGTAGAGCTCGTTGGAGAGCACCTGGCCCGGGAACTGCTCGGGCGGGATGTGGGGCAGCATCGCGCCCGCGTCGATGTAGACCGCGTGCCCCCCGGGCGGCTGGATGATCGGCACGCCGGCAGCGGTGATCTTCTCGGCGAAGTACTCGGTGGAGCGCGCGCGGTAGTGCAGGTAGTCCTCGTCGACCACCTCGCGCAGGCCCTGGGCGATCGCCTCGAGATCGCGGCCCGCGAGGCCTCCGTAGGTCGGGAAGCCCTCGGTGAGGATCAGCAGGTTGCGCGCCTCGCGGGCGATCGCGTCGTCGCGACACGCCAGGAAGCCGCCGATGTTCGCCAGACCGTCCTTCTTGGCGCTCATGGTCGTGGCGTCGGCGTGGCTGAAGATCTCCTGGCTGATCGCGAGCACGCTCTTGTCCGCGTAGCCTTCCTCGCGCTGCTTGATGAACCAGGCGTTCTCGGCGAAGCGCGCCGAGTCGAGCACGAACAGCGTGCCGTACTTGCGCGCCAGCGCCGACGCCGCGCGGATGTTGGCCATGCTGACCGGCTGGCCGCCGCCCGAGTTGTTGGTGATGGTGAGGATGACGGCGCGCGCGCGGCCGCGGTGCTCTCGCAGCTGCTCCTCGAGTCGCGTCAGGTCGACGTTGCCCTTGAAGGGATGGATCTTCGACGGCACCAGCCCCTCGGGAATCACCAGGTCGATGGCGGTGTCGCCGAGGTACTCGATGTTGGCGCGGGTGGTGTCGAAATGGGTGTTGCCCAGATAGATCCCGGGCTCCTCCCGGCGCAAGACGTTGAAGAGGATCTTCTCGGCCGCGCGCCCCTGGTGGGTGGGGATGATGTGCTTGAAGCCCGTCACCCGGCGCACCTCTTCTTCGAAGCGGAAGAACGAGCGCGACCCGGCATACGACTCGTCGCCGCGCATCATCGCAGCCCACTGCTCGGAGCTCATGCTGGAGGTGCCGCTGTCGGTCAGGTAGTCGATCAGCACGTCCTCGGCGCGCACCAGGAAGAGGTTGTAGCCAGCTTCGGCCAGGATGCGCTCGCGCTCGGCGCGGGTGGTCATCCGGATCGGCTCGACCGACTTGATCTTGAAGGGCTCGATGATCGTCTTCATCGCTCGACTCCTGCCTGTGCCGCACGGCATCCCGCCAGCAAACGCGACGGGTCAGGATACGATGCTCCCGAGCGGATCTCAAGTCTGGTTGGATCGTCAGGACGAATCGAGGCCGGGCGTCTACCGGGCCTTGGCGCGCATGCGCAGGATCTCGAGGTAGTGGGTCAGCGCCTTGGCGTGCGTGTTGTCCCGGAGCTTCCGGTAGATGAGGACCAGGTTGCGCAGCATCCGGATGACGATGTCGCGCGGGCTGTTCATCGCGAGGTACTCCGACGCGAAGGACTCGCGCAGGTAGTAGCCGTCGCTGGTCAGCATCTGGATGCACTCCTTGCGCGTGAAGATCCGGCCGCCGTTGAAGGGATCGATGAACAGCTCCGTGGCCGCATCCTCGTACTTGACGACGAAGTGCTTGGGCAGCCCGACCCCGTGCAGGGGCAGGTTCAGCCGGCGGCCGACCAGGATCATCACCGCCGCCAGCGTGATGGGGATTCCGAGGCGGCGCTCGAGCACCTTGTGGATGAAGCTGTTGTCGGGGTCGTAGTAGTCCCGCGTGTTGCCCTGGAAGCCCTTTTCGCGAAAGAGGAACTGGTTCAAGATCTCGATGCGCTCGCGCGGGGGCGCCACCCGGGGCATCTGCGGGCGCAGCTCGCTGGCCAGCTCGTCGAGCTGGCGCCGGACCTGGGCCGTCTCGAGGTTGGGGTACTCGATCCGCGCCACGACGCACAGCGCTTCCTCGAGGTCGAACGCGTCCTCCTCCTGGGCCGCCAGGGCGAGGAACTGGTTCTCGAGCACCTCGCTGCGGATCTGATCGGCCACGTGACGCGCCCGCAGCCGCAGCCGGGCGTCCGGGTGCTCGGCCACCTCCTCCAGGTAGGGCAGCGAGTCGACCCCGAGCCGCAGGAGGTTGTCCCAGACCATCGAGACGATCTTCTGGTCGTCATCCGACAGCAGCGAGATGAGGGCGCGCAGCTCGCGCCCGCCGTCCCTCCGCCTCCGGCCCCGGCCGGCGATCTGTCCCGACGTATCGTTCATCACGCTTCCCATCCTACTCCCCGTATCGGCCGGCGGCAGCACGACCACCGGCACGATGTTCAAAGCGATCCTAGCAGAGCCGCGGGGGCCTCCCCAACAGCAAATTCCTTTGCCCCTGGCCCTCCCCCCGTAACCATTCTATTCTCTTCGCATCCGCCCCGTGCGGATTGCGCGGCCGTGCCCGGGGCGGGCAGGGTCTCGACGCCGCCCTCCGCGAGGACCGACGATGATAGAACACCGCAGGTTGCCTGCTGGGTCGCTTCTTGGCCCGGGCCCGGGGCCCCGCCGTCCCGACCGGGGAGGCCGGCGGTGAGGATCCCCTGCGTCGACGGCGAACGGCCGCTCGTGCTCGCCCCCATGGACGCGATCACCGACGGTCCGGCGCGCCGTCTCGCCCGGCGCTGCGGTGCCGACCTGGTCACGACCGAGTTCGTCTCGGCCGAGGGGCTCGTGCACGAGGCCCGCGCGTGCTTCGCGAAGATGCTGCTGGCGCCCGAGGAGCGACCGGTGGCGCTCCAGATCTTCGGGAGCCGTATCCCTTCGGTCGTGGCCGCGGCGGAGCTGGCGCAGTCCGTCGCGCCCGACCTGCTCGATCTCAACTTCGGTTGCCCGGCCCGCAAGGTGGCCGGCAAGGGCGGGGGCGCGGGGCTGCTGCGTGAACCCGACAAGCTCGAGGCCATGGCCCGGGCCGTGGTTCGGGCCGTGCGGCTGCCGGTTACCGCCAAGGTTCGCCTGGGGTGGGACACCGCGAGCATCAACGTGCTCGACGTCTGCCAGCGGCTCGAGCAGGCCGGCGTCGTGGCGGTCACGGTCCACGCCCGCACCCGTAGCCAGGGATATGCCGCGCCGCCCGACTGGACGTGGATCGCCCGGGTGAAGCGGGCCGTGCGCATTCCCGTTGTCGGCAACGGGAACGTCCAGTCCCCCGCCGACGCGCTGCGGATGTTCACCGAGACCGGGTGCGACGGGGTGATGATCGGCCGGGCGGCCACCGGCTACCCCTGGATCTTCCGCGAGGTGCGCCACTACCTGGATACGGGGCGGCTGCTGCCGCCCCCGACCATCGAGGAGCGCATCGCGATGCTGCTCGAGTACCTGCGCGCCAGCGCCGCGCAGAAGGGCGAGCGCACGGCCGTCATCGAGGCCCGCAAGCAGCTCCGTGGCTACTTCCGCGGTCTTCCCGGGGCAGCCCAGCTGCGCGCGCGGCTGATGGAAATCGAAGCCATCGGCGGCGTGGAGGATGCGCTCGCGTCCTTCGGGTCGCGTCTGGCAGTCCCTTGGCCGACCGAAGGAGGTCATGCATGACGGGAGCTGACATCGCACCCGCGGAGCTCGCGCTCCTGCGCGCGGCGCGCGCCGCATCCCACCGGGCCGAGGTCGGCGCCGCGGACCGCTGCGGCGCCGTGGCCGAGACGGCGGATGGCGGGCGCTACCCGGGAGCGAGTTATCACCCCCCGGATGGCGTCGGGGTAGGCGCCTGCGCGGAGCGCGTCGCGGCTTGGGCCGCCCGGGCCGCGACCGCCGCTCCGATCGTCTGCCTGGCGCTGTGGGTCCCCGCCGCGGCTGGCCAGCACCCGTGCGGGTCGTGCCTCCAGGTGCTGCGGGAGCTGGCCCCGGGGGCGCGGCTGGTGACGCAGCGCGGGGATGGCCCCCCCCACCGGCTCGTTCTCGACGAGCTCCTGCCCGACGCCTTCGCCAGCTATCTGGCGGCCCCGCCCCCGCCGCCGCCCGAGGAGGATCCCAAGCCATGACGACCCGCGCCGACGATCCGCAGGGACGACCCTTCGACCGCGAGTTGGCCGGCCGCATCGACCACACGCTGCTGCGCCCGGAGGCCACCGGCGGCGACGTGGAGCGTCTCTGCGCCGAGACCATCGCCCACCGCTTCGCGGCGGCGTGCGTCCACCCCCTGTGGGTGGCGCTCGCCGCGCGCGTCCTGGCGCAGCCGCAGCCCGGCAGCGCCGGACCACCCGCGGTCTGCGCGGTGGTTGGATTCCCCCACGGGGCGACGCCCGCGGACGTGAAGGCCGCCGAGGCCGCGCGCGCGGTGGCCGACGGCGCAGGCGAGATCGACATGGTGATCCCGATCGGGGCGCTGAAGGAAGGGAACGACGCCGAGGTGGGGCGCCACATCTCGGCCGTGGTGAGCGCCTGCGCCGGGCGCGCGCTGGTCAAGGTGATCCTCGAGTGCTGCCTGCTCACCGACGGCGAGAAGCGACGCGCCTGCCGGATCGCCGCCGACGCCGGCGCCGCCTTCGTCAAGACCTCGACGGGCTTCTCCTGCGGCGGGGCGACCGAGGCCGACGTCCGCCTGCTGCGGGCCGCGGCGGGCCCGGGCATGGGCGTCAAGGCGGCCGGCGGGATCCGCGACCGCGCCGCCGCTCTGGCCCTGGTTGCCGCGGGCGCGAACCGGATCGGAACGAGCGCCGGCCCCCGTCTCGTGCAGCTCAGCGGCGACTGACCGCACCGGCTTGACCCTCGCTTCCGGCCGCTGATAGATTCCGGCCGGGTCACGCGGATCTGCCCACCCGCCAGGTGCTGTTTCGAGGCCGTGATGCTGGGTCGTCTTCCCCCCTGGCCCTGCTGGGGGGGTCTTCATCATCGGGCCGCACTCGCCCGCGGCCGGGCCCGGGGGCTCAGGCCCCCTTGGCTCCCTGCCATGCTCGGCCTGAGCCTGCTGGCCGCGGCCGGCTGGCTCACCCCCGCGACCGCGCAGCCGGCATCTCCGCCCGCGGCATCCGATTCCACGGGCCGCGTCGAGGGCCGGATCCTGGATGGCCGCAGCGATCGCCCCTTGCCCGACGCCAACATCACCATCGCGGGAACGCGAATCGGCACGCTCTCGGACCGGACCGGGAACTTTGCGATCGACGGACTCCGCGTCGGCGCGCACACGCTCGTGATCAGCTACATCGGCTACGTGAACGCCACCGAGCGGGTGGAGGTCCGTGCCGACCGGCCGGCCCGGGTCATCCTGCGCCTCACGCCGACCGTGGCGGCCACGCTCGACGTGGTCGACGTCCGCGGCAAGCGGCCGCCGATCGATGTCCACAGCACCTCGTCGGCCCACACGATCCTCTCCCAGGAGCTCGAGGGTCTCATCGCCCGCAGCCCGACGCTGAACGAGGTCGCGGCCCAACAACCGGGCGTGACGCGCGAGGAGGGAAAGCTCCACTTCCGCGGCGGACGCGCCGACGAGAGCCTCTTCATGATCGACGGCATCGCGGTCCGCGACGTCCTGTCGGGGGACTCGAACGGCTCGCACCTCTCGTCGAAGTCGGCCAGCCGGGTCGACGTCGTGACCGGCGGCATGAGCGCGCGCTATGGGCAGGCGATGTCGGGCGTGGTGGACGCCCAGGTGAAGGAGGGTGGGCGGCGTTGGCACGGCATGGTGGCCTACGACACCGATGTGCTGATCGATCCGCGGGGGCTCCACCAAATCCACGTCGAGGTCGAGGGGCCCAACACGCCCGTGCAGACCCTGCTGCGCGCGCTGGGCGCGCAGGACCCGCCGGTCACCTTCTACGCCAGCGCCGGCTGCGAGCTGACGGACGCCTACAAGGGTTACGTCAACGGGGGGAACGGGGGCGCGACGCTCTGCTCCTCGCTCCACGACGCGCTGCTCGGCAACCGGTACCGCTACGGTCGGTTCTTCTACCCCTCGACGTCGAATGACTGGCGCGCGGTCCTGAAGACGAGCTGGCTGGCCACCGACAACGACAAGTTCAACCTGACCTGGACGAAGAACCTCGGCTTCGGTCACGACTGGGATGAGCCCGACATCGGCGACATCGATCGCAACGCCTCGAGCTTCCCCTGGGCCTGGGCCAAGCATCTGGACGGCCACTACACGGTCAGCCGCGACTTCAGCCTGCTGAGTCTCGGCTGGAATCGCACGGTCGGCAAGCGGACGCAGACGAACCTCCAGATGTGGCGCGAGTACAACGGGCGTCACGAGGATGTGGCCGGCAAGCTCTACGACGAGTACAATCACCTGCGCGACACCGACCTGCTCGAGGATCCCGACTTCTACGACACGCCCTACTTCATCGACGTGGGCGACGCCTCCGACTGGCTCGATCGCTACGCCGTGGTCTGGGGCTTCAAGAACGACTGGTTCTACCGGCCGCGCGGCCACAACTTCCAGGCCGGGCTGTCGGCCGAGTACCAGGAGGTCCAGTACCTGCAGCTCAACGCCCTGGCGGTCTACATCGACCCGAACAACCCCAACAACAGCCGGCCCCTGGGCGATGAGTTCGACCTCTTCCACGTGACGCCCAATGTCGGGGCCTGGTATATCCAGGACCGCTTCGAGCACGAGGGTCTCGACGTCGAGGTCGGCCTGCACTACGACTGGTGGTTCCCCGGGCGGCAGGTGGAGCGCGCGATGGAGGCCCAGGAGCTGCCGCACATGACCGCCGCGCTGTGGGAGAAGTACCGCAGCGAGACGCACGAGATCTTCGGCTACCGGTACAAGGGCCACTTGAGCCCGCGCGTGGGGATCTCCTTCCCGATCGGCCTGAACGCCCACCTCTTCTTCAACTACGGTCACCAGAGTCAGCGGCCGCCCTACTACTACGTCTACGCCAAGTCGAACTCGCAATCGGGCGAGGAGTACCCGCGCATCGGGAACCCGACGCTCAACCCACAGATTTCGGTTTCCTACGAGATCGGTGCCGGCTACCAGTTCGACGCCTCGACGGCGGCCAAGGCGACCCTCTTCTGGAAGGACATGTACGACTACCCCACCAGCATCCGCCTGGTGATGACCGAGCGCCGCACCGCCCGCAGCAATTTCTTCATCTACTGGAACATGGACTACGCGCGCTCACGCGGCTTCGAGCTCTCGCTCCAGCGATCACTCCAGGACTTCATCTCCGGCAGCGCCTCGTACACCTACTCGGTCGGCCGGGGCAAGGCCTCCGATCCGAACAAGACCAAGCTCATCCAGGAAACGGGCGGCGACTCGCGGGAGACGCTGCTGGGCGAGGAGTACCTCTGGTGGAACCGACCGCACAAATTCACCCTCAAGGCAGACCTGCGGGTCAAGGACATGGAGGATCCCCCGCGCTGGTTCGGCTTTCGCTGGCCGGGTGACTTCTCGATCGGCGTGTACTACATGATTCGCTCGGGCCGCGCCTATACCCCGCTCAACGTCGACGGCCTGTCGGTGGGCGCCCCCTACTCGCGCAACGGCCCTTACGACAGCAGCCTCGACGTCGCGCTCACCAAGGGCGTCCGCCTGGGCGGCCGGCGCTTCGAGCTCTCCTTCAACGTCTACAACCTCTTGGACTACCGCACCCCGTCCTACTTCGATGCGGTCACCGGCAAGCCGTACGAGCCGGGCAAGGGCAGCCTGGCCTATGGGTACGCGAACCCCGACAACTACGAGGACGAGATCTTGTCTGCCTACGCCCGCGCGCACCAGGATCCGCCGATGCAGGAGCTCATCGACGCGTACTACGCCGAGAACGGCCGGCTGCCCACGAACTGGGAGCTGATCGACGTCTACCGCGATCTGAGCCCCGATGCCGCCCAGATCGAGGCGGGCGTCGACTACCAGTTCCAGGCTGCGGCCCACGCCATCCACAACCCGGCCTATTTCGATGCGCCGCGCACCTTCCGCGTGGGGATCAGCTATGCGTGGTAGGAAGCGCCCCCAAGCGCGGCCAGCTGCCGCGTCGCTCGCCGGGGCAGCCGCGCTCGCCCTCGCCGCCGGCCTGGTCGGGCCCGCGGCCGCCCAGAGCGACTTGGGCGGCCAGCGCGTGGGGACCTCGTCGGGCACGTTTCTGAAGATCCCGATCGACGCGCGGAGCAGCGCGCTGGCCGGTGCGACCAGCAGCCACGTCAGCGGTGCGCCGGCGCTCTTCAGCAATCCGGCCGGGCTGGGGATCGGACGCCGGCGCGGCGCCAGCTTCACCGCCCTGCGCCTGCCGGCTGACATCCCCGCCGGCGGCGCGGCCGTGTGCCTGCCCTTCTCGCCGCTGCACGGATGGTTCGGCCTCGGGCTGGCCGCGGTGGGCGTGAAGATGGACGAGACCGACGAGTATCACCCGCTGGGCACCGGGCGGGAATTCACCTACTCGGCCACCGCCGTGATCGTCGGGCTGTCGCGCGCCCTGACCGACAAGCTCAGCTTCGGGGGCAGCGTCAAGCTGTTCCACGAGGCGTTCGGGCCCGAGATCGACGGGCCGGAGCTGACGACCTGGCTGCTGGACGCCGGCGCGATCTACTTCGTCGGCTTCCGCGATGCGCGCATCGGCCTGGCGCTCTCGAACTTCGGCCCCGATCTCACCCCCGGGGGCACGTTCACCAGCCGGCGCAACGGCGCGAGCGTGGACTACGACAGCTTCAGTCCGCCGACCTTCTTCCGGTTCAGCCTCGCCATCGACGCGGTCCGCACCGCGCGTTGGGGCCTGGTCGCCATCGGCGAGGTCGGCCACCCGGCCGACAACCGCGAGGTCACGCGCCTGGCGGCCGAGCTCGGCTATCGCGAGCAGCTCTTCCTGCGGTCGGGATACGATTTCGCAGCCGACGTGCTCAACCTCCACGCGGGCTGCGGTGCGCGCCTGCGCCTGGGCGCGCGTGTGGTGCAGGCCGACTATGCCTACGCGGCCGGAGACGCCTACGGCGACGTCCACCGCTGGAGCGTGGGGCTCCTATGGTAGCGCGTAGCTCGATACGGCGCCGCGGTGCGGCGATGCTGGTGGGTGCCCTCCTGGGTGCAGCCGGCTGCGGGCAGCGCATCGATCTGCCGGAGCAGCCCCCCGCGGTCTTCGTGACCCCCGAGCCTGGGACCTACAACCTCAAGACCGTCTGGGAGCTGTCCGCCCCGAGCGACGTGGCAGTCGCGGGTCTCTTCCTGTTCGTGATCGAGAACCACACGCGCGTAGCGGTCTACTACAGCACGCGCGGGTATCCGGCGCGCCCGTCCCTGGTCTCGGAGTTCGCGGGCCTGACCGCGCCCGTGCGCCTGGCGGTGGCCAAGCGCGACTCCACCTTCCTGGTCGTGGCCGACAGCGCCGACATGCGCCTGAAGATCTACTACTGGCTGGGCGGCGAGCCGCTCTTCAGCTTCACCGATTCGCTGTGGGAGTCCTTCTCCGGTCTGGCCGCCGACGGCAACCTGCACATCTACGTCGCTGACGCCGCGCGCGACTCGGTGCTGGCCTACGATCGCTGGGGCCGGCGACTGCGCGTCGTCAGCGACTACGGAACGGGCAGCGGCTACGTCATCGCGCCGCACGGCCTCGCCCACAACGGGGAGATGCTCATCGTCGCCGACACGGGGAAGCACTGGGTCCAGCGCCTGCGACCGGACACATCGAACGTCGCGGCCATCCTCGATCCCATCGGCCTCGAGGAAGACCTCTTGCTCGCGCCGGAGGGCGTGGCGGTCGATCCCAGCGGGGAGTACATCTACGTCGCCGACACCGGCCACGACCGCGTGCTCAAGTTTCAGCTCGATGGTGAGTTCGCCGACACGATCTACTCGGCGCAGAAGATCGGGCTCGACCCGCCGCTCGAGGCGCCGCGCTACCTGTGCGCGCGCGATTCGCTCGTCTTCGTCAGCGACCCGGAAACGAACCGGCTGGCGCTGTTCCAGCTGACGCCGCCCTAGGCGCGCGGGAGAGAGGGAGGCAGGATGCAGCGCGCAGTTCGGCGGCAAGGCCCGTGGGGCCGATGCGCGGCGATCGCCGGGTTCGCCGCGCTCGCCGGGCTGGCGGTCGCCCCCTTCGCCGCGACGCCGGACCATCATCCGCCCGCCGGGCGCGCGCCTGGGTCGGTTGAGCCGGTGCCGGCCGGCGTCGCCGAGGACACGCTGATCACCACGCGGACGACCAACGCCAACGCCATGGGCCTGGCCGTCTACAACAACGGCTTCCTGGGCAACAACATGGCCTCGCGCGACCCATCGCTCGAGTACCCCCTGGGCAGCGGCGAAGAGCATCTGGTGCGCGCGGGGCTGTGGGTGGGGGGCCTGGCGAGCGCGACCGGGGAGCTGGCCGATGCGGAGACCCTCGTCACGACGACCACCGTCGATGGCTACTTCGGTTCCTCGGGAAGGGAGACCGAGAGCGAGTTCTTCCCCGCTTCCTCGGTGATCCTGGAGCGATCGATCCTGCCCAACAGCCGTTACTTCGACCCCGTCAACGCCCGCTCGGAGCAGGACCTCATCTGCCGGTACATCGACCGGCACCGACACGGAACCGAGGAGCACAAGCCCCTCGACATCGCCGTCACGCAGGAGATCCTGCAGTTCAGCTTCGAGCCCTTCGATGCGATCATCATCGTCAACTTCCACATCGAGAACACGCACCCGACCAACCTGCTCTTCGACCTCTACGCCGGGCTCTACACCGAGTTCGCCTCCGGCTGGAAGGACGGCCACGACGAGTGGCCCCCCAGCGGCTGGTTCTCGAAGAAGGACATCGCCTACGACGACAGCCTGCGCCTCGTGACGGAGCACCACTACCAGCTCGACGCGGGCAACTGCACCTCGTGGATCGGCTGTCAGCTCCTGGGCACGCGCCCCGTTGCGATCGACAGCCTCACCGTCTCCTTCAACCTGTGGAACTGGGACCCCTCGGGGACGGAGCCCGAAACGCCCGACCTCGACTGGGAACGCTACCGGACGCTGGGCAACGGGTCCACCGACCCGACGCGCGGGGTCGAGGCACCCAACAACGATCCGGTCATGCTCCTGTCGGTGGGGCCCCTGGGCACCGCCTCGTTCACGGACAGCACGGGACAGGTGCACTGGTTCCTCGAGCCGGGAGCCTCGGTCACGGTGGCCTACGCCTTTGTGGGCGGCCTGCCCTCGCCGGCCTACGGCCGCTCCGCCGAGGAGGACATCGCCTTCAACGCCGGCTGGGCCCAGACGGCCTTCAACCTCAACTACAACATCCCCGTGCCGCCACCCTCCCCCAGCCTCTACGTCGAGACCTTTCACAATCGGCTGCGACTCTGGTGGGACGATCTGCCGCTCGGCTTCATCGACCCCAAGAGCCGCACGCAGGATTTCGAGGGGTTTCGGATCTACCTGAGCGAGGTCAGCAAGACGGAGGGATTCGCGCAGCTCGGCGAGTACGACTTGCCCGACTCGCTGCGCTTCAACACCGGCCTGGGAGAGATCCTCGCGCCCGAACCGCTCGAACGCGTCGACGCCGCCGGGGACACGCTCGTCTATCGCTTCTGCCACGACATCGGCGACGTGCGTGACGGCTTCAAGTACTGGGTCTCGGTGACGAGCTTCGACACGGGCACGCAGGAGATCGACCCTCTCGAGTCCGGGATCCCCCAGAACCGCACCTTCGTGATTCCGGGCGCCCGCCGCGAGGAGACGCCGAGCCGCCGCGTCACGGTCTTTCCCAATCCATACCGTGGCGACGCGGCCTGGGATGAGGAACTGCAGCGCGACCGCTACCTCTGGTTCGCCGGCCTGCCGGCGCGCTGCAAGATCCGCATCTACACGCTGGCCGGCGACCACGTCCAGACAATCGACTTCAACGGCGACACCTACGGGGCCACCGACGTGCGGGGCATCTACGACCCGACCGACCCGCGCAATCCGGCGTCGGACATCCCCGTGCTGTCGGGAAACATGGCCGCGTGGGACCTGACCACGCGCAAGGACCAGGCCGTCGCCACCGGGCTCTACATCTTCAGCGTGGAGGATCTGGAGACGGGGGCGATCGAGCGCGGCAAGTTCCTCATCATGAAGTAGTTCCGGAACAGGAGCGGGCGAGCCGATGAAGAGCGTGTGCACACCCGGATTCGCGGCGGCCGGTGCGCTGGCGGCGGTCGTGCTGCTGGCCGGCGGTGGGTGCGCAGTCGAGGAGAAGCCCTATCCGGTCAACCTGCCGCCCGTCACCCGCCTCGCCATCCGGGGTGACAGCCTGAACGCGGCCAACTACCACATCATCCTGGATTGGTGGGGCACCGACCGCGACGGCGAGGTGATCGGCTACGCCTTCCGCTGGAGCGATCCCTGGCGGCCGGCGGCGGGCGACAGCCTCTGGTGGGAGGACCCCGCCTGGACCTTCACCACCGCGAACCGCGACACCTTCGACGTGCCGGTGGGCGGCGCGCGGGCCGTGCGCACGTTCCTGGTCCGCGCCATCGACGATGACCTCGCCAGCGACCCCGATCCCGCCAGCCAGGCCTTCGTGCTGGACAACGCCGTGCCGATCATCACCTGGTCCGACCCGACCCGCCATCCCACCCTCACCCGGCCCAGCCTGCCGGCAGTTTCGTTCGCCTGGAAGCCGGAGGACTTCGACGGCCGCGCCACGATCGATCACGTGACGCTCTGGCTGGACGTCGCCGCGGGCGAGGATTCCGCAACCGCCGCGGTCCAGGTTGCGGGCCGCGACACCGTCGGCGCCTTCTTCGAGGAGAACTTCCAGGGACGGTACGGCACGCGCACGGTGCACGCCCAGGCCTTCGATCGCGCCGCCACCGGCTCGAACATCATCACCTGGACCTGGAACGTGATCCCGCCGCAGGGCGAGTATCTGCTGATCGACAACGCCGGCGCACGGGGCAGCGGCCAGTCGATCGCCACGCGCCAGGATGACTTCTGGCGTGCCACCGGCCAGGGCGTGATGGAGCGGGTCGCTCCCGGCAACTATCACCTCTACGACGTGTGGGTCGATGGCATCTTCCGTAGCCCCCAGGAGATCCTGCCCATCCTGCAGCTCTTCAAGGGCGTCCTCTGGTACGGCGGCGTGAGCAGCAGTGCTACGGTCGAGTCCGATGCACAGATGGTCGCCGGCCTCGCGCTGGCCGAAGGGAGCCTCTACGACTACGTCGCCGGGGGTGGGGCGGTGCTGATCACGAGCCGCAACGCGATCGGCACCGGCGGCGGTCTCAGCACGCGCTTCGTGCAGGAGACGGTCGGGCTGGGTTCGATCTTCACGCACCCGCTGGGGGACGAATACGTCACCGACTGCACCCTGCCCAACGGTGCCACCGTGGGCTGCGGCCCCTCCTTCGACACCGACTCGCTCGTGGTGGACAACTCCGTCTCGGGCACCGACCTCTTCCGCATCACGAGCCGGGTCGAGCCGCTCCTGTGGATTGACCATCGGCGACTGAGCGAATCGCTGCGCCCCGAGCCCGATTCGGCCGAGGTGGTCTACGCCGGCGCCCTCGCGCGGTGGGGCACCGGCCGCCTCGCCCTGTGCTCCACGTTGCTGACGCGCTTCGAGGATCCAGGCCCCAGCGAGAGCGCCGAGGAGGCGATCGCCGTCCTGGTGCGCCGCGTCTTGGGGCTCTAGACCGCGCTGGTCCCCTCGCGAACCGCCCCGCGAGCATCGGGCCCGTCCGCCTGCAGGCGGGCCGATTGACTCGCGACATGACGGGGCGTATCTTAAAGGAGAGTTTAGGCGGTTCGGTCACCGGGCGGCCTGCCCCGCCCGGCGGATGCAGCACTCTCCAACGGAAGGAACCCAGCCATGAAGCGTGCACACGGCATCGCAGCGTTCCTGCTGTTCGTCGGTCTGATCCCGATCGGCGCGCAAGCCACGCAGACAACCATCTTCGACATCCAGATGGGCGTGTTTCCCGAGGGCGAAGAGGTGTGGATCACCAACGTGGTCGTCACGGCCACCGGCCGCTTCGGCTTCTTCGTTCAGGAGCGTGCCCCCCATCCCACGTGGGGCTGGATGAACTCGGGGATCTGGGTCTTCACCAACGGCACGCACCTGGGCAATGTGGCGCGCGGCGATCTGGTCACGGTGCGCGGCGCCTACGACGAGTACTTCGACTTCTCCGAGATCGACGTCTACCACGCGCCCCCCTGCGGCACCGGTGTGACGTGCAGTTACAGCGTGATCGGGACGGCGCCCGTGCCCAACCCGGTCGTGGTTCACGCCGCCGATGTCAACACCGCCGGTCCGTTCGCCGAGGGATACGAGTCGGTGCTGATCAAGGTCATCGACGACGATCCCGTGCACCCCCGGATGTGGGCCGGTCCGCCGGATGCCTACGACGAGTGGTACGTCTGCGAGGACGGCGTGGGTCTCGGCGATTGCCTGCTGATCGATTCGTACTCGGCCGATCCATTCGGCGACTTCGACTACGAAATCCCGCCCGAGGGCACGCAGCTCGACTACATCGCCGGCATCCTGGTTTACAACTACAGCAATTTCAAGCTCGCCCCGCGCAACTGCCCGGAGGACATGGGCATGGCGTGCAAGCCCAATCTGCGCGGCGCCTGGGCCTACGACGAAGACCGGGTCGATGTGCTGTTCGCGGTGGATGTCGATCTCGCCAGCGCGCAGAACACCATCCATTACGACTTCGACTCCGGGCTGGGGGTCCTGGCCGCCCAGCGCGATGCGCAGGACCATCGGTTGGTCCACCTGACCACGCAGCCGCAGAACCCCGGTGAGGTCGACATCATCTACGTGGCCGGGGTGCTCTCCGAGGGTGAGCTCACCATGATGGATGATGGCGAGTACACCTTCGCCCTGGGCGTGACCCCCATCCACAGCATCCAGTACGTGGAGGACCTCCTGCAGGACGACTCCGACTACATGGACATCGTGGCGACCACGGCGGGGCGCGTGGCGCAGGTAGCGGGCAACTACTACTTCCTCCAGGAGGGCGAGGCGGGGCCCTTCCAGCACCTCTACGTGCGCGTCGCCCAGGACGGCGAGCTGGCGGTGGGCGACAGCGTGCGCGTCGCGGGCGCCGTTCGCGAATACTACGGTTCGACCTACCTGAGCTTCCAGCCCGGCATCGTGCTCTACGAGAATCTCGGGCAGGCCAGCTCGCCGGTGATCGTGACCGACGTTGCGGCTGACCAGATCATCTACGATGCCGACAACGAGGGGGCCGGCGTGCAGGTGGGGCCCAATGACAACGCCCCGGAGCCGTGGGAAGATGCCCTGCTGCGTCTGAACCAGCCCGCCTACCTCGACAGCATCGATGGCAGCGGCTCGTACGGCGAGTGGTACCTGCTGGTCGAGCCCGACACCGCCGCGGTCGACGTCATCAACCTCGCCTCCGCCGGCGAGGAGCACGTCCGCTACCGCCCGACCGTGGGCGACACGGCGATCGTGACGGGCATCCTGCGCTACGAATACAGCCAGTACCACCTCGTCCCGCGCACGGACGCCGACATCGACCTCGTCTGGAACAACGCGACCGGCAACAGCGTGGGCGAGCCACCGGCCCGCCCGTGGCGGGTGCGGTTGTCGCAGAACGAGCCGAATCCCTTCGGCACGGCCACCCGCATCGCCTTCCGCCTGGAGAGCGACGCCCGCGCGGTGGATGTGGAGATTTTCGACGTCGCCGGTGCCCGCGTGCGCGCGCTGGTCACGGGCGCGGCGCTCCCGGCCGGGCCCTTCGTCGCCCCCTGGGACGGTCTGAACGATCTCGGGCAGCCGGTCGGCGCCGGGACCTACTTCTACCGCGTGACGGTCGACGGGCGCAGCGAGTCGAAGCAGATGGTGGTGCTGCGGTAGGCCCGCGGGCTCTTCGCCAGAAACACGTGGCGGCCGTCCCCGTGCTGCGCGGGGGCGGCCGCTTTCGCTCAAGCCCGGGCGTCGCCGATCAGCGGTTCCAGTCGTCGCGGGTGAAGTCGATCACCTTGAACTTGCGCCGGCGCCGGCGGCGATCGAACCAGTTCCAGAGCCCTCGGCCGAGGCCGCGCAGGTAGAGGAAGCCGAAGACCAGTCCCCCCAGATGGGCCAGGTGGGCCACCGGGCTGCCGGGTTGGGTGATCGAGGAGAGCAGCTCAATGGCGCCGAAGATGAGCACGAACACGCGCGCCGGGATGGGGAAGACGAAGTAGAGCAAGATGCGCCGCTCCGGGAAGAGCCAGGCGAACGCGAGCAGAATGCCGTAGACGGCACCCGAGGCGCCGATGGTGGGCACGAGCCCGTTCGGCGTCAGCACCAGCGAGAAGATCCCCGCGCCGATTCCGGTGAAGAAGTAGTAGGTCAGGAAGCGCCGGGTGCCCCACAGGCGCTCGATGTCCGATCCGAACATCCAGAGCGCGAACATGTTGAAGAAGACGTGGAAGAAGCCACCGTGCAGGAACATGTAGCTCAAGAGCTGCCAGACGTAGCCCTTCTGCCAGATCAGAACGGGGACCATGCCGAGCAAGCGCTCGAGCGAATCGACCGGATAGGGTCCTGTCTCAGGCCCCATCGGCGTCGAGACGTGGACGGTCGCCGTGTGGGCCAGGGGTCCAATGCCATTGATCAGGATGAACTTCTGCAGGAGAAAGAAGATGCCGTTCCAGATCAGGAGGATCTTGACACCTTCTGGCAGACCCAGGCTAAACCCAACCCCTTCCCCACCGCGACCATAGCCGTTCACGCTGCCGTCCCCTCGTCCATGCCGGCGCGAGACACGGGGCGCCTTCCTGGCGGCCCCGAACCCGAGACCTATCCGACCACCTGCAGATTGCGGCCCTGCCCGGCCTCGCGGGGCGCGTCGGCCGCACCGCCCTTGCCCGTCTCGCCCATCGCGCAGTTGCCCTGGAAGAACGCCCCGTCCTCGATCTTGAAGACCGCGGCGTGAACGTCGCCCTCGAGCCGCGAGCCGCGCTGCAGCACGACCTTCTCCTTGGCCCAGATCCGCCCCTTGATCCGCCCGCCGACCACGGCGGAGTTGGCCTGGATCTCGGCCTTGACCACGCCGCTGGCGCCGATGGTCACCACCTCGGTGACCTGGAGCTGGCCTTCGACCTCGCCGTCGATGCGCAGCGAGCCGTTCACCCGCACGACGCCGTTGATGCTGGCGCCGTTGCCGATGATCGTGGTGTTGCGGTCGTTGCGGTCGGGGGCAGGTCTGGCTTCTTCCCGATTCTCTTTGCCAAACATGTGGTGATCCTCGCACCCTGCCCGGCAGGGTTCAATGCGTTTCTGGCACGCTGGCCCGAGCCTCCCGCCCCCACGGCTCACCCCCTCCCGGGCACGCGGTTCCTCTACCCGTGATATCCGCCGCCCGGGGACTCATCTTGAGTCCCCGCCGCGGTGGGGCGCAGCACCACCGCCGTGAGATCATCCTCCATGTGGGCGTGGCCACAGTGGCGGTGGACAGCTTCGAGAATGTTCCGGCAGATCCCCCGCGCCGACTCGTCCGGGCGGCAGGCGCGCAGCGTCGCGAGCAGCCCCTCGGACCCGAACATCGCTCCGGTCGGCGACACCGCCTCGGCGATCCCGTCGGTGTAGAAGACCAGCAGATCCCCCGGGTTCAGGTCAACGAAGGCCTCGGTGTAGGTCGCCTGGTCGAAGGCTCCCAGCACGGTCCCGCCCTCCGTGAGCCACTCGACCTTGCCCGAGCCGCGCAGCAGCAGCGGCGGGTTGTGTCCCGCGTTGGAGTAGGTCAGACGGCGGCGGCTGCGATCGAAGACGCCGTAGACCGCCGTGACGAAGGCGGTTTCCTCGCTGCTCTCGCGCATGAGACGATTCACCTTGGCGAGGATGACGGCGATCGCGTAGTTGTTGCGGATCTCCGCCCGCATGCTGGCTTGAAACGTCGCCATCAGGATGCCGGCGGGGATCCCCTTGCCCGCCACGTCCCCGATGAGGATGCCGAGCTGGTCGGCCGTGATCTCGATGAAGTCGTAGACGTCGCCGCTGACCTCGAGCGAGGGATGATTGAAGGCCGCGATATCGAGGCCGGCGAAGACCGGATCGGTGCTGGGCAGCAGCCGGCGCTGGATGCGCCGGGCAATGCGGATCTCCTCCTCCATGCGGCGCTTCTCGATGGCCTGATCGAGCAGCCGCGCGCGCTGGATTGCGATCGCCGTCTGGTTGCCGAACGCCAGCAGCAGACGCAGGTCGCGCTCGTCGAACGCATTGAGATCATCACTCTCGATGTTGAAGACACCCACCAGAGCGCCCTCGGCCACCAGCGGCACGCCCATCTCGGAACGCGTCGTTGGCCGCGCGTTGAGGTAGCGCGCGTCGGCCCGCACATCGGGGATGATCAGGGCCTCGCGGTGCTCGGCCACCCAGCCGACCGCGCCCTGCCCGACCTTGAGTCGTACCTGCTCCTCGGCCCCCTCGTCGTAGCCGTGCCCATGGAACCAGTCGAGCGTCTGGCTCCGTGGGTCGTAGAGGTAGATCCCGACCGCGTCGAAGTCGATCAGCTCGCGCAGGAGCTGGGTCACGACCGGGAGCAGCTCCTCGAGGCGCAGCAGGCGCGAGAGCACCAGGCCCACCCGGAAGAGCAGCTCGTTGGCCCGCTTCTCGCGGCGCACCAGCTCGTACAGGCGGGCGTTGGCCAGCGCCACCGCGATCTGGTTGGCCAGCGCCGTGAGCAGCTCGAGGTCGAGGTCGGTGAAGCCTTCGGGCCGGCGGCTGTTGACCGCCTCGATGACGCCGAAGACGCGCGATGCGCGCAGGAGGGGCACCGCCATGATCGAGCGGACCTCGAAGCCGATCCGGCGGTCGATCAGGTGGCGCAGGCGCGGGTCGGCGCCGGCCTCCTGCACCACGGCCGGGGTCTCGTGCTCCGCCACCCAGCCGGCCAGCCCCTGCCCATACGAGAGGGGGGGCACCTCTTCGGGGGCATCGAGGCGATTGTAGGCAATGTGGAATTCCCAGCGCTTCTGCGCGCTGTTGAGCAGCAGCAGGGAGCAGGCCTCGGCGTGCGTGGCCTCGGTCACCAGCTCGCGCACGGCCTCGTAGATGCGCCGGCGTTCGAGGACCTGGTTGAGCCGCGCGGCCGAGTTGATCAGGAATCGCTCGGCGCTGGGCCGGGGCGTCTCAGAGGACATGGATCACCCCCGACCGGTAGAGCTCCGCCGGCGGCTCGAGCAGCCACTCCCCTCCCCACAGGACCGCGAGCACGGGCGCGCGCGCGAGATCGCCCGAGGCCAGCTCGAGGGGATCGGAGCCGTACAGCACCGCCCCGTCGCACCCGAACTGCCACCAGTCGTCCCGCCGCCACAGACCGCCCGGCACGGCCCGCGCGCCGAGGTAGAGGCTCAACGCTTGCTCGGGCGTCAACCGCTGTTCCTCCGCCGGATGCGCGACCGCACCCAGCAGGCCCACGGCCGGGTCCATCGGCATGCCGTCGGAGCCGAACACCAAGGCCCCCGGGTGGTCCCACATGGAGACGAAGGGGTTCATGGCCAGCGCGCGCTCGCGTCCCAGGGCGGTCTCGTACAAGCCCCCGGGACCGGCCCACTGCGCGACGAAGTTGGGCTGCAGGGAGAGATCGATGCCCAGCGCCCCCGCCCGGGCGAGCATCTCCTGGTCGATCATTTCCACGTGCTCGAGACGCACGCGCCCGGCCACGGCGCGTCCATCCCGCGTGGCCAGCCGTTCGACCTGGGCCAGCACCTGCAGGATGGCGGCGTCACCGATGGCGTGGACCGCCACGGTCAGCTCCGCATCCAGCGCCCGGGCGAGCTGAGTGTGCAGCGCGTCGTCCTCGAGGAGCAGCTGCCCCGTCGTCGCGCGGTCGGCATAGGGCCGGCGCAGGGCGGCAGTGCGCGCGCCGATCGAACCGTCGGCGTAGAGCTTGATCCCGGCCAGGTGCAGGCGCCGGGACTCGAACTCCCCCCCGCCGCGCAGGGCCACCACGCGCTCGAGCTCGCGCGGGGGCAGATACAGCTCGACGTCGATCTTCAAGGCCCCGCGGCGAGCCAGCGCGACGTAGGTGTCGAGCGCGCCATAGGCCCCCATCTCGGTGACGCGGGTGATGCCCATGGCGATCGCCCGCTCCTGGGCCACCGCCAGCGCGCCCTCGAGCTGCGCCGGCGAGGGAGGCCAGACCGAGCTCAGCAGGAGCGTCTGCTCCTCGGTCGGCTCACCGTCCGGGCCGAGCGGCCCCAGGCGGGACGCGGCCTCGCGGGCCGCGACCGTGTTGAGCAGCACCCGATGGCCGCAGATGCGGCGCAGGACGAGCGGCCGATCGGGCGCGAGGGCGTCGAGCTCGGCGCGCGTGGGGCCGCGCCCCTCGGGCCAGTGGCTCTCGTCCCAGCGCTCGCCCCTCAAGATCGCGAAGTCCCGCGCCGGCCCACGGGCGTAGTCGGCCAGACGCTCGAGCGCCTCGACCAGGGACGCGCAGCTGCCCAGATCGCAGCGCCCCACCGCGAGGCCCGCGTGCAACAGGTGATGGTGCGCGTCGCTGAACCCCGGGGTCAGGCGGAGCCGCCGTCCGGCACAGGCCGGGGTGGGCACGAAGCGGGTCAGCCGGCCGCTTTGGAAGGTGAGGTCGTAGACCTCGGGCGCCCGGGCGTGAAAGTCCTGCAGGATCACTCCGCGCAGGGCAAAATCGGTCACCATGGCATTGGCTCAGGGTCGGGGCCGAGTGCTCACGGCGGGCCTAGGCCCAGTAAAGGACGCGCCCGCAGCTCTCACAGGTCGGGAGCGCCCCCCCCTCGGAGATGCTGCGCTTCATCGACGTCGGCACTTCCTGGAAGCAACCGGTGCAGATGCGCCCGATGGCCGGCACGATGACCCGGTTGTAGCGCCGGTGGATGCGGTCGTACGTCCGCAGGTCCTGTTTGTCGATTTGGCCGCGCAGCTCCTGGAGTTCTGCTTCCAGCTTCCCGACGTTGTCCATCGTGAACCCGAGCGCTTCCTCGTTGCCCTTGCGCGCCGGGTCCTGGGCCTCGCGGATCATCAATTCCAGGTCCTGGAGCTGGACGAGTTTCAAGATGCGGTCGCTACCCACCGAACGCCTCCCGGATCACGGCCTGAAACTCCCCATGCGAGGAGATCTGCTGCAACCGCTCGCGGGTGGTGGGATGAGCGACGGTCTCGACGATCTTGCCCAGCAGCGGCAGGTACTCCTGCTTGTGGTCCTCGTAGGGGGCGACAATCAGGAAGAAGATCGTGCAGGGATTCTTGTCCGGAGCCCCGAACTCCACGCCGCGCTTCGAGCGCGCGAAAACCACCTTGGTCCGGGTCACCGCCGTGCTGCGCCCGTGGGGGACCGCAACTCCCTGACCGATCCCGGTGCTGCCGAGGCTCTCGCGGCGCCGGATCATCTCGAGCAGGAGACCTGGATCGCGAATGTCCGCGTCACCGGCGAGCGCCATGGACATTTCGGACAGCACACCGTCCTTGGAGCGGGCACTCAAGCTCTTGATGAAGCGCTCCTCGCTGAAGTAGGCGAGGAACTCATCTGCCGTCATGCTGTCTCCTTCTCACCACCCCATACGAGACGCGCCCACTCTTGGCGCGCGCTGAACCGGTGAGAAGATAATCCGTCCCGGCGGTGCAACTCAACCGCGGAGTGCAGCGACCTCAGGGCAGCCAACGGGTGGGTTGGAGGGCCATCAGGCTCTCGCGCGCGACCCAGCCGCGCATCTGGTCGCTGAGCCAAACCTCGCGCCAATCTCCGGCTTGGCGACCCAGATAGACCAGCGTGCCCTCGTGCAGGACGAAGTGGACCGTCTCGCCCGCGCGCGGCCCCGCGAGCACCTGCGCCTCCTCCGCCACCACGACCCCCGACGGGGCCGATGAAACCTGATAGGCCTTCAGCCCGAGCGCCCCCGCGGCCACGATGCCCAGCACGCCGAGCGCTGGCAGGGCCCGGCGGGCAATCGCGCCCGCCCGTCCACCCACCGTCCACCAGACGGCGGCCCCCAAGCAGATCGCCCAGAAGAGCACGAGCAACCAGGTGACGGCGTCGGCGGGGGTGTAGCCGTCGAGGACTCCCGCCAGCAGACCGAGCAGCCACGACGGGCGCTCGTTCTCGATGCGGTCCCGCTTCTGAGCCAGGGCGACCTGCAGGTTGTGGCGGACATCGGCGTCGCGCGGCGCGATCCGGCGGGCTTCCTCGAAGAAGCCCACCGCGTACCCGATCTGTCCGGCCTTGAAGCTGGCGCAGCCTAGATTGTAGTAGAGCGCAAGCGATGACCAGCCCGAAGCCAGGATGCGCCGGTAGGCATCGGCCGCTTCCGCGTAGCGGCCGCCCTCGTAGGCCGCCTGGGCCTGTTGGGCAGCCTCGATGACCGCCGATGGCGGCCTCTGCCCCGCCTCCGCCAACCGGGGCGCGGCCAGGGCAAGCGCCGCCGCCACCATGGCGGACCCTCCCACCGCAAGGCGACACGCGGGGCTCATGACGTCACCCCCGTCTTGCCCTTGCGGAGGGCCGCGTCGAAATCGCGCACCAGCCGCTGGGCTGCCGCGACCCGCTCGGCCACGCCCCCGCCCCCAGCTCCGAAACGGACCTCATCCGCCCAGGCCAGCAGCCCCATCGCTTGCGTCACCAGCGCCCCGGGGGCACCGCTCGCCCGCAGCTCGCCCTCGAGCTCCGCGCGCCGCATGCCGCGCGCTTCGGCATCGAGCCAGTCGCTCAAGAACCCTTCCAGGGCCTCTGCCAGGCCCGCGGCTCCCTGCTGCGAACTTGCTGCTGGATCGACGGTCTTCAGGCGCTCCTCGGCGCGCTTCAACGCCTGGGCGCGTCGCGCCAGCGCCGGATCGCGCGCCAGGGCCGCCCGCCGGCCGCGCAGCCACAGCGCGCCGCCCAGCAGCGCCAGGGGCACCAGGTTCACCAGCCAGCCGCCCCCGCCTGCACCACCCACCAGACGCAGGCTCCCGGCCACGTCGGGCCGGATGTAGAGGATGTCCTGACCCAAGGCGACGACGTCGTTCGCACCTGCCACCGTTCCCGCCGCCCCCTGCGGCGCGGGCAGCACCTCCAGCGCGAGCGGCCCGGTCGAAAGGCTCACATACCGCGCGCGGGTCGGATCGAAGTAGCTGAAGCGAATCGGGTCGAGGGTCAGCGAGCCGGTGCGGGACGGGGCAAGCACCTGCGTGAAGGTCTTCACCCCCTCCACCCGCGTCCCGTTCTTGTCGACCGAGACCGCCTCTCCGGAGTCGAATACGCGCAAGCCCTCCCACTCGGGCCAGACCGGCGCACCGATGGTCTGGACGTGCCCCGCGCCGCGCACCGTCACCGTCAGCGCCGTCGCCTCGCCCTGGCGGACCTGGGGAGGGTCGAAGGCCGCGGAGATCTCGTACTGGCCGACGCTGCCGGTGAAGTCGGCCGGCCGCCCCGCGCTGGGCAGCGGTTTGACGCGCACCCGCAGGCCCTTGCTGGCCACCTGCACCGGCTGGCGATCGAACATGCTGGCGAAGATGCCCCGCCGCGACCGGTCGGGGACGTGGGCGATCACGCTGCCGGGCCCGATCTCGAGATCTCCTACCCTGGTCGGGAAGAGCACCCAGGCCACCTCGCGCACGATGTAGACGCTCCCGCCGGATCGTATCCGTTCCTCCGGCTGCTGGCCCAAGTCCTCGCGCCAGAAGCCCTCGGTCGCCGGCGGCGTGAAGTCCGACAGCTCATAGACCGTGACGTCCGCGCGCTGGTAGAGGCGGAAGCGCAGCACGATCTGCTCATCGAGGAAAGCCTCGGTCTTGTCGACCTCCAGCTCGGCGAACAGGCCGCGGCCGTCGCCGCTCTGCGGTCGCGGGGCCGTGCCGGGTGCGCGTCCCGGCTGGGGGCTCGGGGTCGCGGGCGGCTGGGAGCCGGCGGGCAGGACACGCAGCGTGATCGGTTGGGTCTGGTAGGTTCGGCCGCGGTCCGCGACCTGGATGGGGGGCAGCGTGTAGGTTCCCGCCCGCCGCGCCACGAGCTGGAAGGTCAGCCCCGTGGAGGAAGAGAGCTTGCCGTTGATGAGGGTGATGTTGGTGCTGCTGCCCCGGCTATAGATCTCGAACCCATCGAGATGGGGGATTTCTGGATCGCCGGCCTGCCGCGAGAAACCCTCGAGGGTGATCGTCAGCGTGATCACGCCCCCCTCGGGCACCTCGTGGCGGTCGACCTGGGCCGACACGACCGGCTCGTCCGCCGCCGCGCAGGCGGCCAGCATGGCCGCGACCGACGCCGCCAGCCACGTTCCGGCCGCTCGCCGCACGCCCGGTCGATTGCACCCGTTCATCCCGCTCGAAACCCCTCTTCCGGATCCTCCGGATCCGCGTCACCAGTCCTTTTCCACCCGCGTGTTGCGCGATCGCGCCTGGAAGCGGTGCTCCAACAGCTCGCGCTCCGATGCCTCGAGGCCCCGCAGGATCTGCTGCACCTGGAGCTGTTCGGGTGAGAGCGTGCTGTCCGGTCGCTGGTCGGCCGACTGCGGCTGCTGCGCCTGATCGGGGCGCTGCTCCTGCTGATCCCGCCGGTCCTGTTGGTTCTGCTGATCCGGCCGCGACTGCTCATTCTGCTGATCTTGCTGCGCCTGGTCTTGCTGATTCTGCTGACTCTGAGGTTGCTGCTGGCTCTGATCTTGCTGGCCGTTCTTGTCTTTCTGCCCTTGCTGCTCTTGCTGATCCTTCTGCTGCTTCTGGTCCTTCTGGTCCTTCTGGTCCTTCTGGTCCTTCTGATCCTTCTGGTCCTGCTGGTCTTGTTGCTGCTGCTGGCCCGACGAATCGGGTTGCTGCTGGAGCTGGTCGAGCGCGCGCTGGGTCAACTCAAGGTTGATCTTGGCGTCCTCGTTCGCGGGGTCCAGCGCCGCCGCGCGCGCGAAGGCGTCGCGGGCCTCCTTCAGCCGCCCGAGCTTGTAGAGCGTGTCGCCCAGGTTGTGGGCCACCCGCGAGCCGAGCTCACCGCGGGCCCAGCTCGACGCAACCCCTAGATACTCCTGCGCCTGCTCGAGATCGTTCTTGTAGTGCAAGAGGGTGCCGAGGTTGTACAGCGGGCGGGGATCGCCGGGATCGCGGGCGCGGCGCACCTGGTTCTCCTCGAGCCACTCGTTGAGCTGTTCCTCCGAGGGGGGATTGCCGGGCTCGACCTGCGGCAGGCCAGCACCGGCAACCGGCGGCGCGGCCGGCGGGGCCCCGCCCAGGCTGAGCGGCGTGCCGCCCGGTGGCGGGCCG
>CAZDKK010000043.1:0-41369 GCA_964506245.1 uncultured bacterium | reverse complement strand
CAAACAGGATGTTCCAATCTGGAAGCGGCGCGCCCTGGCGCCTGGTGAAGCTGCAGCAAGCGGTCGTAGACGAGCGCGCGCAGCCGGGAGTCCTCCTCCTGGCGCCGCTCCCGCAGCTTGTACCCCTCGTAGCCTGGCACCAGATAGGCCAGGTTCTCGAGGAATCGCAGCCCGCTCGAGCGTCGCACGCTGTCCATCACACTTGTCTCCTGCGCTCGTCGCGCGCGTTAGTCGCGGTCCGCGAACAAGAGCTTCAGCTCGCCCCAGGTCGTGTCGACGGCCGGCGAAGGCGCCCCGAAGTAGCCGACGCTGGCCCACGCCGCATTCAGACCGAAGCTGCAACCCGACTCGTAGGCGATGCGGAAGGTGCCGTCCCCATCCGGGCCCGCGGTCTCGCCCCAGCTATTCTTGGCAATCCAGCAGCCTTGCAGGTCATCGTAGCCGATCACCGCCACCGCATGGGCCCCCACGCGATCGCCGGTGGTGTGGCGGTAGATGTCACCGGGCGTGGCGTCGTACCAGAAACACTCGCCGGAGTCGGTGAGAAAGTCCTCGTAGACGACGAACCCGACCCAGATCGCTCCGTACGCGTTGAGAGCGTCCTTCAGGTCGGTAACGGAGGGCACGCCAGCGTCCGAGCGCACGAAGCCCCACTCCAGCACCTGCCACCCCGACGCCTCGGGCGGGGTCTGGGGACACGTGCCGCTGCCGCCGCTGCCGCTGGCGTAGGGGTACGTCGCCTCGGTGGCGATGCCGTAGTGGCGCATGTATTCGAAGGTGACCGCGCTGCCGCCCTGGCACCCGTAGTTGCGGGTCGAGCCGAACTCGAGCTGCCAGATCTCGATGTCGCAGGAGACGAGCTGCTGCTCCGAGAGGTCGAACGTCGCAGCGTCGAGCGAGGGATCGGCGAGGAGGCATGCGGTCTCGACGCAGGCGATGGCCGCGAAAGCCCAGCAGGCCCCGCACGATCCCTGGTGCTTGGCCGGGGTGATCACGCCCTCGTCGCGCAGATCGCGGGTCTGGTTGCCCGACGTGAAGGGCGTCGCCTCGTACGATTGGTGGAGGCCGGGTTGCGTGACGGGCAGAAACCCCATGCCCGGCAGATCGGCGCAAGCCGAGGGGACCCAGCCCAACACGATCAAGGCCCCGGCCGCGATCGCCGCAGCATTCGGTCGAGCCTGGGCGCGGGGACCACGGGCATACGAGAGGCGCGGTCGCCGGGTGCACAGTGCCTGCATGACTGGATGGGTCCTCCGTCGCGGATCAGCGCAAGTCGTTTGGCGCTCGCAGAGGTACAAGGGGCGTGCCCGGAGGCGGCTTGACCGGGCGCAACTGCTTGCCTAGCATGCGGTAGCCGGGTCCGGGCCGGCGGCGGCCGCACCGTGGGGAACGGTCTGGACCGGCCCGTGGGGCCGCGAATGCATTGCGATCTGGGCACAATGCAATGCCGCGGCGGACCTGCCTCCCAGGGGGGACGGGAGAGTGGTTGCCACGCACCAGCCGGTTGGAGAGCCGCTCGTGGTGCTCCTGGTGTCGCCGGAGGACCCCGAGCTGGCCCGCCTGCGCAGTCACCTCGAGGGTGAGGGGCACGCGGTCATGTGGGTGCGCGATCGAGAAGCCGCCGCAAACGTGCTCGACAGCCGGCAGGTCGATGCCCTGATCTCGCCCCTGGTCGGCCCGCGCATCCAAGGCCTGGCGCTGCTCGAGCTCGCCCGGCAGCGCAACCCCGAGCTGGGCGCGATCCTCATCATCCAGCCCAACGAGGAGGAGCGAGCCACGCAGGCCATGGAGCGCGGGGTGGTCGACTACCAGCGCCGGCCGATCAACCCGCAGAAGGCCGCGCGCGTGCTGGCCAGGCTCGGCGAGCGCCGGCGGTTGCTCGAGGAGGTCTCCCGGCTGAGCCAGCGCCTGGACCGCAAGCTCGGGTTCGCCAACCTGGTGGGTGATTCCGGGGCCATGTCACGCCTGCGATCGCGCCTGCGCGAGGTGGCGCCCCAGGAGGTGCCGGTGCTGCTGGTGGGGGAAGAGGGCACGGGCAAGGACCTGGTGGCCGAGATCCTGCACCAGCACAGCTCCCGGCAGGCTGGTCCCCTCGTGAGGCTCGACTGCGCGGCGTTGCCCGCTCGCCTGCTGGCGCGCGAGCTCTTTGGCCGGCCGGCGAAGGCGGATGCACCGCGGCGTCCGGGCTTGCTCGAGCGGGCCTCCGCGGGCACGCTCTATCTCGACCACATGACCGCGCTGCCCGTCGCGCTCCAAGCCCGGATCGCGGAGGTGCTGCGCACAGGCCAGCTGCGCCCCGGGCTCGAGGCCCTCCCCGTCGAGGTGCACCCGCGCATCGTGGCCGCGACCGAGGGGGACCCGGATGCGCTCCTCGAGACCGGCCTCCTGGACGAAGGCTTCATGAGGCTCATCTCCGAAGTGCGCATCGAGCTTGCGCCGCTTCGCTACCGGCGCCGCGACGTTCCCGCCCTGGCGCGCCACTTCCTCGCCGAGCAGTCGGAGGAGACCGGCCAGACGCTGACGCTCACACGCGGGGCGCTCGACCGGCTCGCCGCGCACGATTGGCCTGGGAACGTGCGGGAACTCAGGGACACGCTGCGCCAGCTGGCCGCGCAGGCTCAGGGCGACGCGGCGATCGATGTCGATGCCCTGCCGTCGGCCGTCCGGGAGCCCCAGGAGCGCGACGAGGTCCTGGCCGTCCCGCTCGGCACGAACCTCGCCTTCGCCGAACGCCAGCTCATCCTGCAGACGCTGAAGCTCTGCGGGGGCAACCGCGAGAAGGCTGCCGGCGTGCTCGGCATCGGGGTGCGGACGCTCTACCGCAAGCTGCACACCTACCGGGGTGAGGGTGGGGGCTGATCGGACAGCTCCCAGCGGTGCAGCACCTCCGCCGGGTCGGGCCGGTCGAGCGCGACCCGTCCCCGCTCGAGCATGATGAACCGCCGGCACAGGTGCGCGGCGAAGTCGAGGTCATGCGTGGCCACGAGCATGGCCGCATCCAGTCCGCTGAGCAGCCGGGCCAGAGCGCGGCGGCCGGGCGGATCGAGCCCGGCCGATGGCTCGTCCAGCAGCAGCACCGGCGGATTCGTGGCCAGCGCCCCGGCCAGCGCCACCCGCTGCTTCTGCCCGTGGGAGAGGTGATGCAGGGGCGCTTCGGCGAGGTCGACCGCGCCGAGCTCCTCCAGCACCCGCCGCGCCCGGGCCTTCGCTTCGCTGGGCGGCAGGCCGCGGCGCAGCAGGCCGAAGGCCACATCCTCGATCACCTTGGGAAAGAGGAGCTGATCCTCGGGCACGTTGAACAGAAAGCCGATCCGCCCGCGGACCTCGGCCCGCGTTCTGCGCGTCAGCGGGACACCGCAGACCCGGATCTCCCCCGCGTGCGAAACGAGCCCGACCGCTGACATGAGCACGGTCGTCTTGCCCGATCCGTTGAGCCCGACCAGCGCCGCGCGCTCCCCTTGCGCGAGGGCGAAGGAGACATCCTCGAGCGCAGGGGTGATCCCGGACTCATACCGGACGGTCACCTGGCGGTATTCGAGGGCAGGCGGGTTCACGGCGCGGCCCTCCAGCGCAGCGCGGCGGCCAGTCCCAGCAGGCCCACCAGGAAGGCCAGGACGATCCCGTCGGCGGCGCGCAGCGCAGCCCGCCGAAACGAGGGCAGGCCTCCTGCATCGCAGTATCCGCGCAGCTCCATGGCCGCGGCCACGGCCTCTGCTCGCGCCAGGACCCGCGGGAGCCAGACCTGGGGCAGCGAGGACAGCACGCGCCACGCGGTGCGCCCGCCGCCCGCGGCGCCGCGCACGGCCATGGCCCCGGCCACATGCCCGGTCTCGGCGACGAGCGCCATCGTCTGGTGGATGATCTGGATCAGGATGACCGACGCCACCCGCGGCACCGGCAGGCGGATGAGTCCCTCGCGCAGGTCGGTCGCGCTCAAGGTCGTGACGGTCGCGAGCGCGATGAGCATGCCGCTCAGCCCGCGCACGAACAGGGTGCCGGTGACCTCGAGGGAGCGTGCCCAACTCCACCCGGGTTCAGGCGGGCGGGCGTGGATCAACGGTGTGAAGAGAAAACAGGGGAGGAACAGCGCGAGCCCCATCAACGCGCCGGCGTGCAGGACCCTGTCCGGCGGGCGGCAGGCGGCGAGCCACGCCAAGACCACGCCGGCGATGAGTGATGCGCCAGGGGAGGTCCAGGCCGGCACGACCAGGCAGACGGCGATCAGGGCCGCGCCGGCGGCGATGCGGGTCTGGGGCGCAAGCCTCACCGCCGGGCCGCGCGCGCAGCCCCAGAGGTCATGCCAGGGCGTCCGCATGCGTGCCTACCGCTCGGGCTTGACGGCCGTGACCAGGTAGCTGTCCGCCGTCTCGACGGCCGTGGTAATCCGGAAGCCCGCGTCCGCAAAGAGACGGGCGGTCTGGCTCGCGGGGGGCAGGTGGTCGCGGCAGACGGCTTCGCCCGCGCCGGCGTGAATCTGGTTGACGCGCTCGCGCGAGATCAGGTGCCAGACGTGGACGCGGCCCCCCGGCCGCAGCACGCGGGCAAGCTCGCGGGCAACCGCCGGGCGCTCGTCCAGGTGGGGCCAGACCGAGTAGCAGATCACGCGATCGCACGAGGCGTCGGCGCAGGGCAGCTGGCGGGCGTCGACCACGTGCCATTCGACCCGCGGATCGGAGACCTTGCGGCGGGCCGCCGCGATCATGCGGGGCGCCAGGTCGACGGCCACGATCCGGCCGGCATCCGACAGCCGGTCGAGGAGCGCGCGGGTCAGATTCCCGGTCCCGCAGCCGACGTCGAGCACGCTCTCACCGGGCTCGACGCCGAACGCGTCCAGCCCAGCGCCAAGCCTCTCCATCAGAACGGGGAGATCCTCCCACCCGTCCCATTGCTTGGCGATCGCGTCGAAGAAGGCTGCCCGCGGATTGTCGGTCACGTCGGATCCCCCTGCAGCGCCACGGCCCGGCGGCCGCTCCGTCTGCTGATCTTCACCACCGGAGGCACAACCACGATCATCAACACAATGCCCGGCAGCCCGCCCAGCAGCGACAGACCGGCCACGAAGCTCGCCGGCAAGTGAATCACCAGCGAGAAGCCGTAGGCGAGCCCGACGTACAGAACCCGCCCGAGGAGCAAGACGGGAACGAGCACGAGCCACTCGTTGACCCGCGGCCAGCGCGTCGATGCGGCGGCGATCAGCGCGCCCATCACGGCGAGCTCGATCGCCATGAAGACGGCCACGGGCGGATAGAAGGGCGGCATGCCGGTCACCGCGGCCGAGAGCAACGGCGTCACCAGCGCCGTGACCGCGGCGGGCAGCGGGCGCACGAGGAACGCGAGGGTCACGAGCGGGAGGTACATCGGCATGAAGACGTGACCGAGGTGGACCAGGTGGAAGAAGACGGGCAGCAGGAGGGCCGCGGCGCCGAGCAGGCCGCAGTAGGCGAGTTCTCGCGGCGACAGGCGGCCGTCCATCTGAGCTGCTTTCCCCCCGCCGACCCGATCGCGCCGTCGGGCCTGGGAGCCATCAGGGGCGGCGACGCGATCACACGAACTGAAAGAGATGTAACACCAGCGCGCGGTGCGTGCACGACAAATCAGACCCTCCCAGGACTCATCCCTTCCCGGCCGGATACCCGCCGTGGATCGTTCCTCGGCCGCCGGGTACCTATCGACACTCGCCTGGGCGATCCGCTCATCTGGACTGCCAAAATGGCAGCGATGGGGATGGGATCTGATCCGCAATCCGGAGGACGCCTCGAGGCCAGAAGCTCATCGGTCCAGATGTTCCAGTCTGGAACGAAATGCGTTCTGAATTGGATCATTTCTGCGGCCAGAATGGCAGGGACGGCCCGTTTCAATTCCTGATGCCTGGGTTGCAGTGTCCGTAAGAATTCAAGAGGGAAACACTTGAGTATTGGATGTCACAATGGCACGCTTCTCGCACTGTTTCGCGCAAAACAGGAGAGCTCCCGCCCCGCGGTGCGGGTGACGATCGGACCGGCGAGTCTACCGCGACACGGGATGCCGGTGGCAAGGGAACAGGGGTTTCGTTGGAGGAGAGGGCCATGAAGGTCAAGATTCGTCCCCTCGGTGACCGCGTGCTGGTTCAGCGCATGGAAGAGACCGCCGAGCAGCGCAGCGCCGGCGGCATCATCATCCCCGACACGGCCAAGGAGAAGCCGATGGAGGCCAAGGTCATCGCGGTCGGACCAGGGCGCCGCACCGACGACGGCAAGATCCACAAGGTCGAGTTGACGATCGGAGATCGCGTGCTGATCAGCAAGTACGCCGGCACGGAAGTCAAGATCGCCGGCGATGAGTACCTCATCATGCGTGAGGACGACGTTCTCGGGGTTATCGAGGCCTAGGCTAGGAACGGAGGTTGGAAACCATGGCTGCCAAGCAGATTGTCTTTCAGGAAGAAGCCCGGCGCTCGATCCTCGTGGGCGTCGAGATGCTGAGCAGGGCCGTGAAGGTCACGCTCGGCCCGCGGGGCCGCAACGTGGTGCTCGAGAAGAAGTGGGGTTCCCCCACGATCACCAAGGACGGCGTGACGGTCGCGAAGGAAGTCACGCTGAAGGACCCCTGGGAGAACATGGGGGCGCAGATGGTGCGCGAGGTTGCCTCCAAGACCTCCGACGTGGCCGGTGACGGCACCACCACGGCGACGCTCCTGGCCGAGTGCATCTTCCGCGAGGGGCTGCGCAACGTGACCGCCGGCGCCAATCCGATGCACATCAAGCGCGGCATCGACAAGGCGGTCGACACGGTCGTGGCCGAGCTCGAGAAGATGTCGAAGAAGGTCAACGACACTGCGCAGATCGAGCAGGTCGCGACGATTTCCGCCAACGGCGATCACGACATCGGCAAGATCATCGCCGAGGCGATGGACAAGGTTGGCAAGGAGGGCACGATCACGGTCGAGGAGGCCAAGTCGACCGACACGACCCTGGACGTCGTCGAGGGCATGCAGTTCGACAACGGCTACCTCTCGCCCTACTTCATCACCGACAAGGACAGCATGGAGGTCGTCCTGGAGGACACCTACATCCTGCTCCACGACAAGAAGATCTCGAGCCTGAAGGACCTGCTGCCCGTGCTCGAGCAGACCAGCCAGGCGGGCCGGCCAATCCTCATCATCTCCGAGGATGTCGAGGGCGAGGCGCTGGCCACGCTGGTCGTCAACCGTCTGCGCGGCACGCTGCAGTGCTGCGCCGTCAAGGCCCCGGGCTTCGGCGACCGCCGCAAGGCCATGCTTGAGGACATCGCGATCCTCACCGGCGGCATGGTCATCTCCGAGGAAATGGGCCGCAAGCTCGAGAACACGACCCTGAACGACCTCGGCCGGGCCAAGACCGTCAAGATCGACAAGGACAACACGACGATCATCCAGGGGTCCGGGAAGAAGGTCGACATCAAGGCGCGCATCGATCAGCTCTCGCGCCAGATCGAGGAGACGACCTCGGACTACGATCGCGAGAAGCTGCAGGAGCGCCGCGCCAAGCTGTCGGGCGGCGTGGCGGTGATCAACGTCGGTGCCGCGACCGAGACCGAGATGAAGGAGAAGAAGGCCCGCGTCGAGGATGCGCTGCACGCGACGCGCGCGGCGGTCGAGGAAGGCATCGTCCCGGGCGGCGGCGTGGCGCTGCTGCGCTGCATCCCGGCCCTGGACAAGATCGAGGGCCTCGAGGGGGACATGTCGATCGGCGTCACGATCATCAAGCGGTCGCTCGAGGAGCCGCTGCGCACGCTCGTGAACAACGCCGGCATCGAGGGCAGCCTGGTTGCCCAAGAGGTCCGCAAGAACCCGAAGAAGACCTTCGGCTACGACGTCGAGCGTGACCAGTACGTCGACATGATCGAGGCGGGCATCATCGACCCGAAGAAGGTCACCCGCACGGCGCTGCAGAACGCGTCGTCGATCGCCGGCCTGATGATCACGACCGAGGCCATGATCGCCGAGATCCCGGAGCCCGAGAAGCCGATGCCCGGCGCCGGGGCCGGCGGCGGCATGGGGGACATGTACTAGACCGAGGCTGCGGTCGTGACCCGGCAGGAGCCGGGTCACGAACCGACCGGCGCTCGGCCGCGGGAGCCCGCGCCACGGAACAGCGGAGGGAAGCACCGCCTCGGGTCCGAGAGGGCCCGGGGCGGTGCCGCATCTGGCCGCAACCCGCTGGCTGAGTTGAGCCAGGCGCGCAGGAGCGGGTCCTGCGCGCCGCGTTCCCGCGTGGGCCGCGCCGGTCGCCGTGCTAAAATCAGGGGGATCCCTCGACGGTCCGCGACCCGGAGATCTCGGGTCCACTCCCCAGTCCAACGCAGCGAGGAGATGCCCAGTGCGCTGGCTCGATACGCTCGGTGTGCACCGGACCACAAGCCGGGTCCCCGCCCGGGGCTCGGCCCCGTTGGCGGGCGCGCTCCTGGCTGCCTGTGTAGGTCTCCTTGCCTGGGTGGGCCTCCTTGGGGAGCCCGCGCGGGCGGCCGACATGAGCTGGATCGACGACGACTGGTCGGCGGGCAATCACGAGGCCACCGTCACCGTCGACCCCGACGTCCACCCGGGCCTGCTCATCCTGAGCCAGCGTCTGGACGACATCCGCTACTTCGCCAGCCCGGTCGATTTCCAGGGGCTGTACGCGATGGCGGTGCTGCACGACACGCTCTGGATCGCCTCGAGCGATTACCCCTACATGTACGATGGTGCCAAGGTGCTCTGCTACGACTACCGCAGTGGGGAGTTCGCCGTAGCCTACGAGCCCTACGAAAGCGGTTGCCACATCATCAAGCGCTTCGGGGACTCGCTCTACGTGCCGGGCCCCGACACGATGGATCCGTGGGGCACGCCGGGGAGCATCTACATCTACACTGGTTCCGCCTGGATCGAGAAGGCCACGATTCCCGAGGCGGTCCACGTGAACGACGTCGAGGTCGTCGATGGCCTGGTCTACGTGACCGCCGGCCACTGGAACCGCGATCTCAACGGCTGCGGCGGCGCCTGGATCAGCTATGACGGGGGCGACAGCTTCGAGCAGGTCCTCAACCTTCCCCCGACAGCGGAGCACTACGCGCGGCGCATCTTCGGGGCGGGCAGCATCGGCGATCGCGTCTTCGTCCAGCCCGATGGCTTTCCACCCCAGAGCAGCGTCGTCTACTCGACCACGAACGGCGTGGACTGGGACACCCTGGCCGTGCCGAACATGCCCGTGGACAAGCACGCCATGTTCACGGCCTGGGGTGACTCGCTGCTCATGACCATGCACAACCGGATGTACATCTGGAACGGGGAGCAGTGGCTCGGCCGCTGGCTTCCGTTCGAGGGGTACCGCTGGTGCCGCGGGATCCACAAGTACAAGGGGCGCCTCTACGGCGGCGGGAGTGATCTCCGCCTGTACCGATGGATCCGGGACAACCAGTGGGAGGTGGTCGGGGAGCTGGGTCTCAATCCCGGCTCGGAGGAGATCGAGGCGATGGCGACCTACTACGGGCGCCTCTTCATCTCGACCTCGCGCACGGACTACACGCAGATGGGCGCGTTGTACGTCAGCGCGGCAGAGCCGTTCGGTGCGCTCGTCTCACGCGTGCATGACTTCGGCAACGCCACGACGAACGGCTTCTTCTCGTGGGTTGGTTTCCTGAACCGGCCGGAGAACGCCATCCGCTTCCAGCTCCGCTCGGCCCCGACGGTTGAGGAGCTGCAGGAAAGCCTCTTCGTGGGCCCGGACGGCGCGGCCGGTACCTACTACACCGATCCGCTCACCCAGCTGCCCGCGCTGCACAGCGGCCACCGCTACTTCCAATACCGGGTCGAGATGACCTGCGATCAGGGGCTTTCCATGCCGTATCTCGATCGCGTCACGCTGGAGGTCGATTCCCTCGATGCTTCAGCTGTCCTGGATCCGGCCGCGGCCACCCGGAGCAGCCGCGCCCCGGTGGCGGGTCTACTCCTGGAGCTGGCCGAGGTGCGGCCGAATCCGGCCCAGGGCGCGGTGCAGGTGGAGGTCGTCGCGCGGGTGGGCGCTGAGGGCGCAGCCGCGGCGTTGCCGACGCGAACGCCCGTGGAGCTCCAGGTTCTGGATGTCGAGGGGCGCGTGATCCGTCGGGGCCGCGTGATCGCCTCCGCCGGCGGGGACGTGCGCTGGCCGTGGGACCTGCGCGATGCGCACGGCGAGCGCGTCGGGGCGGGCGTCTACCAGATCCGAGCCTCCACACCCGGCCCAGCGCCGGCTGCAGTGCGCACGATCGTGGTGCTGCCGTAGGGGATCGCGGCAGAAGCGCGACCCTAGCGCCGGCGCGACGCGCGCGTCGCCTCCACCGCTCTGGCGATCGCCTCGCATGTCTCGGTCCGGTAGAAGCGGCTGCGCACCGACGTGAGGATGTTGCCGTCGAGCACCGGCGGGTGGTCGTTGCCCAGGAAGATCGCCCCGGCTGCCGCGTACTCGTTCGCATAGTCGGCATGGCCCACGACCCGGCGGCCGCGGATCAGGTCGGCCGCCGCCAGCACGCGCACCGCGCGGCACCAGGCGCTCACCACCAGGCCGCGCGCGGCCGCGGCGCGGATCGTGGCCAGTGCCTCGGGGCTGCCGAGGATCCCGCTGTGGTCCTGCCCCGGCATGATCGCCAGGCAGTCGTAGTACCCCAGATCGCGGATGCCCGCCAGCAGCGTGTCGACCGTGACGCCGCGCGAGCCGAGCTGCGCCCCCGAGGCCGCGCAGGAATCGACGCGCGCCGCGAGGGCGGTGACCGTCACCTGCCAGCCATAGCGTGCGAAGTGGTCCTTGATGCTGATCGGCATGCGCGGATACTCGAGGTTGTAGTTCGATCCAAAGTGTTGATCGAGCAGCACCAGGATGCGGACGTCGCGTGGAATGTGGAAGGGCTTGTTCGTGTAGACGTGGACCTTGCGGCTCGAGCTGACCGCCAGGTCGAGGTTGCGCGAGCCCACGAATTCGATCGCCACCTGCCGGCCTCGCGCGGGGGGGCGCGCCAGCGACACCCAGCCCTCGGTCAGGTCGCAGCAGTACTCGCGGGGGGAGAGCGCCCGGCCGTCGACCTCCACCCGCTGCAGCGCGTGGATCGCCCTCACCCCGAGGTCGAACAGCCCGCGGCGTCCATCGGCGTGGAACGTGCGCCGCTTGGTGAAGAGACCATCCTGGTCGACGTCGGCCCAGGCGATCTGGTTGACCCAACCGGGCGTGTGCGACCAGACGTACGTGTCGCTGAGCTTACCCTGGTCGTTCTCGAACAACCCCAGGTGCGCGTACCAGCCCGCGCCGCCCAGATCGAGATCGCCGTCGCCGTCGGCGTCGGCCCAGGCGACCGCCGAGGGCTCGGCGTAGGCGCTGCAGGCCCAGGCAGGGGTCGGCTGCAGGCGGCCGTCCTCGTTCTCGAACAGGTAGAAGGCTCCGCCGTGCGTGTTGTAGGGCGCGAGCCCGCAGGCCGCCAGCTCTGGGAACCCGTCGCCGTCGCAATCGGCGAAGGCGATCTGGCGCGCCCCCGGGAACCCCGGCGCCGACCAGCTCGGGCTCGTCTCCAACCGTCCGTCGTGGTTCGTGAAGAGCAGCAGGCCCGTGCGCCGCCCGGTCAGCGCCAGGTCCTGGTCGCCGTCGCCGTCGACATCGGCGAAGGCGATGTCAGCGGCAATGTAGAGCGAGTCGCTGCGCCACCCGGGCTCGGCGCCGAAGATGCCGGCCGTGTTGAAGTAGATCACCGCGGGCTGGGGCTTGGCCTTGGTTGGGTCGATCGTGCTCATGCCCTGTCCGAAGGCGAGATCCAGGTCGCCGTCGCCGTCGGGATCGCCCATGGCGCAGGAGAAACCGCAGCTCGGGAGCGAGTGCCAATCGGGCCGCGGGCCCAGCCCGCCATTGTTGAAGTAGACCACGTGCGGGTACAGGGCGGTGTCGTCGGGCCCCCGGCGCATGCTGGTCGCTGCCACGTCGAGATCGCCGTCGCCGTCGAAGTCGCCCAGCACGAGGTTGCCGCTGGGGAGCGTGTCGGTCGAGGTCCAGGAAGGCGCGGCAGCCAGGGTGCCGCCGGTGTTGAAGTAGGCCTGATTGGCCACGCCGTCGCTGTCGAGGCCGCGCGTGACCACGAGGTCCAGCCAACCGTTGCCGTCCAGATCGGCCCAGCCGATGCCCGCGGGCGGGCCGCTGTCGGGTGCCTGCCAGGCCGGGGTCATCGAAAAGCAGTCCCCCGTGGCCGCGCCGGGCGCAAGGCAGGCCCCGAGCATGACCAAGCCGAGCCGGCGAAGTGCGGGGTGGACGTGGGAACCGGCCGTGGGAGAGCTGCTGCGCATGACTCCTCCTGAACGCGAAGACGGACAGAACCGCGCCGACGTGGCCCGCCGGGAAGCGTTCGGGAGGGCAGGCTATCTATACGCCCGCTAGAAGTCGTAGTACAGCGTCATCTCGTAGGGATGCGGCCGGTCCCGGACCTCGTCGGCCTCCAGGGCGATCTTGCGATCGACCCAGGTCGCCACGAAGTCCTCCGGGAAAGCGCCCGACTCGGTGAGAAAGGCGTGATCCTCCTCGAGGGCGTGCAGGGCCTCGCGGAGTGAGGTGGGCACGGGTGCGATCCGGGCGAGTTGCTCGGCGCTCAGGGTGCGCACGTCCTCGTTGATGGGGCCCCAGCCCGCCTTGCGCGGGTCGATCCGCTTGCGGATCCCATCCAGGCCGGCCAGGAGCTGGGCGGCCATGGCCAGGTAGATGTTGCACGTCCCGTCGGGGGGGCGGAACTCGATGCGCTTTTCCTCGGCCGTGTTGACATACTTCGGGATGCGGATCGCGGCGCTGCGATTGGCCAGCCCGTAGAAGAGCAGGGTGGGAGCCTCGAAGCCGGGCACCAGGCGCTTGTACGAGTTGGTGCTGGGATTGGTCAGCGCCAACAGCGCACGTCCGTGCTGGAGCAGCCCGCCCATGTAGTGGTGCGCCAGCTCGCTCAGACCGTGCTCGCCGCGCTCGTCGTAGAAGAGATTCTTCCCCCCCTTCACCAGGTTCTGGTGGAAGTGCATGCCCGAGCCGGCCTCGTCGTAGAGCGGCTTGGGCATGAAGGTCGGGCTGTAGTGGTTGCGGATCGCCAGGTTCTTGATGATGTACTTCGCCCACATCGTGCCGTCGGCGGCCTTCATGAGCGGCTGGCGGGTGAGCTCGATCTCACACTGGCCGGGGCCGCCGACCTCGTGGTGGTGGTAGCGCACGGGCATGCCGGCCTGCTCGATCATCTTGACCATCTTGGAGCGCAGGTTGTGCAGCCGGTCGAGGGGCATGCTGGCGTGATAGCCCCCCTGGTGCGGGATGTTGTGGCCGAGCTGGGCCTCACCGCCTTTGGCCGTGTTCCAGTCGGCTTCATCCGAGTCGATCTGGTAGAAGGACGTGTTGATGTCGCTGCCGTAGGAGACCTTGTTGAAGATGTAGAATTCGAGCTCAGGCAACCAGAGGCTGTCGTCGGCAATGCCTTCCTTCTGCATGTACTCGACGGCGCGCAAGGCGATCCGCCGCGGGTCACGCGCAAACCACTGGCCCGTGTCCGCCTCGGCGATGTCACACAGCAGGTTGAGCGTCGGCGTTTCCCAAAAGGGGTCGGGCTGCGCCGTGGCCGGGTCGGGGATCAGCATCAGGTCGGCCCCGGCCGGGGGCTTGAAGCCGGGGACGCTGGCGCCGTCGAAGGCTACGCCCTTCGCGAGGGTGTGCGGATCGAAGGCGCTCACCGGCAGCGTGACGTGCTGCCAGCGGCCGAAGAGGTCGGAGAACTTGAGATCCACCATCTCGATCTGATGGTGGTCGATCATCACCCGCAGCGCGTCGAATGCGCCCATGCTTCCGCCCCCTTTCGGTCGGGTGGCTGGCGGCCGTGCCAGCACCCGCCCCGGTGAAATGCAGACCCTGAGGAAAGCGAAGGAGTATAGCGCGGCCGCGGTCCGGTCGGCAAGGCCACCTGCCCCGCCCGCCGGGCGCGGGCGCGCGGCGCGGAATCTCCTTGATCGCGCCCGGGCCGCGGTCCTGTAATGGAATCGACGCGGCTTCTTGGCGCAGGGCCCCCGCGCCGCGGGGCGACCGCCGCAGGGTGTGAGAGGAACTGCCAGCGATGATGTATTCGACCCGGGCCCGGCCTGAACGCGCCGTCCTGGTCGGGGTCTTCCCCGAGGACGGGCAGCCGTCGGGCAACGGGGGATCGGATCCGGGAAACGATGGCCACGCCCCCGAGGGCTCCAGCCTGGAGGAACTGGGTCTGCTGGCCCAAACCGCCGGCTGCGAGGTGGCGGGGAGCGTCCGGCAGGCGCGAGCGTCGATTCACCCGGCCACCTTCGTCAGCAAGGGCAAGCTCCAGGAGCTGCACGAGCTGGCGGACGCGCGCGAGGCTGACGTCATCCTGTTCGACGGGGATCTCTCACCCGCCCAGATGCGCAATCTCGAGCGCAGGCTCGAGCGCAAGGTCATCGATCGCACCGAGCTGATTTTGGACATCTTCGCCACGCGCGCCCGGACCCGTGAGGCGCAGGTGCAGGTCGAGCTGGCCCAGCTCCAGTACATGCTCCCGCGCCTGACGCGCATGTGGGGGCACCTGGAACGTCAGGAAGGCGGCATCGGCACGCGCGGCCCCGGCGAGAAGCAGCTCGAGGTCGACCGGCGGCTGGTGCGCGAGCGCATCAGCATCCTCAAGCGCCGGCTCGAGGAGATCGAGCGCGAGCGGCGCACGCAGAGCCGCCGCCGGCAGCGGATGTTCCGCGCGGCGCTCATCGGCTACACCAATGCCGGGAAGTCGACCCTCTTCAACAGCGTGACCCGCGCGGGCGTGCTCGAGGAAGACCGGCTCTTCGCGACCCTCGACACGACCACGCGCCGCATCGGCTTCGCGGGCGGCCGGGCGCTGCTCATCTCCGACACGGTCGGCTTCATCCGCAAGCTGCCCCACCACCTGGTGGCCTCCTTCCGAGCCACGCTGAGCGAGGTGCGCGAGGCCGACCTGCTCGTGCACGTCGTGGACGCGGCGCACCCGTCGATGCGCCCGCAGATGGCGGCAGTCGAGACGGTCACCGAGGAAGTGCTCGAGGGGCGCCCCGTGACCCGCCTGCTGGTGCTGAACAAGGCCGACCTGCTCACGGAGGAGCAGGCGTGGGGACTGCGCGCGGAGTTCCCCGGGGCGCTGCTGCTCTCGGCGCGCGACCGGGAGCAGGCCCGCGGCCTGCGGGACGCGATCGCCGCCGCGGCGCGCGAGACCGCCGGCAGCTCATCCCCGAGGTGAGCGCACCCATGACCTCGAGCGCGGCAGGCGCACCGTACGGGGAGGCGAGGGCCGACTGGCCGTGGAGCGCGGAGCTTCGGGCACAGGTGCGCGACCTCGCCCGGACCTTGAGCGCCTATCCGACCATGGCTGCTTTGCACGCTTCGGCCGCGTGGGGCAGGTGCGCCCCGGCGCTCGAGCGGCTGATGGGGGTCATCCAGGTCGGGTCGGCTGCTGCCGTGCGCGGCGAGGCAGTCGCAGCCGAGGCCGTGCGCGCCGTCCAGTGGAACATCTTCAAGGGCGTCGGCTTCGATGCGATCGCCGCCGCGCTCGAGCGCCATCCGGCGCTGCGGGGGGCCGAGATCCTCCTGCTCGAGGAAGTCGATGTCGGCATGGCGCGCTCGGCCAATCGACACGTCGCCTGCGACCTCGCGGAGCGGCTGGGACTGCACTGGGCGTTCGTGCCGAGCTACCTGGAGCTGACCAAGGGACCCCACCGGGACGCGCTGGCTCCGGGCGAGAACGAAGTCGGCCTGCACGGCGTGGCGATCCTGACGCGCGCGCAACCGCTCGCGCTGGCAGCGATCCGATTGCCCGACATCTTCGATTACTTCCCGCACGTCGAGAAACGCGTGGGCCAGCGGCAGGGTCTCGTCGCGAGCCTGCCCGGGGGATGGGTCGTGGGCGCCGTGCACCTCGAGGTGCGCAACACCCCCGTGGCGCGGGCGCGCCAGCTCGCGGCCTTCCTGGAAGGCGTGGAGCGCTTCTGCGCCGCCGAAGAGGCCGCGGGGCGCGCTGCGGACCGCGTTCTGCTGGCGGGTGACCTCAACACGCACACCTTCGCCCGGGGCTCGTTCGGGCGCGGGGTGCGCGGGTTCGTGCGCCTCGCGACGACGCCGCGGGCGCGGCTCTGGTCGCAGCTGCGCCGGCCGTGGGAGGGCCGCCGGGAGCCGATGTTCTCCGAGATGGCGCGTCGCGGCTTCGCCTGGGTGCCCTTCAACGACGACGCGCACACGGCGTGGGCGCCGATCGGGACGATCGAGGAGGCCCGGCCGGTGCGGCGGCCGCTCGATCCGTTCCTTGCGCACGCGCTCGGCCCCGATCGACGCGGCCTGCCCTTGCGGCTCGACTGGTTCCTCGGACGCGGTCTGGAGCTGGCGGAGCCGAGCGAGCCGCCCCGGACGCTGCTCGACCTGCTCGACGCCGATCCAGCGCCATCGGACCACGCGCCGCTCGTTCTGGTGTGCAAGCGCTGAACCTGGCGCCGCCGCGGGGTCGGGGTCAGCGTCGATCCGTCGCGCGGATGCCGGCCGCGTCGGACTCCTCCGCGGAGAACCGGCGCTCGCTCAACCCGTCGAGGATCTCCACGCGCGCGAAGAGCGGTGCCAGCGCGGGCAGGATCCGCTCGGGCGGCAGATCCACGAGCAGCTCGCGGTGCACCTCGGCCTTCCACACGCCTTCCTGCCGGCGCAGGACATAGGAGTGGAAGTGGAGGCCGCCGCCGGCTTCGAAGTGATGGCGCAGCCAGATCTCCGGCACCCCGCCGACCGCCGCTGTTCCGGCGGGACCCGGGGAGCCGTTCGGCTCCGCGGCGCCGGCCCCGGGCTCGCCAGCTTTCACAGCCAGACGCCCGTGGCGGCGGATGCGCGTGCCGTTCAAGTACTGGAGGATGAGCACACCTCCCGGCGCAACGAGGCGAATCATCGCGTCCAGGCCCCGCATCACGGCCTCCTCATCGCCGAGCGCCAACAGGCTGTTGCCGATCGCCATCACGCCCTGATAGGCCCGGCCCGGGAGGCTCGCGGGGTTGGTGATGTCGGCCTGCTCCCAGCGCAGGGCAGCCTCGGTGCGCAGGCGGCCTTCCGCGCGCGCGCGGGCCTCGGCGCGGCGGGCTTCGTCGAGCATCGCGGGCGAGGTGTCGAGGCCGGTGACGGCGTAGCCGGCGGAGGCCAGGGCGATCGCATGGGTCCCCGTGCCGCAGCCGACGTCGAGAAGACCGACTTGGTTGGACGCTCCGGCGCTCGTGGGTCGCGGCAGACTCGCGAGCAAGAAGGGCAGCTCCCGCGCGAGGCGCGACCCCCAGCCGATCCAGCGGTCATAGCTGGCGGCGACGTGTTCGAATCGATCGGTCGGGCCGCTCATCGCCGGTGCCCTCCGTGGGGCCGATCGAGATCGATCGCACCCGCGGGGCGGTCGACGAAGATGCCCCGGTTGCGGGCGCGCGCGTTGTCACTGTCCGGATCGTCGGTCCAGGTCGAGCTGTTGCCGAAGCCTGCCGGGTAGGCGTCCTCGCCGGCCACATCGAGGAAGAGGCCGACCGAGGTCGGCTCGGTCCAGTAGATGGACGCGCCGCGCCGGTCGAGGAAGCGCGCGTCGAAGTTGGTCAGGCCCGGGTGTTTCCCCTCGGTCTTGAACACGTAAGTGTCATCGCCGCCGCCCTCGAGACAGAGGGCCACGCTGCGGTTGATCGAGTGGCCGACACCCTCGCCGCCGCACTCGTACCGGTCGCTGCCCGCGCCGTCGAGCAGGAGCGCCACGGTGAAGTCGTGTCCGAAGGCTGGGCCCCAGTTCTGCGCAACCGCGTGCAGATCGTCGCCGGCCTCATCGATCACTGCGCCGATGCAGAAGTGCGCGCCCGAGGCGGAGGCCCAGCCGTTGGCGCGGTACTCGTCGTTGCCCGCGCCGTCCCAGACCATCCCGGTGCCGAACCAATAGCCGCACCCCTGGGCCCAGTTGCCCGCCGTGTAGCGATCATCGCCCTCGGCGTCCAGCAGGGCGCCGACGCCGCCGGCCCACGAGTGACCGTCGGCGCCGTCACCCCGGCGGCCCATCGCGCAGCCCTGCGCATCGCTCACGGAGATCTTGCCCTCGGTGTGGTACGACGGCCGGCCGGTCACGGCCGGATCGGGCACGGCCAGGTAGGCGTCATCTCCCGCGCGGTCCGCGAGGACCCCCACGCCTGCGACGCCCCCGAAGCCCTGGCCATCGCTCCAGAGCGTGTAGCCATCGTTGCCGGACAGATCGATCAGGAGGCCGATGCCGAAGAAGCCAGCGCCCTGCCCGCTGTACCGCAGCTCGTAGCGGTCGTCGCCCGCGAGATCGAGAAGCGCGCCCAGGCCGAAGTGGCCGGCGCCCTCGCCGAGCGTATGGGCGCTGTAGGTGTCGCTGCCCGCCGTGTCGAGGAGCACGCCGATCCCGGTCACGCCCGCGCCCAGCGCGCCGTCGGTCGCTGTGTAGGTGTCGTTCCCGCCGAGATCGAGCGCCGCGGCGAGCGGGGTCGTTGGACCGGAGCCGGCGACGGGGCCGCTGTAGCCGTCATCGCCGCCCAGGTCGGCGACGAGGAGCGCGCCCCGGCTCGAGACGTCGATCTCGCCGTCGCCGGTGCCGTCCACGAGCACGAGACCGGCGGGCGTGTCGACGGCGATCCGCAGGGCGTCCAGCGCGCCGCGCGACCGCGCCACGGGCTCGGCCAGCGCGAGGCGCGCGAGGTCGAGGGCCTCGACGGTCTTCAAGCCCGCGTACCAGAGGCTCGCCTCGTCCCAGACGCGCGCGGCGTCGTCCATCGCCGGCTCGTACTCCAGCGCGTCGGTCTCTTCCGCCCCGAGGTCGAGCCGCGTGGCGATGCGCGTGCGGGTCTCCAAGTCGACGTTGCGGAAGGCGAGCTGCGCCCAGCGGCGCGCGTCGAGGAGGTTGAGGACGAGCTGGCCGAGCACGCCGCTCACATCGGCCGGCAGCCCCGCACAGGCGGCGGCGAGATCCCGGGCGATGAGCGGGTAGGGGGACTCCTCCCCGAAGGTGACGAACTTCGTCGCGCGTCCCTCCGCGCGCCAGCATTCGAGCAGCGCGACGTCGAGCGGCGTGGGCACGGCCGTGAGGTTCGCGGAGTAGGGCCGGGTCGCGCCGTAGCGCTTGTTCACCCCCAGGTCGTGCACCGCGCGGTAGAGCGCACCGGCCCCGCGCTCGCCCTTCTGGCCGGCCACGACCTCGGGCGCGAGAGTGAGCCGGAGCGTGCCCCCCATGTCCCGGACGAAGGGCACAATCGCCAGCGGTTCCGCGCACAGATCGTCGAAGTGGCGCAGCTTGTACGGGATCTGCTCGGGATAGCGCTCCCACCAGCCGCGGGCTTCCCAGCCGAGGTCGGCACGGGTGAGCCCTGCGAGGGCGAGGGCATCATCGACGGCGTCGGGCGCAGGTGTGGGTGCCGGCGGCAACGGGGAGGATCCCTGGGCCGACACGGCCGTCCCGGCCCAGGCGCAGGCCGTCATCATCAGCACAGCCATCGACACGCGTCCCATGGGCATTCCCCCTTCTGTGACGTGGATCGGAGAGCGGCGCAGCCGACTGTCAGGAGACATGGGCCGGCGGCGGCGGTCAAGGCTGGATTCGCCTATGCCCCGATGCCGCGTGACCGCGGCGTCAGACGGCGCGCAGCAGCCGAGCCGCGACGGGGTCCGCGGCGCGGCAGTCCGCGGTGCGGCGGCTTGAACGGCCTGCGGGGGCGCAGTAGCCTCATCGGGGACCCCACGCTCCGTGGTGAGCGCGGCGAAGAGGTCGGTGTCAACGAGCGGAACCGTCGCCGGCGCCCGATCCCGCGAAAGGCGGCGACTCGATGAGAGAAGATCCATCCGACACTGCCGCGGACCGACCGACCGAGGTGCCCGCGGCGTCTGGCCCGCGCGGGGGAGGATCTGCGGCGGCCGAGCTGCCCCGCGCCATCGCCGGCTACCGCATCGTGCGCAAGATCGGCGAAGGGGGCATGGGCGTTGTCTACGAGGCCGAGCAGCCGAGCCCCCGCCGGACCGTGGCGCTGAAGGTCATCCGCGGCGGTGCCTACGCCGACGAGTACCAGGCCCGCCTCTTCCGGCGCGAGATCCAGACGCTGGCACGCCTCAAGCACCCGAGCATCGCCGCGATCTACGAGGCCGGCCACACCGGCGAGGGGCGGCAGTTCTTCACGATGGAGCTGGTGCAGGGCCTCCCGCTCCACGAGCACCTGTGCCGCCACCCGGTCGCGGACGTGCGCGCGCGCCTGCGGCTGTTCCTCCAGATTTGCGCGGCGATCGCCTACGCCCACCAGCGCGGGGTCATCCACCGCGACCTGAAGCCGGCCAACATCTTCGTCCTGCCTGCCCCCGGCGAAGACCCGGACGCGGCTGGGTCCCGTGCGGCGCGAGCCCCGCAGGCCGAGGCCCAGATCAAGCTTCTCGACTTCGGTCTGGCGCGCATCGCCGACACCGACGCCGGCGCCACCGCGCTGATGACGGACGCGGGCAGGATCGCCGGGACGCTGGCCTACATGAGTCCGGAGCAGGCCCGCGGAGACACCGAGGAGATCGACCTGCGCAGTGACGTCTACGCGCTGGGTGTGATCCTCTACGAGCTGCTCACGGGGCGGCTGCCGTACGAGATCCCGCGCGGGGCGCTGCCGGAGGCCGTGCGCGTCATCTGTGAAGAGGAGCCGCGCCGGCCGAGCCGAATCGTGCCCGCGCTGCGCGGGGACCTGGAGACGATCGTCCTGAAAGCGCTCGAGAAGGAGCCGGCGCGCCGTTACCAGAGCGCCAGCGCGCTGGGAGAGGAAATAGAACGGTACCTCGCCGATCTGCCGATTCTCGCCCACCCGCCGAGCGCGACCTACGTGCTGCGCAAGTACGTGGTGCGTCACAAGACCGCCGTTGCGTTTGCCGCGGTGATGGTCCTCTTCCTGGCCGGTTTCGCGGTGACGATGGCGGTGATGTTCGGGATCCAGCGGCGCGAAAGGCTGCATGCCGAGCGCGAGGCGCGCAAGGCAACCGAGGTGACGACCTTCCTCCAGGACATGCTGGCGTCGGCCGAGCCCGATCAGGCACAGGGGCGAGAGGTCACGGTGCGCGAGGTACTGGATGCCGCCTCGAATCGTGTCCGGCAGGGCCCGGGAGGGGAGCCGGAGGTCCAGGCCGCGGTGCAGGGCACGATCGGGAACGCCTACATGGCCCTGGGGCTGTACGACGCGGCCGAGGCCCACCTGCGCGGCGCGCTGACCTTGCGGGAGGAAGCTCTCGGGGCCGGGAACGCGGAGGTGGCCGCCAGCCAGAACGACCTCGCGGCGCTGCTGTGGAAGAGGGGCGACTATCCGGCGGCGGAGCCCCTGCTGCGCGCCTCCCTCGCGACGGTGCGCCGCCTTCGCGGGGCGGAGCATCCCGAGGTGGCCAACGCCCTGGACAACCTCGCGCAGCTGCTCAGGGCCGAAGGCCGCCCGGCGGAGGCCGAGCCGCTGTGCCGCGAGGCCCTGGCCATGCGCCGCAAGCTCCTGGGTGACGAGCACCCCGATGTGGCCCTCAGCTTGAACAACCTGGCGCAGCTGCTCCAAGCGGAAGGCAAGTCCGCGGAGGCCGAGCCCCTCCTGCGCGAAGCCCTCGCGATCCGCCGCCAGGTGCTCGGCCCGGAGCATCCCGACGTCGCCGGCAGCTTGAACAACCTGGCCACGTTGCTCAAATCCCAGGGCAAGCTGGCCGAGGCGGAGCCCCTGATGCGCGAGGCGCTGGAAATCGCCGAGAAGGTCTACGATCCCAATCACCCCAACGTGGCCTACGCTCTGAACAACCTCGCCTCGCTCCTGAAGGACCAGGGGCGCTACACGGAAGCCGAGCCGCTCTTCCGACAGGCGATCGAGCGCGGGCGGGTAGCGCTCGGCGCGGAGCACCGGTTCGTGGCCAGCGTCCTCAACAACCACGCGACCCTGCTGCGGAGCCTGGGCCGGTACGCCGAGGCCGAGAAGGCCTGCCGCGAGGCGCTCGCGATGAGCCGCAAGGTCCTGGGCCCCGAGCACCCGTTGGTCGCAACGAACCTCAACAACCTGGGGCTCATCCTCCAGGCCCAGGGCAAGTGGGCCGAGGCTGAGGAAGTGTACCGCGAGGGGCTCGCCATGCGGCGCAAGCTCCTGGGCGATCGGCACCCGCGTGTGGCCAGCTCCCTCCTCGGTCTGGCCTCGGTGATGCTCGACCGCGGCGCCGCGGGGCAGGCCGAGCCGCTCCTCGACGAGTGCCTCGGCATCCAGCAGGCGGCGCTGGAGCCGGGCGACTGGAAGATCGCGCTCACGCGGAACCTGCTCGGGGCCTGTCTGGCCGCGCGCCGGCAGTATGCGCGGGCCGAGTCGCTGCTCGTGTCCAGCAGCGAGGCGCTCATGGCCTCTCCGGCGGCGCCGGCGCTCGAGAAGCGCCGGGCGCTGGAGCGCACGCTGGCGCTGTACGAGGCCTGGGACCGCCCGGAACGGCTGGCGCCGTACCGGGCGCAGCTCGCGGAGTTGGATCGGCGAGTCGCCTCCGGCGAGGAGGCCCGCCTCGGCGACACCGCCGAGTGATTCCCGCGAGGGGCGCTACCTCAACACGACCAGTCGCGCGGTCCCGCGATAGCCCTTGGTTGTCATCGTCGCGCAGTAGATGCCCGTCGCCACCGGCCGATTCCGATCGTCGCGGCCATTCCAGGTGACCGTGTGGAAGCCCGCCGCGACGTCGCCGTCCACGAGCGTCCGCACGCGGCGGCCGACCACGTCGTGGATCGCAACCGTCACGCGCTGCGGCGCGGGGAGGCTGTAGGCGATCCGGGTCGACGTCCAGAACGGGTTCGGCGTGCACGGACCGAGGGCCAGGGTCGCCGGCAGCAGAGGCTCGTGCTCCACGGCACCGGTCGGCTGCGACACGACGATCCGGGTCGTCCGGTGGGCGTGACCGCTCATGTTGACGAGCACCACGTGGAGGAAATAGGGCCCCGGTTCCGGCAGGGGCACGCGAATGGGCTCGGGCCACAGGTTCGGCCCGTGGTAGACGGGAACGCCCGGTCCGCCGCCGCCGGGGTCTGCCTCCCGCGGGCAGACGAGGAGCGTGGCGCCGATCCGGGCCGCGCCCCCGCCGCCGGCGCCGGTCATGTCCGTGATGCGCCCCGTCTCGGGGTCGAGCGCGCCCCACTCGGTCGACGCGGTCCAGGGGTCCTTGAAGCCGATCAGGATCTGCCCGCCGGGGAGCGGCTCGTTGACGATGGTGTCCATCGTGATCGCGTGGCCACCGTGATAGCCCGTGGGCGTTTCCCAGAAGATGCCCAGGAGCACATCCTGGCAGCGCTCGAGCTCGTTGCGGATGCGCGCCCAGTCGCGCCGGCTCCAGGTCGAGCCCGCTTCATCGAAGTGCCAGCGCGACCGGAAGGTGTACCGGGGGCCGTGCTGAGCAAGCCAGCCGGCCAGGCCCCCGATCCAGTCGCTGAGATACGTTCCCGCCTGGGGACCCTGATTGGTCGCCATGCGAACGGCCAGCGATTCCACCAGCCAGAAGCTGTCCAGTTCGCCGGTGATCTCGGAGTCTCCGAGCGCGGCCTCGAAGTACTTGAGGCACTGGGCGGTCGCCGTCGGCACGCAGTGGGTCGAGGAGTGCTCGTGCTGATTGAGACCCGGCACGTTCTTCACGTAGGTGTCGGACATCCGCCCGATCCACACGATGACCGAGTCGACCACGGTCCCCCCGGGATCGATGCGCACGCCGACCGTGTCGTCTTCCACCACGGTCCAGTCCTCCATCTGGACCTGACCGAGGGACGGGGGCGCGGGATCGACCGCGCACGTCCCCTCGGCCACGATCTCGCGGCGCAGGGCCGTGTGGGCGACCGCGCGGAAGGTCATGACGGGCTGCGGGATCGGGAGGGGTGTGACGGCGACCATCGACCAGCCGCCGCCGATCGGCTCCGCGCCGCCCAGGGTGTCGAACCAGGGTTCGGTGCCGTTGTCGTCCACGCCCAGGAGCTTCCACGTTCCGGCGGAGTCGTAGTAGAACGCGACGAACTCGATCGGCTCCCAGGGAGGCGTATCGAAGCTCACCCGCAGCGGGATCGAGTCGGCCGCGACCCAGTTGTGCCATGGCTCGGCCGCGAACCAGGGGCCGATCTTGAGGGTCGGCCGGTAGGCGACCGGCGGCGGGCAGGGATTGGGATCGCAGCTCAGCCACTGGGGATACCAGTCGCCGCCCATCTCCGCGCACTGCTCCTCTGGCACCAAGAAGCACTCGCCAGTCTGGCGGTTGCAGCAGGCGGCGCTCGGGGGCCCGGGCGCGCCGATCCGCACGCGCGAGATGTACCACCCGGGCGCGGTCACGCTCGCGTCCGAGCCGAAGTCGAACTCGATCGCAATCTGCTGGTGCATGAACTCGGAGACGTCGAAGCAGTCGACCCGCCAGCCGCCGCTCGACCCGGTCCAGCCCGGCTCGCCGTCGACGCACCAGGCGTAGTAGTAAGGATCCGTGGAGATCGCGGGGATCGTGTAGCCCCCCATGGGCTCCCACAGGTAGCCACCGGGCTGCACGCTCAGATTGCAGCCGTCGTAGTCCGACTCGATGTCGAAGTAGTGCCACACCTCCACCAGCCAGCTCGATTCATCCACGGTCCAGCGCGGCGAGACCAACCCCTGGCCGGCGTCGTTGGGGTAATCGCCGGTCAGGACTGTGCCCCAGACGTGGGCCGGGGCCCCCGGGATGGAGCTGGCCGCGCCCCATTCCCACACGGGCAGGCCACCGTTGTCGCAATCGATGGTGGTGAAGCCTTGGTCGCCGATCGAGAAGTCCCAGTCGACGGCAACCGGTCCGAGGTCGCACGGGACGCGCACGGGCTGGGATGCGGGCGGCATCGACGGCTTACCGGCGCCGGCTGCGCCTGCAGCGACCGCATCCGCTCGCCCGAGGTCGGTCCCGACGGCCCAGGCGAAGGCGATGCCGGTCAAGGCCACGACAGCGAGGGTGAACAGACACCGGAGTGGCAAGGGCGGTTTCATGGCTCGGTCCCTCCCGCGAGTTGGATGGCGAACGAGCGAGAAGCTGTCGCGCGCACAGCTCCAGGGACGCGGGGTGCGCGCGTCGACGGTCACGATCCGCATCAACATCGACAACATAAGTGTACAGGCGCTGATCCGGGCATGTCAATGCCCGCCCATGCCCCTGGTCACGCCGGGGGTCCAGGGCAACGATTTCCCGGTGGCGCTGGAAGCGTGCAAGCCCCATACTGCCGCTGCTCGATCTGTGGAGGATTCCGCCTCGAACCGCTGCGGTAGCATGGCAGTCCGGCGCAGCCCCCGAACGGATCCCGCTGGCGGTCACAGATAAGGAAGGTTGCCACGACCACGAATGAGACGGCTATCGCAGCCGCGAGTGATGTGTCCTGTTGCCTGGAGGTGCCTATTCTGGAGCGCTCACAGAATCCCAACGTTCTGCTGGTCAACCCCCGTTTCAGCATCCATTCGTTCTGGAACTACCGCGAGACATGCGCGGTCGTAGGCGCCCGCCACGTGGCCGCGCCGCTCGGGCTCATCACGGTTGCCGCGCTCCTGCCCGAGGACTGGACCGTTCGCTTGGTCGATCGCAACACCGCGGAGCTGGCAGAGGAGGACCTGCGCTGGGCCGACCTCGTGATGGTCGGCGGCATGCTCCCGCAGCAGCGCGACGCCAAACGGGTCATCGCCATGGCCCACGCGTGCGGGAAACCGGTCGTGATGGGCGGGCCCGACGTGACCGCGAGCCCGGCCGTCTATGATGAAGCTGACTTTCGGGTCATCGGCGAGGCCGAGCAGATCATGGGTGAGTTCATCGAGGCCTGGCGCGCGGGAGCGGTGCGCGGTCTCTTCACCGCCCAGGCGTTTCCCGACATCAAGGCCTCGCCGGTGCCCCGTTTCGACCTGCTCGAGCTCGAGCACTACATGCACGTCGGCGTGCAATTCTCCCGGGGTTGCCCGTTCAATTGCGAATTCTGCAACGTGATCGAACTGAACGGACGCGTCCCCCGCTCCAAGACCCCCGCCCAGATGCTGCGCGAGCTGGATGCCCTCCATGGGCTCGGCTACCGGGGCCACGTCGACTTCGTCGACGACAACCTCATCGGGAACCGCAAGACGCTCAAGCCCTTCCTGGCCGAGCTCGGCCAGTGGCTGGAGCGGCGGGGCCATCCCTTCGAGTTCACCAGCGAGGCGAGCCTCAATCTGGCCGAGGACGACGAGCTACTGGAGGCCATGCGGCGCGCCGGATTCTTCGCCATCTTCGTGGGCATCGAAAGCTCTGACACGGCGACGCTGCTCAGCACCCAGAAGCTGCAGAACGCCCGGCGCGACATCACCGCCGGCATCCGCAAGATCAACCGTGCCGGGATCTTCGTGAACGCCGGCTTCATCATCGGTTTCGACGCCGAGGTCGGGTCGGTTGCCTCCGGGATGATCGACTGCATCGAGCAGGCGGCCATCCCCGTCTGCATGGTGGGGCTGCTCTATGCGCTGCCCGGCACGCAGCTCTTCCGGCGGCTGCTCGCCGAGGGGCGGCTCTATGCGGACTCCGATCGCGTGGCGTCTGACGGCGACACGGACCAGTGCACCACCGGGCTGAACTACGTGACGCTGCGCCCGCGGCGGGAGATTCTCGGCGATTACCGCGAGGTCCTTCGGCGGATCTACGACCCGCGCGCCTTCTTCGGCCGCGTGGGACGCGCGGCGCGCGCGCTCAATCTCTCCGGGCACAAGCTGCGCCGCCCGCCGCGGTATGCTCTGCGCGATCTGCGTTCCTTCGTGCGCATCAGCCGGCAGATGGGCCTGCGCGAGCGCTCGGTGCGCGTGCACTACTGGCGGGCTGTCCTCGAATGCCTGATCCGCAATCCGCGCGCCGTGCGGCTGGTCGTCTCGTTCGCCGCCCTCTACCTGCACGTCCGGCCCTTCGCCCAGTACCTGGACGAGCGGCTCGCGGGGCAGATCGAGGCCTGCGGGGCGGGCGAGCTGCGGCTGTGTGCGCGCGGGGCCGCGGAGCCCTTGACAGCGGCCGTTGTGGGTATCGAAGCGTGCGACTCGCCTCGCCCGTCCTTCTCTTGATCGCCTCGAGCGTGGGCCCAGGTCGACTCCGGGCTTGATCCATCCCGAGGTCTCGGGCTAGCCTCATGGGTGTGCGCAAGACGCACGGTTGTATTGGATTGCCGTTGTTTCCTGTTGCCGCGTGGCGCCCCGGCGGCTCGGGGAGACACAGCGATTCCGGCGGGGGTACCCCTGACGAGTGCCCGCCCGGGTCGATGACATCGCCGTGGAGTGAGAAGAGGCCCACGCGTGGACATCCTGGACCTCGAGCATGCCTGCGAGTCTCTGCGCGCCTTCCTCCAGCAGAGCGTGATGCCCTGCGCCCGGGCGGCGGCCGTCGCCCGGTTCATTCGGGCGGTGCCAAGCGACGTGCAGGGTCGTGCGTACTACCTGGACGAGATCGGCCCCTGGCTCAGCGAAGCCCTGCGGGACGATGCGTACACCTGCTGGGACACCGAGCAGGCGCGCCTGATCGGCGCGGTCGTGACCGAGCTAGAGCGGGCTGGGGTCTTTTCCGCCGGTGAGGCAGGTGAGCTCAGGCGGCTGGCCGTGCAGGAGCCGTCGCGCGACGCTCGGGGCGTGCCCCGCCAGCGGGAGCGTGACACCGGGCCCGACGGGTCGAGGCCGGCGCCGGCGGCCCAGGTCTCGGTGTTCGTGCCCCTCGTCTGCAAGCTTCCCCCGGTACCCGGCCAGGAGGGCGCCGACGAGTACGTCGGCATGCCAGCCATCCTGACGACGGCGCTGCGGGCGAAGCACCCCAAGGATGACCCGATCACCTGGAACAACGGCAATGCGCTCAAGGCCACGGCAGGGCTGCGCGCCTTCCACGACGTCGCGGCCGATCTGCGCGTAGCGGCGCGTGGGGCGATGCACCGTCTGGCGGGGGCGGGCGGCGGATCGGGTGGGAGCCTGGGGGTGCACTCCGGCGCCCTGCGCCGCATCGACCTCGAGCGCCTCGGGTTCGATCTCTCGATTCCCGAGAAGCAGATGCCGCTCGCCGGTGACTCGATCGGCCTGGCCCTGGCCGTCGCGATGGCGGGCGCGATGACAGGCGGCCTGAAGGGCGGCCATGGGCTGCGCCCGCGCGACGATCTGGCGTGGACCGGGACTGTGCTGCCCTCGGGCGAGGTGCTGCAGGTCGACCGCGCCTCCCTGGCGGCGAAGATCCGCGTCGCGCGCGCGGCGGGGGCGGCGGGCATCGTCGTGCCGCACGGCATGGGGACGCTGGCCCGGCAGATCATGCGGCACCTCGATTGGGGCGGCGAGGTCATCGAGGTCAGCGACCTGCTGGAAGCGCTGGGCAACAGGAACCTGGTACGCCCGTGGCAGCTACCCGGAGCGTTGGCGCGCGACCTGCAGCGCCCAGTGCTCGGGAAGGCCCTCCTCACCACTGCGAGCATCCTTGGAGCCATCGCGCTGGTGGGGTTCCTGCCGCGCATTCTGGACGAGGTCTCGGTCCACTGGTACCCGCTCTGGCGCCCCTTTCCGCCGGTCAGCTCGCTGCGCCTGCCCGCGGTGACCCGGCCCGGATTCGCCCTGGCCCTGCCCGGCATCCGGGACATCGAGGTGATGCCTCCGGAGGGACGGGGCATCGGATTTGCGCAGATCTCGGACAATCTCGATGGAGACCTGTACAGACGGCCTTGCCTGGTGTGCGGGTACAGCCAGGAATTCAAGGGCGGTCACCAAGGGTATGTGGAGGTCCGCGACCTGCGCACCGACCGCATCGTCCGCTCGAGGGGGATCGAGGGGATGGGAGTGCCGTACGAACCGCGGCACCACTATCCAGGGGCGCATTACGACGTCAAGGCGGGCGTGCTCGCCGATCTGGACCAGGATGGGCGTGACGAGATCGTCATCTCCGCCTCCGCGAATCCGTACGCGATCACGGGGCTCTCGATCCTCGATGATGATGGGCATCGTCAGCTCGTCCGGACCGGCAGCGTCCTGCATCAGGGTCACCTGGAACACCTGCTGACTCTCGACCTCGACCAGGATGGCCGGGTGGAGGTCGTCGCCGCGGGGTACCACGGCCCCAGTGGTGGGATGAGCCTGCTGGTGCTGCGGGGCGACGATTTCTATTCCCCGCCAGAGGACAGCGCTGAGGCTGTTGCCGCCCGCGACCGCTGGACCTTGGACGCGCAGCCTTGTATCGCCCATCTCGTCGCCCCGATGCTGCCCGGCTACTTCGAGGTGAGTGGGATCACGCACCTAGGTGGGTTCCAACTGGGGCAGCGGGAGGGAGCGAGTTCCGGGAAGCTCATCCGGGTCGAGATCGGGGCCGGTGTCAGTCAGGCCGGCGACTACCTGCTGAACGTCCCGTCCGATCTCGACGTAGAAGGGGTCGGCATCATCGTGAATCAGACGTTCGCGGACCAGTGCCAGCGCTGGGTCAGCGCCGGCGCGAAGACGGACTTCTCGTCCGAGCAGTTTCTGGAGCGCTGGAGGAGGCTCTTCCGCCGGACACGGACGATCCAGATGGGGTGGGACCCCGGCGACGGTGGCCTGGCCGCAGCGGCGAGACCTTGAGCTCGAGCGCAGCACCAAGGGGCGATCATGACCTCGGATGAAGAATGGGTCCGGCTGTGGCGAGGCTATCTCGCCGGGGACCCGGTCCTGGCCGAGGCCTTCTGCCTGCGGGTCGACGTGCTGATTCGGGGCCACTGCCGCAAGTGGATTTCGGACCCCGAGAAGGCCGCCGATCGGGCCCAGGAGTTCTTCCTCTGGCTGTTCGAACAGGAGAAGCATCGCCTGCAGTCGTTCCGCCCCGAACTGGGAGCTCCCCTCCCGGCCTACCTGCACGTGCTCGCCTGGCGCTTTCACATATCCCGGGGACGCAGCCGCGCCGAGAAGGACCAGGGCCGTGAGACGACCCTCGAGCGGGTCCTCGACACCCTGACCGCGCCCCCGGAGGCCGAGCGCCTGCTGGTGGGCCGGGAGGTGCGCGAGGCCGTGGACCGGCTGCCCGCGCGCGAACGCGAGGCCACGCTCTGGCGACTCGAGGGGCTGCGGGACGAAGAGATCGCGCGGTTGATGGCGATCAGTGCGGGCGGAGTGGCCGCGCTCCTGTCGCGCGCGAGGGATCACCTGAGGGAGCGGCTGGGCGGCACGTAGCGGGTCCGGGGGCAGGGCCGCACGGGTGGCCTGGGGACGGCAGGAGATTGAGAGAAAGGAATGAGGCCCGGGTTGCGTATCCCTTCCATAGAGGGATCGAGTCGCGGGCGGATTCGTGGGGTGCACCATGTCAGGGTGCCTGACGGACATGCAGATCACCCTTCTCGTCGCCGGGAAAGCCAGCCCGGCGCTGTGCCGAGTGCTGGGTGAGCACCTGTTGGCTTGCGAAGAGTGCCGGCGTCTGGTGGCCGCCTGCGTCAAGGCCGAGCGACTCGATCCTCTCGTTGGGGCAGAGGAGGCGGACGCCGGACCCATCACCGTTGGCAACGCCCCGCCGTGGATCCGCAGGGTTGTGGAGATCGCGGCGGGTGCACAGCGCCCTACCGTCTCATCCGGCACAATCCGCCAAATCGTCCCCCTCGAGTGGCTCGCTGCGGACTGGCCTGCCGAGGGCGTGGTCCTGGCCGCCGCGCCGCAGATCGACCAGGTCGCGGGGCTGCCGACGCTCGCGAGTGCCGATCGGCAGGTGCTGGTCCACTTCCGGCGGGTCGAGCCCGGCGGGCCGATCGTGGCCTATGTGATCCGCCAGGGCGAGTCAGGGACCGGTGGGACGCAGCTCGTGCTTCCCGAGCGCGGGCTGTCGTTCCCGGTCGGGCCGCAGGGGACGGCGGAGCTGACGGGCGTGGACGCGCGGGACCTGGTGGGGGTGAAGGTGCAGCTGGAGATGACGCCTCTCAGCTCCTAGGAACCGCGGGGACCGCCACCGGCGAAGGCGACGCGCCTATGTGTGCTAGCACCTCTGAGTCCTCTTCCCGCCCAGCATCTTCTCCCGCGCGACCAGATACAGCACCGCGCACAGCACCGCGAACGGAATCAGCGCGAGCAGGTTCGCCGCCGCCCCCCCGTAGAACGGGTTGTGCGCCCCCGACCAGCGCGTCAGCGTGTCGTCGAGGTGCATCAGCACGCCGGCCATGAAGGCGATGATGATCCCCGCGATCGCCCCGCCGGCGATGTAGCCCGAGGCCATCAGCACGCCCGGGCTCTTGTCGCTCTCGGCCGCGAGCTGCTCCGCGGTCACCATCGCACCCTTCAGGTCCCGCCGCCGCCGGCGATCGACGATCCAGCGGATCATCCCGCCGACGAAGATAGGGCTCGAGGAGGAGAGCGGCAGGTAGACCCCCACCGCGAAGGCGAGCGAGGGGATCCCCGCCATCTCCAGGATGATGGCGATCATCACGCCGAAGAGCACGAGGCCCCACGGGAGCTGCCGGTCGAGGATGCCGCGGATGATGTAGCTCATCAGCGTGGCCTTGGGCGCGTCGAACTTGCGCACCGTCGTGCCGTCGGGGCGCTGCTGGTAGGTGCCGTTGATGCCGGGATCGACGAGGTACACCGCCGCGCCCGAGTCGTCGACCAGGTACTTGCCCTCGGGACCGCCCTGCGTGTCCCGCTTCTGCCAGACGCGGTATTCACGCGCGTCGCTGCGCGCCTGCGGCCCCTCCAGCCGCGCCCGCGCCGCCAGTGGCGCGGGGTTGGTGCGCAGCCCGGGCGCCACCTGGTCGATCGGCACGTAGACCGTGGCCGTGTCGTTCAGCTTGAGCAGGATCGGTCCCAGGACCAGGGCTGAGACCAGCGCGCCGATCAGGATCGAGGTCTGCTGCAGGCGGGGCGTCGCGCCCACGAGGTACCCGGTCTTCAGGTCCTGCGAGGTCGCGCCCGCGTTCGAGGCGGCGATGCAGACGATGGCGCCCACCGAGAGCGCCGTCACGTAGTGGTTGCCGCCCGTCCAGCCGACGAGCAGGAAGATCATGCAGGTCAGCAGCAGCGTCGCCACGGTCATCCCGGAGATCGGGTTCGAAGAGGAACCGATCTCGCCGGTCAGTCGCGAGGAAACCGTCACGAAGAGGAACCCGAACAGGACGATCAGGATGGCTCCCAGCAAGTTCATGTGGAGCGGCCGAGCCAGCACGATCGCGACGATGATCGCCAGGATCCCGGCGAAGACGAGCTTCATCGGCAGGTCGTGCTCGGTGCGGTGGATGTCGCCGGCGCTCTTCGAGCCCACGCCCACGTCGCGCAGCCCCTCGCGCACCCCGCTCCAGATGATCGGCAGCGAGCGGCCCAGGCTGATGATGCCGCCGGCCGCGACCGCCCCCGCGCCGATGTAGAGGATGTAGGCGCCGCGGATCTGGCTGGGGGTCATCTCGCTGATCGGGATCGTGCCCGGCGCGAGCGGCCCGGGGATCGCATTGCCGAAGAACTTGATCAGCGGGATCAGGAGCAGGTAGGCCATCACGCCGCCGCCGCACATGACCGAGGCGATCCTGGGCCCGATGATGTAGCCCACGCCCAGGAGCTCCGGCGAGATCTCGGCCGCGATCGACCCGGCCTTGAACGGTGCGCCGAAGATCTTCTCCGGGACGTCCTTCCACCCCTTGAGCGCGACCATCAGGGTCTTGTACAGCAGGCCGATCCCGAAGCCGGTGAAGATCGTCCGTCCGCTGGTGCCCGATTTCAGGCCCGCCGCCTCGGCCGCGCGCGCCTCCTCTTGCGCGGCGGCGGAAGCCATGGCGCGCGACTCCTCCGAGGCCCCGGCCTTGAGCACCTCGGCGCAGGCGGTGCCCTCGGGATACTTCAACACCCCGTGCTGCTGCACGATCAGCGCCCGCCGGAGCGGGATCATCATCAGGATCCCCAGGAGCGCGCCCAGTACGGCGACCAGCATCACCCGCGTGATCGCGAGGTCGAAGCCGAGGATCATGATCGCGGGCATGGTGACGCCGATGCCGAAGGCGATCGACTCACCCGCGGAGCCGGCCGTCTGGACGATGTTGTTCTCGAGGATCGTGGCGTCGCGCACCCCGAACTTCGACGCCAGGCGGAAGAGCGTGATCGCGATCACCGCCACGGGGATCGAGGCGCTCACCGTCAGCCCCACCTTGAGGACCAGGTAGAGCGAGGAGGCCCCGAAGATCATCCCCAGGACCGTGCCCATCAGGACCGCGCGCAGGGTGAACTCGCGCATCACGGTCCCGGCGGCGATGTACGGCTGATGAGCGGGGGCGGTCGAGCGAAGGGCATCGGCGGGCGTCTGGGCCACGGGCGGTCCTCCTGTTGTCGGCCGGGGCGGCGAGCCGTGCCCGGGCCGGTCTTGCCCGGGCGAGTCGATCCGCCGCGGCGAGCGAGCGGGGACACGCACGAGCAGATGGAGCGTAGGCGGGTTGTCGGGGAGCGGTCAAGACGGCTCGCGCATTGGCGCGCCCATGCGGGCGCATGCGCCTGGCTGGCCGAGCCGCGGCGGGTTTCAGGCTGCCTGGTCGGCCGACTCCAGCATGACGCGGTGTTCCCGAATGAAGGGCAGGAGCTGCCCCAGCGCCTGCACGGCCGGGGGATCGAAGTGGGTCCCGCTCGCGCGGTTGATCTCCGCGTAGGCGTCGTCGATGCTCCAGGGGTCGCGGTAGGGACGGCGGGTGATCAGGGCGTCGAACGAGTCGGCCACGGCGATGATGCGCGCCGCGCGGGGGATCGCCTCGCCGGAGATGCCCAGCGGGTAGCCCAGGCCGTCGAGGCGCTCGTGGTGGAAGAGCACCGCCTGACTGGCGGTCTTGAGCTGCCGGATCTTGCCCACGACCTCGTAGCCGCGCCAGGGGTGCTCCTTCACGATCTCGTATTCCGCGTCATCCAGCCGGCCGGGCTTCTTCAGGATCGATCCGGGCATCCCGATCTTGCCGACGTCGTGCAGGATCGAGGCCCACTTGAGCGTCTCCATCTGCTCGCCGGGCAGGTCGAGCTGCTTGCCGATCAGCATGGCGATCAGGTTGACGCGGGCCGAGTGGCCGGACGTGTAGCTGTCCTTCGCCTCGATGGCGCAGACCAGCGCCTTGACCGTCGACATCAGGAACTCGCTCAGGTCCTCGTGCAGGTCGGCGTCCCGCACGCCCATCGCCACCTGGTCTGCAAACCCCTCCAGGAGACCGAGCTGGTGCGGCGCGAAAGGCCGGGCACCCCGGCGCAGGAAGGCGAGGAAGCCCGCCTTCGGGCGGGCCGGACAGAGGCGCACCGCCGCCACCTGCAGGCGGCCCGGGATCGCCGGGGCATGGCCCAGGACCTTTTCGAGCGGACCCTGGACCTGCGGCGTGGGCCAGCCGCGCATGCTCCACCAGATCTGGGCGGCGAGCTGCCGCAGCTCCTTGGGATCGGCCTTGACGCCGCCGCGAGAGGGAGCCGGCCGCACGATCATCGGCGCCCGCTCGTTGGGTAGCTGCAGCAGCGCCACGTCCGCACCGGTCGCCGCGCACCCCTGCTGCAGGATGAATTCGATCGTCTCGCGCCAGTCAGCCGGATCACCGCGCTTGCCGGCGAAGCGATGCATCAGGTCGCTCTGGTCGCGCAGCGCGGCCAGCTCGTCCGTCTGCGCGGCGGCCTGCTGGAGGAGTTCGCGATGCTGGCCGAGCAGCACCGCGGTGGCCTGCAGGCTCGATCGCAGGACGGCCAGCTCGGGGGGGGCCTTTGCCCCCGGCGCGGGGGGGGCTGCCGGCCGGCGCGGGTCGCTCCACGGCCCCGTGTCGCACGCCGGCTCGGCGCTGGCCGCGTCTCCCGGTGCGATCAGCCCGCGGCCGGGACCCTCCGCGGAACCGATTCCGGCGGGGCGCGGTTCGTGGATCGAGCGCGGGCGCGCGGTCAGCACGGCCACCACCTCGGCCGCCGCGAGGACGGGCACGGCCAGTGAGGGGGCTGCATCGCCGGCGGTGTTCCACAGCGGCCGCCGCTCGAGCAGGCACCGGCGCACCAGGTCGCGCAGGGCTCCCGCGTCGGACGGCGCGCGATCGGCCGGCCACGATCGAATGGGGGAGAGGTCAGGTGCCCAGAGGTTCAGATGAGCCTGCAGCAGGCGCGCCTGGCTGTCGAGGAAGCCGAGCCAGCAGGGGTCCAGCAGCTCCCGCTCTGGTGCGAGGCTTTCGACTTCGGGCGTCACGGGCGCACGACCTTCCGGCTCATCGACCTGGGTCGGCCTCCGCCCGCGGCCGGGGCACAGCGCGCCCGCGGCCGCGGGTCGGAGCACCAGCGGGGTTGCGCATGGCGCGTGCCCCGTGGAGCCGAACGCCGGCACCCGGCGAGACCCAAGGGGTCCCGGGCGCGGCGCATACTCGGGATATCGGTGCGCGAGCGGGGATCCTGATGGCGCTTTCTTCCTGTGTGGCTGCGCATTTCGGCTTTGGGGTTGGATGGATTCAGCCAGTCCAGTATCCTCCTCGCGCCAAGGATGCGCGGGGTGAGGGAACGGAGGCGCGAGGTCAGAAAGGGCCCAGATGAAGAGCAGTCCCATCGTGCTGTCCAGCGAATCGGAGCGTCGCAGATGCGCGCTGCTCCCCCTTGTGGCGCTCACCGCCCTGGTGGCCGCGTGCGCGGCGCCCGCGGCCCAGTCTCCCGAACTCGTGGAGCGGGTGATCGCGGTGGTCGATGACCAGCCGATCCTGCTGAGCGAGCTGGAGGCCCAGCTGGCCATGGCAGCGCAGAGCATGGGCATCACGCCCGGCGACACCGCGCGGGTGCGCCAACTCCGCCGGGAGATCCTCGAGCAGGCGATCGACCAGCGCGTGATCTACCTCGAGGCGCAGGAGCAGAAGATCCCGGTCGACGAGGCGGAGATCGACCAGGTCGTCAACGACGCCATCGCGCGCAACCGCGAGGAGACGGGCTCCGAGGAATCCTTCCAGCTCCAGCTCCGGCGCGAGGGGTTGACCGAGGAGGAGCTGCGGGCGCGCTACCGCGAGCAGGCGCGTCTCGAGCTGTCGGTCAGCCGCATGATCCAGCGGCAGCTGCACGGCCAGGTCGACGTCACCCCTGAAGAGGTGCGGGCCTACTACGACCAGCACCGTTCGGAGCTGCCGCCGCGCGAGACCGGGATCCACCTCCAGCGCATCGTTATCCAGGTCAAGCCCGACCCCGCGCTCTACGACCGCGCCCGCGAGCAGGCGGCCGATGTGGCCGGCCAGATCGCCCGCGGGACGATCACCTTCGCCGACGCCGCGCGCCGGTGGTCGGACGACCCGAATGGCCGCTCCGGCGGCGACCTCCATCGGGTCAACCACGGCGACTTCGCGGACCGCCTCGGCCAGGCCTTCGAGGACTCGCTCTTCGCGCTGGCGCCGGGCGTGGTCAGCCGACCGCTGCGCAGCCCGCTCGGCTTCCACTTGATCCTGGTGCAGGAGAAGGACCCCGCGGGCGCGTGGGTTCACCCCAGCCACATCCTCTTCGGTGTCCCGATCGTGCAGGCCGACCGGGCGCGGGCCGAGGCGCTGGCCGAGGAGATCCACCGGCGCCTGCAGGCTGGCGAGTCGTTCGCCGATCTGGCCCGCCAGTACTCGGACGACCCGCTCTCGCGCGAGAAGGGCGGTGACCTCGACTGGCTGCCCGCCTCCGCGCTGGGCGAGACGATCCGCGGCCCGATCCTGGCGTTGGGGGTGGGCGAGATCAGCGAGCCGATCGCGAGCCAGACGGAGGTCCAGATCTTCCGCGTGGCGGGCCGCGAGTCGGAGCGCGAGTTTGCCTTCGAGGAGATCGCCGACCAGCTCGGCGAGCTCGTGCGCAACCAGAGAATGGAAGGGCGCTATCGCACCTGGGTCGACGGCCTGAGGCAGAAACACTACATCGAGCGGCGCACCTGGGGCGACGAATGACGCCGCTGCGCCCGCGCGGTTTGGGCCGGGGCGCGATCGGGGCGGGGTGAGGATGCGGGTCGATCAGGTCTTGCACTGGCTTTGCCTGGTCAAGAGTCGTTCCCAGGCCACCCGTGGCTGCCGCGAGGGCCGCATCCTGGTCGGCGGGCAGCGGGTTCGCCCGTCGCGAGAGATCCGCGCGCAGGAGGAGATCGCGCTGCGCGGCCTGGTCGGGGACAGGGTGCGCGTGATCCGCATCGAGCGCGTTCCCGACCGGCAGCAGAGCCGCAAGGATGCCCCCGACTTCTACACGCTGGTCCGCGAGGACCCCTGGGATCCGACCGGCCTGCCGGAGGAGTCGCCGGACAGGACGGCCGAGCCATGATCCGCTTCGATCACGTCAGCATGAGCTACCCGGGTCAGGGAGGCCGCTGGGCGATCGAGGATCTCAGCTTCCTCATCGAAGCCGGAGAGATGGTCTTCATCCTGGGGGAGAGCGGCGCGGGCAAGTCGACCGTGCTCCGGATGGTCACGCTGGAAGAGCGCCCTACCCAGGGTGTGGTCCAGGTGGCGGACTACAGCAGCGACACGATCTCGCGCGGGGAGGTGCCGCACCTGCGCCGGTGCTGCGGGATGGTCTTCCAGGACTTCCGGCTGATCCGCGACAAGACCATCTTCGAGAATCTGGCTTACTGCCTGCGGATGACCGGTACGCTCGACCGCCAGGTCATCACGCGCGCGGTCTCGCGCGTGCTGAACGCGGTGGGCATCTACGGCAAGCGCAACTGCTTCCCCCACGAGCTCTCCGGCGGGGAGCAGCAGCGCGCGGCGGTGGGCCGCGCGCTCATCCACGAGCCGCCGATCCTGTTGGCCGACGAGCCGACCGGCAATCTCGACGAACAGACTGGGTACGAGATCATGCTGCTGCTCGAGCAGCTGCACCTGATCGGCACGACCATCATCGTGGCCACGCACAACGTCGACTTCGCATCGCGTTTCGCGACCCGCAAGCTGGCCCTGCGCGAGGGGCGCCTCGTGGAGGACCTGTTCCTGCGGCCGCACGGGACGGAGATCTACTGAGCCCTTGAAGGCGCTGCGGTTCTTCATCCACGAGGCCTGGTCCTCCCTGCGGCGGAACTTCTCCGCCAGCCTGGCCGCGATCACCGCCATCGGCGCGGTGCTCTTCCTGCTCCTGCTGCTGATGCTGCTCAGCCACAATGTCCTCCTCTTGGCGGATCGCATGAGCGAGCGCAAGGGCGTCTCGGTCTTCCTCGACCCCGGGATCACGGTCGAGCGGCGAGCCGAGCTCGAGCAGCACTTCAGCGATTTCGTCGAGGTGCGGTCGGTGAGGCTGGTTACGCGCGACGAGGCCCTGCAGGACCTCGAGAGCGAGCTGGGCGGCCCAGGGCTGGCCGAGGCCCTGGGCGAGAACCCCCTGCCCGACGTACTGCAGATCAGCCCCGCGCCCGGGGCGGACGACGTGGCCACGCTGCGCCGCCTGGCCCACGAGATCGAGTCGTACGAGGGGGTCGAGGACGTGCTCTTCGGCGAGCGCTGGGTGGAGGCGCTCGATCAGGGCCTGGCGATGATCCACCGCGCCAACGCCATCACCGGCATCCTGGCGGTCGTGGCCATCGTGCTGGTGCTGGCCAACACCCTGCGGCTGATCGTCATCATGCGCGAGGAGCCCATCGCCATCCTGAAGATGATCGGCGCCACGGACGCCTTCGTCCGCTCGCCCTTCGTCATCGCGGGCGTGATGCTGTGCGTGATCGGCGCGCTCTTCTCGCTGCTGCTGCTCTACATTGGCTTCTCGACGGGGGGTCGGCTGCTGCCGGGCCTGGTCTTCCTGCCGCCGGGATCGATCCTGCTCTTCCTCGGCGGCGTGGGCCTGATCGGCATCGCCGGCAGCCTCGCCACGGTCGAGCTGTCGCTGCACCAGCTCGAGCGGCGGCGCGGGCGGCCGCGGCGCTAGGGGGGGCGCGCGATGAGCCCGGTTCTCCGCCGCCCGCAGAGCACTGGCCGCAGGCCGGGCGTTCGCGGGCGGCCTGCGGCGATCGGTCTGCTGGCGGCCGTGTTCGCGGCGGCGGCACTGATCGCCGCGCTGCCGGCCGTGAGCCGCGGCGATCCCGAGGCGGTGATTCGCCAGCGGCAGGCCGAGCTGAAGGAGCTCAAGGCCAAGATCGAGGAGCGCAAGCGCAGGATCGCCCAGCTCCGCAGCCAGGGCGAGGACCTGGGGAAGATCCTGGCCGAGCTGGAGCGGCAGCGCTCGGCCACCACCCAGTACATCGCCATGCTGGATGAGCAGGTGGCCGCGCTCGAGCACGACCTCACCACCCACCGCGACAACCTGCACGTCAAGACGGTGGAGCTGGGGCGCGCGCGCGCGGAGCTCGCGCAGTCGCTCGTGCGCTACTACAAGCGCGGGCGGGTGGATGCGGCCGAGCTGCTGCTCTCCTCCCGCAGCGTGGGGGCCATCTTCGCCCGGTCGCACTACTGGATCCGCACGATCCACAAGCTCCGCGAGCGCATCGGCTCCGTCACCACGCAGAGCACCGAGATCGCCGGCGAGCTGGCGGACACGGAACAGCGCCGCCAGGCGGTTCTCGACCTGCGCGTAGAGCGCGAGGCCCGCTTGCGCGAGCTGGAGGGGCAGGAGGCCCAGCGCCAGCGCGATCGCCGGGAACTGCAGGGTACGATCTCCCGCTACGAGGCCCAGACGGCCAAGCTGCTCGCCTCCCAGGCGGAGATCGAGCAGCTGATCGCCGCGGCGCAGCAATCGGCACGCGGCGCGCCGGGGGCGGGGCTGGCGAGCCGGCAGGGCAAGCTCCCCTGGCCGGTGAAGGGGCGGGTGGCGGCCTCCTTCGGCACCCAGGTGCACCCGCGCTACGGCACGCGCGTGCGGCAGAAGGGGATCCAGATCGAGGCGGCCGAGGGAACCCCGATCGAAGCCGTGGCCGCCGGCGTTGTGGTGTTCGTGGGCTGGCTCGGGGGCTATGGTGAGACGGTGGTCCTTGATCACGGGCAGGACTACTTCACGCTCTACGCCCACGCCTCCGAGGTCCTGGTCACCCAGGGGGCCCAGGTCACGGCCGGGCAGACCATCGCACGCGTGGGCAGCACCGACTCGCTGTACGGTCCGGGGCTCCACTTCGAGATCCGGCAGGGCAAAGAGGCGCGCGACCCGGCCCGGTGGCTGGCGCGTCCCTAGCAGTGGCTCCGAGGGGGTGAAGGAGGAAGGAAGGGAATGGACCTGTTCGGTCGCGACGAGCGCCGCCCGTCCGGGCCGGTCCTGCTCGACCTGATCCGTCACCAGGACGCCGTCGTCACCGGCCTGCGAGAGGCATGGCGGCGGGGCAAGATGCCGCACGCCATCCTGCTCTGGGGGCCCGAAGGCGTCGGAAGGATGCGGACGGCCCAGGGCCTGGCGCAGCTGCTGCTCTGCCGCGAGGCGGACCCGCCCTGCGGCGGGTGCGTGACCTGCCGGCGGGTGGCGCGCTTCACCCATCCCGACCTCATCGTCCTGGCCCCGGTCGGGCGGGCGCGGGCCGAGGAGGAACCTCACAAGCTGCTTGAGGCCTACGGCCAGGACCCCTACTATTGCTGGCGGATACCACCGCAGGCCTCGATCGGGATCGAGCGGATCCGCGAGCTGAAAGGCGAATCGTCGAAGGCGCGGGTGGAGAAGGGCAACCGGGTGGTGATCATCCGGGAAGCCGAGCAGATGACCCAGGAGGCGGCGCAGGCCGCGTTAAAGCTCATAGAGGAACCCCGCGCGGGCACCTATCTGGTGATCACCTGCCGGGATCCGCAACAGCTGCTCCCCACCATCGTCTCGCGCTGTCAGCGCTATCGCCTGAAGGCCCTGCCGCGCGACTTCATCGAAGAAGTGCTGCGCGAGCAGGCCGGTCTCGATCCGGCCGAGACGCGGCTGGCGGCCTCGCTAGCCCATGGCAGCCTGGGCCGGGCCCTGGCACACCGGGACGAAGACCTGGCCGCCCGGCGGGATCAGGCCGTGGCGCTCTTCGGCCCGCCGCTGCGGGAGCCGGGAGCGGCGGCCGAGCGAGTGCAGGCGCTCGGGCGGGGCTGGGACGCACAGAGCGCGGTGGCGCTCGTGGACCTGATGATGGCATGGTACGAGGATCTGCTGCTCCTCGGGCAGGGCCTCCCGGCGGAGTCGATCACCAACCTCGACCGGCTCGAGCAGCTGCGGAAGGAAAACCTGTCGGTGGGCGAGATCAAGCGCCGCAGCCTGGTGCTCGAGGAGCTACTCGAGGCGCTGCGGAGCAACGTCAACCTGGTGCTGGCCACCGAAGGGGCGCTGCTGAAGCTGAACGGCATGGCGAGGAGCGGGGACCTGTAGCGGGCCCGGCGCAGGCGGGGTGAGGTAGGAGCCATGGGGGTTGAGCCTCTGGAAGGGAATGCGGGGGAATCCTCGAGTGACCCCGGCGGCACGGCTCGCCCACCCCGCGGGTCCGAGGGCGGCCAGGCCGCGGGGGAGCGGCCCGGCGCGGAGCACCGCCGCTCGCGGCGGCGGGGGCGCCGCC
>CAZDKK010000042.1:0-41562 GCA_964506245.1 uncultured bacterium | reverse complement strand
CGTCGGAGGCGCTCGCGCTGCTCGAGCGGGCCATGGCGCTGGCCGAGGGCGTGCGGGCCCGGTCGCGTGGCGCCGAGCAGCTGCAGGCCCGGGCGCACGCGCGCAGCGAGGGAATCTACGCCGACGCGGTGGCTCTGATCTTCGAGCTGAGCCGGGGACGCCCCGCGGAAGGTCGGCGTGCCTTCGAGCTCATCCAGCGGGCGAAGGCGCGCTCGCTGCTCGACCTGCTGACCGAGGCCGAGATCGGCCTGCGCTGCCGTGCCGATCCGCGCTATGTCGCGCGCGAGGAAACGATCCTCGACAGCATCGCCACGCTCCTGAGCGCGCCCGCCTCGACCACACCGCCCGGGACCGGCTCGGCGCGCGGGACCGGCTCGGCGCGCGAGGTCGACATGGCCATCGCGCGCCTCGAGGATGAGCTCGCGGGGCTGGAGAGCGAGCTGCGGGAGGCCGATCCCCGCTACGCGGCGGTGCGCTACCCGCAGCCCGAGACCCTGGAACACCTCCAGGCCGCGGGGCTTGGGCCAGACGAGTTGCTGCTCGAGTACCTGCTGGGCGAGGACGCTTCCTACGTCTGCGCCGTGACGCGTGAGACGAGCCGTCTGGTCCGACTGCCGGCGCGCGCGCAGATCGAGGCCGAGATCGCGGAGCTGCTGCCGCTGCTCCAGGACTACAACCTCTCGGGCGGCCTCCCGGACTACCTGGTGCCCGCGCTCAGCGCGGTCTCCGAGTCCCTGCTGGGTCCCGTGCGCGAGGAATGCCGCCGCGCAGCGCGCCTGATCGTCGCCCCGCATGGCGCAGCGCACTACGTTCCTTTCGAGGTGCTGTTCCTGGAGGATCCCGCATCCGGCGGCACGGGGTCCGCAGCCGAGGGTTTCGCGGGCCTCCCCTACCTCGTCCGGTCGACCGACGTCGTCTATGTGCACGCCGCGGGTGAGCTCGCCCAGCGCCGCCCCGCAGGCACCGGTGTGCAGCCCGGTCCGCCCGCGCGCTTGCTGCTCGTGGGTGCGCCGCCTGCGGAGGCAACCCCTGATGTGCTGTTTGGCGCCAGTCTGCCGCGCGCGGCGGGCGGCGGGTCGGCCCTGCCGGGGGCGCGCACAGAGCTCTCCATGCTCCGCGACGTGTTCAGGCAGGCCGAGATCGTCGCTCTCGAGGGACGCGACGCCACGGAGGACGGCCTGCGGGAGGCCGCGGCGGGGGGCGTCTTCGACTGCGTGCACATCGCCGCGCACGGGTTGTTCAATGAGCGCCGCCCGCGCTACTCGGGGCTGGTGCTGGGCGCGGGCTCCGAAGGCCGGGGCGATGGGTTCCTGACCGCGGGCGAGGTCTTTGGCATCGAACTGCCTTGCCGCCAGGTTGTGCTGTCTGCCTGCTCTTCGGCCCTGGGCGAGCACGTGACCGGCGAGGGGCTCATCGGGCTGACCCGCGCCTTCCACTACGCGGGGGCGCAATGCGTGGTCGCCGCGCTGTGGGACGTTCCGGACGAGGCCACTGCCTTGCTGATGCGGGCGTTTTACGAGTCGTTCGCCCGCACCGGCGGCGCGGACGGGTCCCGCGCGCTGGCCGAGGCGAAGCGGACTCGGCTGCGCGAAGCGGCCCAAGGCGCCGCCAGCCCCGGTTCTGGCTCAGGGGCCGGTGGTGGGGCCGCGGCCGCCGGTCGCGCCCCTTCTGAGACGCCGGTCGATCTGGGCCACCCTTGCTTCTGGGCAGCCTTCGTGGCCTCCGGTTGCCCGCGCTGAGCACGCCGGCTTGACTGTATACGATCCGCGAGTTGGGCACGGCTCGCAGCGACCGCCCGAGCCAGCGCCGCGGGCTTCTCTGCGCGTGCGGCGTGAGCTAGGATACCGGCTGACATCCCCTGCTCAGTCCCCCGACCCATCCTTCATGCATTCCACGCAGTCAACCGGGCTTGTGCCCCCGCCCGGAGGCCGACCCGGTGGAAGGGAGGCCAAGATGCGCACCGTCCAATCCAGTATCCTGACCGCAGCCCTCGGCCTGGCGGCCCTCGTCCTAACGGCGGCGCCCGCGGGGGCAGCGCTCGGAGACGTTCTGCACACGATCCCCGCCCCGGGCGCCAACCCCGCCGATCTCGCGTGGGTCGAAGGTGAGCTCTACTCGGTCATCTTCGCGCCCACGGAGCAGAAGGGCATCTACCGGCTCGATCCCCTGACCGGCACCGTGCTGGGCACGGTACCCTACTCGGGCAGCAGCCCGCAGGGACTCACCTACGATGGCTACAACCTCTGGCAGGTCGACATCACCGGAGACTGCTTCTACAAGAAGGATCCCGTGACCGGCGACGTGCGCGCGGTGTTCGCGGCCCCCGGCGGCTCCGAGGGCCAGCCGATCGGGCTTGGCTGGGACGGGGAATGGCTCTGGTTGGCCGACTCGCGTTCGCCTGAGAAGATCTGGCAGATCGACACCCTCGGCGTGGCGCAGGGGCAGATCCCCGCGCCGGGTGCCTCGCCCTACGGGCTGGCATGGGCCATGGGCTTCATCTGGGTGTCGGACAACAACATGGCTGGCACTGCCCTCATCTACAAGCTGGATCCGGCGACCGGACAGGTCCTTGATTCCTTCCCCTGCCCCGACGGGGGCGGCTCGCCCAACGGAATCACCCACGATGGCGAGAACCTGTGGATTGTCGTCAACACGAACGACACAATCTACCAGGTGGACGATGGGATCACGGGCCCGTCCGCGGTGCGACCTGCCCAGAATCGCCCAGCAGGTCTCCGGCTCCTTTCGGCGCGGGCCGAGCCCGCGGGACGTGATGTGTGCGTGCGGTTCGTGCTCGGAGCCGCCGGGCCGGTGCACGCGCAACTCCTCGACGTCGCCGGGCGGCTGAGCGCGCAGACCAGCGCCACCATGGCCGCGCCAGGCTCGGGCGAGCTGCGGCTGGAGGGCGCCGGCGTCTTCTCCTCGGGCATCTACTACGTCCTCGTGACGAGCGGGGGTGAGCGCGTAGCGGGCAGGGTGGCCGTCGTCCACTAGAGCGCGAACAGCGCCTGGGACACGAACAGCACCCAGGACGCGAACAGCGCCTGGCTCGACCCGGATCCTCGGGCCGAGACCAGCACTTTGGCCGAGACAGAGGCCGCGGATCCGGATATGCTCCGGTTCTCCCCCTCCGAGCGGCAATTCACAGGGGAGAATTACGATGAACGAGCAAGCGTTCCGGGAGTTCCTGGAGACCCGCAAGTACACCGAAGAGCAGATCGCAGCGGCCCTGCAGACGGTCGGTGAGTTCGAGGCGCACCTGGCCACGCGGGGTCACGACCTCGCCTCGGCGCCGATCGGCGACCTGCGAGTCTTCCTGGACGCGCTGATCCGCGACGGCCGCAACACGCGCGAACGGCTGCTGGACCTCGCGCGCTATTGCTGGCACGCGAAGCGCAACGACTTCTACATCTACTTCACGGCCATCTTCGGCGGCCTGGGCGTGTACGACTCGATCGCCGAACGGCTGGAGAGCATCGCCGGGAAAGCGGTCAGGGAGGAGGTCTTTCAGGACATCGCCATGCCTCCGCTGGGATCGCCGCCCGAGGCGTACCCGCCGATCACGCGGCGCCTGATGGAGCGGCTCGAGCAGAAGCTCTCCGCGGAGCAAGTCCGCACGGTGCTCACCGGGAATAACCACGGGATCCCCGTCGAGAGCTTCGAGCGGCACAAGGAGTGGTTCAAAGAGCTGCAAAGCCTCGAGAGCTTCCTCAAGAAGGTCCACGAAGAGGCGGTCGCGCAGCTGGAGGAGTTCCACCGCCAGGGGCGGATCTGGTACGAGCAGGAAATCACCCCCGAGGTGATCGAGTACGTACGGTCCAACCAGGAGATCCTCTCGGCCGTTCGAGAGGGAGACCGGCTCTACATCACCAAGATCCCGTACGCGGGCAAGGAATACCTCCGCGAGCAGGATCCCGTGTTGAAGAGGTACTATGCCTGCCATTGCCCACTCGCCCGCCAGGCGATCCTCATGGACGACGTTGATGTACAACCCGACTGGTGCTACTGCAGCGCCGGATTCGAGAAGCTGAAGTTCGACGTCGTCCTCGAGCAACCCCTCGAGGTGGAAATGCTGGAATCGGCCTTGCGGGGGGATCCGCGCTGCCGCTTCGCGATCAAGATCTCGCCCGACGCGAGGTAGGGCCCGAGTCAGATTGGGAGCACAAGCCGGCATCGCCCTCGACCCCGGCATCAGGTCACGGCAGACGATGCAGCCCAGGGGCTGAGGAGGCGGATCGCGTTGATCGAACTTCACGACACGAAGCAGGAATTGTGCGCCAAGCTCGACACCATGCCGTTCGGCGGCGGGAGCTTCGGGCTGCCGGTCAACTGGATTGCAGACGCGCGGGGCACCCCGGATCAGGAGGACTGGATCCGGGCCTTCCGCACGACCGTGGACGCGTGTCGCGCCAAGGGGGCGCGGCTGATCACGACCCGCATCGTGCGCCAGCGGGCCGGGCTCGACCCGGAGGTGGCCACGATGCGGGCCGCTGCATTCCAGTCGATCCTGGAGAAGCTCGGTTTCACGCATGAGTTGGGCCGCCTGGAGTTCCGCGTGCCGCTCGAGGAGGCGATCAGCCGCCTCGAGGCGCTCGTCGGGGCGCCCCGCCTCTCATGGATCTCGATCGAGACCGCGCCCGGGCCCGCCCTGGAACGCGCCGCGCGGGTCTTGAAGGCCGCCTCCGAGGGAGACCCCGACTCCGATCCGGAGGAGGACGCGCTCGGTTTCCTGCTCGCGCGGCGCGAGGACGAGGACCTCATCCTGCCGCCGGAAGCGCTGCAGATCGGACTGATCGACGGAAGTGATGCCGCGATCCTGGCGGCCAGCGTCGCACCTCGCTCTGGATGGTGCAGCCATTACTACCTGGGGCTTCTGCCCGCCTTCCGCGGGCAAGGCCTGGGCCTGGAGGCAATGCTCCACGGATTCCGCGCCATGCGCACGATGGGCGGCCGCGAGTACCATGACGGCACCGATGCGCGCAATCACGCTGCGCTCTCGCTCTTCCGCCGGCTCGGCTGTGCGCCCGCGATCGTGATGGAGCAGTGGCGTCTGGCCCTGTGAGCCGGCCGAGATCTGGGCTATCCTCTGCCCGTCTTCAGAGGAGGGTTGCCCATGCCTCGGTGTTGGTCCTGCGGTGCCAGTCTCTCCTACGCGCGCTATGCCAATGTGCCCCGGGCAGAGGCCTGCCCCCACTGCACCAAGGACCTCCGCAGCTGCCGGAACTGCCGGCACCACGACCCGAGCGCCCACAACCAGTGCCGCGAGCGGGACACGGAGTGGGTGACCGATCGAGAGCGGGCCAACTTCTGCGAGCGGTTCCAGCTCGCGGAGGAACCCGTGGCGCAGCGGGGACCCAGCGGCGGCAGTGAAGCCCGGCGCAAACTGGACGACCTATTCCGGAAGGACGTATGACCTCGCTGACCTGGCCGCCCCGACGACAGTCGCCGGACTCCCCCACCGACCGCGGGAGGGTGGTCAATCGCATCGCGTCGAGGCATCCAACCCTTCGAGGAGCCCGCGCAACTCGTCCCGCTGAATCTTGCCCGTCGGGCTCCGCGGCAGTCGCTCCAGGCGAATCACCCGGCGCGGCACCTGGTAGGGCGCCAGGTGCGCGCGGCAGTGAGCCCGCAGTCGCGTCTCCTCGAACGGCACGTCGGCGGCCATCTCGACGAACGCCACCGGGACCTCGCCACGGCCGGGATGCGGAAGACCGATCACGGCCGAGCTCAGGACTCCGGGATGGCGGTCGAGCACTTCCTCGATGGTGCGCGGGTAGACGTTCTCTCCGCCGATCACCATCATCTCCTTGACGCGCCCCGTGATGAACAGGTGCCCGTCGGCGTCGATGCGCCCGATGTCCCCGGTTCGGAGGTAGCCCTCCTCATCGAAGGCGGCAGCCGTCTGCGCGTCCAGCCTGTAGTAGCCCCGGGTCAGATTCGGCCCCTTGATGCGCACCTCCCCTTCCTCACCCACCCCCAGAGTCCTACCGTCCAGGGCAACGATCCTCTCCTGTACCCCGGGCAGCGGGGGACCGACGGACCCGCGCTTGTGATCCGCAGGGCGGCACCAGTTGGCGACCGGGGAGGTCTCGGTGAGCCCGTAGCCCTCGTTCAGGGTGATGCCGAAGCGCTCCTGGAAACCTGTGAACACGCTCTCGGGCAGCGGCTCGCCCCCCGAGACCATGTAGGTCACCGAGGCGAAGTGATCGTGGGTCGCGCCCTTCGCGTGGAGCAGGCTGTTCAACATGGAGGGGACCGCCAGGAAGATGTCCGGGCGATGCTCGCGCATCAGCTCCAGTACCTTCTTGGGAACGAACCGAGCGGTATAGACCGCCTTCGCCCCCAGCCACAGGGGCAGGAGCGTGAGCACCGTCAGTCCAAAGCAGTGGAACTGCGGCAGGACCCCCAGCACAACCGTCCGGCGGGGCAGGCTGGCCCACTCGACACACTGCCTGACGTTGGCCGCCAGGTTGCCGGCGCTCAGCATCACCCCCTTGGGGCGCCCGGATGTGCCGGACGTGTAGAGCAGCGCCGCCAGATGATCATCGCCACAAGAGACCGGCCGGCGCAGTGGAGGAAGCCCCCGGAAGGTCATGCGGTCGACGCGAATCTGCCGGATGTGAGGCGGCAGATCGCCGAACTGCTCGATCAGCGCGGTCACCGTGATGACCGCGTCCAGCTGCGCGTCCTCGATGATGTGGTCGCGGTCCGCCGTCCGGAGTAGGTAGTTGATCGGCACGATCGTCCGGCCCAGCATCCAGGTCGCCAGGATTCCCACGGGCGTCAGACCCGATGTGGGCAGCATCAGCCCGACGTGGGGCCCCGCGGTCGTCTGCTCGATCTCGCGCGCCAGGTGGAGTGCGGCGACATAGATCTCGAATGCGCGCCAGCGACGCCAGTCGTCCACCACAGCGAGGTGCTGCGGCCGAAGGAGCAGATTCCGCTGGAGCCGCGCCAGCAGATCCATCGATCCCTCCCGGACCTCGCGGGTCCCGCAGCGAGGACTCGTGACGAGCCCGGCCAGGCCCTTCTGTCGCCGAGCCGACTGCGCATGCACGCGCAAGGAGCGTGCCCTGCCAGGAGCCCACGGATACTGGGCTGGTACTTCATTGAATGTCAACGAGTTATGCGACCAGCCGACTTCAGGGGCCGTCCGCGCCCGCCCTGGGCGGGCGACACCCTGAGATACATCGGGTATCCGCCCGTGGACTGGGAGTCGCCCGGCCGGCGGGCCGCCCTCGTGGACTTGGAGTTGCCCGGCCGGCGCGTGGCCCTATCCTGGGGCGGACTGAGCGCTCCGCGGGCGGTGTGGGATCGCCCCCGGCACCGAACTCCGCCCGAGGGGACCTCGTACCAAGGAGCGATCGCGGCAGCGGGGCCGGGCCCCGCGGCGAACGGCGGCCGGCGGAACGGCAGCCGGCGCAGGCGAGCGCGACCGGCGATGGAGCGGGTTCGGGGTGTCGACCGACGAGCAACTCATCCACCTCTGCCGAGAGGGTGACGAGCGCGCCTGGGAGCGCTTCATCCGGCGCCACCAGGACCGGATCCTCAACCTCGCCTACCAGTTCACCGGCAACCGGGAGGAGGCGCGCGATCTGGCTCAAGAGATCTTCGTGCGCCTGTACGAGAAGATGGACCAGTACCAGAGCGATCGGCCCTTCCTGACCTGGTTCAACAGCCTGGCCAGGAACCTCTGCATCGATCGCTATCGCAGCCGCAAGCGCGATCGCGTGCTGGTCGACACCCCCGTCGAGGAGTACACGACGATCGAATCGTCGGGCGAAGCAACCGACCAGCGTCTCTTGCGCCGCGAACGTCACGAGTTCCTGATGAACGCGATGGAGCGGCTGGGCGAGATCAGCCGCGAGGCGATCGTGCTCAAGGATCTCCAGGGTCATTCGCTGGAAGAGATGGCGGCCATGCTGGGTGTGCCGATCGGCACCGTGAAGTCGCGCGTCCACCGCGCGCGGATCGAGCTGGGTGGCGCCATCCTGGAGCTGCAGCGGGCGGCATCGCAGACGGGGGGGTCTCATGGACTGTAAGACCTTCCGCGAGTTGCTGCCCTGTTACCTGGGCGGGGACGTGCCGGCCGACCTCTTCGACGCGCTGGTCGAGCACGAGGCCACCTGTTCGACCTGTCAGGAGCTGGCCGCGGCGACGATGGGTGGACCGGCCGGCGCCGGGAGATCCGCGACGGTGGAACCCGCGGGCGACTGGATGGCGCGCACGCTCGATCGCACGGTCGGCGCAGATTGCGGCTACATCCGGTTGCGCCTGGCCGAGGCCGTGGACGCGCCGCTCGTCGCGGACAGCGCCCGCCGCGTCGAGACCCATCTCGAGGCGTGTGCCGATTGCCGAGCGCTGGCCACCGTCCTGCGCGAGCTGCCGGCCTACTACGATGCCCTTCCGCGGCTGCGGGCTGACGACGCCTTCGCACGCGAGATCCTCGCGCGCACGGTGCCCGCGCGTCCCAGCGTGCTCGCGGTGCTGCGGGCTCTGGTCCGCCGCCCCGAGGCCCTGTGGGAGGGCGCGGCCGTCTGCGCGCTCCTGGCCGCCCCGCTGGCTGGCCCCTCGATGACCGGGTGGATCCACTCCGCTCGCCAGGCGGGCGATCGGATCGAGCAGCAGGTCTCGGTCGCGAGCATTGCCGGTTCGCTTTCGTCCCCCCTCTCCGTCGCCGGCGCGCGCGTCGTGGCGACGATCGGGGACGGTCGCCAATCGATCGTGGATGGCCTTTCCCGGACGCGGGCCCGCGTCGGGGAATTCATGTATACCGAAATCGAGAACCGTGTTGCATCCAATCCGCGCATCGCCGTGCTGGCCCCCGCGCTGGAGGATGCACTGGATCGCATCGGCTTGTTCGACGCCGATCGACCCGCCGGCGCGGGAGAAACGGTTCGACCCGCCGAAGCGGAAGAGACGGTCGCGCCCGAGCCGCCGTCGGACGGAGGGAATACGCCATGAACTGCGTCAACCACCCCGAGGTTGCGGCCATCGCCGCGTGCTCATCGTGTCACCAACCGCTGTGCGACACCTGTGTTATCCACTGGAAGGATGCTGTCCTCTGCAAGCACTGCTTGGAGAGGGAGAGCATGACCGACCGAAAGAGGGAGGGCATGCGCAAGTCACCCACGCTGGCCGGCATCCTCTCGCTCCTGCCCGGTCTGGGCCAGGCCTATGTGGGCTACTACAAGAGCGGCTTCATCACGGTCCTGATCACGGCCGCCGTGATCACCTTGATCGACAAGTACGAGGGCGGGGGAGCCGAACCCTTCTTTGGATTGTTCCTGTCCTTCTTCTGGATCTTCAACATCATCGATGCGGTGCGCAAGGCCAAGCTGTACAACCAGCATCTCGCTGGACAGGAGAGGATCGAGGCGCCCACGGATAGCCCCCTGGCCGCCGGCATCATCCTGCTCATCCTGGGCCTCTTCTTGACGCTGACGATCACGATGGGCCTGGACATGGACTTCGTCGAGGACTACTGGCCGCTCGCCCTGCTCGCTGGCGGGGTCTACCTGCTCTGGAAGTACATCCGCACGCGTAGAGAGCTGATTTCCCGGCGCGACTCGGAGCCCTTGGCCCCCGCCGGGTACTCGCCGCCTCGCCCGGGTGACGAAGGGTTCGGTTCCTAGACGCCTCGAGGTCGGATCGCCGCGGAGCTGCAATCTCAGCGGTGATCCGACCCAAAGGGCCCCTCGCCTGGCCGACCAGGCTCTCAACCCCATGTCCTGTAATGCTTTGCGATGATCCTCCCGGGCCCGGGACTCGTTCGTCCAACCGGTATTCCGTGGTACAATTGACGCTGTATGCGGGTAGACGTCCTTGGCTTGCGTCCTTGCCAACCCGTGGAGGTAGCCATGCACCCGATGCGCAGCATCGTGCGGAGGTTTCCTGCCTTTCGCTCTGACCCCGCGTGGATCACCCGGCGTCCGCGTCGCCCGATCGCGCTCCTGACCCTGACCCTCATGTTCGGCCTGGCTCTGTGGCCGGTTCCCGCTGCGCCCCCCCTGCCCGCGTCTCCTGACCCCGGAACCGGCGGCGCGGGGGAACTGCGCGAGGGACGACTCGCCCTCAACGAGTTCATGGCTTCGAACGACGGATATGTCTTCGACGAGTTCGGCGACTCCGACGACTGGGTCGAGATCTTCAACCTGGGACCGACGCCGGTGAACATGGAAGGCAAGTTCCTGACCGACAACCTGAGCCACACCCAGAAGTGGGAGTTCCCGGACACGATCATCCCGGTGGGTGGCCACCTCATCGTGTGGACCGACGACGAGCCGGCCGAGGGGCCGTTGCACGCGACCTTCAAACTCGAGCGGTCGGGCGAGCAGCTCGGCCTTTTCGACTACCTCGGGGCTGGGAACCAAGTGATCGACTCACTCACCTTCGGCCTGCAGGGCACGAACATCTCCTACGGGCGCTACCCCGACGGAACGGGGGCCTTCACCTACATGGAGTTCCCCACGCCAGGTGAAGCCAATCAGCCCCACGTGGTCAACCTGCCGCCGTTCATCGCCGACACCGAGCACCTGCCCGGCGCGCCCACCAGCCAGGACATCGTCACCATCCGCTCCCGGATCGCGGACGACGCCGGCGTGGGACAGGCGAAGGTCTATTACAATCCGGGATCCGGGTACAGCGAGGCCATTCTGTACGACGACGGCCAGCACAACGACGAGCAACCGAACGATGAGCTCTACGGCGCTCAGATCCAGCCCTATCCCGATGGCACCGTGGTCAGGTACTACATCTGGGCCCGGGACAACGCCGGCGGCGTCACCCTCGATCCGTCGAATGCCCCCCAGGAGACGTACGCCTATATCGTGGGGGATGGAGAGTCGGTGCTGTACATCAACGAGTTCATGGCCTCGAACCAGACGACCATCCCCGACGAGTTTGGCGAATACGATGACTGGGTGGAGCTGTACAACGGCGGAACCGCAACCGCCCGGTTGTTGGGGCTCTACCTGACGGACGATCTCGGCAACCCTGACAAGTTCGCTCTGCCCGACGTCGAGATTGCAGCGGGTGGATTCCTGATCGTCTGGTGCGACGAAGACGCCTCGCAAGGTCCGCTGCACGCGAACTTCAAGATCTCGGCCTCCGGGGAGGAGCTCGGCCTCTTCCGCGACACGACGCCAGGTGCCGCGCCGATCGATTCGGTGACCTTCGGCCCCCAGACCGTGGACGTCTCCATGGGTCGCTTCCCCGATGGCGGCACCGTGTGGCAGTCCTTCACGACGCCGACCCCAGGCGCCAGCAACGGGGGCTCGGGCGTCGATGAGCCGAGCACGGGGCCGTTCACCAGCTCCGCGCTGCTGGCCCGGCCGAACCCCTTCAACGCGTGGACCGCGCTCGCGTTCGAGCTGGCAGAACCCGCGGATGTGGAGTTCTGCGTGGTCGACGCCGCGGGGCGCTCCGTCTATACCCAGGTGCAGCGCGGGGCGGCCGCGGGCCCGCACCGCATCCTCTGGCGCGGTGTCGCCGGGGATGGCGCGCAGCTCCCGGGAGGCATCTACTGCTGCCGGGTCCAGGCCGGAGCGGCGACGCGCGCGGCCAAGGTTCTGCTGGTTCGCTGACAGCCCTGCGAGGGAACTGCGGGGGACAGCCATGGCGGTTCGTTCGGCCCGGGCCGCGGGGAGCCCGGGTGCCCGGATCCTTTGCATCGCCGCTGGCTTGGCCTTGGCGGCCGGCCAGCCGCACGCGGGTACGCTCGATCCTCGGCTGATCTACCTGGCGCACGTGCGCGCCTCGCTCGGCAGCGGGGCCCCTGGGGATCCCCTGCGCGATCGCGCCGGTCGCCGCCCCGCGGTCGCCGCCCAGCTCGAGCGCGAGGGGGACCGGGCCTCGGCAGCCGCGCTGCGGATCGCCGCCGCGGACTGGGTGGCCGGATCGATCCGCTTCGCCCATCCGCCCGCGGCGGGGGAGCTGGGTGAGCTCGAGACGTTGGGCGTCGTCTTCAGCGACTTCGGGCGCGGAGCCGCGGGTAGCCGCACCGTCTACCCGGCGAGGATCCCGTGGCCGCAGCTCGTCGCGGTGGCCGCCCACCCTGCCGTGCTGCAGGTGGCCCCCGGCTGGCGCGTCGCCCCGCGGCCGCCCCTGGCCGTGAGCCGCCCTCAGGTCCAGGCCGAAGCCGTCTGGCAGCTCGAGGACCTGCAGGGCCGGCCGCTCACCGGCCGCGGCCGGCTCGTGGCCGACTTCGACACCGGGATCGAGTACTACCACCCCGCCTTCTTCTTCGCCGACGGCGACACGCTGGAGTGGATCGACGTCGACCACAGCGGCGGCCTGACGGCCGGCGACGCGGTGGATCTGAATGGCAACCACGCGGCCGATCCTGGCGAAGCCCTGCGCTCCTTCGAGGGCGAGGGCGCCGAGGTCTACGGCAACTCCCCGTCGGTGTACAATCCGTCCTTCGACTGGCTGTACAACGACGCCAACGGCAACAGCGGGCGCGACTATGGCGCCCAGTTCGGTGAGCTGCAGCCAGGATACGGGGAGCTGCTCTTCCTCACGCTCGACGCGGACGGTGACGATCGCCTCGACCCCGGCGAGCAGCTCGTCACCCTGGGGACGTCGAAAGTGCGCGCCGTGCGGGGTCGCGACGGGCTCGTGCGCCAGCGCGGCATCGACCTGCTCCAGGCCGAGCGCGATTCTTGGGGACACGGCACGGCCGTGAGCGGCATCGTGTGTGGGGGCTGGTGCGGGATCAACCGCATGTCCGGAATCGCTCCCGAGTGCGAGATGCTCCACGCGGTCAACGACTACACGAGCGAGCCGCCATTCCTGGTCCCCATGGAGGAACATCTAGCCTGGGCCGCGACGTACGGGCCCGACGCGTTCCTGATCGAGGACGGCGAGTGGATCTGGGAGTACATGGACGGTTCCTCCAACGTCGAGACGATGCTGAATGAGTTTGCGGCCGACGACGGCATCCTCCAGATCGTGCCCGCGGGCAACCTGGCCACCGGATTGATGCACACGCTCTGCTCCGTGCCGGGGCCGGCCGGCTTCCGCGGCAGCCAGTCGGCCCGCGTCATCTGGGCCGACCTGCTCTGGCGCGAGGCGGATGTGCCCGCGGTGGCGCTGTTCGTCCCGGACGGCGCCAGCGCTGTCCTGGCGCTCACCGGGACCACGCAGCAGATCGGCTCCTACGAGGTCTACTCGGCGTTCTCGATCTCGCCGCGGGGGACGCACCGCATCGACGTGCGCATCGAGCACGCGGTGCCGGGCACGTCCCTGGTGGGCTTCTACCGCTTTGAGATCACTCCCCAGGGAAGCACCGGCTACGATGTGCACGGGTACATCATCGACGACGTCTCGGGCTGGCTCACGGCGAGCTACTGGGACCACGTGAACCCGCGCTACACGGTGACCTGGCCAGCCACCGCGGATTCCGCCGTCTCGATCGCCGCGTACAACCCGGCCGGCGACGGGAACATCAACGACTTCAGCGGGTGGGGGCCCCGCATCGACGGCCGGGCCGCGGTCGACATCGCCGCACCGGGTTCCACGGTCTACTCGACCTCACCCATCGGCCATGGCCGTTACACGGCCTTCGGCGGGACTTCCTCGGCCGGCCCGCACGCGGCCGGTGCGGCGGCTCTCTTGCGCCAGCTCTGGCCGGCCATCGACAGCGGGCACTTCCGGCAGGCCCTCCACGCCGGGGCGGGCATCGATCCCTACACGACCGACCCCGACCGCTGGGGAGCGGGCAAGCTGCGCATCTTGAACGCGGTCGCCACCTGCGCCTCCGCGGCCGAGCAGGGCCCCGAGCGCGAGCCTGCCGGCCCCGGCGGGACGCCGGCACCCGGGTCCGAAGCCACGCTGGCCTTTGCCCGACCCGCACCCAACCCGTCGACCGGGGCGGTCGGCCTCACCCTCGAGATCCCCGAGGCCGGTCGAGTCGAGGTGCGGATCTGCGATCCGGCGGGCCGGATCGTGCTCGCGCGGACCTGGCAGCCGGTGGCGGCCGCGAGCCTCACCCTCCGGTGGGACGGGCTCGATCCGCGGGGGCACCCCGTCCCGGCCGGCCTCTATTGCGTGCGGGCCATGCAGGGCCGTGCGCGGGCGGAGACCCGCATCCTCGTGCTTCGATAGCCCCCCGCAGGTAGCCCGTCCGCGCTCCGAGCCCGTGGATGCCTCGCGTGGCGCAAGAGAGCCATCTGCGCATCCGGCCGCCCCGGGCCCGCCGGCGGGCGATGCGCTTGCCGCCGGCGCCGCCAGCCGCGCGATTGCCTCGCAAGAGCCGCGCCCAGCCGCCGATACCTCTCTCCAGGTGCAGGTGTACGTGAGCGCGCAGGGAGTCATGGGTCCTCGCCCGCGCCTGCCGACCCGAATCAGAGGAGATCCCAAACCATGAGAACCCTCACACGAGTCCTCGTCCTGTCGTTGTTGGCCGCCGTGCCCGGCGTGAGCCTTGCCGCGGACGAGGAGGCCCCCGCCTCCGTCGTCAAGATGGCCAACGCCGAGCTGTCCGCACTGGGCGCCGATCCGATCATCGTCGCCGCCGTGAAGGCCGAGAACGCCAAGGGCAAGACGCTGGAGCAGATTCAGGCCACCGACCAGGAGTGGCAGAAGACGGCCGGAGTCACCCCCTTCATGAAGGCGATGATGGAGTCACCCTGCGGGCAGTACCTCCGCAAGATGCAGGAGGCCAAGCCCTTCCTAGCCGAGGTCTTCGTCATGGACAACCTCGGGGCCAACGTCGCCATGACCGACAAGACCTCGGACTACTGGCAAGGCGATGAGCCGAAATTCACCGAGTCGTACAAGGCCGGCAAGGGAGCGATACACATCAGCAAGGTCAAGTTCGACGACAGCACGCAGAGTTACCTCGTGCAGGTATCGGTCCCGGTCAAGGACGGTGATCAGGCGATCGGCGCAATCACGATCGGCGTCGATCTCGATGCGCTGGAAGCACACCTTTCGCAGCGCTAGGCATTGACTCTGGCGCAGGGCGCGGCGGCCCGCGGAAAGCGAGCGGCCGCGCGGCGGACAGCACCGCAGTCGTCCCAAACCGACAACGGAGCAGAAGCATGAACTGGATCTCGAGGCTGCGCGTGGGTCAGCGGCTCATGGTGGGATTCGGCGTGATCCTCGTGCTGATGATCGCGGTGGGAGCCGTCGGGTACGCCGGCAACCGCACCATGCATACCAAGCTCGGGGAGGTCGTCCGCACCAGCATGCCCAGCGTCATGGCGCTGATGGAGGCGGAGCTCGAGCTGCACGCGCTGGTCGCCACCGAGCGGTCGATGGTCTTCGCCAATCCCGAATCTCAGGTCTTCCAAGACCTGGTGCACCAGTACCAGAATCACCTTCAGAAGGCGGAGGAACACTGGCAGGCGTACCGGGCGCTGCCGCTCACCCGCGAGGAACAGGCAGTGGCGGAGCGGGTCGAGCAACTCCACCGGGAGTGGCTGCCCCTGTCCCAGCGGGTGGTTGCCGGATGCCAGGCGAACACGCGCGAGGGACGGCGGGAGGCTCTCGACCTCGCACTCGGCCAAGCCCGCGAGGGCTTCGAGCGCGTGAACGCTGCCATCACCGAGCTGGTGGGACTGAACGAGCAGGAGGCGCGGGACGACCACCGGGCGGCCGAACGCGCGGGCAGCTACGCGCAGATCGTCCAGTTCTCCATCCTCGCGGCCGGGCTCTTCCTGGGAGCCCTGCTGATGTGGGGGATCACCCGCAGCGTGACCCGCCCGCTCATTGCGGCGACGGACATGCTGCGCGATATCGCCGAGGGCGAGGGGGACCTCACGCAGCGCCTGGAGGTCACCGGCGACGATGAGGTCGGGCAGCTTGCCCGTCACTTCAACAGCTTCGTCGAGAAGCTGCAGGCGCTCATCGGCTCCATCGCCTCCGAGACCGCGGACCTCGGCGGCGCGGCCAGTCAGCTCAGCGCTGCCTCGCAGAGCATGAGCAGGTCCACGCAGGAGGTGACCACGCAGGTCACCGGCGCGGCGGGGGCCTCCGAGCAGCTCTCGACGAATCTCAGCAGTGTCGCGGCCGGGGCGGAGGAGATGTCCGCTTCCGTCAACGGCGTGGCCACCGCCATCGAAGGCATGAGCGCCTCGCTGAGCGAGGTAGCCAGGAGCAGCGCCGAGGCCTCGCACATCGCCTCCCAGGCCGACCAGCAGACCCACAGTGCCAGCGGAGTCATGGAGCGACTCGGCGCCTCGGCTGTGGAGATCGGCAAGGTCCTCGACACGATCAACGCCATCGCCGATCAGACCAACCTGCTCGCACTCAACGCAACGATCGAGGCGGCCTCCGCAGGCGAAGCCGGCAAGGGTTTCGCCGTGGTCGCCAACGAGGTCAAGGAGCTGGCCAAGCAGACCGCGCATGCGACGGAGGAGATCGGTCGCCAGATCCGAGAGATGCAGGCGGGCACCGGCGGCGCCATCCAATCCATCAAGGACGTGAGCGAAGTCATCACGCAGATGAACCAGATCATGCACACGATCGCGAGCGCCGTCGAGGAGCAGTCGGCCACGACGAGCGAGATCGCCAGCAGCGTGGGCGGCGCCTCGCAGGCCGCGGGGGAGATCTCACGCGGCATCCAGCAGGGTTCGGCCGCGGCGGCCACCATCGCGCAGGTCGTCCAGGCGGTGCGGCAGGCGACCGATGAATCGACCCGCGCCGCAGGGCAGACGAACGTGCACGCGGCGGCCCTGACCCAGATGGCGAGCCGACTGCAGGAGCATGTGCGCCGCTTCCGCGTCTAGGTCTGCCGGCGCAGCGCCAGAGCCTTGCGGGTTCCGCGCGGCACCGCGTATGCGCCAAGCCGTCGCGGATCTACCCACCGGATCTCGGCGGGGCCGTCTCCGAGGCGGCCCCGCTGGCGCGTTCGGCCCTCGAAGAGCACCAGCGTGACGCGGAAGTGCGTGTAGGCGTGTTCGACCGATCCAATCCGGCGCAGCCCCTGCACCTGGGTGATGCCGGCCTCCTCGCGCAGCTCCCGCCGCAGGGCCGCTTCTTCCCCTTCGCCCGATTCGATCTTGCCGCCGGGTAGCTCCCAGAGTCCGCCCAGGAAGCCCTCGTCGGGACGGCGGGCGAGCAGGACGCGCTGCGCGGGACCGGTGAGGTAGGCGATGGCCACCCGGTGGTGGGGCACGCTTCGCCGGGGTCGCATCCGGGGACGATGGGCGATCGTGCCCGCGCGCCGGGCGCCGCACAGGGCCCGCAAGGGGCAGGCCGGGCAGCGGTGGTTGCGCGGCCGGCAGAGCGTCGCGCCCAGCTCCATGAGAGCCTGCACCAGATCGCCCACGTGCGGGGCGGAGAGGCCGGAGAGGAGGGGCTGGCCGACCGCGCGGTAGTCGGCGTCGCGCGAGGTGTCCAGGTCGTGGAATCTGGCCAGCACGCGGCGGATGTTCCCGTCCAGGGGCAGGTGCGGCTCCCCGTAGGCGATCGCGCGGACCGCGGCGGCGGTGTAGGCCCCGACGCCCGGGAGTCGGCGCATCGCCTCGAGCCCGGGCGGCATCCCGCCGTGCTGCGCCACGCAGATCCGGGCCGCGGCGTGGAGATTGCGGGCGCGCCGGTAGTAGCCGAGACCCTCCCAGGCCTTGAGCACCGCCGCGAGCGGGGCGGAGGCGAGGGCGGCGAGGCTGGGGAAACGTCTCAGGAAGGCCTCGTAGTAGGGCTGCACCGTCTGGACCTGGGTCTGCTGGAGCATCACCTCCGAGACCCAGACCCGGTAGGGGTCGCGGGTCCGGCGCCAGGGCAGGTCCCGCGCGTGGCGCCGGTACCAGGTGAGCAGCGCTTGCCGTCCGGGGGGTGCGCCGGCCCGCGGGGTGGCGTGCGGGGCGTGCACCCGCCTTGGTTCGCGGTGTTTCGGGCCCATGGCCCTGGGAGCGTAGGCCCTGCGGAGCGGGGCCACAACGCCGGGAGGCAGGCGTCCCTCCCAGCCGGGGTTGTCCTTGACCGAAGCCCCTGGCCGGGAATAAGCTCGAACGTTCTGGTCTCGCACCGAGGCGCTGGGCCGCAGTCGCGGCCATCCGGTCCCCCCTCCCGAGAGAGCGGCCGGGCCCCGGGCCTTGCGCGGCGCCGGCGGCGGCGTGGCTCCCTGCGCAGGAGCCGACCGTCCCGGCACATGGAGTGGAGGTTTCATCATGGCCGAACGACGCATGCTCACGATCGATGGGAACACGGCGGCCGCATCGGTGGCCCACCGTGTCAGTGAGGTCATCGCCATCTACCCCATCACGCCCTCCTCCGTCATGGGCGAGCTGGCCGACGAGTGGTCGGCGGCCGGGCAGCCCAACATCTGGGGCACCGTGCCCCGGGTGATCGAGATGCAGTCCGAGGGCGGCGCGGCGGCCGCGGTCCATGGAGCGCTGCAGGGCGGTGCGTTGACCACGACCTTCACGGCCTCCCAGGGCCTCTTGCTGATGATCCCCAGCATGTACAAGATCGCCGGTGAGCTGACCTCCATGTGCATGCACGTCTCGGCTCGCACGCTGGCCACCCACGCCCTCTCCATCTTTGGGGATCACTCCGACGTGATGGCCGTGCGCCAGACCGGCTACGCGCTGCTCAGCTCGGCCTCGGTCCAGGAAGTGCACGACCTGGCCTGCATCGGCCACGCCGCCACGCTCGAGTCGCGGGTGCCCTTCCTCCACTTTTTCGAGGGCTTCCGGATTTCCCACGAGGTGAACAAGATCTCCGAGCTGACCAACGAGGATCTGCACCAGATGATCACGGACGAGATGGTCAAGGCCCATCGCGACCGTGCCATGACCCCCGATCGGCCGGTCCTGCGCGGCACGGCCCAGAACCCCAACGAGTTCTTCCAGGCCCGCGAGGCCTGCAATCCCTTCTACAGCGCCTGCCCGGACGTCGTGCAGCGCGTGATGGACAAGTTCGGCAAGCTCACCGGCCGGCGCTACCATCTGTTCGACTACTACGGCCACCCCGAGGCCGAGCGCGTGATCGTGCTCATGGGCTCGGGCGGCGAGGCGGTCAAGGAAACGATCGACTACCTCCAGTCGAAGGGCGAGCGGCTCGGGCTCGTGCAGGTCCGTCTCTTCCGGCCCTTCTCGATCCCCGACTTCGTCAAGGCGGTGCCCGCCTCGGCGCGTGCCATCGCCGTCCTCGACCGCACCAAGGAGCCCGGCTCGCTCGGCGACCCGCTCTACCTCGATGTGATCGCGGCGCTGCGCGAGGGGCACGACCTGGGGTTGACCCCCTGGAAGGGCGCGGATTGCCCCAAGGTGATCGGCGGCCGGTACGGCCTCTCCTCGCGCGAGTTCAATCCGCCGATGGTCAAGGCGGTCTACGATGAGCTGGCCAAGGAGAAGCCCAAGAACCACTTCACGGTCGGCATCACGGACAACGTCTCGCACACCTCGCTGGAGGTCGACGAATCCTTCGACACCGAGGGCAGCGATGTCGTGCGGGGCGTCTTCTTCGGGCTGGGCGCCGATGGCACCGTTGGCGCGAACAAGAACTCGATCAAGATCATCGGCGAGGAGACGCCCAACAACGCGCAGGGCTATTTCGTCTACGACTCGAAGAAGTCCGGGGCGATGACCATCTCGCACCTGCGCTTCGGCCCGCGGCCGATCCGGTCGACCTACCTGATCCGGAAGGCCAACTTCGTGGCCTGCCACCAGTTCGTCTTCCTCGAGAAGTTCGACGTGCTCGACTACGCCGCGCCCGGCGCGGTCTTCTTGCTCAACGCGCCCTTCGGCCCGGACAAGATCTGGGATGAACTGCCGCTGGAGGTCCAGGAGCAGATCATCGACAAGAAGCTGCGGTTCTACGTGATCGACGGCTACAAGGTGGCCGCGGAAGCCAAGATGGGCAGCCGCGTGAACACGATCATGCAGACCTGCTTCTTCGCCATCTCGGGCGTGCTCCCGCGCGATGAGGCCATCGCCCAGATCAAGCGCACCATCAAGAAGACCTACGGCTCAAAGGGGGCGGACGTCGTCGAGCGCAACTACGCGGCCGTCGACATGACCCTGGCCAACCTGCACGAGGTGAAGGTGCCCGCCAAGGCGACCGCCACCCAGCGGCGCCCGCCGGCGGTCGCTCCGGAGGCGCCGGAATTCGTCCGGACCGTGACCGCCAAGATCATGGTCAACAAGGGCGACGAGTTGCCGGTGGGCGTTTTCAGCAGCGACGGCACCTGGCCGGTGGGCACGACCAAGTGGGAGAAGCGCAACATCGCCCTCGAGATCCCGGTGTGGAACCCCGAGCTGTGCATTCAGTGCAACAAGTGCTCGATCATCTGCCCGCACGCCTCAATCCGCGCCAAGGTCTACGAACCGGCCTTGCTGGCCAAGGCCCCGGCCGCGTTCAAGTCGGCCGACTACAAGGCCCCGGACTTCAAGGGGCAGAAGTTCACCGTCCAGATCGCGCCCGAGGACTGCACCGGGTGCGGCCTGTGCGCCAAGGTCTGCATCGGCAAGGACAAGGCCGCCCCGGCCCACAAGGCGCTGATGATGCAGCCCCAGATGCCGCTCCGGGAGCAGGAGCGCGCCAGCTTCGAATTCTTCATGTCGTTGCCCAACGTCGACCGCGGGAAGGTGAAGCCCAACACGGTCAAGGGCTCGCAGTTCCTGCAGCCGCTCTTCGAGTTCTCCGGCGCGTGCGCCGGCTGCGGCGAGACGCCGTATGTCAAGCTGATCACCCAGCTCTTCGGCGACCGCATGCTGGTCGCGAACGCCACTGGCTGCTCGTCGATCTACGGCGGCAACCTGCCGACCACGCCCTACACCGCGAACCCGGACGGCCGCGGGCCGACCTGGAACAACTCGCTCTTCGAGGACAACGCCGAGTTCGGCCTCGGGCTACGGCTGGCGGTCGACAAGCACGCCGAGCAGGCGGCCGAGCTCTTGCGCAAGCTGGCGCCGCGGGTGGGCGACGACCTGGTGCGCGACATCCTGGGCGCGGACCAGTCGACCGAGGCCGGCATCGAGGAGCAGCGCCGGCGCATCGCCGCACTGCGGGCCAAGCTGGCGGGCAACGGCAGCACCCCCGAGGCAGCACGGTTGCATTTCCTGGCCGACTACCTGGTCAGGAAGAGCGTGTGGATCCTGGGCGGGGACGGCTGGGCCTACGACATCGGCTACGGTGGCCTCGACCACGTCGTGGCGATGGGCCGCGACGTCAACATCCTGGTCCTGGACACCGAGGTCTACTCGAACACCGGCGGTCAGGCCTCCAAGTCGACACCGCTCGGGGCCGTCGCCAAGTTTGCCTCGGCCGGCAAGTCCTCGCCGAAGAAGGACCTGGGGATGATGGCCATGATCTACGGCAACACCTACGTGGCGCGCGTGGCCCTCGGGGCCAACGATGCCCAGACGGTGCGCGCCTTCGTCGAGGCGGATGGCTATCCAGGCACCTCGCTGATCATTGCGTACAGCCACTGCATCGCCCACGGCTACGACCTCATCAACGGGCCGTCCCAGCAGCAACTGGCGGTCGATTGCGGGCTCTGGCCGCTCTACCGGTTCGATCCGCGCAACCAGGCCAAGGGCGAGCCGATGCTCAAGCTGGATTCGAAGGAACCTACGGCCTCGGTTGAGGAGTACATGCGCAATGAGACGCGCTTCCGGATGATCGAGAAGTCCAATCCGCAGCGCTTCCGGGAGCTGCTCGAGATGGCCCAGCAGTCGCAGCGCGAGCGCATGGCCATGTACAAGCACATGGCCGGGCTGACGTTGCCGAAGGACGAGAACGCGTAGCGCGAGAGGAGCGCCCGCGGGGGCAGGCGCCGGGAGGGTCCGCGCAGGAGATGAGGGGACCGGCCCGGGACGACGGGCCCCCGAGGAAGGGAGTGACCATGGACCTGTCCACGAATTATATGGGGCTGAAGCTGCCCAACCCATTCATCGTGGGCTCTTCGCCGCTGGCGAAGGAGCTCGACACCGTCAAGCTGCTCGAGGATGCCGGCGCGGCGGCGATCGTGATGAACTCGCTCTTCGAGGAGCAGGTGGCGGCGGAAGAGGCGGCCGCCGCCGGTGCGGTGGATGCCCATACCGAGAGCTTTGGTGAAGCGCTCTCCTACTTCCCCCGGGTGGAGGAATACCGCATCGGTACGGAGGAGTACCTGCACCAGATTCAGCGCATCAAGAAGGCCGTGTCGATCCCAGTCATCGGCTCGCTCAACGGGGTCACTCCGGGTGGGTGGGTCCGCTATGCCAAGATGATCACGGAGGCCGGCGCCGATGCCCTGGAGCTCAATCTCTACCACATTGCCTCGAGCGAAGATCGCTGCGGGGAAGTGGTCGAGGTCAAGGATCTCGACCTGGTCAAGAGCATTGTGCAGGCCACTCGGCAGCCGGTGTCGGTGAAGATCTCGCCCTACTACACGTCGGTGCCAGCCTTCGCCCGGTGTCTCGAGGACGTGGGGGCGAAGGGGCTCGTGATCTTCAACCGCTTCTATCAACCCGACATCGACATCGAGCAGCTCGAGGTGAAGCGAACGCTCACGCTGTCCGAATCCCGGGAGCTGCTGCTGCGCCTCCGCTGGCTGGCCCTCCTGTCGGGCCGCACGGGGTTGCATCTGAGCGCGACCGGCGGTGTCCACACAGCGGCCGACGCCATCAAGTCGATCATGGCCGGCGCCGACACCATCCAGATGGTCTCCGCGCTGCTCCATCACGGGCCCAAGCACCTGAAGAAGGTCCGCACCGAGATGGTTTCCTGGATGGAGAAGCACGGGTACGAGTCGATCGGCCAGATGCGCGGCTGCATGAACCTGAAGCACAGCGCAGCCCCGAGCGCCTACGAACGCGCCAACTACGTTCACATCTTGCAGACCTGGGAACCGTAGGCTGGGGGGCGCGTTCCGTCCCACGGGATCGGGCGGATCGCACGGATCGGGGCCCGGCGTCGCAGGGCGCCGGGCCCGCGCAATCCCGATGGTGAGGAGCCCACACCATGTCCCCGCGCCGACGCAAGCTTCGCCCCGACGACCTATTTCGCCTGAGAATCCTCACCGGTCTCGATCTGGCGCCCGATGGCCGGGCGGTCGCCTTCGCGCTCAAGGTCATGGACGCAAAGCAGAACGAGTACCGCTCCCACCTCTTCCTCGCCGGCCCGCGCGGGGGCCGGCCGCGGCAGCTCACGCGCGGGCGGAGCCTGGACAGCGAGCCGCGCTGGTCCCCGGACGGCCGCCACATCGCCTACATCTCCAAGCAGCCGGAGGGCGCTGCCCAGATCCGCGTGCTGCCGCTGGCCGGGGGCGAGCCGTGGCAGCTCACCCGGCTCGCGGGCGGACCGGTGCGCCAGCTGCGCTGGTCGCCCGGTGGCCGGGCGCTGCTCTTCTGCCACCGCATCCAGCCGCGCGAGGATCCCGAGGCGCGCAAGCGCCGCGCCACGTACAAGCAGATCACGCGCATCGTGCACAAGCTCGATGGGGATGGGTTCTTTCCCCTCGAGCGCTGGCACGTCTGGAAGGTCAGCTTCCCCGGCGGGCGTGCCGAGCAGCTCACGCATGGGGAGGATGACGACGACGAACCCGCTTGGAGCCCGGACGGCCGGCGCATCGCCTTCGTCTCGAATCGAATTCGGGAGGCGGACTATCACCCGGAGAACGATGACCTCTTCGTCATCAACGCCGACGGGCGCGGACTGCGGCAGGTCACGCGCCGCTTCGGCCCGGTGTCGGCCCCGGCCTGGTCGCTGGACGGGCGCCATCTCTACTACGTCGGCCACTACGGGCGCGACGGGCAATGGCTGCGCCATCCGCTGCACATCCACGCGATCCCCTCGAGCGGGGGACGCGCGAGCGATCTGACGCCTGCGCTCGACAACTGGCCCGGCAATTGGCTCGCCTCCGACACCGCCGGGACCGGCCTGGGATTTGTGCGACTGATGCCGTTCCGCGATCCGGGCGCGGCGGGCGAGGCGCGCGTGGCCTTCACGCTCAACGAGCACGGGGCGTGCCGTCTCTACTCGATTCCCGCCCGCGGGGGTCCCGCGCGGGTCGAGTTCGGGGGCCGGGTGGATGTCCTCGACGCCGCGGTCCGTCCCACCACGGGCGAGGCCGCCATCGTCGCCGCCCGGATCATGGACTGCGGCGAGATCTACCGCTGCCGGCTGAACGGGGCGAAGGACACCCCCGCGGCCCGGCGGCTCACCGACCTGAACGGGCCGCTGCTGCGGGGCGTGCGTCTGACCGAGCCGGAGGAGGTGATCTTCGGCGGGCCGCGCAACGGCGGGACTCCGGTGCACGGGTGGGTTCTCGTGCCGCCCGGCTTCCGGCCCGATCGTCGCTATCCCCTGGTGCTGTACATCCACGGCGGGCCGATGGCGCAGTTCGGCTACGTCCTGTTCCACGAGCTGCACCTGCTGGCCGCCCAGGGGTACGTCATCGTCTTCACCAACCCGCGCGGCAGCTCCGGCTATGGCCTGCGCTTCATGAACTGCATCGAGAACCGTTGGGGCACGGATGACTTCGACGATCTGATGCAGGTGGTCGACGAGATGGTTCGCGCGCCCTTCATCGACGCGCGGCGCCTGGGCGTCGCCGGGGGCAGCTACGGCGGCTTCATGACCACCTGGATCGTGGGCCACACCCGGCGCTTCCGGGCCGCGGTCACGCAGCGCCAGGCCTCCAACCTGTTGACCCAGGTCGGCTCGTCCGACGTCGGCTTCCTGCGCACCTACCGGCGCGGCTCGACGCCTTGGCAGACCCCGCTGGCGCATATTCAGGACTCCCCCAACTACTATGCCGATCGGATTCGCACGCCGCTCCTGATCCTCCACAGCGAAGAGGATCTGCGCTGCCCGATCGCACAGGGCGAGGAGCTGTTCACCTTCCTGAAGCTGCAGCGCCGGACCGTGGAGATGATCCGCTTCGAGGGCGAGTCGCACGGGCTGTCCCGCGGGGGCAAGCCGCTCAATCGTCTCGAACGGTTGGAGCGGATCCTGGACTGGTTCGCGCGATACTTGTGAGCGCATCGCCCGCGGCGCGGGGAGGACCGATGACCGCCGAACGACCCGGCCAGATCCCGGACGATCAGCTCCGGCAGCGTCTCGGCCGTCTGACCAAGCGGTCGATCCTCGATTGGCTGATGGAGCAAGCGCGCACCGACGGCGCGCTGCGCGAGGCGTTGACCCGCTTCGCGCTGCCAGCCCGCCCACCGGCGAGCGGGCGCGCGGCGGACGGGGGGCCGGGGCGCATCGCCCGCCGGTTGCTCGAGGCCGGACGACCGAGCGACGCGCTCTACCATCTGGACCGCTGGCAGGAATCGGACCCGCACGCGATCGCCCTGGCCGAGGTGGTCGAGCTGCGCAGCGAGGCGCTCCTCGCGCTGGGGCGCCCGAGCGAGGCCTTCGACGTGCTGTGGACCGCCTTCCGCCGGACTCTGCGGGCGGGGTTCCTGCGCAGCGCGGTCACCGTCGCCCCCCGCGCGCGGGCCGCGCACCTGGAGGCCGAGGCGATGGACGCGGCCGAGAACCATCCCGACGCCGACCTGGCGCTGGGCTTTCTCATCGCCCACGGGGCCCTCGACCGCGCGGCCGCCCTGATCGAGCGGCGATTCGACGAGCTCTCGGCTGGCGACCGCACGGGGCTCCAGCCGGTGGCGGCGGCGCTGCGCGAAGACGATCCGCGCCAGGCGTGGCAGCTCCTGCGCCTCACCCTGATCGACGCCCTGGAGGATGGGGACGCCGACACCTGCGCCCAGGCGGCCGGCTGCCTGCAGCAGATGCAGCAACTGGCCGACGGCTGCGGCTTCGCGCAGGAGCACGGGGCCTTCGTCGAGCAGCTCCGCCACGACTACCAGGATCGCAAGCGCTTCTGGAGCACCGTGCCGGGCGAGTGAGGCCGTGACCCCGCGCTCGTCTTCGGATAGAGTCCCTGCCGTCCCTCCGCTCACCGCGACCGGAGTTCGGCCGCGCGCGGCGGATCGCCGAACCGCAGTACGAAGGAGAACCACCATGAAGTGGAAGACCCTGGCCGCGCTGAGCGCCGGTGCGACCGCCCTGTTGCTCGCGAGCTGCTCGTCCAACAAGGAGGAGACACCGAAGCCGATCGAGCTGGCGACCAATCAGGACAAGCTCAGCTACGCCTTTGGCATGAACATCGCCGAGTCGTTGCAGCAGATGTCCGGAGACGTCAAGGTGGATGTCCTCATTCGCGGCATCGAGGACGTCATGGCGCAGCGCGAGCCGCTGATGACCTACAATCAGGCCGGCGAGATCATCAGCGAGTACTCCAACCGCCGGCGCGCCGAGGGCGAACGCGTGCGCAAGGAATTGGCCGAGAAGAACCTCGTCGAAGGCCAGACCTTCCTGGCCGAGAACGCCCAGAAGCCGGGGGTGATCACCACGGCCAGCGGCCTTCAATACATGGTTCTGCAAGAGGGCAACGGCCCGAAGCCCAAGGCCACCGATCGGGTCCGCGTTCACTATCACGGTACGTTGATCAACGGCAAGGTATTCGACAGCAGCGTCGATCGCGGTGAGCCCGTCGTCTTCGAGCTCAATCGCGTCATCCCCGGCTGGATCGAGGGCCTCCAGCTGATGAGCGTGGGCAGCAAGTACAAGTTCTTCATCCCGCCGGCGCTGGCCTACGCCGAGTCGGCCCCGGGAGAAATCGGTCCAAACGCTGTGCTCGTTTTCGAGGTGGAGCTGCTGGGAATCGAGGGCCCGGTGAAGTAGCACACGACACATGAACACGGGCGGTCCGAGACGGTTGTTCAACCGTGACTTCGTGCTGCTCTGGCAGGCCCAGATGGTCAGCCAGGTCGGCAACCAGCTCCATGCGATCGCCTTGATGTTCTGGGTGAAGCACGCCACCGGCTCGGCCACCCTCATGGGCACGCTGATGATGGTGGCGATGCTGCCCGGGGTGGTGCTGGGACCCGTCGGCGGCACGCTCGCCGATCGCTTCTCGCGCCGCTCGATCATCATCCTGAGCGACCTGGTGCGCGGGCTGCTCGTGCTGGCCCTGGCGGCGCTGATGTTCATGCAGCCGCAGGCAACCTCGCTATTGGTGGGAGCCCTGTTCGTCGCCGCCGTCGGCGTGGCGATCCTGGGGGCCTTCTTCCGGCCGGCGATCAGCGCCGCCATCCCGGACCTCGTCCCGCGGGAGCGGGTGGCGGCGGCCAACTCGCTCACGCAGTCCACGGTCCAGCTCACGACCTTCGTCGGTCAGGGCCTCGGCGGCGTGCTCTTCCGTCTGCTGGGCGCGCCGCTGCTCTTCCTGATCGACGGGCTGACCTACGTCGCCTGCGCCATCACCGAGTGCTTCGTGCGCATCCCCCAGCACGCGGGGCCATCGGGCACCGGCACGGACCGGTTCTTCGCGCGGTTCGCCGCCGAGACGCGCCAGGGCTTCACCTACGTCTGGCGTCACCGCGGCCTGCGCAGCCTCTTCTGCGCGGCGGCTCTGCTCAACTTCCTCTTCTCCCCGATCTCGGTGATGGTGCCCTTCTACGTCGAGGACCACCTCTTCACCGCGCCGGGCGTGCGGGCCACGGCGGATTGGCTGGGCTTTCTGCTGGCCGCGCTGGGCGCCGGGTCATTGATCGGCTACGCGCTGGCGGGCGCGCTGCGGCTGTCGGGGCGCGCCCGGGCGACGCTGTCGATCGCGGCGCTCTTCCTGGTCTGCGTGGCGCTGGGTGCGGCCGGCCTGACTGACCGGGCGTTCGTGGCGCTGCTGCTCTTCACCGCGATCGGGGCGGGTTCGGGCATCGTCAACATCGGCATCGCCACCACGCTCCAGCTCACCACCCCCAGCGAGATCCGCGGTCGGGTCTTCGGCCTGCTGGGCACGCTGAGCGGCGGGCTGATGCCGATCGGCATGGGGCTGGCCGGGGTCATCGTGGACATCGCGGGCCGGAACATCCCACTCCTCCTGCGGATCTGCGGGATGGCAGCCGTGCTCGCGATGGTGCCGATCGCGCTGGATCGGTCCTTCCGCGCGTTCCTGGCCTGCGAGGCGCCGGTGGATCCTGCCCAGGGCGCTACAGGCGCCCCAGCCGCACCGCGTACGCCGCCCAGGTGAACGGGTGGCGCGCCCCACGTGGGCCGTGCAGGTAGGCCCGCTGCGCCGCGGGCAGCGCCAGCTCGGGCGGCTGACCCTCCACGGCCCAGGCCTGGATGAAGCCTTGCATGAGGTGCGCCGCCTCGTCATCGCGCACACGCCAGAAGGTATCGACGACGTCCGACACGCCGGCATCCACCAGGGCATCGCCCAGCCCGGGGGCGGTCTTGCCCGCGGTCACGTACGGGGCCCCGCTCGCGCACCCCGAGAGCACGACCAGCCCGCAGCGCCGCAGATCGGCCGTGCGGATGTCGTCGACATCTAGGTAGGACTCCTCGATCCGCGGCGAGCCCGGCGCCTGGGAGAGCGGCAAGAAGGTCAGATAGGGCAGCTCGGGATCGCGGATGAAGTGCGCGGCCACGTAGACGAAGGGTGCCTGCTCCCAGACCTGGAACAGCGCGGTGCGGGTCGCGTTCTCCCGGGCCAGCACGCGCGTGCCGCCCCGGGCCGCTGCCAGCCGATCGACCTCGCTCATCGTCTGGCGCAGATCGCTCAGCGCTGGATAGCGACGCCGGACGGGATCCGCCGGTAGCGGATCGGCCAAGATCACGCCTGGACCGGCGGCCGGCGATGCAGCTTCCGGCCGGTCGAGCCGCAGGTACGCCACCGTGCAGCGGTCGATCAGCGGCGCATAGCCTTCTCCCGCGTCCAGGTTGTAGGCGGCGAACGGCAGGAGACCCAGGAACCCGTCGGGCGAGATGAGCAGCTCGGAGACCGCGCGCTCCGGGCTGGCCGACAAGAGCTCGGGGGGCAGAACCGCGAGGGCGAGCCCGTGCAGGAGGTGGGCGAGGTCGCTTTCGGGCGGGGCATCGATGTCGCCCGGGTCGCGGGATACCAGGGCGAGCGCGCGGGCCACCATGCCGCGCAGCTCCTCGGGGGGCACGGCCAGGGTATCTCGCTGCCCGCCCTCGGGGCCGACTGCCCAGCGGGTGACGCCCTGGGGCGCGATGGTGTAGACGAGGTGCATCGCCCGCCGCTCGCGCAGCCGGTCCAGCACCCGGTCGAGCTGCCGAGCCCGCGCCAGCGGGTCATCCGTCAAGAGCCCCTCCAGCTCGCGCAGGGGCTCGAGCGATCGCGAGCGTCCCGGTGTGGCACGGGGGTTGGGCACCACGCGGGCCGCGCCCGCGGGCCCGGCGCCGGATTCCGGATTCTCCCGGGAGGCGGCACCCAGCACCAGCGGCAGCCGCCGCCAGCTCAGCTCGAGCGCGTAGCCGGCCATGATGTCGTCCCGCAGATAGGTGTGCATCACGCGGCGCAGCTCATCGCAGCCGCTCAGGAACGCGTAGCCTTGTGTCCCGGCCTCTCCGTACAGCAGGAACTCGCCCATGCGCCCGAGGCCGGCCCGCAGAGCCTCACGCGCGGCGGCCCGCTCCTTGCGCGCAAGGTGGATCGCGGCCAGGCATTCGTCGTGGGCGATCCAGGCGTCGCGGATCGCGCGGTCGCCCCCCTGCCCCAACTCGGCGGCTTGCCGGCGGAAGTCGCCCAGGGTTTGGAGCGCGGCGCTCGTGTTGCCCAGGTCGCGCAGCGCGCGCGCCAGCAGGATGAGGAAGCGGCAGCGCGTCGCCGGCAGCGAGCCCGCAACGCTCTGCACGAGACCCCGGCCGATGACCGGCAGCCCCTCTCCCGGCCGCCGGTTGTCCAGCAGTCCCTGACTCCACGCGTAGAGGAGCTGCACGTAGTCGTACCGGTTGGGCAACCCGCGCAGCTCGCCCTCGAGGCGCGTGAAGATCTGATTCGCCTCTTCGACCCGCCCCTGAGACATGAGAAAGCGTCCTTCCATCTCGTCCAGGCGCAGCCCGTTTACGCGGTGTTCAACTTCGCGCGGCGAGCGAGCCGACTCGCGGTGCAGCACGCGGGCCCGTTGGATGAGCTGCTGCACCACCTCGATGTGGCCATACTCGGCGTGAAAGAAGAGCGTCTCGAGGATGAACCGCAACTCGAGGTACCCGCCCTTGTACTCGCGGCAGATCTCCTGGGCCGCGGCGTAGCGATCCGCGGCCAAGGCCAGACGTCCCTGGCTCGCGTAGTACGCGGCGTAGTTCGAGATGATCGCGGCCGCGTGCTCCGGCAGACGGTGGCGCGTGGCGATGACCATCGACTCGTTCCAGGCTACCGCCATCGAATCCGTGCGCCCGGCCTCCAGATGATAGGAACCGAGGGCGCCCAGGATCTGGGCCGTCATGATGGTGAGGTCGCCGCGCCGCGCCGCGTCCAGGGAGCGGCGCAGATACCGCTCCCGCTCCCACTCATTGCCCAGCGAAGCCGCGAACTCCGCCACGGCGAATTCGGCCACGGCCGCTCCCATCCAGTAGCCGGCCGAGCGGAAGCGTTCGCCCTGGCCCCGCAGCAACTCGGCCTTCTCCGAGAGCAGCAACTCGGGGTCGAGGTAGATGCGGTTCATCTCGGCCTCGAGCTGCCCCAGCTCCGTGGCCTCCGCGGCGGACAGCCCCATCCAGAACTGGTCGTCGCGGAGGAACTCGACGCAGCCATACTGGGAGGCGAGCTGCTCGGAGATCCGGCCAATGCTGGGCTGGAGGGCGCGCGCGCTGCGGGCGTAGGACTCAGGGCTGTCGAACAGGAGCGCGCGGCGCAGGGCCAGGCGCGCGTCGATGAGTTCTTTGATCCCGATGTCGGCGCAGTAGCGGGCGAAGTCCTCGTCCGTGTCGCTCACCAGCCGGCGGGCCATCTCGCGGTCGAGCTGGGGGGCGAGGGCGCCCAGGCGCTGCGCGGCGTCTTCGCCGCAACCCGACACGGCGGCCAGGCAAGCCAGCAGCGCCATCCGAGCCAGCCGCAGGGGCCGGCGCAACGCAACAGGAGCCCACATCGGAGGCATCCTACCAGAATCGGGAAGACGCGCCAGCCGCAGGGGTCGATCGCGCGTGGGCCCCTGGGAAGGGGGACCGCAGGGAGCGCGGGCACGCCGGCGGGGGCCCGGCGCGACGTATTGCTTGCCCGAACGGCCCGGCAGACCTAGGCTGAAGAGAGCGGGAAGCAAGCGGAGTCGGCGGTGGAGAGCGAAGTTGCGTCCAAGGCCAGCCAGGACCTGGAGCTCGTGCGGAAGATCACGTCCGGCTCGCAGGACGCCTGGGAGCAGTTCATCTTTCGCTATTCCGGCCTGATCCACGCGGTCGTGCGCCGGTACCTCTTCGAAGCCGAGGAGATCCGCGACGTCTACGTCGATGTGCTGAGCCGGCTGCACGATGGCCGGCTGGCGACCTACGAGGGCCGCTCGGCCCTCTCCACCTGGCTGGTCCTGGTCGCGCGCAGCGTGGCGCTGGACCACCTGCGCCGACGATTCGGCCGGCGGGAGACCCCGGGCGGGGTCCTGAAGCTCGGCCAGCGCGATCAGCGCATCTTCCAGCTCTTCTACGTCGATGGCCTCGGCTTCGACGCCGTTCGCCACTGGCTCGCGCAGCGCGGCGAGCCGATCAGCGCCGAGGATCTGGCGGCGGCCTTGGGTCGGATCGAGGGTACCATCGACCACCGCACGCTCAAGCGCATCGCCTATGACCTGCACGCTCCCTCGGTGGGCGCCGCCACGGGGCGGATGCTGGAATTCCTCGACTGGCACCGGGACCGCCAGGAGAGGCTGCGGCAGGAGCACAACCCGGAGCAGCTCCTCATCGACAAGGAGGCCCGCCGGACCGCCGAGCGGGCGCGGGAGCTGCTGGAGGAGCTGCCCGAGGAGGAGCGGCGCGTCCTGACCCTGCGGTTCGATCGCGGGTGGACCGCCGTGCAAATTGCCGCGGAAATGGGCTATGAGAACCCCCGTCGCTCTTACACCGTAATCGACAAGGGCTTGCGCCGCCTGCGGCGGTGGTTGGGGGGCGCGGAACCGTGAAGTATAGCCCGGTGGGGCGGGAATGGGTAGTCCCGGCGCCGTCTACAATGGTCGGACAAGCGCTAGGAGCCCCCCGAGTTCGATGGGTGGGGCCGTCGGGGGGATTGGGAGCACCGCCATGACCAGGCAAGCACACCTCTCGGATGATACGCTGGCTGCCCTTGTCGAGGGCAACCTCCGCGGCCATGAGGAGACCTCCGCCCGCGATCACCTCGTCCGCTGCCGCACGTGCATGGCGGCCTACGCCGAGGCGGTCCGGTTCCAATCCATCTGGTTGGATGAGCCCGAGACACTCGTTCCGGCGGATGAGATCGTCCGCCTGGGCCTCGCCATCTCCTCGACCACCCAGGACCGTCGCGTGGGGGATGCAAGCCGGCCCGCGCCGCGCCGCCGGCTGGCGCCGCTCGGGCTGCGGCCCGTCGCCTTGGCCCTGGGAAGCATCGCCGTGGTTCTCGTGGCGGCCGTGCTGTGGATCCGGCCGGGGTGGCTGGAGCCTGCGCCGCCGGGGGACCGCGATCTCGTCGCGCGCGTGGTGCGGGCAGCCGAGCAGGCCTCGGCGCACGGCATGGTGCTGCCCTTCGGCGATGACTTCACGGTCGAGGACATGACGGCCTACCGGGCGGGGGGCGTGGAGAGCGACGCGGAGCTCAAGACCGCCATCCAGGCCCTCATCGCGCGCTACGAGCAGGAGCAAAGCTCGAGCCGCGCCGCTTGCCTGCTGGTGGCCGGCCAGATCGCTGCCGGCCAGATCGGCAACGCGCGCGTCTTCGTGGCCGAGGCGCGCCGGACGCGGCCGGATGAGCCCTGTCTGGCAACGCTCGCGGCGATCATCGCGTTTCGCGAGAATGACCTCGACCGGGCGGAATCGCTGCTCCGGCAGGTCGTGCAGCGCGATCCGACCGACATGGTGGCCACCTTCGATCTGGGCCTGCTCCTCGTCGAGCGCGGGCGCGCCGCCGAAGCGGAGCCGCTGTTGCGGGCGGTGCAGCAGGCCCGGCCACGGACTCCCCTGGGCAGCCGCGCAGCCGCGTTGCTGGAGGAGGGCACAGTGCGGTGAGCCCGGGTCGGCCGACGCCGCCGATCGAGAATCTCGAGAATCGGCCCCTAGCACGAGACCCCGCTGGATCGCTCCAGCGGGGTCTCGCTCTAGCTTCGCTTCAGACCGGCCCCGCGGGTTCCACCAGTCCCGCGCGCCAGCCCGTGAAGTCGCTGCTTAGAACAGGGACTTGATCTCGCCCCAGCTCGCCGCCTTGACCGGAGAGGGCATCGAACCGACATTGTAGAACACGATGCCGTCCGGGGTCTCCTGCGCCAGCGCCGCCAGCACGGTGCCGTACTGGCTCGTGTTCGCCATCTCGCAGCCACCGAAGGTCGGGTGCGCGGGATCGACGTACACGGCCAGCGGGAAACCGGTCAGGTCGAACTGATAGATCTCGCCCGTCGACGACGCGGTCGTCATCCACAGGCAGTCCTGGTCGCAATCGTAGGCCAGACCATAGGTGCCCGAGTAGGGGCCGCCCAGGTCCGTGACCACCGACGCCGAACCCCACACGCCGTTCCACTCCATCCGGTACAGGTTCGTGCTGAACCCACCCGAATAGAAGTAGGTGCCGTCGTAGGCCAGCGCACGGTTCGGGTTGATCGGGGCGCCAATGAAGTAGCCTTCGTAGATGAACGTGCTCGCGCCGCCATAGCTGTGGCCACCCACCAGGTTGCTAAAGCTGCCGAACATGATCCCATCCTTGTAGGCCAGGTCACGGTGACCCCAACCACTGGCGCCGCCACCCTGACTACCCTGGTCGACGAGGTTGCCGTACTCGTCATACAGGTAGAACCTGCAGGGAGGGCCCGCCTGATCGCCAGCGGCCACCCAGATGTAGGTCCCATCAAAGCCGCAGCCGACGCTGTAGACGTTCTCGTTGATGGGGAAGTAGCCAACCTGAACCGGGTCGTCCGTGGGGCCGTTCCAGTTCGAGGTCGTCTCGTTCGCCATATCCGTCGTCGCATAGGCGGACCCGGCAAACGCGAGCAGAACCAGCACACCAAGAAGCTTCTTCATCGTGAACTTCCTCCTGGATCATTAGCTGCCGTTTTCGATTCCCCACGCATCCCGACTCGCCGCAACGACCACTTCCGGCAAGCCGGTCACTGATGTCGCGCGGAGATCCTTATGCGGATGCAAATGACCAGAACACTCTGCCGTGGACCGGGTCCACTGGTGGGGTGAACTCGGATTCCACGTACAAGAGTCTAGCAGGGAGTTGCCATGCATCTCAAGCCAATTCTAACCCGCCGTTGCCTGGCCGTTACCTGTGCAAGGGAGCTGGCTACTTATACAGAGAGCCTATCATGCGCATCCCTGGCGGGGTTCGGCCATCAGATGGACTGTCGCAACGGATGAGACACGCGCTTCTCCACGCGAGATCCATGGATCCACGCATATTCGCTGTGTCGGTCCGACTCCATTGGTGAGCGCACAGAATTTTTGGATGACTCCGCAATCAGCGGAGCCTGCGCCGTCGGTTGCGGGTGGAGATTCGTGAGGTCTTGGGAATCCCCAAAGCGCTGGCACCGGGTCCGGCGAAGGAGCGAGGGAAGGCGGAGAGCTGGAGCGCTCTCGGCGGGCGAGGATCGCGCGTTGGCCACGGATGCACGAGACCCCGCCGGATCGCTCCCGCGGGGTCTCGCTCTAGCTTCGCTTCAGACCAGCCCCGCGGGTTCCACCAGCCCCGCGCGCCGGCCCGTGACGTCGCTGCTTAGAACAGGGACTTGATCTCGCCCCAGCTCGCCGCCTTGACCGGAGAGGGCATCGAACCGACATTGTAGAACACGATGCCGTCCGGGGTCTCCTGCGCCAGCGCCGCCAGCACGGTGCCGTACTGGCTCGTGTTCGCCATCTCGCAGCCACCGAAGGTCGGGTGCGCGGGATCGACGTACACAGCCAGCGGGAAACCGGTCAGGTCGAACTGATAGATCTCGCCCGTCGACGCCGCCGTGGTCATCCACAGGCAGTTCTGGTCGCAGTCGTAGGCCAGACCATACGTGCCCGAGTAAGGACCGCCAAGGTCCATGACCACCGACGCCGAACCCCAAACGCCGTTCCACTGCATCCGGTACAGGTTCGTGCTGAACCCACCCGAATAGAAATAGGTGCCGTCGTAGGCCATGGCGCGGTTCGGGTTGATCGGGGCGCCAATGAAGTAGCCTTCGTAGATGAACGTGCTCGCGCCGCCATAGCTGTGGCCACCCACCAGGTTGCTAAAGCTGCCGAACATGATCCCATCCTTGTAGGCCAGATCACGGTGACCCCAACCACTGGCGCCGCCACCCTGACCGCCCTGGTCGACGAGGTTGCCGTACTCGTCATACAGGTAGAACCTGCAGGGAGGCCCAGCCTGATCGCCGGCGGCGACCCACACGTAGGCCCCATCCCAACCCGTGCCGACGCAGTAGACGTTCTCATTGAGCGGGAAGTAGCCAACCTGAACCGGGTTGTCCGTGGGGCCGTTCCAGTTCGAGGTCGTCTCGTTCGCCATGTCCGTCGTCGCATAGGCGGACCCGGCAAATGCGACCACGATCAACACACCAAGAAGCTTCTTCATCACTTGCTTCCTCCTGGATCATTGGCTGCCATTCTCTCGCGTTGGCCGACCAGATCTGCTGACCAGGCTCCCTGGCCGTCTGCTGTCCCGCGAGACGCTTCTTTACAGACGCAATGTCCAGAACACTCTGCCCTGGGGAGGTCCCATTGGTGGGATGGGCCTTACCCCACAAAGATTTTGAGGCATTACAAGGTGCAAAATCAAGGGGATTCGGGCGGGGTGGAGCAGCGAGCTCCTCAGGCCGGCGAGGCGGGAGGGAACCCCGGCGTACCCCCGGTCAGGCTCCCAGGGCGGGTCCCACGGTCCCGGGCCGAAAACTCCGGTTCTGGGTCGAGGAATCCTGGTGAATGCGACGTAACTAGCATTTCCTCAGTCGATTACCCAGCCATTGGCCCCTGCCGATCCCCAAAGCCCGATGGAAGTGAGCAAGTCACTGCAAGACAAACAGTTATCCAGACCGGACCAATAATCTTCGTTCCACAACCTACTCCCACCAGAAGACCAGGCGCATGACGTGCCGGTTGCAGAGGTCCACGTGGTTGGGCATGACCCGGACCGCGTACCCCTCCCGGCCGCTCCGCCGGCACTCGATCTCGCCCCGGTAGAGGTGGACCTGCTCGCCCTCATGCCCCTCGCAGCGCATGATGACCGTCTCCGGGGCGGCGAACCGGCCCCGCTCGTCGACGTGGCCCGTGACGATCTCGACCACGACATCCTCGGGCATCAGGCCTCCCAGGACCACCTGGCACCAGACCCCCACCTGCTGCCCGACCTTGGCCTCCTCCGCGCCGCTCGAGTGGACGCTGCGGATGAGCACATTGTGCCATTCCCGCGCCACCCGCTCCTGCCAGGCGGCCAGGACCCGGGCCCGGGCGCCTTTATCGGCCGTGAGCGCCTGGTATCGCTCGGCTGAGGCCGCGTAGTACTCCTCCGCGTAGTCGCAGACCATGCGGTTGGTGTTGTAGACCGGGCAGAGTTGCTGCATCGAGGCCTTCATCTTGGCGATCCAGCCACGGGGAACGCCGTCGGTTCCACGGGCATAGAAGAGCGGGACGATGTCGTTCTCGAGCAGATCGTAGATCGAGGCCGATTCCACCATGTCCTGGTAGTCCTCGTCCTCGTATTCCTCGCCGTGTCCGATGGCCCAGCCAACTTCGCGCGTGTAGGCCTCGTCCCACCACCCATCCAGGATGCTGAGGTTGGGTGCGCCGTTGGCGACCGCCTTCATGCCACTGGTGCCGCTGGCCTCGCGCGGGCGGCGCGGCGTGTTGAGCCAGACATCGCAACCCTGCACGAGATAACGCGCGATGGTCATGTCGTAGTTCTCCAGGAACACCACGCGCCTGCGGATGCGCTCATCGCGGATGTGATGCACGAGCTGGCGGATCAACCCCTTGCCCTTCTCGTCCTGCGGGTGAGCCTTGCCGGCGAAGATGATCTGCACCGGCCGCTCGGCGTTCGTCAGGATGCGCACCAGCCGCTCGAAGTTGCGGAAGAGCAGCGTGCCGCGTTTGTAGGGCGCGAAGCGGCGGGCGAAGCCGATCGTGAGCGCCCGCGGATCGAGCACCTCCATGGCCAGGCGCACGTCCGTGTCGGAGGCCCCGCGGTTCTCGAACTGCCTCGCGAGGGTCCTGCGGGCGAAGGCCACCAATCGCTCGCGCCGCCGTTCGTGCGTCCGCCACAGCTCCTCGTCGGGGATCTCGACGACGCTCTTCCAGACTGACTGATCGGAGGGATCTTCGGTCCAGCGCGGGCCGAGATAGCGATCGTAGAGGGTGGCGATGTCGTAGGAGATCCACGACCGCGCGTGGATACCGTTGGTGATGTGCCCGATCGGCACTTCCTCCACCGGCGTGCCAGGCCAGAGAGGGGCGAACATCCGGCGCGAGACCAGGCCGTGCAGGCGGCTGACCCCGTTGATCCGATTGGCCATCCGGATGGCCAGCACCGCCATGCTGAATTCATCCTGGCCGCCCCGGCCCACTTCGATCAGCTTCTCGATGGGCACGTGCATGCGATCGGCGTAGGGCTTGAGGTAGACCTGCACGAGCGATACGGGGAAGACGTCGATGCCCGCTGGCACTGGCGTGTGGGTGGTGAAGACATTGCCAGCCTCAGCCGCCAAGCGCGCTTCCTCGAACGAGAGGCCGTGCGCTTCCATGAGCGCGCGCGCCCGCTCGATCGCTAGGAAGGCCGAGTGCCCTTCGTTCATGTGACAGACGGTAGGCCGGATGCCCAGCGCATCGAGCGCTCGCAGGCCGCCCACCCCCAGCAGCAGCTCCTGGCGGATGCGCATCTCCTTGTCGCCGCCGTAGAGCTCATCCGAGATGTCCTGATCCGGGGCGGCATTGGCCGCAATGTTCGTGTCGAGCAGGATCAACGGGATGCGCCCCACCTGAGCCCGCCAGACCTGCGCCACGACCTGGCGGTCGGCCATCTCCACGATGACGCGCATGGGCGAGTCGTCGGCCCGGCGCTCGAGGGTAATGGGCAGCGTCGGGAAGTCATTGACGGGGTACTTCTCGTTTTGCCAGCCGTCATTGGTCAGGTACTGCTGGAAGTACCCCTTCTGGTACAGGAGGCCCACCCCGACCAGCGGGATTCCCAGCTCGGAGGAGGCTTTCAGATGGTCCCCCGCCAGGATACCCAAGCCGCCGGAGTAGATGGGCAGGCACTCCGTGATGGCGAATTCGGCCGAGAAGTAGGCCACCTGGAAGTCGCCGCCTTGCGGCAGCCCCGCGGAGGTCCAGCCGCGACGCTCTATGTGACGGTGCAGCTCCTCGAGCACGCGCCGCATGTGAACATGGAAGCCATCGTCATGCGCGAGCTGTTCCAGCCGCTGCTGGTCGACTTCCCCCAGCAGCCTCACCGGGTTGTGGCCGGCGACCTCCCAAAGACCCTTGTCGATGCGGCGGAAAAGCTCGATGCTGTCGTGGTCCCAGGTCCAGCGCAGGTTGTAGGCGATCTCCTTGAGCGGAAGAAGGGATTCCGGCAGCGCGGGCGTGACGTGGAACTGCTGAATGCGCATACGTGTAGCTCCTCATCGGTCAGCTTTTCGGAGCGCGGTGCGGAGTCGGCCGAGGATCGGCGCGACCCCAGCGCCCGCCGGGGCGCACACGCCCGCGGGCCAGGGAAAGCTACTCCTCCGGTACTCGTCGGTCAAACCCGGGGCCGACCCCCAGCAGAAGCTCGCCAGCGCCGACCGCTGCCTTCGGACTGGCCGCCTGGCACGGGAAGCGGGCTATGGCCCGGTCAGCAGGGAGGGATGAGATGCGGGGGCGTGGGTGGATCGATCCGCTGCGCGAACAGGCCCGCCCGGCAGCAGCGCTGATCGCGGCTGCGGCCCTGGCAGGGACATTGCAGGGCTGCGACAGCGGCGAGGGCTGTGCCTGCGGGCCGTTCGTGGACGTCGTGGCCCCGGCCACCGTCACGACGCTGGCCGTCTCGACCGGCCAGCCGTGCACCGGCTACTTCACGCTGACCTGGGCTGCGACCGGCGATGACGGCGCGACTGGGACGGCCGCAGCGTACGACGTGCGCTACAACCAGACCGGCTTCACCTCGGCCGACGACTGGACCCAGGCGACGGCTCTGACCGACCTCCCGGTGCCGCGGGCGGCCGGATCGGCCGAGACGCTCGAAGTACATGGGCTCACCATTGGGTCCACCTATCACTTCGCCCTGATGGTCGGCGACGATGCCGGCAACTGGTCGAGGCGGTCGAACGCCGCGTCGGCCGTACTCTGCTCCCTGGACACCGCGCCGCCGGCCGCGGTGATCGACCTGCGGGTGGATGTTGCGGCGCCCAGCGCCACCTCCCTGCGGCTGCTCTGGACCGCCGTCGGCGACGACAGCCTGACCGGCACGGCGGCCGCCTACGATGTGCGCTACGATACAGTCCCGATCGACAGCAAGGAGGCCTGGGATGAGGCCACCCCCGTTCCCGTGGTTCCGGCGCCGCGCGCGGCCGGTGCGGCGGAGTCGTTGGTTGTACAGGGGCTATCCACGGGATCCGTATACCACTTCGCGCTGAAGGTGCGCGACGAGGCCAACAACGAATCGGTTCGATCGAACTCCGCCTCGGGCGAGCTCATCCCCCCCGCGGCGGTCGACGACCTGCACCTCAGCCCGGCCGGCACCACCTCCACGACCCTGCGCCTGCTGTGGACCGCGGTCGGCGACGACGACAAGACGGGCACGGCTGCCGCCTACGACCTCCGCTACAACACGACGGGGATCGCGGGTGAGGCGGACTGGGAAGCGGCCACACACGTGGCCGGTGCGCCGCCCCCTGGCGAAGCCGGGTCACCCGAAAGCCTCACGGTTGCCGGGCTCTTGCCCGAAACGACCTACTTCTTCGCGGTCAAGGTCATCGATGACGCCGGCCTTCTGTCGCCGCTCTCGAACGTCGCCAGCGGGGCGACGGCCGGCGCTCACCGCTGGCGGGTGGATCCGGGCGGCGGCGGCGACTTCACGCGAATCCAGCCGGCCATTGACGCGGCGGCGGGCCGCGACACGATCGAGGTGGCGGCGGGCGTCTACAGCGACACGCTCCGCATCGTGGACAAGGCGCTCTACCTGCTGGGCGCGGGCGCGGACATCTGCGTGGTGGCCCACTCGCCGCAGAATGATCCCGTGCTCACGATCGCGGGATCACCGGGGCTTTCTATCAGCGGCTTCGGCTTCACCCAGGAGCATACGATGTGCGGCAACGGCGTGCTCATCGATGAAGCACAGGTCGTGTTCGAGGCGTGCGCCCTCACCCACTGCGGGCTCACCGCCCAGACGTCGACCACCGAGATGCGAAGGTGCACCATCGACGGGCAGTGCCTGATGGATTGCGACGAAGTCGTTCCGATGGTCCAGCTCATCGGCGGCAACGCGCAGTTCGAGAACTGCATCCTCTCGACGGTGGGCGCCGGCAACGACCAGCTCAGTTGCGACCCATCGGCCCAGGTGGACTTCGCGTGCTGCGACATTCTGACGGAACTCGTTGGCTGTCCCGATCCGCTCGGCGCGAACGGCAACTTCGCGCTCGATCCCTTGTACGTCGATGCGGCAGGCGGCGACTTCCACCTGCTGCCGGCCTCGCCCTGCCTGCCGGAGCTGGCGCCCGCGGGATGCGGGCTGGTGGGGGTGTTCGGGACCGAACCGTAGGTACGCGGTGGGGCTGTTCAGCGGCTCCGCGAACTCACTCGTCTGCCTCAGCAACGCCGTGGGGTGTCGGGTCCTCGCGGGCAGCGTCTTCCTCGCCCGGTTCGGCGCGGAGCGCATCGCCGCCGTCGGCGGTGATGACCGCGGGGTCGACAACATCGGACATTGCCAGCGAATCGATGAAGGCACCCAGCCTCTCGGTGAGGACACGGAACCCCGCCTGGTTGGGCCAGCCCCCTTGCCCGGCGTACTCCCCTCGCAGGTAATGACGGTCCCCCACGAGCGGCTTGTACAAATCGATCACCGGCCAGCCCATGCGTTCGCCGAGATCCCGCAGGCCGCGATTCGCGGTGAGAATCCGTCCCACATAGGCACCGGACACCGTGTCCGCCTCGACCGAGATCGGCGGGATGGTCGCCAGGATCGGCAAGGTCCCGTGGTCCAGCACTAACTCGCCGAGTGCGCGCATGCGCACCAGCAGCTCGCGCGGGTGGATGGCATCGCGAAGCGGCGGCAAGAAGACCACCTGCTTCGGCGCGAGCGCGACGACGTCTTGCTCGATCCGCAGGGACAGCAGGAGCGTGCTCTGTCCAGCGATCGAGCGATTGACGACTCCCTTGGGACGCAAGACGCGCACCAGCTTCCACTGGTCACCAAGGTCGGCACCGTAGATGATCGTGAGTTCGCCGGGCCGATAGCGCGTCTCCTGCAGCAACCGCGTGTTCGAGTCGCGGTAGTAGCTGACGCCGGCCGGGTCCCGCGCCAGCTGTTCCACTTGGACCAGGCGGGTCCGGTAGGCGTTGATCTTCGAGAACGCGGCGAGGTTGACGGCCACCGACGCGGCTGCTGCGACCCCGAGGATGGGGATGAGCGGCGAGACACGCGCTGCGGTCTGCCGCCTGCTCGGCCCGGCTTCCTTCGCCGGCTCACTTCCCGCCGGCGGCTGGCTCGTC
>CAZDKK010000041.1:0-42457 GCA_964506245.1 uncultured bacterium | reverse complement strand
GCACCGGCCCGGCGCCCCGCCACCGGGCCCGCACGCCCTCGCCCAGCGCCATGGCCCGCACGAGCAGCGCGAGCGCCTCCCACGGACGGCCACGGGCTCGCGCCACCCGCGCCCGGCCCGCCAGCACGTCGCTCTGCAGGCGGAAGTAGCCCGTGCGCACCGCCACCGCCTCGGCCGCGGCGTAGGCCTCCTCTGCCGCGGCCAGGTCGCCGTCGACGAGACGGCAGGCTCCCAGGTCGGCGAGCGCGCTGGCCTCGGTGACGGGCACGCTCCAAACCCTGGCCGAGTCGATCGCGGCCTGCAGGTACGCACGCCCCTGCTCCGTGTCCCCCTCGAGGCAGCGATATCGGCCGAGGTTGCCGACGATCTCGGCCTCGCCGCGCGGGTTGCCCGTCCGGCGGATTGCCTCCAGCGCCCGGGTCTGATAGTCACCCGCCTCGCCCAGCCGGCCCATCTCCGTGAGCACGAGCGCGACATTGCCCAGCATGCCCGCGGCCCAGGCAGCGTACTGCCGGTCGCTGTAGTCGAAGGGCGCGCCCGCCTGGTACGTGCGCAGTGCCTCGTCGTACTGCTGCAGCGCCAGCTCGAAGTTGCCCAACAGGAAGTTCAGCGTGGCCAGATCGCCCTGGCTCGCTGCGGCCTCGCGGTGCTCCCCGGCGCGGCCGGCGGTCGCGATCGCTTCGTGCAGCAGCCGCATCGCCTGGGGCAGCTCGCCGCGCATCATGTGGATCGCGGCGATGTAGTGGAGCGCGCGCGCCTGCCCGGCAACGTTGCCCGAGGCGCGATACCCTTCCAGCGCGGCCCGCCGGTGCGCCAGCGCGGCGTCGAGCTCCATGCGCCAGCGCGCGACGACCGAGAGGTTGATGTGGCCCTCCGCCTCCCATTCGGGGATGCCGAGGTCGTGGGCGAGGGCGACCGACCTCTCGTAGTGCTCGGCAGCCTCGGCGTAGCGGCGCGAGGAGAAAAGCGCGAGACCCAGACGCAGTTGGAGCCAGGCTTCCAGCTCGGGCGCTGCCAGGCCCTGCACGTCAGCCAGGGCCTCCTCGAACAGCGAGATGGCGAGGTCCAGGCGCCCCTGCCCGACCTGCACCCAGGCCAGCATGCCGAGCGCGAATGCCTCCCCCGCGCGATCGCCGGCCGTGGCGAGGGATTCGCGCGCGGCGGCCAGGAGGGCAACCGCGCTGTCGGGCTGTCCAGCCGAGAGCCGCAGCTGCGCCAGCCCCACCAGGGCCGCACCCGGGTGCGCGGGCTCCAGCAGGCGCAACCGGCTGTCTGCGCTGGAGACCTCGTGCAGCAGATCGCCCGCGCGTGCGAGGACGTAAGCGGCGATGGGGTCGCCAGGATGCTCGGCGAGCACGGCGCTGGCCTCACGGTGGGCCTGCTCGATCTGGTGGCCGAGAAGCGTCCGCCAGGCCTTCATGCCCGCCAGGGTCTGGGCTGTCCCCGGCAGAGCCGTGGCCAGGACCAGCCCCAGCGCGACGGCCCCAGCGCGCGCCGAGGTGCGCCGGGGCGCGAGCTCTGCTTGCGCGGGGCCCGAGCGACCGGTGAGAATCGCGGCCGGCCCGGGAGACTGTGCCGCCGGTCTCGTGCGGGGGCGTGCGGCATGGCGCAAGGACCAGGACATGGATCCACTCCAGGTCGCGAATAGGGGACTCCCAAAGGGAGTATCCTCGGTCCGGATGGCAGCCGCAAGGCGTCCCAGCCCATGCGGGGTTCCGGCGCCCGCCCCCGGTCCGTGAGGTGAACCATGCCGACGCCGTCGCTCGCGGAGTTGTCCCTCGACGAGCTCGCAGCGCTGGGCACTGCCGGTGACCGGGCTGCGGAACAAGTGCTCTTCGAGGGCCTGCGCGTAAGGTTCGTGCAGGTCGCCAAACGAAGGGTGCGAGCGGATGATGTCGAGGACGTGGCCCAGGAGGCGCTGGGGATCGTCCACGCGAAATACGCCCGGCGAGAACCGACGAGTCCCGTCCTCACCTGGTCGCTCGCGATCCTGCGCAACGTGATTGGCAACCACTACCAGCGCCGGGAGCGGCTGGCGCGGGGTGAGCCATTCGACGAACGCCACCATCCGATGGCCATCGAGGGAGGCGGCGGCATCGAGGAGGAAGAGGCGCTGCGCGAGGTGCTGGAGGCGATCGACCATGTGGCGCGCCGGCAAGCGCGGTGCGCGTTGCTCTTCCGCCGCATCATGGAGAGCCTCGCTGAGGGCGGCACGCCCACCGAGGTAACGCATCGGGCGATGGAACGCCTGCGCAGCGACTTTGGGGAGATGTCCCGGGGTGCGCTCTATGTCGCGCTCCATCGCTGCCGGGTTCACCTGCGGGCGGCGCTGGCCGAGGCGGGTGCCCCCGCGACGGCGGACTTGCTCGATGGGGAGGGGTGAGAAGGTGAAGCCGCGGACGACATGCACGGACCCAGATCAGGGGCAGCTGCTGGCCGCGTATGACGCCGGGATCCTCGAACCAGAGGAGCGGGCCGCGTTCGAGCGGCACGTCTCGTCGTGCGAAGCCTGTCGGGAGGAGCTGTACGAGCTGGCGCCGCACGTGGCGCAGCTCCATCAGCACCGCGATCGGGCCGCCGCGGTGCTGGCCCGACACGCGGAATGCTCCGGCCAGCCCGAGCGCGTTCGCCGCTCAGCGTGGTGGAGGTCCATGCTGGCCAGCCTGGCAGTGCCGGCCGGGTCCACCTGGCGCTGGGCCGCACTGGTTCCCGTCGTCGCCGCGGGGATCGTGATCGTCCTCGTCATCGGGCGTGGCAGGCCCGGGAGCCCGGCCGGGCTGGCACAGCTCGAGCCGCTCCCCTTTACGCATGTCGAGACACGGGCCGGCGAAGACCCTGCCCTGGCCGACTTCGATGCGGGCATGGACCTCTACTTGGCGGGCGACTACGCGGGCGCGGCCGACAGGCTCGCCGCGACGGAGCGGCGGCTCGATCGACGGGTGACAGCGCCGGGCCCGGTGGCGCCGGCGCGCGTGCGCCAGCGGGCTGATCAGGCGGCGCTCTACGCCGGCGTGGGGTTCTTGATGGCGGGCCAGCGCGATTCAGCCCGCGTGCACCTGGGGCGTGCGCTGGAATCGCACATGGCCATGGTCAACGATCACGCGCGTTGGTACCTGGCCCAGGCCGCGCTGCAGGAGGGCGACCGCGCGCGGGCCGTCGAGCAGCTCCGCCGGCTGGCGGGGGGCAGCCCTGCCTACGGTCAGCGCGCGGCGGAGCAGCTGCGCGCGCTGGGCCTCGCGACGCCCTGATCGCGCGAGCCTTCCCCGCGGGGGCTGCCCGCGCCGCGCCCCGCTCCCCGCGCATGATCAGGCGGCATCGCCGCGTGAGGTGTTCGCCGCCCGCGGCAGGGTGAAGTAGATCGTGGCGCCGCGATCGACCTCGGCTTCGGCCCAGACACGGCCGTGGTGGCGGTGGATGATCCGCTGGACGGTCGCGAGCCCGATGCCCGTGCCGGGGAACTCGTCGCTGCGGTGCAGCCGCTGGAAGGCGCCAAAGAGCTTGTCGGCGAACATCATGTCGAAGCCCACCCCGTTGTCCCGCACGTAGTAGACGTCCAGTCCCCCGCTCTGCCCGGTCTGCTGCGGGGACAGGCGTCCGAACTCGATCCGAGCGGCCGGCTGCCGGCGGGTGAACTTCCATGCGTTGTTCAGCAGGTTCTCGAGCACCAGCCGCAGCAGCTGAGGATCCCCGCGAGCCACCAGCCCGGGCTGGATTTCCCAGGTCACGCGCCGCTCGGGTTCGCTGCTGGCGCAGTCCGCGAGCACCTGCTCAGCCGTGGTGCTGAGGTCCACGGTCGTGCGCGACATCTCCACCCGCGTCGCGCGCGAGAGCGCCAGGATGTCGTCGATCAGCTTGCCCATCCGCTGTGCGCCGCGACGGATGCGTTCCAGATGGTCCCGGGCGGCCGGATCGAGCTGGGGCGCGTGATCTTCGAGCAGGACCTGACTGAACCCGTCCATCGCCCTCAAAGGGGCGCGCAGATCGTGGGAGACCGAGTAGGCGAAAGCCTCCAGCTCGCGATTGACCGCCGCCAGATCCGCGGTTCGCTCCTGCACCCGCTGCTCGAGCTCCCGGTTCAGGTCGCGGATCGCGGCCTCGGCCCGCTTGCGCTCGGTGATGTCCTGATGCGTGCCGGACATGAGCAAGGGGCGGCCGCCGTTGGTTCGGGTCGTGACCTTTCCGCGGTCGAGCACCCAGATCCAGGCCCCGTTCCGGTGACGCATGCGCGTCTCGCACTCGTAGGAATCCAGCGCACCGTTGAAGTGGCGCTGCAGGATCTCCTCCGACACGCGAAGATCATCGGGGTGGGTGAACCTCCGCCACGTGTCCACCGAGACCGGGGAGAGCTCCTCCAGGGTGTATCCAATCATCTCTGCCCATCGCTCGTTGTACACGATCTCCCCTGTCTCGACGTTCCACTCCCAGGTGCCGACGTTCGTCCCCTCGAGAATGGCCGCGAGCCTCCGCCGTTCGGTCGCCAGCGTCTCTTCGGCCCGCCGACGCTGAACACTGCGCCACATGCCCTCCATCAAGAGGATCAGCTGGCGGACATCGGAGTCATCATAGGGCTCTGCCTTGTTGCCCACGCCGGCCACGATCACGATCCGATCCCCGTCGAACACCGGCACATTCATGTGTCGCGACACCCGGACGTGGCCGTCCGGATAGCCCTTCTTCAGCGAGTTGGGGGCCTGGTAGTCGTTGGTGATGATGGGACGGCGCTGGCGAACCGCCTCGCCCCACAGGCCGGTGGTCTCCACCGGGTAGACCAGCGGCTTGTCGGCGATGGCGCACTGGGCCATGGCCGTCTTCGACCAGGCATACATGTGCAGGACTTGCTCGTCTTCGCTGGCGAAGGCCAGGTACCCCACGGTGCTGTTGGTGAGGCGCACCGCCTCCTCCATGGCGAAGTACGCCAGCTCCTGATCGGAGGCGGTGGTCATCTCGTTCAGCCGCACCAGCGCCTCCAGCCGCAACTCGTCGAGCCGCGCCTCCTCCGCCGCTCGCTTGCGCTCGGTGATGTCGAGGGCCGTGAAGGTCACGCCGACTTCCAGATCCTGGGCGTCCAGCCGGGATGAGCTCAGCAGAACGTCGATGATCCGGCCGTCCTTGCGCAGCCAACGCGTCTCGACCGTGCCCGTGCCGCGTTCCGCGATCTGGCGGTACTTCTCGCGGCCGACGTACTCGTAGTCCTCATCGGATGGATAGAGGATGCGCGCATTGCGGCCGAGCAGCTCCTCGCGTGTGTAGCCCGTCATCTCGCAGATGCGATCGTTGACTTCCGTGAAAACGCGGTTGCGGACGACGCCGATCCCCGTGGGGGCGGCGCGGACGATGCTGTGGAGTCGGGCCTGGCTCTGGTGCAGCGCATCCTCGGCCTGCCGCTGCTCGGTGATGTCGCGCGCCACGCCATAGATCATCTTGCCGGCCGGGAAGGAGCGCCACTCGAGCCAGCGGTAGGATCCGTCGCGGCAGCGAAAGCGGTTGACGAAGCCCTGCACCGGGTTCTGGTCGGCGAGCTGCCGGTCGGCGGCCAGGGTCTTCTGGATGTCGTCGGGGTGGACGAAATCGATGAAACGGCGGCCGATGAGCACTTCCAGCGGATAGCCGAGGGTATTCGCCCACTCCTGACTCAGGCGCCGGAAGTGCCCATCGGTATCGGTGATGCAGAGCAGGGAAAGGGCATTGGCGAAGAACTGGTCGAACTCCTCGGTCTGCTCGCGGAGTGCATCGATCTTTTCGCGGATCGAACCGCGCATGTCGTTGAGCGCCCGGCTCAGCCGCTCCACCTCCTGCGGGCCCGTCACATCGACCGCACGGCTCAAGTCCCCGCCGGCGATTCGGCGCGCTGCATCGGTCAATCCCACGATCGGCCGCGATAGACTGCGCGAGAGAAGCAGCGTCGCGATCAGACAGATCGCCGCGCACAGGCCGCTCACCGCTGCGGCCTGCCCGAGTGTGCGCTGCAGCGCAGCCCGCACCTCGTCGACGCGCACGCTGGCCCCGAAGCAGTAGGGACGGCCGTGGGCGTCCCGGAACGGGATCAGCACCTGACGCCCGTGCCCCCACTCGTTGCGAAACGAGCTGTAGTCGACGGTCATCGTTCGGAAGACGCGCTCGAAAGAGGCTGGATCGCAGTGAGCCTCGAAGAACCGCGCGTGGTCGCCCCGGGTCACGTCCTTCCCGGGCGAGGTGGAGGAGGTGAAGACGATCTGTCCATCGACGACCATGCAGCTCCACAGATACTGCAGGCCGAGTTGCAGGCAGAGCCGGTTGTTGCGGTCGACGATCCGATCGAATTCCTCGGGTGTCACCGAATCGCGGTTGGTCAAGCGGTCGTGATAGTCCGCCGGGAGGAGCTCTTTGGCGAAGTGCGCGGCGGTGAAGAGCCGCTGATCGATGCTGCGCAGCAGACTGGACTGCTGAGACTGGTAGAAGATCACCGAGAGGAGCACGCAGGCCAGGACAACCAGCAGACCTACCGACAGCGAGACTCTCTGTTCGTAGTGCACGGTCGCCTCCTTGCCCCCGCGGGCCTCTGCCGGCCGCGCCCACCTGGCCGACAGGGTAGCCCGGTCTTCCCTCCGCGGGGAAGCGCCGTCCTCTATTGACCATATCGGCGGCCGGGAAGGTCGACAGCACCAGCGCTAGGGGGCACTGGGGGAAGGGCGGACGTGCTGTCTTGGTGCGCAGATCGGCTCCCCGAGGGGCCGACCCTGGGGCGGCCCCCGGGCTCGCCCGGGGGCCCCGGCGCCGGAGAGTGAATATTATTGAAACATGACTTGAATTATATCAGTATGTTGGTCCATAAGAAACATTTCCGGAGGTCGACATGGATATATCGAAGGCCCGCTGCCCTGAGTGCGATCGGCTCATGCAGGTCCGCCAGGTCCACTGCCCCCAATGCGGCCTGACCCTGGACGGCGAGTTCGAGCTCTCGGCCCTCGGCCGGCTCGCGCCGGAGGATCAGGTCTTTATCCTCAACTTCCTGCGCTCGCACGGCTCGATCAAGCGGATGGAAGAGATCTACGGGATCAGCTACCCCACCGTGAAGAACCGGCTGAACGCCGTCGTTGGCCAGCTCGATCGCGACTTCGAGGCCCCCTCGACCAGCCGGGCGATCCTGGATGAACTCGCCCGCGGCGAGATCACGGTCGCGGAAGCCTTGCGGAGGATGAGCTGATGCCCGCGGCCATCCTGCTCCTGCGCCTCGGCCATCGCGGGTGGACATGGCCCTTGCCGCTGTTCCTGCTGTGGCCCCTGGTGATGCTGATCGCGCCCCTGATCGGGTTGCTGCGCCTGATCTGGCCTGGGCAGGGCGGGACAGCCGCGGCCTGGCGTTACGGCTGGATCGGCCTGCGGACCTTCGTTCAGTTGCACGGCGTCAAGGTGGATGCCTGCTCGCGCGATGGGCAACGCGTCTACCTGTGGTTCATCTAGGAGAGGAGGTAGGGAATGTCGGATGAGCGGATGCAGGTGTTGAACATGCTGGCCGAGGGCAAGATCACCGTCGAGGATGCCGAGCGGTTGCTCGCCCGCCTGGAGAAGACGCGCCCCACATCGGCTCCGCCCGCTGCCGAGCTCGCCGCGCCGGGCGCGGGCGGCGACCTGGTGCCCCGACCAGGCGCGCTCAAGTACCTGCGCGTCCTGGTCGACAGCGCTGACGGAGACAAGGTCAACGTGCGCGTCCCGCTCGCCCTCGTGCGCACGGGCATCAAGCTAACCGCCCTCCTGCCGTCGGATGCGGCGCGGAAGCTCGGCGAGAAGGGGATCGACCTCTCACACCTCGCCGAGCTGCACGGCGAGGAGATGGTGGAGGCGCTGCGTGAGCTCAACGTCGACGTGACCACGGGACAGGGCGACACCGTGCGGGTCTTCTGCGAGTGATGGCTCCCGTGGCGCGGACCGCCGTTGGCCGCATCGGCGGGTCGGCGGGCCGGCAGGTCGGCGGGCAGGTCGGCGGGCGTGCAGATGGACCTGGAAGCGCTGTCGGTGCCCTCGGCGGTGTGCTAGCATGTCACCCCTTGTCCCAGCGCGCGGGGGCCGAATCGGAGGCCGCAGCCGCGCGGCTGTCTGTCCCGCCGGCGATGCGCGGGGCGGCTTGGCCAGCGGAGGTTCGCGATGAGGAAGCTCGTCGAGTGTGTCCCCAACATCAGCGAGGGGCGTGATCGCAGAATCATCGACGCCGTTGCGGCCGAGGCTGCAGCCGTCGAGGGTGTGACGCTGCTGGATGTGGACCCCGGTGCCGCCACCCACCGCACGGTGATTACCTTCGTGGGGGACCCCGATGCCGTCGTGGAGGGCGCGTTCCGACTGATCCGCAAGGCTGCCGAGCTGATCGACATGCGCCGTCACACCGGCGAGCACCCGCGACAGGGCGCCACGGACGTCTGCCCCTTCGTTCCCGTCTCCGGCGTGACGATGGAGGAGTGCGCCGCGCTGGCCCATCGGCTCGGAAAGCGCGTCGGCGAAGAGCTGGGCATCCCGGTCTTCCTCTACGAGCACGCGGCCACGCGGCCCGAGCGCCGGAGCCTGGCGGACATCCGGGTGGGCGAGTACGAGGCCTGGCCCGAGAAGGTCGGCAAGCCCGAGTGGCGTCCCGACTACGGACCCGACGAGTTCCTGCCCAAGACCGGCGCGGTCGTCATCGGTGCCCGCCAGTTCCTGATCGCCTACAACGTAGACGTCAACACGCGCGACAAGGAGCTCGCCCACCAGATCGCGCTCGACATCCGCGAGACCGGCCGGTTCAAGCGCGACGCGGAAGGCAGGTTCGTGCGCGATGCCGCGGGCAACAAGGTGCGCGACGCAGGGCTGTTGCAGGAGTGCCGCGCGGTCGGCTGGATGATCGAGGAATATGGCAAGGCCCAGGTCTCGATCAATCTGACCAACTATCACGTCACGTCCATCCACAAGGCTTTCGACACCTGCTGCGAGGTCGGGGCGAAGTACGGCCTCCGCATCACCGGCAGCGAGATCGTGGGGCTGGTGCCGCTCGAGGCGATGCTGATGGCCGGGCGCCACTACCTCGAGCGGCAGGGCAAGTGGCCCGGCGTCTCCGAGCGCGAGCTGGTGCAGATGGCCGTGCACTCGCTCGGCCTGAACGACGTCGCGCCATTCAAGCCCGAGGAGAAGATCATCGAGTATGCTGTCGGCGGCCGCGCGAACGCCCTGGTGGACATGACCTGCGTCGACTTCGTCGACGAGCTGGCCAGCAGCTCCCCGGCGCCGGGCGGGGGCAGCGTGGCCTCGCTGTGCGGCTCGCTCGCCGCGGGTCTGGCGGCGATGGTGGCGGCTCTGACGCAGGGCAAGAAGGGGTACGAGGCCGTGCAGGCCGATCTGGCAGAGGTGGCCGTGCAGGCCCACCGGCTGAAGGACGAGTTCCTCCAGGACGTCGACCGCGACACGGACTCGTTCAACGAACTGATGGCGGCCATGCGTCTGCCCAAGAAGACCGACGAGGAGATCGCGGCGCGCGAGGAGGCCCTGCGCCGCGCGACCGAGCAGGCCACGCGGGTGCCCCTCGGGGTGCTCGAGCGCAGCCTGCCGGTGCTCGAGCTAGCCGCCGTGGCGGCGGCCAAGGGCAATCAGAACTCCCTCAGCGACGCCGGCGTCGCCGGGCTGGCGGCCCGCACCTGTGCCGAGGGTGCCTACTACAACGTCATCATCAACCTACAGGGTCTCGCTCCCTCCGACTTCACGCGCGATGCCCGCGGGCGCGCGGAAGCAGCGCTCGCCCGGGCGCGCGAAGGCGCGGCGCGGGTCGCGGCCGAGGTGGAGTCCCGACTCCGCCAGGCGATGGAGCGCGATTGAAACCGCAGCGGCGCGACGCGCCCGGGGTTGCCGCACCGCGATCTGCCTGAGCGCGGCGCAGGCTATGGCGGCGGGGCCCTGCGGACTGCCAGCAGCGTGATATCATCGACCGCCTCGGCCCCGCGGACAAAGCCATCCACGCTGCTCAGGGTGGCGTGCAGCAGCTGCTCCGGCGCCCTGCTCCCGTGGGTCCGAAGGCACTCCTCACAACGTTCCTCACCGAACATCTGTTCCTCGGGGCCGTACGCGTCGGTCAGACCGTCCGTGAAGAGGAACAATGCGTCGCCGGGGTCCAGGTGGACGACCGCCTCGGTGTAGCGGATGTCGGGGAAGGCGCCCAGCATCAGGCCGCCCTCGGTCAGACGTTCCAGGCGTCCCTCCCGCCGGATCAGGAACGGGTACTCGTGACCGGCGTTCACGTAGGCCAGGCGCCCGGTGTGCCCATCGATCAAGCCGACGAAGAGGGTGACGAACTCGCTCGGTGAGGTCGAACTGTGCACGAACTTGTTCAAGCGCGCGGTGAGGTGGGCCAGCTCGGTGTCATCGTCGAGCATGCTGTGCAGCGAGGCGCGCACGCTCGACATCAGCAGCGCCGCGGGTGCGCCCTTGCCCGACACGTCGGCCATCACCACCAGCAGCCGTCCATCCGACAGCGGCAGGAAGTCGTAGTAGTCACCGCCGACCTCGCGTGCCGGCACAGAGATCCCCGCCAGCTGCAGGCCGGGAACGTCGGGCGGGATGGTCGGCAAGAGGCGTTGCTGGATCTGGCGGGCCAGCGCGAGCTCGCTCTCGAGGCGTTCCTTCTCCAGCAGCGTCCGGCGGCCCTCCTCGAGGCCGACTGCCATCTCGTTGAAGGCCTCGCCCAGATTTGCCAACTCGTCTTCGCCGGTGACCGCGACGCGATGGGAGAGATCCCCCTGGCGCAGCCGCTCGGTGCTGAAGCGCAGGGTGCCAACCGCATGGGCGATCGACCGCCCCATGCGCAGCGCTGAGAGGAACGCGAGGCTCTCCACGCCGACGAAGACCAGGAGCACCGCGGCCAGGATGAAGATGGGGAAGTACTCGACCGGCGTGCCGCCCGCGGGGATCGCGGGAACGAGATCGCGCACCGTGGCAGTGCCCAGCACAGCCAACCGGATGCGACTCCACTCTCCCAGCACGGCGCTGCCCGGCGACAGGGCCGCTGCCGAATCGCGCCCGGCCGCCGACCGTGAAGCGGGCACCCATTCCTGGCCGGGCATCAGCCGGTAGGCGGTGCCGGTGGTGAAGGCCGACGAGCGGCGCCGCAGGGGGGCTCCCTCGTCGCCCACATCCTGGGCGGACTCCCGCGTGCGATCGCCCGACACGAAGTCGAGCCCGCCCCGCTCGTTCAGCCGATAGCGGAACAGCTCCTCGATGCTGGCGCGACCCTGCATGCGATCCTCGAGGAAACGCACGCGGCCGCCCGGCAGGCGCTCGACGAGCTGGATGCGGATCCAGCTGCTGTCCGCCCAGCCGCCGATCGCGAGGCGGTAGTCGGCCACGTGGAGGCTGGCGCCCTGCGTCTTGACCAGCCCGCACCCGAGCTCGTCGTCGGGACGCGTGAGCCAGGCGTAGACCGGGACGAGCAGAGAATCCCCGGGCGCCGCCCGGCTCAAGACCGCGAACCCGCCACCCGGGGAGCGGAGCGCGACGTGGATGCAGTCGGGTCGGTGCCGCCCGCCAGACCCCCAGCCCGCCCCCGAGCTCCAGCGTTCGCCCACCGCGATCGCGAGCTCCGAGAGCAGCTCGGGCGACCAGTGGGACACCGGTCCGCGCCGGTGCGTCCCCATCTCCTCGAGCGATTCCCCGACGCAGCGGGCGAGCATCTGCTCCGAGAGGGCATGCTGTTGGCGCAGCAGATCCAGCGCCACCTGTGCCCTGAAGGTGGCCAGGGACAGCAGCGTGATCAGGATCGCGAAGAGCGTCACCAGGGCCACGGGCACGAGCCCGGCCAGCATGTGGGACACCAGCAACCGCCGGCCGATGCGGCGCGCGCCGAAGACCAGCCCGAGGATGTAGCGTGCCGAGAGTGCGCCCAGCATCACGATGAGGAAGACCCGGGCGAAGCCGAAGAGCGAGGTCCCGACCGGCCCGCCGGAGGTGAGCCATGGCCCCGCGGGATGAGGCAGGGAGGGCCAGGCCAGCACGCTGGCCAGCCCCAAGACCCCGACCAGCGTGGCCAGCGGGTGCTTCTGCTCCGCGACGCCGCGGGACCACCCCGTGCGCGTCGCCACCGGCAAGGCCAGCACGGCCATCCAGCTCTGGCCCACCAGTGCCCCGATCAGCGCCACCAGAAAGAGCAGGACGGTCGCCGCGCGCGGGGCGCCCCGCCGGCTGTCGTCTACCACCGCGCTCCATCCCAGCCCGAGCGCCAGACAGGTGACGATCCCCGCCAGGATGACGAGCAGGTGTATGTGGAAGGCCGGGCTCTCACCGGCTAAGATCGAGCGATCTAGGGCGGATGCGGAGAGCCGCAGGAACACCAGGCAGAGCAGGCACAGCGCCACCATCCACCGGAGCCGAGGCTCGGCGCCGAGCCTGCGCAGCGGCATCCAGCGGGACGCCAGGGCGCTGCACAGGAAGATGCCCAGTGCCAGGTACCCCAAGGTGCCCTCCGTGACCGGTCTCGAAGTAGCCCCGCGGCGAGCCATGGTGTACGCGGGTTCTGCGCGGGTGCGCTTGCGTCACCATTTACTCCAGGCCGCGGGGGCGGGCAAGATCGAACGCCCCTGCGACCAGAGACATGGACGAGTGAGGAACCCGAAAATGTTCCCGGTCAGCCAGCTGCGGCACGAGAATCTGACCAGCCGGCCGCTGCCCTTCGACATCGCATTCGGGAATCGCGACCTGGAGGTGGAGTGCGGCTTCCTCGAGTACTTGAGCCGCAACCTGGGGCGTGGCCGCCTCGATTCGTATGTTGAGGTCTGCTGCGGCCCTGGCTTCCACCTGCACTGGCTGGCCCGGCGCGGCTGCGTGGCCTACGGGGTCGATCCCAGCCCGGAGATGGTGGCCTATGCCGAGGAAAAGGCGCTCCAGACGGCGGCCGGGGAACCCACCGGCCGCCTGGCCGGCCTGGATGGGACGCTGAGCGGGGCGTTGGCCCAGGCGGGCGAGCGGCGCGGGGCGATCCTGCTTGCCGATCCGCGCGACTTCTCGCTCCCCGAGGCGGTCGATCTGGCGTTTTGCCCCAACCTCGCCTTCCGATACCTGCTGCGGAGTGAAGATCTCATCGCCCACCTGGTCACCGTGGCCAAGAATCTCGGCCGGGGCGGGTTGTACGTGATCGAGGCGGAGCACCCGCGGGTGCTGACCGCTGGTCCTCTCGAACCGGTGCAGACCTGGGAGGCGCGGCGGGGGGACATGTGCGTGAAGGTCCGCGTCGCGCCGGGACTTCACACCCTCGACCCGATCACGCAGGTTCGCGACCTCTCGATCGCGCTGGAAATCCGTGAGGGCGACAAGACAGAGACGATCGAGGACACCGCCCCGGTGCGCACCTACACCCACCAGGAGCTGCGGGTGCTGGTCAAGCTCTCGGGCGTGTTCGACTGGGTGGCGACCTTCGGCGACCTCTCCATCACCCAGCCCTTCGACATGTCCGAGGGCGCGCGCTGCATGGTGCCTGTGTTGCGGTGCAGCGTCTGACGGCGGCCGGCCGCCCCGGCGCTCGCGGGTGAACATGAACAGCCGGTGTACGGACACCGGCCGTTCACCCCACAGCTCGGGAGGACGGCTCCTCTCCCAGAGCACGGGCCCGCCGGCCCTCGAGCGTGTAAGTCCACAGGGCGAAATCCGTTGAGTGGGAGGATCGTCCCGCTCGTGCGCGCTGCCCGGTTCGCGCGCCGCGCTGGCCCACGCCCTGCAGAGGGAGCGGCGTCGGGCCGCATGAGGCGGTGCGGCAGGGGCCGGGGCTGGGTCCGGCGGCTAAGGGTGCGGGCCGCAGGCCCGCCCCGGTCCTCCGACACGCGTGCCGGGTCGCGGATGCGCTGGCCGGTCCACCGATCCGCGTGCCGCATCCCGGGCCCGCGTGCCGCATCCCGGGTGCGCGTGCCGCATCCCGGGTGCGCGTGCCGCATCGCGGACAAGGTTGGTGACGGCGGCCCCGGTTCCGGCCTGGGCCGGGCGATCACCAGTTCTCGACCAATAGCTTGAAGTGCGCCTGTGGGTGGGCGCAGGCCGGGCACGCAGCCGGCGCCTCGGTGCCCTCGTGCACGTAGCCGCAGTTGCTACAGTACCACTTGACGGGCGCACTCTTGCGGAACACCTGGCCCGTCTCGACGTTGTGCAGCAGGCCCAGATAGCGACGCTCGTGGTTCTTCTCCGCGACGGAGACGGACTCGAAGAGCTTGGCCACCGCTTCGAACCCCTCCTTCCGCGCCACGCTGGCGAATTCAGGATAGAGCTCCGACCACTCTTCGCGCTCGCCCATGGCGGCGGCCTTCAGGTTCTCCGCCGTCTTCGCGATCTTCCCCGCTGGGTAGGCCGCGGTGATCTCGACCGCGCCGCCCTCGAGGAAGGAGAAGAACCGCTTCGCGTGCTCCTTCTCCTGCAACGCCGTGCCGGTGAAGATGTCCGCGATCTGGACGAAGCCCTCCTTGCGTGCCACGCTGGCGAAGTAGTCGTAGCGGTTTCGCGCCTGCGACTCCCCAGCGAAGGCTTTCAGCAGGTTCTTCTCGGTCTGTGTGCCCTTGATCTGGCGCATCCCTTCTTTCCCTCCGACTCTCCCTGCCCCGGCCGATCCCGCGGCCCGGGGTCATCCACCTTGGCGCCCGTCGCCGGGCGCACAGCCATATCATCGCACCACGGCCATGCGGCGCTCGGCCACCCCGGCGGGCGTCGCCAGTCGCACGAAGTACATACCCGAAGAGAGCGCCCCGGGCGTGCTCGGCTGCCAGCGCACGATGTGCTCGCCCGCGTCCAGCGCGCGATCGAGGACGCGCTCGACGAGGCGGCCATCGGGGCCGAACAGCTCGATCTTCACGGGTCCCCCCTGCGAGAGCGCGAAACGCAGCTGGAAGCCGGAGCGCGCGGGCGAGGGCCCGAGCACCGGTGCCAGCGCGGCCGCCACGGCCGGTTCCACCGCCGAGAACGGCTGGATCGAGGTGCCTCCCGCGGCGTGGTATCGCTCCGCGTATTCCTGCAGGTACTGGTTGGTCACGTCGGCATCGTGGACAATGACCACGTTCTCGTCGTTCTCGTTCATGGCCGAGTTGCTCCAGTTGGCGCTGCCGGTGATCGTGACCGGGTCCGACGATGCGTTCTGGCTGTCGATCAGCAGATACTTGTGGTGCAGGAGCCCCAGCTCAGCATCGAGCCACACGTCGGCGGGCGGGTTCCAGGCGAACTCTCCCTGGCCGCTCATGGGCCACCATTGGCTGTAGGGGTCGCCCGTCTGCCCAGAATCGAAGACACCGCGCACAGCGAAGCCCGGGATCGTCGCGAACCGATCCTGCATTTCGTTGGTCAGGTCGTACCGGGTGAAGCTGAGCACGCAGAAGTCGACCGAGTTGTGGGCCTCGCGCACCTCCAGGATCATCGCCCCCATCCACGCGTCCGACGGGGCGAAGTAGACCGACACCTCGCGGCCGGCCACGTTGAGCAACTTGGGCGTGTTGTCGGTCTTGTTCGCACCGAAACGCGAATGGTCGGCGTTGGGGAGCCAGATGGCGGAGCCCCACATCTCGTTGAACTCCTCGGTGAAGATGCGGGCCATCGCCTGGTCCTGGACCATCAGGACGTTCTGGTGATCCGTGTAAGTCCCCTGGTCGGTGACATTCCAGGAGCCGGTGACCACCCAGGGCTTGCTGGGGTCCGCGTTGCCCGCGTCGATGATCCAGAACTTGTTGTGCATCAACCCTTCGCCGTTGTTCGGCCCGAAGGTGTCGTCGATCACTGGAATGCCGGCGCTGACCAGCCGCTGGACCTGGGTCTGATAGGGGCTGCGGTAGTCGTAGACGAAGCGCACCGTCACACCGCGGTTCTTGGCTGCGATCAGGGCATTCGCGACGTTGGCCAGGTCGAAGCTGTACATGGCGACGTCGATCGAGCCCGCGGCCGCGTTGATCCGTTCGATGATCCAGCTCGTGAAATCCTGGTTCCCCAGGGCTTGGGTCGCCCCAGCGAAGGCATGGTCGACCGAATCGTTGAAGAGGCAGATGATCTCCCCCGTACACCCAGGTCCGGAGGCGGAGCAGAACAGCCGATCGGGCGTGGTCGTCTGGCCGGCCTGGTTCGTGACGGTCACCTCGAAGTGATAGATCTTGGCCGCGGTGAGTCCCGAGACGACGACATCGTGGACTGTATCGGTGATGCCGTCGGTGGCGGTCCCGAGCTCGTGGGTTGCGGTCAGCCCGTAGCGCACGACGGCCGTCGTGGGTGTGTCGGTCTCGAAGTGGATCGTGACATTGTCGTACTGGAGATGGGTCTCGCGCGGCCCGTCGAGAATCTGCGGCCCGGGCAGGATGCGAATGTCCGCGGGGAAGCGCGGCAGGAATTCGTAGCCGCTCGTGTAGGGCGGAGAATACCCGGCCCACTGCTTGATGATGCCGATCACATCGAAAGGCCCCGTGGGCGGGGTCATGTTCTGGATGCCCGTGTCCTGGTCGATGAACATCGTGCACGTACCCGTGGCATCGTGAAGGGTCACCGACCCGCTGCCGGTCGGCCAACTCCCGGTCCAGGAGACGTTCTGAAGCACCACCAGGCGGCCCTCGTTCGGCTCGCTGTAGGTAGGTGCGCCCCCAAAGGCGTACTCGACGTCGTGACAGGTGACGAGCGCGGGCGCGGGCAGATCAGCGCTGTGGGCGTGGAGCACGTGGGATTGGTAGTCGATCTCCGTCGTGCCGCGGTAGTGAGCGATGGTGCCCGTGACGGTGATGCTGTCGCCCAGCGCGAAGGCGAAGGGCACGGACGGGTCATAGAGCGAGATGCCGGCAGTGGCATCCTGGACGTACGTGTCGAGGTAGGTGGAGGTGTAGGTGCCGTGGCCGACCGTCACGACGCCGGTGATGGTGACCTGCGTGCCCACGCCGTACGGTGACGCCGGGACGCCCTGCGAGGTGTTGTTGTGCAGGTTGATGATGTCGACGGCCCCGGCGGTGGCGCCGAAGGCGGCCGACGCCATGAGGATGCCTGCCAGAAGGATCTGCTTGGCGACGGGCGCCCTGCCCGCGCGGGTGGTGCTCACGAAGTGAACCATCAGAAGCATGCTCCCTGGAATCCCGGCGGCTGGCGGGACTCGGATGTGTGGCTAACGCCGAGCGGCCACGTGCACCCAGCGTGCGAGCGGGACCGCGGAGGGACGCGCTCCCTCTCGTGCGAGGACCGGGGTGCGCCCACGCGCCGGATTATACCTTTCGCGGGTGCGCCGCGGCAACGTGCACGGGGGTTGGGCGGCGCGTGGCGGGACTCGGGTGCGCATGGCGGGACACGGGCGCGCGTGGTAGGCTCGCGGTCGCCGCACCCGCAGGCGCAGCGACCGCCAGTGCGGCGATGGCGCAAGACCGGGGCAGGATGCCCCGATGATCCAGGAGATACCTTGCTGCTGTTGGCGATCGAAACCTCGTGCGATGACACCTGCGCGGCGGTGTTGCGCGACCGGCCGGGCGGGGCCGATCTGCTCAGCAGCGTCGTTTCGTCGCACCTCGTTCACGCCGACTACGCGGGCATCGTTCCCGAACTGGCCTCGCGCGAGCATCTGCGCCTCATCGGCCCCGTGCTGCGGCGGGCACTGGCCGACGCCGGCGTCGGGCTGGCCGACCTGGGAGCCGTGGCCGTCACCAACGGGCCCGGCCTCATCGGGTCCCTGTTGGTCGGTCTCTCCTTGGGCAAGGCCCTGGCCTACGGCCTCGGGATCCCGGTCATCGGGGTCAATCACGTCGAGGCCCACCTGGCGGCGGCGGCGCTGGAGCGCGGAGAGGATCTGGTGAGCCCGCCCTTCGTCGGTCTGGTGGCGTCCGGTGGGCACACGGAACTGGTCCTGGTTCGCGCGTGGGGCGGCTGGGATCTCCTGGGGGCCACGCGGGACGACGCCGCCGGGGAAGCCTTCGACAAGGTGGCGAAGATGCTCGGCATGGGGTTCCCGGGCGGTGCAGCCCTGTCGCGCGCGGCGGCTGCTGGACGACCCGATGCGCACGCGTTTCCGCGCGCCTGGCTGGGCATCGAGAGCGGCGGCCTCGACTTGAGCTTCAGCGGGCTGAAGACGGCCGTAAAGCTCCATCTCGACGGCCGGGGTTGGCCCGCAGAGCCGGCGGCACCGAATGAGCGAGAGCGATTCGTGGCCGATGTCGCGGCCAGCTTCGAGGCGGCCGTGGTGGACGTCCTGGCGGAAAAGCTCTGGTGCGCGGCGGAGCAATCCGGGGTCCGCCGGATCGTCGTGGCGGGTGGGGTAGCGGCCAATCCCCGCCTGCGGCAGGCGCTCGAGCACGGGGCCCGCGAGCGAGACCTGGATCTGACGATTCCATCGCGCGATCTGTGCGGCGACAACGCGGCGATGGTTGGCATGACTGCACTGCAGTACCTGCGGCGCGGCTTGTCATCGACCCTGGATCTGGCGGCCGTGCCCAATCTGGACGACTGGAGCGGTTTCTACGCTCACCAGTCCTGACGTCGGTCAGCCCCCGTGGCCGGCCCCGACCCCTGCGGCTGATCCCCGCCAAGCAGCAGCGTGCGGAATGCAAGACCACCTGCCTCCGGCGTGCGCTCTGCAACCCGCGCCAGTTGGCGATACCTGCCCAACCTCAGCGCGGGCATCGGATCGACCAACCTGGAGGTTGGCCCGAGCGACCCGCTAATCAAGGGATCGGGCCATCCCGATGGGTAACTCGGCGGCACGACATCCCAGCCTCGAATCCAGCGGAGGGGCGATGGCCGAGAACAGCGCCGAAGGGCGGATCCTCGTCGTGGAGGACGACGTCAGCCTGCGAACCATCCTGAGAATGCAGCTGGAACGCACCGGCTATGACGTGCGCGTAGCACAGGACGGCGAGGAGGCGTTGCGGATGGTGGCCGAGGATACGCCCGACCTCATCCTGCTGGACGTCATGATGCCGGGTATGAACGGCTACGAAGTCTGTCATGCCCTGAAGTCCGAGATCACCACGGCCAACATCCCGGTGATCATGCTGACCGCTCGTTCGGAGCAAGAGGACCGCATCCGGGGGCTCTCGGGGGGTGCCAACGACTATCTGACGAAGCCCTACGAGGTCGAGGAGCTACTCGTCCGGGTGAGGAACATCCTGCAGTGGAGCCAGCTCCAGCGGGCGGCCAATCCGCTCACTGGGCTGCCCGGCAACATCGCCATTGAGAAGGAGCTGCGTGCGCGCCTGTGCGGCACGCGGCCCTTCGCCTTCCTCTATGTCGACCTCGACAACTTCAAGGCGTTCAACGATTGCTACAGCTTCCGCAAGGGTGACGAGGTGATCAAGGTCATCGCCTCGATCATCGTGTCGGCGGTGAGTCTGGAGGGATCGAGCGGGGATTTCGTGGGACACATCGGCGGCGACGACTTCATTCTCGTCGTCGATCAGGATCACGCCCAGGCCGTAGCTCAGGAGATCGTCCGCGAGTTCGACGCGAAGGCTCCCAAGCTCTACGCACCCGAAGACCGGGACAAGGGCTACATCGAGACCCACGACCGTTCCGGTCGCGCCACACGATTCCCGCTCATGACCGTCACGATCGCCGGCGTCAGCGTCCAGCCCGGCGAAGACGTCCATATTGGCGAGATCAGCCAGAAAGCGGCTGAGCTCAAACACCTGGGCAAGCAGAGCACTGGTAGCATCGTCGTCTGGGAACGCAGAGCGGCATGATGCGTTTCCCGGGCGCCCCGCGGCCCGGGTCAGATGACCGTCAGGGAGGAAGGCAGGCAGTGAAGCGCAAGCGCATCCTCGTCGTCGATGACGAGGTCTACATTGCACACATTCTCGAATTCAGCCTGGGGATGGAAGGCTATGAGGTCATCACCGCGATGAGCGGCCAGGAGGCGATCGAGCAGGCCGATCGGAGCAATCCCGACCTCATCGTGCTGGACATCCTCATGCCCGACCTGGATGGCTACGAGGTGTGCCGCCGCCTGCGCGCCGACGAGCGCTTTGCCGAGACCCCCATCATTCTGCTCACGGCCAAGCACGGCGAGGAAGACCGCGCCCGCGGCCTGCAGGTTGGTGCGAGCGCCTACATCACCAAGCCCTTCCGCCCGGTCGATTTGATCGACCAGATCCGCAGCCTGCTGGGGCTGGTGCCGAAGCCCGGGGAGACGGCGATCGGATTCTAGCCGGCCGGGGCGCGGGCGGACACGCGGCGCAGGCCGGCGCGGGCCCGGGGAGCGGGCCGGGGCGTGGGCAGTCAAGATGCGCACGCGTCCTGCGCACCGGTTCGCTGCGCGGATCGGGTAGAAGAACGCTGGCACCCCATTCGCTATACTCCGCACCGGGTGGGGCGCAGGCGGCGCGTCCGAATCAAGGACCGTTCCGGAATTCCGGTCAGGACCGGGACGGGCTGAGATAGGGCTCGGAGCGTCGCGCTCGCCCCCGGTGCGGGGTGCTGAACGTGGTTCCTCTTGCCTGGGTTGCCGAGGTGGCGTTGCCGCTGGCCTTGACGCGACCACTCCACTACAGCGTTCCCGAGGAGCTGGCCGGGCGCCTGCAGGCCGGGCATCGGGTGGGCCTGCCGCTGCGCGGGCGGCGCGCGGTGGGTTTCGTGCTCGTCCTGCATCCACCGGGGAGACTGCCGCGCGCGGCCGCGGGCGTGGCGCTCAAGCCCATCCAGGATCTCGACCCCGAGCCAGTCCTGCTCAGTCCCGCGATGATCAAGCTCGCCGAGTGGATGGCTGGGTACTACGTGGCTCCCATCGGGATGGTGCTGGAGGCGATGGTGCCGCAGTCCGTGGCGCGACCGCCGCGCGCCGGCGATGCGTCGAGCGCCGTAGGCACGAGCCCGGACGGCGCCGCGCGGGCGGTGGCCGCCGCAGGGGGCGATGCGGAAGGTGCGTCGGACGGCGGTGGCCCGATCGTGCTCAATCCCGACCAACGAGCGGCCGTGGAGCGCATCGGAGCTGGCCTGTCAGCGGGAGGGGCGCGGACCTTTCTGCTCGAGGGCGTCACCGGCAGCGGGAAGACCGAGGTCTATCTGCGCGCGACGCAGGCGGCCTTGGCCCAGGGCCGCAGCGTGCTCTTTCTCGTCCCCGAGATCGCGCTGGGGACGCAGATCGTCCGCTGGGTGCGAGAACGCTTCGGCGATCGCGTGGCCGAGTACCACAGCCAGCTCAAACCCGGCGAGCGGCGTAGAGCCTGGTGGCGCGCGCACGAGGGGGAGGCGCGCGTGATCGTCGGTGCGCGCTCGGCCGTCTTCGCGCCCGTGCGCGACCTCGGGCTGATCGTGGTCGACGAGGAGCACGAGCCGTCGTACAAGCAGGCCGAGACGCCCCGCTACCACGGCCGCGACACCGCGCTCATGCGTGCCCGCATCGAGGGCGCGGTCACGGTCCTGGGCTCGGCCACGCCTTCTCTCGAGTCGAGCGGCAACGCGGACCGGGGGAAGTACGAGCGCCTGCTGCTGCCGCAGCGCGTGGACGGCCGTCCGCGGCCGGAGGTCACGCTCATCGACCTGCGCAGCGTCGTGGCGCCGGGAGGGGGCGCGGGTGCGGGGCCCGTTGCAGTCGGGGGGCCTGTCGCGCGCGCCGGGTCCGTCGCAGCCGTGGGGCCGGGCGCAGGTGCCAGGTCCGTCGCGGGCGCGGGGCCCGTCGCGGGCACGGGGGCCGTCGAGCCGGACGGGGTGCGCGTCGTGAGCGCGGGGGAGCGCGACCCGCTCGATCCGCTCTCGCCCTTCTTGGTTGATCGCCTGCGGGCGACGCTGGCGGCGCGCGATCAGGCGATCCTGTTCCTGAACCGGCGGGGCTTCTCGACCAGCGTGCAGTGCCGAGCCTGCGGCTATGTCTTCGAGTGTCCGCGCTGCAGCGTGATCCTGACGCACCACCGGGCCGAGAAGGTCCTGCGCTGTCATTACTGCAATCACACCCTGCGCGATGTGTCTGCGTGCCCCGGCTGCGGCGGTTCGGACTTCGCCTTCACCGGCTTCGGGACGCAGCGTGTGGAGGCCGCGCTGGCCCACCATCTGCCGCAGGCGCGCGTCCTGCGCATGGACCTCGATTCCACGCGCAAGCGTGGGTCGCTCGCCGCCATGGTGGCTGCCTTCGAGCGGGGCGAGGCCGATGTTCTGCTCGGAACGCAGATGGTGGCCAAGGGTTTCGACTTCCCGCACGTCACGCTCGTCGGGGTGATCAACGCCGATCGCGAGATGGGGCTGCCCGACTTCCGCGGGCAGGAGCGCGCGTTTCAGCTCCTCACCCAGGTGGCCGGGCGTGCGGGCCGAGGCCGGAAGCCGGGACAGGTCGTGTTCCAGACGTACCTGCCCGACCACCACGTCATCGTGGCGGCAGCGCTGCAGGACTACGAGCGCTTCTACCGGCGCGAGCTCGAGGAACGGCGGCCGCTGGGATACCCGCCTCATCGCCGCATGGCGAACCTGCTGTTCGACGGCCCCGACGAGCCCGCGGTCATCCGCCGCGCGCAATTCGAGGCCGATCGGCTTGCCGGCGCCTCCGGGCTGATCCTCTTGGGCCCGGCACCCATGCCGCTGAGCAGACTCAAGGGGCAGTATCGATGGCACCTGACACTGATCGCCGGCCGCGCGGGGGCCCTGACAGACTTGCTGCACCAGGCCGTTGAGCCGGCGCGCGCGGACGTCGAGGCTCGTGCAAAGGCTGGTGTGTCGTTGGCGGGTCGCGCGGAGGCTCGCGTGCGGGTACAAGCCGACGTGGATCCGGTCAGCATGCTCTAGCGGCGGTAGGATGCGCGGTGGCTTCCGTCCCTCTCGAGTGTGCAGCGAACGGGTTGACACCCCCGTGTCCGCGGATCTACCTTCCCGGTTCCGGTGGCAGCCTTCCCGACCGGGTCGGAGGTCGCGCAAGGTCCTGCGGGGCGCACCTGGGCCGCGGGGACGGATGCGCGACGAGGATGCCGAAGCGCTGTTCAGATTCCGACGCCGGCGGCCGAAATAAACGGTGGCACAGCGACGGGGAGTGGGTGGACGATAGGTGGTTGGGGAGTGGACGCCCTGCCTCGGGAGTGCCCGCGACCGGGTCTCGCGGTCGACGGTCGGGCCCGCGGGTGCGCAGAATGCCGGGTCGACGAAACCCATTGACATGCCCGGGGCACTCAACTAGCATCGTGTGGTGAAGGCGCATGAAGCGCCGCGTGGTCAAATCAGCATTCTCCCTGATCCCCAATCCGTGCGCTGATTCGTGCTTGAGACAAAGCGCCGTCTCGGGTTGCGCCCCCACCGGGTGGGTAGACAGGCTCCCGGGGGATCAGTGGATTTCCCTGACATAGGTTTTCTGTGTCGCGCCCTGAACCGGCGTAGTGACTGACACGCGAAACGGAGAGCGGGGTGGTATGACTCCCAGACAAGCGAGAACCACGGAAGGACGGATGGGCCGCTCCGGCGCGGCCACGCGGCAGGCCGACAACGGCGAAGAGCGCCATGTGCGGAGCCGCACCCCGGTGCGGGAAAGAGCTGTGCGCGCCCAGGAGCCGCAAGAGCCCAGGGAAGTGGTCGTCGAGACCCGGGAATTCGCCGAGAACGGCGACGAGGTGCGAGCGATCCCTGCGGTTCCCCGCGAGGCGCGGGAGGGCGGCGAGGCAAGCTCGATGGACCTGACCGTGATGAAGCGCAAGACCATCACGGACCTGGTCAAGATCGCCCAGGATCTGGGCGTGCAGGGCGCGACCGGGCTACGCAAGCAGGAGCTGATGTTCAAGATCCTCGAGGCGCAGACGCAACAGAACGGCCTCATCTTCGCCGAGGGCGTGCTGGAGATCCTCCCGGAGGGCTACGGCTTCCTGCGCTCACCCGACTACAACTACCTGCCCAGTCCGGATGACATCTACGTCTCGCCCTCCCAGATCAAGCGCTTCGACTTGCGTACGGGCGACACGGTCTCGGGCCAGGTGCGTCCGCCGAAGGACGGCGAGCGATACTTTGCGTTGCTGCGGGTCGAGGCGACGAACTTCGAGAGTCCCGAAGTCGCCAAGCAGAAAACCCTCTTCGTCAACCTCACACCGCTCTATCCCGACTCGAAGCTGAGCCTGGAGACGAAGAGCCGCGATATCACCACGCGGATCATCGATCTGCTGGCACCGGTGGGGAAAGGACAGCGCGGGCTGATCGTGTCGCCGCCCAAGGCAGGCAAGACGATCATCCTCCAGAAGATGGCCAATGCAATCCTCGAGAATCACGCCGAGGTCAAGCTGATCGTGTTGCTCATCGACGAGCGGCCCGAGGAAGTCACCGACATGGAGCGGTCGGTGAACGCCGAGATCATCAGCTCGACGTTCGACGAACCCGCCGAACGGCATGTGCAAGTCGCCGAGATGGTCATCGAGAAGGCCCGCCGGCTCGTCGAGCATCGGCACGACGTCGTCATCCTGCTCGACTCGATCACGCGACTGGCGCGGGCCTACAACACGGTCGTCCCCCACAGCGGCAAGATCCTCTCGGGTGGTGTCGATTCGAACGCGCTGCACCGGCCCAAGCGTTTCTTCGGGGCCGCGCGCAACATCGAAGAAGGCGGCTCGCTGACGATCATCGCCACCGCCTTGATCGAAACCGGCAGTCGCATGGACGAGGTGATCTTCGAGGAGTTCAAGGGCACGGGGAACATGGAGCTGGTCCTCGACCGTCGTATCTCCGACAAGCGCATCTTCCCGGCCATCGACCTGAACCGCTCGGGTACCCGCCGCGAGGAACTGCTCCTGGCGGAGGAGGACCTGCGTAAGGTCTGGATTCTTCGCAAGTTCCTGAGCGAGATGAACCCGGTCGAGGCGATGGAATTCCTGGTCGAGAAAATGAGCCAGACCAAGACGAACAAAAAGTTCCTGGAGGCAATGAACGGCTAGACGGCCGGCGGTTAGAAGATGCCCGCGGGCCACGCGGGACGGCAGCCGGCGGTTGGCGGCTGGGCCCCGGGGGCGCCGGAGCGGGGTTGGCGCCGGAGCGGGGTTGGCGCCGGGCTGGCCGATCGGGCGAGAAGTCCCTGGAAGAGCTGACCGTCCAAGTGGTATGCTCACCGCTTGGCTTTTATGACAGGCCTGGGTACCGGGCGTCCACTCGTCCCTTGCCGGGCGGTCGGGTGACCGGGGTGCCCTGGACGGCCAGGCGGGTCGCGCCGCGGCCGGTGAGGATCCGGCGGAATGCGACAGCGCCCCAGGCCATGCGGGGGTGATCCGAAAGGTCGGCGTGCACGCGCGCCATCGGCGCCGGCCGGGTTGGGTCACGAACCGCCTTGCGAGGACCGCGGGGTCCTGTGCGGCGCGCGAGAGGAGATCGGCGGACGATGAAAGAGGGCATCCATCCCAAGTATGCCAAGACCACGGTGACGTGCGTCTGCGGCAACACGTTCGAGACGCGCACGACCCTCGGCAAGGAGCTCAAGATCGAGATCTGCTCCAACTGCCATCCGTTCTTCACAGGGCGGCAGAAGCTGATCGACACGGCCGGACGCGTCGAGCGCTATCTCAAGAAGTACGGCATGGAAGAGGGTGGCGCGAAGCCCGAGACGGCCAAGAAGGCCGAGACAACCGAGAAGGCTGAGAAGACCGAGAAGGCGGAGAAGGCCCCCAAGGCCCCGAAGGCTGAGAAGACCGAGACGACGCCAGCGGCCGCGAAGCCCCCGAAAGCCCCGAAGGCGCCCAAGCCTCCCAAGGCCGAGAAGCCGGCCGATCAGTAACGCACGCGTGAGAATCACCGCCCGGCGCCCGATGGGGGGTCGGGCGGTTCTCTGTGCCCGGGTGCGGTCCTCGCGAGCGCCGGCGAATGACAGGAGGGCAGGGTCATGAGCAACGGCGACCTCCTACGAACCTACGACGAACTCAAGGCACGTCTGGAAGAGCTGGGCCGACTGATGTCGGACCCGAAGGTCCTCTCCGACTCGCGCGAGATGCGCAAGGTGGGCCGCGAGAACTCGCGCCTCGGGGCGCTGGTGGCGGCGATGGACGAGTATCGCAAAGCGCTCGACGCCCACCATGAAGTCAAGGAGATCCTCTCGCACTCGAGTGATCCGGAACTGGTGGCCCTCGCCAAGGAGGAGCTCGATGCGGCTGCGGGGAGAGAAGAAGAGGCGCGCGAACGGCTCAAGGCTCTGCTGGCGCCGCGCGACCCCGACGACGACAAGAACGCGGTGGTGGAGATCCGTTCCGGCACCGGCGGAGAGGAAGCGACCCTCTTCGCTGGCGAGCTCTTCCGCATGTACTCGCGCTTCGCCGAACGCCGGGGCATGAAGATCGAGGTGCTCAGCTCGAGCGAGACGGAACTGGGCGGGGTGAAGGAAGCGATCTTCATGGTGGAGGGCGAAGGGGCCTACGGGCTCTTGCGGTTCGAGGGCGGTGTCCACCGCGTGCAGCGCGTGCCCGTCACCGAGGCCTCGGGGCGCATCCACACATCGGCCGCAACGGTTGCGGTGCTTCCCGAGGCGGAGGAGGTCGACGTCAAGATCGACCCGGATGATCTCAAGGTCGATGTCTTCCGCTCCTCAGGCCCTGGCGGCCAGAGCGTCAACACGACCGACTCTGCCGTGCGGATCACGCACCTCCCCACGGGGATCGTCGTCCAGTGCCAGGACGAACGCTCGCAGCTCAAGAACAAGATCAAGGCGATGAAGGTCCTGCTGGCCAAGCTGCAGGATCAAGAACGCCAGCAGCGCGAAGCCGAGGTCACGGCCGCGCGCCGCAGCATGGTGTCGACCGGTGATCGCAGCGCCAAGATCCGCACCTACAACTTCCCGCAGAACCGCGTCACGGACCACCGCATCAACTTCACGCAGCACAACTTGCAGGAGTTCATGCAGGGTGAGATCGACGCGCTTCTGGAGGCTCTCAAGGTTGCGGACACCGAGGAGAAGCTGAGGCGCGGCGCGATCGAGTAGGCGCGGCGCGAGGCGGTGCGGGGTGGCAGGCGCGGGGCCACGCGGGCGGCGCGTGAGGGCGCGGCGCATGCGCGCGGGGCCCGGGAGGCACGCCGATGGGGTGACGGTGCGGCGACTGCTCGCGGACGCCGCGGAGGCGATTGCGGCGATCGGCGCCGGGAATCCGCGTCTCGAGGCCGAGCTGCTCCTTGCCCGGGCCCTCGGTCACCCGCGCGTCTTCCTGATGACCCACCCCGAGCACGAGCCACCCGCCGATGCGCGCGCGCGCTTCGCGGCGCTCCTTGATCGCCGTCGCGCGAGCGAGCCGCTCCAGTATGTCCTCGGCGATGCGGCCTTTCGTCACCTGATGCTGCACGTCCGGCCCGGTGTCCTCATCCCGCGCGCGGAGACGGAAGTGCTGGTCGATCACGCCTGGGGAGCGCTCCGGCGCTGGCGTGCGCGGCACGCCGATGTGCGCGAACCGGGTGCGCGGATAGCGGAGCCGACGCAGGCCGGGCTGCAGGGAGCAGCGTCGAGGGAGCAGTCGGGTCCCGCGACGGCTCGGAGATCGGGACCCGCGCCGGCGGAGAGGCCGGGACCGGCACCGGCGGGCAAGCCAGGTCCCACGCCGGCCGGGAGATCGGGCTCCGCGCGCCCTTGGGTGATCGATGTGGGTGTGGGCTCCGGGGCGATCCTGCTCGCGCTCATGCAGGAAGCGCTGGCGCAGGCGCATGGCGCGGCACACCCGTCATCTGCCGTTGCCTCTGAGCCGTGGTTTCGACCGCTCGGCATCGATATCTCCACGATTCCGCTCGCGGTCGCGACCGAGAATGCCGACGTCAACATCCTCCCGCGCCCGCGGCTCGTGCTGGGGGACTACCTGGGGGCGATTCGACCCGATGCCTTCGTCGCGGGCATCGTCAGCAACCCGCCCTACATCGCCACCCGGGAGATGCCCGAGCTGCCAGCGGAGATCCGCGAATACGAGCCACACGAGGCGCTGCACGCTGGCCCCGACGGGTTGGGCGCGATCCGTATCCTGCTCGATCAAGCGCGGCCGTTTCTCACGAGGGGCGCGTTCCTGTGCTTCGAGATTGGCGGATTGCAGGCCGATGACGTGCGCCGCGAGCTCGCCAACCGCGGGCTCCTCGGGCAAAGTCGCATCCACCCCGACCTGGCGGGCCGGCCGCGCGTGGTCCTGATCGAGCCCGAGGAACGCGGGCGGAGATGAGCGACCGCGACGGGCATCGTGCAGTCAGCTGCTTTCACACCACCTTTCCCACCGGCGCGATGTAGAGGGCGAACTCGTCCTCGCCATCCAGGCCCAGGAGCGTGTCCATCGCCTCCTGATCGTAGGCGCCGATCGCGCAGGTGCCGGCGCCGATCGCCTGGCAGGCCAGGTAGAGGTTCTGGCACACGTGGCCCGCGTCGATCGCGATCACCTTGTGCGCCGCCAGTCCGTAGCGCCATTCCATCCGGTAGGGCACAGCCGTCCAGATGAAGGTCACCGCGCAGTCGCCCGCAAAGGACTGTCCCAGACAGCCGGCGATCACGCGCTGCGCCAGACCCCGCTCGGTGCGCTCCCAGAGGAGCTGATGATCGAGCGGAAGATAGCGGTAGATGCCCTCCTCGATGCCTTCGACGCGCCGGCAGTACAAGTGGGTTTCGAGAGCATGGCGATTGCCCGCCGACGGCACGGTCCGCAGCGCCGCTTGGGGTCCCAGGATCCGCCGGACTCCCTGCGTGGCCGTCAGGAGGTAGGAGAGTTCGGTCAGCGTGAGAGCGGTCTGCGTGAAGCGGCGCACGCTCTCGCGCCTGAGAATCGCCGTGAGGACGGGCAGCATGCCCAGGCCGCGCTCCGTGATCTCTGCGAGGGGTGGGAGAGCGATCCGGTGGGCGGGTGGACCGTTCGGGCCACGGGGACCCACGGAGCCATTCGGGGAATGGGGATCAGCGGGGGCTTCGCAGTTGGCGGGCTTCTGAATCGGGGGCGGTGGCAGACCCCGGCTCTGGTCAGTGGCGGTGAAATCCACCATCGCCCTGATCGTGTCCTTGAGGAAGAAGCGTCCCCGGGCCAGCGGATCCTCCGGGAAGATGGGTCTTCGTCTCATGGCGTGCTCCTCCTCTCGTCGGCGCCACGGCGGGACAGCGCGTCCGGGCGCAAGTCCCTGGCCCCGCGTGGCGGGCTCGCGCGGCGTGATCGACCCCCAGCCACCACAGGCTACGTCTTGGCCGCTGTCCTCGCGAGCGGAAGTCCGTCGAGTCCGCGCTCGTGCCAGAGACGGTGGCAGCTCGAGCAGAGTGTCACCAGGTTCTCTGGCCGGTTCGATCCCCCGCGCTCCCGCGGACGGATGTGATGGACTTCCAGATAGTGGGTGTTTCGGCATCCCGGCGCGCGGCACCGATGGTGATCGCGGGACAGCACCCTTTGTCGGATTGCTGGAGGGATCGTGGCTTTGTTGCGCTCCCCTGCCTGCTGGATGATCGCATCGCACTCAATCGCGGCGAACTCCCCGGGGACGATCTTCTTGGGTCCGCGCTGGGTTTGAACAGTCGTCTTATTGCACAGGGCACATCTGTAAATGACGATTCTGTAGTGAGGTGCATTGTTGCCCCGGGGCAACAACCGCGCATCCGGGCCTATGGCCTGGGGGGTGTGACGTCCCGTGGGCACGTCCCGGGCGCCCGAGGGCGCGGCTGTGTCCGGCCTCGTTGCCGAGGCTTTGCTCGAGCCGCTGGGCGCGGCCTCGCCTACCCCCGCTGACGGAGCATCGTCTGGCCCTGCCCCCGCGGGGCTCTCCGGCCCACCGCATTGGCCTACGTCGAGAGTTCGCCGCGCGGAGGCGACAAGCTGGTCGAGCGCCGCCAGCAGGATCTCTTCGCGCGTGGCATCCGATTCCAGCAGGCGGGTCTTCCGGACGCACTCCATCTGCGCTTCGTATTGGGCCAGTTGGAGAGGCGTCAGGCGGAACACAACCGACACGGGCGCATCGTCAATCAAGGGGTCGTCCTGAGCAGTCGGCGCCGTGGTGCTGGCGGACGGGTCTGCCGCCGCAGCCGCCAGCTCCCCTTGTGCAGGATCTGCCTTCCGCTGAGCAGCCGCGCGCAGACGCGCCTGCTGGACCTTCTGCTCGAGATCACGCCGCCCAGAGCGTCGGGCGGCTGCGATCCAGCGCTCCTCGGTTGAAGCGCTCGCCACCTTGACCAGCTCGCGCGCCTTCGTCCAGCCGATCTCCCCGGTCGCGAGCGATGCCCGCAGCCGCGGCAGGCGCTCGAGCTCAGCGGCGAGGTGCAGGAAACGGTAGATCCGGTTCGATGAGAAGCCGAGCGCCTCGGAGGCGTATTGGTGGATCGATGCATACCCGAGCTCGCGGAAGAGGCCGCGCCGATTCATTTCAGAGAACCAGAGCACGACGTTGCGCTCCGCACACTGCAGCTCCTTCACAGCGCGGCGTAGGGCGGCATCGACTTGTGGCGCGGGGAGATCGGCGCGGAAGGTCGTGACCGTGCAGCGGTCGGCCTCGGCGCTGGGCTCCCGGTCGGCCTCGGCGTCGGCTGCAGCGTCGGCGGCCCGGTCGGCCCCTGGATCGCCGTGACCCGGTCGCGCTGTGGAGGCCTCGACCTGGCCCGGCGCAAGAGGGCCGGGCTTGATGTGAGTGGCATGCGCCGGGGTGTCGCTGATCTCGTCGGTGAGGACTTTGCAGCGTCCAGCATGGGTGGGGTGGTCAGCGACACCTTGCACGCCCGCGCGCGCGGAACGTGGTGAACACGTGACAACTGGCATCTTGGTCTCCATCAACAGCCCATGTGCGCAGGCCCCACGGGTGACCTCTGCGGGCATGCCCGTGGTCGAACCTTGAGGATGGCTTGCCCACTGCCTCCGCGGTCGAGCCCCGCGGTTGACAACGTCCCTTTGGCGGTCAGCGATGGCCAGGCAACGAAACAGACGTGCACGGTCTCAGAAGGGGTGCGACAACAGCGGACCGAATCTAGACTGCGCTCATGACAATGTCAATCACATAACTCATTGTTAGAAAAAAAGTTACAGCGAAGATAGACTAGCCAATTCCGTGCCAGCTCGGGGCCTGGACGCGGGATTTCGCGATCAGGCAGGAGCAAGGATCGCGGCCGGGCCCGAATGGTCGCCGCCGTCGCGCCGTGGTGATTGCCACCTTCGAGCGGGGCCGCGGCGCGTCCCCTACTGGAACACTCGCTTGATCGCTCCCCAACTGGCTTCGCGCAGCGGCGTGGGCCAGCAAACGCTTCGCGCGCGTTCGCAGCTCGGCCACTCGGGGTGCCAGTTGCCGCCGCCGGCGCGGCAAATCTCCTCGAGTGTGATGATGCACTCGGTTTCGAAGCAGCAGACCGCCTCGCAGGGATTCGGGTGGCAGTCGGTCCCCGAGCCGTACCACACGCCGCCGTGCAGGTCGCAGGCTTCCTCGGTCCACTCTTCGCAATAGCCGCCCATGCAGCAGGCGCCGGTCACGGGGAGGCAGGGATTGTCGGCGTCGCAGTCGATGCCCTCATGCCAGATGCCACCCGCTGTCTCGCAGTCGAACCAGCTCAGCATGAGACAGTCGCCCGATGGGAAGCAGCAGGCCCAGATGCTGCTGACGGGCCATGCCGGGACAGCGCCCGGCATGTTGATGCCCAAAGCGCCGCGCTGCTCCGGCCCCACTGCAAACGGTCTTGGAGGCAGCGCGCAGTTAACGAAGCCGATGAAGTTCGTGGCGGGGTCCGGGGCGAGCGGAATCGCGGTCGATGCCCCGTAGCCATAGGCGTAGCCGCGAAAGGCGTAGACCGGCAGCCAGTTGCCCTCCCAGGGGTCGCTGCCCGCCACGAAGGCTGTGCCTTCCTCGGGGCCGGGCCAGCCCGCCGTGGGGAGCTCGAGGCCGGTCGATGGGTAGCACGGCCCGGCCTCGGTGAAGGCGAACACGGCCGGGTCAAAGCTGCCGAAGCCGAATTCGGTCCCGCACCAGCTCTTGTCCTCGGGCTCCCACGCGGCGACCACGTACCAGATCACGCCGAGGGCATCGGACGTGATCACCTGGGCATTCACCTGGGTCAGGTCGTCGATCGCGTACGGTTCGTAGGCCGCACACCAGCCGCCAGTGGGGGGTGTGGCGGAATACGCCAGCTCGGGCACGTAGTGGGCGATCATCACACCGCCGTACAGGTCGCCCGGCGTGGCCAGTGCCGTCGAAGCGAGGGCACCGGAGAGCAGCCCAACCGCGCTGAGAGTGGCGATGAGCATCGTCGTCTCGCCGGCACGGCCGGCGAGGATCTTCCGGGTCACGGTCTGTCTCCGCATGGCTCCTCCAGAGATCCGGGCGATCAAGGGCTCGGGATCCGTCTACTTGTACATTCTTCTGATAGCTCCCCAGGTCGTCCTCTCGATCGGTGTGTAGATCGCGCAGGGATTCGGCTCGCATTCGACCCACTCCGGGTGCCAGAACCCTCCGCACTGGGCGCACTCATCCTCGAGGCAGACCCCGCACTCGTGCAGGCGGCAGCACACGGCTTCGCAGGGATTGGGGTGTCAGGTCGCTCCGGGATGGAAGACGCCGTGAATCAGCTTGCAGGCCTCCGCGGTCATCAGCTCGCCGATCCCACCGACGCAGCACACGCCGTACACCAGGCACGGATCGGGTTCGCAGGGAACGAGCGGTCCCATCCACAACCCGTGTGCCGCCACGCACTCCTCCTCCGAGATGTACGTGCACGGGTCGTAGCAGCTACAGCACGCGCCGGGCTGCCCAGGCAGCGGAAACACGGGAACGATCCCCGCGGTGTTGATGCCGAGGGCGCCGCGCTGTGGCTCGCGCACCTCGAAGAACTCCGGATAGGCAGGGGAGCAATTGCGGAAGCCGATTGCGCTCGTGGCGGGGTTGGGACCCAGGCCGATCCTGGTTGCGCGCCCGGTGTACCCGTAGGCGTAGCCGCCGAATGCGTAGACCGGCGCCCAGTTGCCGTGCCAGGGCTCCCCGGTCGCCGCGAAGTCCGTGCCCTCATTCGGGCCGGGCCAGCCGGCCGTGGACACCTCGATGCCCGTTTGCGGGAAGCAAGGGGCAGCGATCTCGAAGGCGAAGGCGGCGGCATCGAAACCTCCGAAGCCCAGATCGACCTCGCACCAGGTCTTCTCCTCGAGCTCCCATGCGGCGAGCACAAACCAGACGGCCGGTTGCACACCAGCGGTGTGGATCGAGGCGATGACCTGCTCGAGACCCTGGATGGCGTGCGCCCCATAGGCCTCGCACCACCCGTCCGGAGGGGGCGCCGATGAGTATGGAAGCTCAGGTACGTCGTGAGCGACGAGCAGGCCGCCCCACAGGTCGTTGGGGTCGGCGATCGTCGAGGCGCTGAGCAGAGACGCAAGCACGATCGCCACGAGGAGCGTGCGCATATCGCCTCCACACGCATCTGCGGGCCGGGAGGATCGGGTATCCACCGCGGCCGGAGTAGGGATGACCTCCTCGCGCGTGGCTCGCCCGCGCGACTACCGGTACATAGCCTTGATGTTCCCCCAGCTAACCCCGCCCGAAGGCGAGGGGAAGCAGGGGGTTGGATCACAGGTCGGGTAAGAGGGGTGCCAGACGCCGTGGTAGAGCGCCTCACAGTTGGCCTGGGTCGTGATCACGCATTCGCCACCGGTCGGGCCGTAGCAGCACACCGCCTCGCAGGGGTTCGGATCGCAGACCGTGCCCGCGCCGTGGAACGTTCCCTGAATCAGCTCACAGGTCTCCCGCATCATGAGTTCACAGGCGCCGGGCACACTGGCCGTGAGGCAGCACGCACCGGGCTGAGGGCAGGGATTGGGATCGCAGGTGACGCCCTCGCCCATCCAGAGACCACCGGCCGCCATGCATTCCCCTTCGAGCATCATCTCGCAGGCGCCCAACGGGTCGGGCATGCAGCAAGCCCAGTCTTGCGGGCAGGTCGGCCACTCGGGGACGTACCCGTCGCTGTTGACACCCATCCTGCCGCGGGAATCGATGTCCACAGCGTACGAGGCAGGCGGATTCTGGGTGTTGCTCATGCCGCAGAAGCCCGTCGGGGGATCGACATCGAGGGGGATCTCCGTCGAGAGGCCCGTCCCGTAGTAGGAGTAGCCGGCGAAGTAGTAAACGGGCACGAAATTGCCGCTCCACGGCGTGCCCGTCGTGACGAAGGCCGTGCCCTCGTACGGGCCTGGCCAGCCGGGTGTGGGGATTTCGAGGTATCCCGCTGGAGCGCACACCCCGCACTCCGCGAAACCGTAGGCAGCCGTGTTGTACGCGCCGATCCCGAACTCGGTGCCGGCCCAGAGCTTGCCCTCCACCTCCCACGCCGCCAGCACGAACCAGATCGTGCCCAGCTCGATGTACCGCAGCGACGCATCCACCTCTTCACGCGTGGAGATGGGGACGTACTCACCGCACCAGCCTCCACTCGGCGGATCGGAGCAGTAGATGATCGGGGACAATTCATGGGTGAAGAAGACACCGCAGTCCAGGTCGTTCGGATCGGCCCCCGCCGGGCCCGCCAGCAGGCAAACCAGCGCGGTCACGCTCAGCGCGCAGGCGAACGCCGCCACGCCTCGTGCAGCTGAACACGCAGTCATCCTCGAGTCGCAGATCATGGTTGCCCTCCTTTCCCCATCGGCCTCACAAGCGTCAACGGTAGATGCTCTTGATCTTCCCCCAGCTCGATTCCTCCGTGGGCGTGTAGATCTCGCAGGGATTCGGATCACACGTGGTCCACTCCGGATGCCAGAAGCCCTGGATCGCGAGGCAGTCGGCCTGGAGCATGATCTCGCAGACATGGCCCCCGGACTCGTGGCAGCAGACAGCCTCGCACGGGTTCGGGTCGCAGGTCGTGAGCTCGCCCTGGAATGTGCCCTGGATCAACTCACAGCTTGCCTGCAACAAGACCTCGCAGACACCGCCGATACAGCAGGCGCCCGGCAGAGGGCAGGGGTTGGGGTTGCAGGTGGAACCTGCGCCCAGCCACTCGCCGCCGGCCAGGATGCACTCGGGCTCGTACAGCTCTTCGCAGGCGCCAAGCGGCTCCACCAGGCAGCAGGCCCCCGTCTGCGGTGGAAGCGGCCACCCCGGCACGTAGCCAGGCGCGTTCACACCGATGATGCCGCGCTGTTCGGGTCCCACCTCATACAACACCGGAGGATTCACGCAGTTGCTGAAGCCGCAGAAGCCGGTGGGTGGGTCGACATCGAGGGGGATCGTCGTCGATGAGCCGGTGTAGGCGTAGGAGTAGCCGCCGAAGTAGTACACCGGCACCCAGTTTCCCGACCACGGCGTTCCGGTCGTGACAAAGGCGGTGCCCTCGTTGGGGCCTGGCCAACCCGCGGTCGGGATCTCCAGGAAGCCACCCGGGGCGCACACGCCGCACTCGGCGAAGGCGTAGACGGCCGGATCGTAGTCGCCTATTCCAAACTCGGTGCCGCACCAGGTCTTGTTCTCGATTTCCCAGGCGGCCAAGACGTACCAGAGCTGCGCGTCCAAGCTGGCGGGCAGCGCGGCGATCACCTCTTCCAGACTCTGGATGGCGTAGGGCTCGTAGGCCGCGCACCATCCCCCGGCCGGGGGGTCATACGTGTAGGAGAAACACTCCGGGCAGTAATGTGCAATCAAGATCCCCCCGGTGAGATTGGTTGGATCGGCAGCCGCCGGCTGCGCGAACACGCCGGCGATCGCCGTGACCAACGCTAGAGTCACGAGCCTTCCTGCTGTCCAGTTGCGCACCATCGCAATCCTCCCGTGTCATTGGGTGTCATCCCTGCGCATCCGCTGAGGTGCCCCACCGTGGGGATGCTGTCCCATCGAGGAGCATCGCCGCTCCACGGGCCGGGACCGGCGGATCTGATCGCGCTCTCGGGGCCCCCATTTCCTTCTCCTTCGCGACCGCACCACGGTTCTGCGCTCGGCACTCCCCGGCTGAACGCCCACGCGGCTACCGGTACATGCTCTTGATCTTCCCCCAGCTCGTGCCCTCGGTGGGTGTGTAGATCTCGCACGGGTTGGGCTCGCACGAGGTCCACTCCGGGTGCCAGAAGCCCGGGAACGCCAGGCAGTCTGCTCGATGCGTGATGGCGCACGCATGGACCGTGCCCGGCACCTCATAGCAGCAGACCCCTTCACACGGATCGGGATCGCATGTCGTGCCCGGACCGTAGAATGTGCCCCCCACCTGTGCGCAGACTTCCTCCATCACGATGAAACACTCGCCCATGATGCAGCAGGCACCGGGAGCCGGGCACGGATTGGGGTCGCATGTGAAAGGTTCGCCAATCCAGATGCCGCCGACATCAAGGCACTCCTCCTCGGGCAGCATGACACACAGGTCTGGCGGATCGGGCAGGCAGCAGGCCCATGGCTCTGCCACGGGCGGGAACACGGGCACGTATCCAGGAGCGTTCGCCCCCAGGACGCCGCGCTGCTCGAGCCCCACCGCGTAGGTGTGCGGGAGCGGCGGGCAGCTACAGAACTGGCAGTAGCCAGTGGGCGGGTTGACCGTGATGGGAATGGTTGTCGAACCCCCCGGGATCGGGTCCACGTAGCCGAAGAACCAGTAGACCGGGACCCAGTTACCCGACCAGTGCGTCTCGCCGGTTGTGACGAAGGCCGTGCCCTGGTTGGGACCGGGCCAACCCGCGGTTGGGATCTCCAGGTATTCGCTCGGCGCGCATGCGCCGGCGTCCGCGATGGAGTAGATGGCTTCGTCATAGTCGCCCAGACCGAACTCGACGCCGCACCAGGTCTTGTCCTCTGACTCCCAGGCGGCCAGGACATACCAGAAGGCTCGCTCGGTGTTGTAGGGTAGTTGGACATTCACCTCGGCCAGGCTCTGGATGGCGTAGGGGGCGTACGCGGCGCACCATCCCTCGGGCGGCGGGTCACCCGTCCATGTGCACTCCGAGCAGTGATGTGCGATCAATACCCCCCCGGTGAGATTGACTGGATCGGCAGCCGCCGGCTGCGCGAACGCGCTGGCGAATGCCAGGGTCAGGCCCAGGTTCACGAGTCCCAGTGCGGTCCACTTACGCGTCATCGCGCGCCTCCCTTGGCAACGGGTGTCATCCCCGCGCAACTCCCGAAGCAGCCGTCGAACGAGCGCCGCCCGGATCGGGGTGGGTCGCCGGAGTCAAAGCCCCGGGTGCTTCGAGCGCGAGTACGCATGCCACAGAGTCCACTCACGCAGGTGCCTCACAGGCACGATTCCCGCCCGCTCCAGGGGCCTGGACCGGCGGATCTGATCGCGCTCTCGGGGCCCCTTCTTCCTGCTCTCCCAAGACTATAGCACGATTCGGAGAAACCGCCGCCGGGACGCCGCCCCGCCCGGGCCACGGTGTGGATCCGGCGCCGCTCTTCTGCTAGTCTCTGCGCGCCCCGAGAGGGGTGGGACGCGCAACTCCTTGGTTTGCATGCGCATCCGGGAGCTGGACCTGCGTTCCCGCGCGGGGAACAGGGTCCGACCCGGGAGCCGGGTCAGGGAAAGAAGGGTCTTGATGGACGCAATCGTCGTGGTGGGCGGGCGCCCGCTGCGCGGCGAGGTCGAAATCGGCGGGGCCAAGAACGCGGTGCTGCCGATGATGGCGGCGAGCTTGCTCGTCCCGGGGCCCGTTCGGATCCGCAATGTGCCCAGGCTCCAGGACGTCGTGACGTTCCTCGGGCTGCTGCGCGAGATGGGCGTCGAGGGCGGATACGAGGACCACAGCCTCTTGCTCGACGCGACGCACGTGCGTTCGTTCGAGGCGCCCTACGACCACGTCAAGAAGATGCGCGCATCGATCTACGTGCTCGGGCCCCTGCTCGCGCGCTTTGGTCGCGCGCGCGTCTCGCAGCCGGGCGGATGCGCCTGGGGCCCGCGGCCGGTCAACTTCCACCACGATGCCATGCGCGCCCTGGGGGCGCGGGTGGAGCTGGAGCACGGCTACATCGTCGCCGAGGCAACACGGCTGAAGGGCACGCGCATCACCTTCGACATCTCGAGCGTCGGCGCGACCGGCAATGCGATGATGGCGGCGGTGCTGGCCGAAGGCACCACGGTGATCGAGAACGCTGCGGCCGAGCCCGAGATGACGGCGCTGGCCGACTTCCTGAGCACCCTCGGGGCACGCATCGAAGGCGCGGGCACGAAGACGATCACGATTCATGGCGTGAGCGGGCTGAAGCCGGCGGGGCCGTTCGACAACATCCCCGATCGGATCGAGGCGGGGACCATGCTGATCGCCGGGGCGATCACGCGCGGTGACGTGACCGTCACGCGGGCCCGGCCCGACCACCTCAGCATGGTCCTGGCGCGCCTGGAGAAGATGGGTTGCCGGCTGGATGTCAGCGGCGACCGCATTCGGATCACCGTGCCCGATGGGTGCCTGCGTTGCGTCGATATCGTCACCGAGCCCTATCCGGGCTTTCCGACCGACCTGCAGGCGCAGTTCATGGCCTTGGAGTGCGTGGCCGAGGGCACGGGCGTCGTGCGCGACACGATCTACGTCGATCGCTTCACGCACGTCTCGGAGCTGGCGCGCCTGGGGGCGCGCATCACGTTGGCCGGCAACGTCGCCACGGTCGAGGGGGGCGTGCACCTGCAGGGGGCGCGGGTGATGTCCACCGACATCCGTGCCAGCTCGGCGCTGATCCTGGCGGGTCTCGCCGCAGAGGGGCGCACGCACGTCTCGCGCATCTATCACATCGATCGCGGGTACGAAGCGATCGAGAAGAAGCTGGCGGGTCTCGGCGCGCAGATCGAGCGCGTCCACGAGGAGGGGCCGTAACCGCGCCGCGGGAGCGCAGCGAGCCAGAGCCATGGCGGGAGTGGAGTCACAGCCATGACGGGAGTGGGATCACAGCCATGACAACATGCGAGCCACAGCCATGATGAGGGTCAAATTACTCCCATGACCGGGCCCAAGGCACATCGCCCGCTCATCGTCGGCACGGCGGGTCACATCGATCACGGCAAGACCGCCCTGATCCGCCTGCTCACCGGCATCGACACCGACCGCCTCAAGGAGGAGAAGGAGCGCGGCATCTCGATCGAGCTGGGGTTCGCGTCGTTGACGCTGCCCTCGGGCGAGCGTCTGGGCGTCGTCGATGTGCCCGGTCACGAGCGCTTCATCAAGAACATGCTCGCCGGAGCGGGCGGCATCGATCTCATCCTCTTCGTCATCGCCGCCGACGAGGGCGTCATGCCGCAGACGCGCGAGCACATGGACATCATCGACCTGCTGGGCGTGCGCCACGGCGTGGTGGCCCTGACGAAGGTCGACATGGTCGAACCCGACTTCACCGACATCGTCGAGGAGACGGTGCGCGAGTACCTCCAGGAGAGCTGCCTGAAGGACGCGCCGATCGTGCGCATCTCGTCCGTGACCGGCGAGGGCAAGGAGGAGCTGCTCGCCGCGCTCGAGCGGATCGCGGGGCAGGTCGTGGTTGGGCAGCGCGGCAACATGACACGCCTGCCCGTCGATCGGACCTTCACGATGGAGGGGTTCGGCACGGTCGTGACCGGCACGCTCTGGTCCGGCAGCCTGGACGAGGGTCAGCCGGTGCGCATCATGCCCGCGGGCCTGGCCACGCGCATCCGCTCGCTCGAGGTGCACGGGGAGCGCGTGCCGCGGGCCCTGGCCGGCCAGCGGGTCGCGGTCGGTCTCCACGGCGTCGAGAAGGCATCGATCCAGCGCGGCGACTGGGTCCTGGGCGGCGAGGGACCGCCCGCGACGCGGCTCATCGACGCGCGCCTGCGCGCTCTGCGTAGCGCGGACAAGCCGCTCGAGAACAGCGCGCGCGTGCGCTTCCACCTGGGCTCGGCCGAGGTGCTGGGGCGGCTGATCCTGCTCGACCACAACGAGCTGAAGCCGGGGCAAGAGGGCTGGGCGCAGATCCGGCTCGAGGACGAGATCCTCACCGAGCGCGGCGACCACTTCGTGCTCCGCAGCTACTCGCCGATGCACACGATCGCGGGCGGCGTCGTCGTCACCGCGGGCGTGGGCAAGCGGCGGCGCTTCCGTGACGAGGACCTCGAGGCGCTGCGCCAGGCCGAGCGGGGCACGCCCGAGGAGCGCGTGCTTGCAGTGTTGGAGCGCCGGGGCGCGATGGGTGGAGACGCGGCGGTGCTCGCTAAGGAAAGCGGGTGCACGGCGCTCGAGGTCGAGCAGGCGCTGGAGAGGCTCTGCGCGGGTGGCCAGGTCGTGCGCGTCAGCAAGCGCCTGGTGACTGCGCGCAGCGGATATCAGGGAGCCGCGGTGCGCCTCACGGGGATCGTCACCGGCCATCAGACCGCCAATCCGCTCTCGTGGGGCATCTCGAAGAGCGAGCTCAAGAAGCGGGTCGAGTCTGCCATGCCGGCGGAGCTGGTCGACCACTGGCTGCAGCGCGCTGTGGAGGAGGGGACCGTCTTCGTGCGCAATGACCGCCTGCGGACGGGGAGCGACCAGCTCACCCTCACGCCCGAACACGAGTTGCTGCGCCAGACAGTCCTCGACGTCATCACCGCGGCCAGCTTCGAGGGACGCAAGCAGGTCGAGCTGCTGAGCGACATCCGGGCGTGGCTCGCCGGCGGCCGCCTGACCGGCGAGGCGGCGGGACGATTGAAGGCGCTGCCGGCCGAGAGGCTGGCCGCCGACGCCGAGGCGCTGCTGCGCCTGCTGACCGATGCGGGCGAGCTGACCCGGGTGCCGCCGGACTTCTTCTACTCGAGCGCTCTGCTCGCGGACGCCGTGCGGCGGGTACGCGCCTTCTTCGCGAACCAGCCGGAGATGAAGGTCGCGGACCTGAAGGACATCCTGGGCGTCTCGCGCAAGCAGGCGGTGCCGTTGCTCGAGTACCTCGACCAGGCCCGGATCACCCAGCGCCAGGGCGACCTGCGCGTGCCCGGCTCCAAGTTCCACGCCGCCGGGGCCGGGGAAGGGGACGCCGCGCAGTGACGGGCTGGCTCGAGCGATTGCGGGGCAGGTCCCGGTCAGCGGGGCAGTCGGGCGGCTCGCGGGAGCGGGGCAGCTCGTGGCGCGCCCGGCTCCAGGGCCAGGGCTGGCGCCTGGCTGTGCTGCTGCTGCTGATCGCCTACTTCGTCTGGCTGGATCAACGCGTCAAGCTTCGCCCCGACCACGCCTTCCTGATCTTCTTCTTGGTCGTGCTCGTGCTGCGACAGGCGCGAACCTTCCTGCGCGACTGGAGCCCTTTCATCGGGGCGTGGATCGTCTACGACATGATGCGCGGGATTGCCGATGACCTGCGCCCGCGGGTCGAGGTCGAGTGGCTCTACAATCTCGAGGTCAAGCTCTTTGGCTGGCTGACGCACGGCGAGGCCCCGCCCATCTACTCCCTCACCTTTCAGCGGGAGCACGCCGGCTCCTGGATCATCGGCCTGCTCGACAACGTGTCCACGGCCTGCTACGCGATGCACATGGGCGCGCCGATCATCCTGGCCTGGGTGCTGTGGCATACCGCGCGGGACCGCCGGCTCTTCTACAAGTTCGCCCTCTGCTTCACGCTGATCAACATCATCGGCTTCTCGGTCTTCATCGCCATGCCCACCGCGCCGCCGTGGTACGTGGCCGAGTACGGATTCGCGCAACCACCGGCGGAGTTCAAGGGTCACGGGGCCGGCAGTCTGGTCAACTTCGACGAGAAGATCGGGTTCCCGCTCTTCGAGAATGTCTACCGGCGGATGAACCCCAATCGGTTCGCGGCCTTTCCGTCGCTGCACGCGGCCTATGCCCTCTTCGTGTGCATCTTCGCGATGAAGCGTTTCCGGTGGAAGGCACTGCCGGTGGCGCTCTTCCCCCTCGGGATGAGCGTGGGGGCGGTCTACCTCGTGCATCACTACATCGTGGACGTGCTGGCCGGATACGTGGTGGTGGGCATCGCGATGACGTTGGGACTTGGGGTAGTCTACCCATGGCTATTCGGGAAGTGGGAGGCGCGCTGGCTCGCGGCGGGGGGAAATGGGGCGCCGCCGGAAGCCGCGCATGGCCCGCCGCAGGCGGGCGCTGGTGAAGTGCGGCGGCTCGCGAACGCAAGGACGAGCGAGGAATCGACTTCCCGCAAGAAAGTCTCCGCATGATCTTGCCATGGCGCGGACCCCCACGGGCGCTCGTGGTCGGCCTGCCGCTCGCGGCCACGATCACGGGCTCTCTTCCTCGCTCCTCGGCTTCTCTTCGGTGCTTCCCGGCGGCAGTTTGGGCTCGACCATCAGCACCTTCTCCCGCAGGCACACGGCCAGCCCCGGCGGGGCCTTGCGGGGCTTGCGCACGTAGCGCTTCTCGGTGTGGATCACGGGCGCGTGGCGCGAGGTGCGGGCCTTGCTGTAATAGGCGGCGATCGACGCGGCCGCATCGAGCGTCGCCTTGCTCGGGTTGTCCTTGCGATCGCCGCGCTGGAGCACGACGTGGCTGCCGGCCACGCCGCGCGCGTGAAACCAGAGGTCTCGCGGGCGCGCGGCCTGGTGCGTGAGAGTGTCGTTCTCCGCATTCGAACGTCCAACCAGCACCACCCAGCCGTCGGGCAGGACGAACCGCCGCGGGTGAATGCCCGCTCTCTCCGCGGCGGCCTCGGTGGGGCCGCGCGACGCCGCGGTCTCGGTGGGGCCGCGCAACGCCCCGGCCTCTCCCTCGGGCCGCGGCGGGCTGGCGCTGCGACCCCGCGCGGTGGATCGCGCGCGCTCGCG
>CAZDKK010000040.1:0-44343 GCA_964506245.1 uncultured bacterium | reverse complement strand
CGCGGCGACAACAAGGAAGGCTGGGACAACATCGACATCTTCGGCTGGCTCGGCTATCCGATGCAGATCAAGGTCGACTTCCTGTGCCGCGACTCGATCCTGGCGGCGCCGATCGTGCTCGATCTGGCGCTCTTCATGGACATGGCCAAGCGGGCGGGCATGCGCGGGATCCAGGAGTGGCTCTCGTTCTACTTCAAGAGCCCCATCCACGCGCGCACGATCTATCCTGAGCACGACCTGTTCATCCAGCTGATGAAGCTGAAGAACACGCTGCGGCACTTGCAGGGGGAGGATCTGATCACGCACCTCGGACTCGAGTACTACGATTAGCCGTCCCCGAGGCCTTGCGCGCTCGCGGCTGGCCTGTCGCCGGGTAGGTCGCGGGCTCGGCTTCAGCAGCCCGGGCGGCGGACGGGGTTCGCGAGGACGCCGACGCCCTCGAGGTGGACTTCCATGCGGTCACCATCCTGCAGGAAGATGGGCGGGTTTCGGAATACCCCGACCCCGGCGGGTGTTCCGGTCGCGATGATGTCGCCCGGCAGCAGCGTCAGTTGCCGCGAGATGTAGCTGACGATTGCGGCCGGCGTCGCGGTCATCTCCGAGGTGCGCGCTTCCTGGCGCACCTCGCCGTTGACGATCATCCGCAGCGCGAGATCGCCCGGGTCACCGAGCTCGTCGAGCGAGACGACCCACGGCCCGCAGGGTCCGAAGGTGTCAAACCCCTTGCCGCGAAACCAGAGCTTGTCGCCGAACTGGGCGTCGCGCCCGCTCACATCGTTGAAGGCGGTCACGCCGGCGACGCAGCTCAAGGCCTCGCGTTCCGGGACGTCCCGCACGCGGTGCCCCAGCACGAGCGCCATCTCAGCCTCGTAGTCGGGCCGGCCCTCGTCGGGCGGAACCACGACGACGTCCTCGTGACCGATGAGACTCGAGGGAGCCTTCGCGAAGAGCAGCGGCTGCTCGCTCACGCTGCGCTGCTGCTCGGCCGCGTGGCTGGCGTAGTTCCGGCCGAGCGCGATGACCTTGCTCGGGTCGGGCACGGGCGGCGCGAGCCGGAGCTGCGTGAGCGGCCGGATGTGCCGCGCGGCGAAATGGCCCGCCGCCACGAGCCGGCCCAGCTCGGGCGCGAGGTCGGCCGCCAGAAGCCCCCGCCACGAGCGCGGCCAATGCGGCCACTGGCCGGCGATGTCGAGCACCTCGCCCGGACTCACCAGGACGCCCGGCCGTTCCCCGCCTGGGTCGCCAAAACTGAGCCAGCGCATGGCCGTCTTCCCCCCATGGTTGACAAGCGACTCAGCCAGCCGGATCCGGCGGCCGCGTCTTCCAGCGCCGGTGCATCCAGAACCACTGATCCGGGTGCGCGCGCGCCTCCCGTTCGAGCACCGCGTCATAGGCTCGCAGGATGCGTTCGATTTCCTCGGCCTCCGGCCGGGATCGGTCGGGAAGGATCGGCTCGGTCAGCTCCGCGTGAAACACGCCGGGACCGGTTCTCAGGCAAAAGCCCATGACGATCGGCGAGCCCGCGCGGTAGGCCAGGCGCGCCGGTCCCGTGAAGTGGGAGGCGGGCCGGCCGAGGAAGTCGAAGAACAGGCCTCCCGGCCCACCATCTTGGTCGGCGACGAGCGCGACGTAGCCCCCGTGCTGCAGCACGCGCAACGTGTCGCGCACGGCCGAGGCCATGGGAATCACGCGCATGCCCAAGCGCTCGCGCCAGTCGCGCGCCACGCGATCGACGAGCAGGTTGCGCTGATCGCCGACCACGACGTGCAGGCCCGGGGTCAGGCGGTTCACGCGCGCGCCGAGGAGCTCCCAGTTTCCGTAGTGCGCGGTCAGATACAGGATCCCGCGCCCCGCGGCTGCCGCGCGCGTCGCGCGCTCGGGATGCGCGATCTCGACGCGGGCATCCAGCTCGCCCGCCGGGCGCCGGGCCCACAGGGCCAGCTCGATGAAGGTCATCGCGAAGTTGCGATAGCAGCGGCGTGCGATCGCCACGCGCTCGCGCTCCGTGCGCGTGGCGCCGAAGGTGTGACGCAGATTGTCGAGGGCGACCCGCCGGCGCAGTCGCAGGCCATCGAAGGCCAGGTCTCCCAGCCGGCGCGCGATCCAGAGCGCGAGCCGCAGCGGCAGGAGGCGCAACAGCGCGACCGTCCCGCGCAGCAGGACGTACTCCGCCCAGTGTTTCAGCCGCGTGCGCCCGCGGGGGCGGGCCGCATCGTAGCGGGCCATGGCCTCAGCCACTCGCCAGGGCATAGCGGCCCTGGCCGTCGCGCCGCACGCGCCCGGTCATCTCCAGCACGACCAGCGCGGACAGCAGCTCCCCGGGCGCGATCTCCGGCAGGGCGTTGGTCAGCTCGGTGGCAGACAGGCTGCGGCCGGCGCGGAGCCGGGTCATGAGCGACGACTCGGCCGAGTCGCCTGCACGCGACCCGGGCCCGCCGCCGGCAGGCTGCAGGCAGGCGCGGTCCTGCCCGCTGCGCCCCCTGGCGGGCCGGCCGAGGTTCTCGAGCGCCGCGAGCACGTCGGCAGCGCCGCGCGCCAGGGCCGCCCCGTCGAAGAGGAGCGCGTTGGGGCCGTCGCTGCCCGGCAACGTCGGATCGCGGGGAACGGCCATCACCTCCCGCCCCTGCTCCAGCGCGAAGCGCACCGTGTGGGCCGTTCCGCTGCGTGGGCTGGCCTCGACCAGCACGACCACATCGGCCAGACCGCTGATGAGCCGATTGCGGCGCGGGAACCGCCAGGCGGTCGCCGGGGTCGCGGCGGGCCACTCCGACAGCAGCGCGGCCCCGGCAGCGATGCGCGCGGCGAGCGGCGCGTGCTCTGGCGGATAGCAGTCCTCGATGCCGCAGGCCAGCACCCCCACCGTCTGGCCTCCGGCCAGCAGAGCGCCCTCGTGCGCCGCGGCGTCGATCCCGCGAGCCAGGCCGCTCACCACGAGGACGCCTGCATCGGCGAGCGCGTACGCGAGGCCGCGGGTGAAGTCGAGACCCGTCGCGCTGGCAGCGCGCGAACCGACCACGGCCACGGCCGGCTGCTCCCAGAGCCCGCCGGCCAGCGTGCCGCTGGGCACCGCCGTCCTCACCCACAAGCCGTCCGGCTCGTGGGGAAGCCCGCACAACCGCGCGGGGTAGTCCGGATCGCCCCGCGCCACCCACCGACCAGCCGCCGATGGCGGGGCGGCCCGCTCGGCAACCGCCGGCATGCGCGCGCTCACGGTTCGACGGAGCCCCGCAGATAGCGCACGAGATTCTCAGGGGGCTCAGGTAGCGGCTCGGTCGCATCCAGCCGGCCCCACTCGATTCCCCAGGCGCGGTCCGAAACGGACTCGGCCAGCCGCTGCTCGTCGGCCGTCTCGAGACTCCCTTCGGGGCCCATGAGCGCGCTCGACTCGATCAGACGGCGCAGGCGCGCCTCGCTGCCCGGGTCGATGCGCAGCAGGCGCGCGAGGAACTCCGACCGAAACGTCGCGCCGCGCCCATGGAGTACCTTGGCCACCGCCAGCGCACGATCGCGGCGGCAGTAGCCGATCAGGGCGCGCGCCGCGTACTCCGCGATGGTCCGGTTCGGGTTGGTCACCCGATCCACGAGCAGGCAGAGCGAACGGGGCGCAGCGATCTGACCCAGCACGCGCAGGGCCGCCGCGCGCGTGTACCACAGGCCCCCGCGTAGCAGCTCCTCGACCGCCGGTGCGGCCTCCTCCCCGAACGAGGCCAGGGCATCCCCGGCCCGCTCGCGCAGGTACCACGACTCGTCCTGCATCAGCTCGATCAGCTTGGGGATGGCCTCACCCGAGGGCCGGCCGCGCATCCGGTCGATGTAGACCCGCGCCTCCTCCATCTGCCCGCCGACCGCACCCCGACTCTGCCAGTCCGATCGCCGCGGCGGGTCCCTTCGTTCGGTCACTGCTCGCCCTCCCCGTTGCGCCGGCCGCGCGGGCGCGCGCCGCGCCGCTCCGGTACGATCCATTGTCGCGGCCAGGGCACCGCTGCGCCCGACCGGTCCGCGTCTTCTGCCGCCCGTCCCTCGCCCGGCACCGCCGCGGGCGATGTCACCGGCGCTCCAGATGTCTCGGGAGCTCGCCCGATCTTCTCGCCGGCCTCCTGTACGCGCGACCCATCTGTTCCGGCGGCCCCCTCTACCCGCGCGGCAGCGGCCACGCGCTCATCGAGCCGTCGCAGGAGCTGCGAGATGCCCTCGCCCGTGTGGGCCGAGATCAGCATCGGCGGCTCGCTGCTGAGCGCCGGCAAATCCCGGCGATCGTCCTCGCCGACCAGGTCTGCCTTCGTGTAGCAGACCAGGTGCTCCCGCCGGCCCAGCTCCGCGCTCCAACCGCGCAGCTCGCGGCCCAGGATCGCATAGGTGCCGGCCGGGTCCGGGTCGGTCGCTTCGATGAGCACGAGCAGAAATCGCGTCCGCTCGATGTGCTTCAGGAAGCGCTGCCCGAGACCCCTCCCCTGCGCTGCCCCCTCGATCAGTCCGGGCAGATCGGCGAAGACCAGCGTGCTGTACTCGCCCACCGGAACGATCCCGAGGATAGGCGCCAGCGTCGTGAAAGGGTAGTCGGCAATCTTCGGTCGCGCGTTCGACAGCCGAGCCAACAGCGTGGACTTCCCGGCGTTGGGCAGGCCCACCAGGCCCACGTCGGCCAGCAGCCTCAGCGTCAGCTCCAGGCGGCGGCGCTCACCCGGTCGGCCTGGGTCGGCGTATCGCGGGGTGCGGCGGTCGGCGCGTTTGAAGTGCACATTGCCGCGCCCGCCGCGGCCCCCGCGGGCCAGGACGACCTGCGCGCCGGCAATGACCGCATCGGTGATCAGCTCGGCCGTGTCCGCGTCCCGCACCACGGTTCCCGGCGGAACCTCGACGGTGATCGTGGCACCCCGCGCGCCGAACATCTGCTTGCCCATGCCGGGCCGCCCGTTGCCGGCCGCGTAGCGGGGCGAATGGCGCAGATGGCTCAAGGTCCGCAGATGGGGGCTGACGGTCAGGAGCACATCGCCCCCGTCGCCCCCGTCGCCGCCGTCCGGGCCTCCGCGCGGGACATACTTCTCGTGCCGAAAGGAGACGCAGCCGCGTCCCCCGTTGCCGGCCACGACCTCGATCACGCACTCGTCGACGAACATATCCAGCCAGCCGGGTGCCGCCCCCAAGGGCGCCGCCTTCGCTCCCCTATGGCTTGGGCCGCTTGGCCTGATCCGGGCCCTTGCTGCCGGTGCCACCGGCGGCCTTGTCGCCCGAGGCCCCGTCCTTCGAACCGCTGCTGTCCCCCGAACCGGCCGCCCCGGACGTCTCGGCCTTCTCCTTTGTAGCCCGGCTCTTGTCCTCCTTGTGCTTGTAGTCGGTGATGTAGAAACCTGAACCCTTGAAGATGAAGCCCCCGCCCGGCATCAGGAGGCGCTTGACCTTGCCCCGGCACTCCGGGCAGCGCTGGCGCGGTGGATCGTTGATGCCCTGCAGCAGCTCAAAGCGGGCTCCGCAGCGCTGGCATTCGTAGACATAGGTCGGCATGCCGTCGTGCTCTCCGTGTCTAGCAACCCCCGGGCCGCGACCGGTCAGATTCCCTTTCCCGCGAACTTGCGGGCCAGCGCCCGGGCCACATTGTCGGTGACGAAGGGACTCGCGTCTCCGCCGCAGCGAGCCACATCCTTCACCAGGGTGGAATTGAGGTAGATGTATTCCTCGCCCGGCATCAGAAAGACGGTCTCGATGTCGGGCCATAGGCGCTTGTTCATCAGCGCCATCTGGAACTCGTACTCGAAGTCCGAAATGACGCGCAGCCCGCGCACGACCAGGTGCACGCGATGAGCCCGGGCGAACTGGACCAGCAGGCCGGCGAACGGCCGAACGTCGACCCTGGCGCGCACCGCGGCCGGGAGCGCTTCCTCGATCAGGGCCACGCGTTCCTGGGCCGAGAAGAGCGGCTGCTTGTGATGGCCCTCCGCCACCGCCACGATGATCCGGTCGCACAGCTCGAGGCTCCGGGCGAGGATATCCAGATGTCCCCGCGTGACCGGGTCAAAGGTCCCGGGAAAGAGCCCCAGCCGGCCCACCGGACTCTGCTCCGCACTCATGCTCCCTCCAGCTCCTCGATCACGACCCGCGTGTCCCCGTACCGCCGCTCGGGCCAGCGCCGCCAGCCCGGCGGTGTCGCCCAGTCGGCCCCGCGGGTGGCGCACTCGATCACCCGGACCGCCCCCGGTCCCCAGGCGATGGCCGATGCCGTCTCGAGGCCCGCCGCCACCCGGGCCGCCACCTCCCCATAGGGTGGGTCAGCAAAGAGGAGCGTCACGCCCGCGACGCGCCCCCGGGGTTGGGCCAGGAACTCGAAGGCGTCCATGGCCGCAATCCGGGCGGCATCCCGTGCCCCGAGTTCCTCGATGTTCTTCCGCAGGGCGATCAGCGCCGGCGCGGCCGCCTCCACGAAGACGACCGAGCGCGCCCCCCGGCTCAGGGCTTCAAGTCCCAGGCTGCCGCTGCCCGCGAAGAGGTCCACGACCACGGCATCCGCGGGGCGCTCGCCCAGTCGCGAGAAAAGTGCTTCCCGCACCCGACCCTGCGTGGGACGAAACTCCGCGCCCCGCGCAGCCACCAGGGTGTGGCCGCGCCACTTACCCGCCACGATTCTCATCGCTCGCGCCGCCGGGAGATGAGCCCGGCGTCCCCGCGAGGCCGCCCGCCCCAGGTCCTGCCCCCAGAGCCTTGGTCACCCCCGCTGCCGACCCCTGCCCGGCCGCTGCCGACCCCTGCCCGGCCGCTGCCGACCCCTGCCCGGCCGCTGCCGATCCCGGGGCCGCTGCCTGCTCGGCCGCCGACTTCGCCGGCGAGGGCGGCGGCGATCCCGAGGTCTGGGCGCGGCGGTCGGGCTCCGGCGTCTTGAGCATCTCCAGATCCACCTCACGCTGCACTTCATGCATCGCCCGGCGGATCTCGGCCATCCCCTTGCCCAACGACCGCGCGACCTCCGGGATCCGCTTGCCCCCGAAGAGCAGCAGGACGACCAGCAAGATGAGCAGCAGTTCTTGGGATCCGACGCCAAACATCGCGCGCCCCCGGAGCAGACTTCCCGGCCGAACGATGCAGTGGACTGTAGCAGATCCGCACGTGACTTCAAACGACGCCCGCGCGCCCTGCGTGCGGCCTGCGCAGGGGCCATGCAGTGTGCAAGGCGGATTGTGGCGCCGCTCAGCCATGCGGGATGCCACCCCCGCGGGCACGCCGGGATCGGACATCGCAACTCGTCCCCCACGAAACAGTTACAGATTCCATTCGCGCCAGGGGTGCGCCCCGCCAGGGCGGAATGGGATCTGCACGCTCGGAACGGCGGCGCAGTCCATCCACCGGGCGCGCGCCCCCGCGGGCGTCGCCGGCCGGACGCGCCCTGTCTGGGTTCCGACGCCGCGGGAGGTCTTCCATGCGCACAGCCAACCTCGATCGACGGCCGTGGCCACGGGCGCGGGCCGGCTCCAGGCCGGCCGCACGGCAATCTTCAGCCGGTTTCACCCTGACCGAGATGATGGTGGCCCTGGTCATCATGGCCGTCGGCATCCTGGCCGTTGGCCGGATGTTCATCTTTTCGAAGGACCACGCCAGCTACGGGCGCCAGGAGACCATGGCCGTCGCCCTGGCCGAGGAAATCCGCGAGAAGATCATGAGCGACAACTTCGATGACCTGAAGACGATCTTCGACGGCATCGACACCAACAGCCCGAGCAGCCTCACGACGCCTTGCCAGACCTGGGCCAACCACCTCGAGGAGAACCTGGGCGGCGTGGAGGGCCGGGGACAGGTCGAAGTCCTGGATGAGACTGAGGACCCCGAGATCGTGGCGGGCATGGTGACCGTGGTGATCACGATCAGCTGGATGGAAGGCGGTCACACCGAGACGGTCGACATGCGCTTCTCGATCTCGAAGATGGGGCTCTAGCCGGGACCGTGGGAGGAGTGATGATCACGCACCGTGGGATCCCCAGACCGCACCGCGCCGCGCGCCCGCGGGGCTGCCGCCCGCCGGGCCAGGAGCGTGGATCGGCTCTGCTGATGGCCTTGTTGATCCTCGGCTCGCTGTCGATGATCGGCACCTCGCTCGTGCTCACCTCCGTTGCGGAGCGCCGGGCGTCGGGCTATTACCGCGACAGCCTCAGGGCTCTGGCCGCGGCCGAGACAGCCCTGGCCTTCGGCAAGCGCACGATCCAGGACATGAGCCTGACGATGACCGACAGCGATGGCGACGGCTATGCGGACTTCGCGCTGTCGGACACCCTCTCGTGGGGCGGCGAGTACGACGTCATCGGCGAGGCGACCGACATCACCGGTCTGGGGATTGCCGCATTTCGCTCCAACGGTTTCACATTGGTCGCGGAAGGGCGCTACCTGGGCGCCGTGCGCCGCTGCCGCGCCGAGATCGTCCACGACAGCTTCCTCAAGTACGCGCGTTTCGTCGCGGCCGCCGGCACCTCCTATGACTGCGACGCCGTTCTGACGGGCGAGGTCTACTGCGGAGGCAACCTGGGCGTCCCGAGCGGTTGCGGTGCCGGCCATCAGGTGCAGTTCCTCGAGTTTGTGGCGACCGTGGGCGACATTCCCAATGCCAACTACGCCATCTTCTACCGCGGCTACGTCACCGGCACGACCCAGATCGACCTTGGCAACTCGTGCGACTTCGCCCTCATGCGCAACAAGGCCAAGGGCATCGCCGCCGCGTGCGACTGCGAGGGCGCCGGGTCGGTCGGCATCTACATCAACGCGTCCGGCGGCTTCAATCCCCTGGGCACCGGCACCAACCCTGTCAACCTGAGCCTCTTCGACTTCTACAACACGGTCCTGGCCCCGGGCGACACCGTCATCACCTACAACGGCAACCCGGTCCCCAACACGGTAACCGGGCAGGCCATGCGCCGCAACGAGTTCAACGGGGTCATCTTCTTCGAGGGGGACGGCAAGGTTCAGGGCACCGCCGACGGCCGCAGCGGACACAACCTGTCGTTCTTCGCCAGCGACGACATCTTCGTCTCCAATCACATCATCACCGGGCACGCCGGCTTCAACCCCAGCACGGGGCTGCCCAATGGGGGCGGCGACCCGATCAACATCGGTCTGATCGCCTACGACTACGTCTATATGGAGCGCTATACCCCGCGCGCCCTACGGGTCGATGCCGCCCTGATGTCGACACGCTCCAACTGGTGTTGCGACGGCGGGACGCTGGCCAATCATCCCTCGTCCGCCCCGGGGCCGCTCGACCTCGACATGGACGGAATCGTCGGCGAGACGCCGTACAACAACGACCCGAACCCGGGCGGCGGCTGGGACGAGATGAACATCACCGCGAACACGTGGGTGCTCAACATCAATGGGCCGATCATCACCTACAACGGCGGTAGCGCTTGGCCCTGGAACGACGCCAGTGTGCTGGCAGCCGCCAGCGGCCCCACGCGACGGTACAACTACGACATGGACATCACCGAATACCCGCCCCCGTGCTTCCCGGTCCCGCTCAACCTGTGGAAGGACGTCAGCTGGACCGAGATCTTCGAAACCGACAGCACGCTGGCGAGCTACTTGCCGAACTAGCCGTGCAGGGAGGGAGTCCGATGATGATCGCAGCCCCCCAGGACGCCCGAGTGCCGCAGGGCGCCGGCCGCAGCGCCGGTTTCTCGCTGCTGGAGCTGATGGTGGTTCTGACGGTCATGGGAATCCTCCTCGGCGTGGCGATGCCCAACTTCGTCCGGGTCGGCAAGCGCGACACCGTGGAGACGGCCGCCTACGACCTGGAACGTCAGCTATCGCTGGCACGCCAGAAGGCGATCTCGCGGCGAGCGCATTACCGGCTGACGATCGACGCGGGTGCGCGGACGTTTCAGGTCGAACGGCGGGAAGATGGCTCGTGGGTCCTCGACCCGGCTGAGACCTTCAGCTGGTCCGAGCGGGTCGACGCCTTGCTGAGCGTGGGCGGCAGCGGCGGCAACGTCGATATCGAAATCGAACCCCAGGGGACGGTGCTGGCGACCGACGCCCCGGCGTTGATCCGCTTTGCCAACACCTGCGGGGACACGGCCACAGTCAGTTTCGTCCGCACCGGAAGGCTACGGGTGCGAACCAGTTCGTCCTAGGGCTCGGCGGAAGGGAGAGCGCTATGAGATTCCGGCAGTCCCATCACCGGCGGCAAGCCGGGTTCACCATGGTGGAGATGCTGGTCGCGGTGCTGATCATGGGCATCATCTCGATCGGCCTGTTCCAGACCCTGGTGGCTAGCCGCGACTCCTACGAGCAGCAGAAGGTCACGCTCGAGATGCAGCAGAACGCTCGCTCGGCCATCGAGGCGCTGGCCGACGACTTCCGTCACGTCAGCTATGGCAAGGACCCGACCCAGCCGTCAATCGTCTTCGCCGATCACGACTCCATCACCTTCGTGGCGGACATCCTGGAAGACTACGTCGGGGCCGAGGTCATCTCCTATTCGCTGAGCTCGGCGGGCGATCCCGACACGCCGAATCCGAACGACACGATCCTGATGAAGACCGTCACCGATTCGGCGGGCACCGTGATCTATGCCCAGCCGCAGTCCTATGGCGTCAAGCAGGGCGGCCTCAACATGCGTTACTTCAACGGCGCGGGTGTCGAGATGACCACCTTGCCGTTGCCGTCGCCCGAGCTGGTGGGCGAAGTGCTCATCTCCGTGACCACGATGGAGCCGCGCCAGCACAAGCAAACCGAGACCTATCTCGAGGAAACGTTGAGCACCACGATCTACCCGCGCAACCTGCCCCTGAGCCCAGCGCGCAGCCGCCCGTCGATCCCCACCATCACGGGGCTCACCTCGCCGAACTGCGAGAGCGTCACCCTCACCTGGATCACGCCCACGACCAACACCGATGGCAGCCCTCTCACCCTCGACGAGATCAGCCACTTCACGGTCTGGTTCGGGACCGACCCCAGCGACATGGCGCTCTACTCGCGCACAGCCCGGACCATCAACACCTGGACCGTGTCCGGCCTGACCGGCGGGCTCACCTATTGGTTCGGTGTGACCTGCACGAGCCGCAGTGGCGTCGAGAGTTACATGGGCAAGGTGAGCTACAGCCTCTCGTCGGTCCTGATTCCGCAGACGCCGACCGGCATCACCTGGTTCGCCAACCCCTCCGGCGCAGGATGGCGTATCCAGTGGAACGCGGTGACCTTGTTCACCAATGGAGCGGCGATCACCACGCCGGTTGACTATTCCGTCTACCGCAGCACCAGCTCCGGCTTCACGCCGACCCCGGCCGAGTTGCTCGTGACCCAGGAAGCCCAGACCTGGGCGATCGACTCGACCATGACCGACTGCACCGACTACTACTTCGTGATCACCGCCACCGCCTGCGGCAACGCAAGCGCGCCGACAGCCGAGTTCTCGATCTCGAGCCCGACGCCGCCGTCTTGCCTGCCAGCCCTCGCGGCCGAGCTCACCGAGAACACCGGCGAGATTCACGTGACCTGGACCCTGCCGACCACCCGCACCGACGGCTCGGTCCTGGATCCGGCCGATATCAGCGGCACGATCGTCTACTACGACACCACGCCCTACACCTACACCTACTCCACCACCATCTCGGGCGCGGCCACCGACGCTACCATTTCCGGGCTGGCCACCTGCACCACCTTCTACATCAACGCCCGCTGCCTGGACCAGTGCCCGCACGAGGGGGATCTCTGCATGGCCCGTGAGGTGGCGATCGACACCTCCGTTCCGTGCGATCCGGGCGCGCCCGCCGGTGTGCCCGCGCTGTACGCCCGCGGTCTCGACCAGCGGATCGATCTCGCGTGGCCCGCCAACGATGTCGACTGCGACCTGGCGGGCTACTATGTCTACTACGGCGGCAGCGCGGGCGGGCCGTACGGCGGTTCCGGCGCGCTCCAGGGCGGCTCACCGATCTTCTTCGACAGCGACGCGATCACGGGGATGGACGACACGTGCCGGGTCTCGCTCACCGGCCTCAGCACGTGCACGGAGTACTACCTGGCCGTGAGTGCGTTGGACGGCTGCAGCCCCGTCAATGAAAGCTCCCTCTCCCCTGAGGCCGGCACGCAAACCGAGTGTCTGGCCTGTCAGTCCGATGCCGGCTGCGTGAGATACGCGTCGGCGGGCAGCTCGGCGACCGATGTCCGGCTGGAGATCTACTCGGCCATCGGCGATGAGATGCTCACCGCGCTGACGCCGCAGTGGAGCGGCGCGGGCCTCATCTCCCAGGTCTGGGCAGGCCGCCCGCTCGTCTGCATCTGGAACTCCGACGGTTCGGCCGGCGGCGACGGCGCGGTCGGTCCCCAGGCCACCGGCGTGGAGCTGGACCTCGACAACTTCACCGTGCCGGCCAGCGCCTGCGAGGCCGACGGGCTGCCGATGCGGTTGGTCTACAACACGGCCATGCAGGGCAAGACCCTGACGCTCGACTTCCACGGCTCCGGCGGCGGGACGTGCAGCGCCGACCCGCAGGTTGTCCGCGAGGGCATCATCTACGACGACTTCGACGATGGCAACACGACGGGCTGGACCTTCACGAACGGCACCTGGAGCGCGGCGACCGGCGAGCTGTACCAGAGTGTCGCCACCTCAGCCTACGGCCAGTTCGGCGGCACGTACGGGGACCTGGTGATCGAGGCCAAGGTCAAGATCCTGAGCGGCGCCACGCCCTATGTCATTTTCCGCGCCAACATGAGCGCGGGCACGTACTACCTGGTGGGCCTAGTGGAGTCCAGCGACATCATCCGCCTCGGTCGCTACGTGAGCGGCTCCTACACGACCACCCAGCAGACCAACGTCACCCTGACCCCCGGAACCTGGCACATGGTGCGCGTCGAGGTCCACGGCACGACCGCGACGGCGTACTTCGACTGCCAGCAGGTGCTCCAGGTGACGGATGCGGCCATGCTGGCGACGGGGCGGGTCGGGTTCCGGACGTACGCCTCGAAGGCCTACTTCGACGACTTCCGCGTCTACGTCTGGACTGCGAGCTAGTCGGCCGGCCGGCGGTCGGGATCAGCCCTGACCGCCGGCGTTGGTGCTGGCACGCACCAGCCGCGGGGTTACGAAGATCAGGAGCTCGCGCTTCTCCTGGCGATCCTCGCGGTGCTTGAAGAGCTGCCCCACGACCGGGACGTCCTTGATGAGCGGGACACCCCGTTCGAGTTTGCCCTCCAGCGTGCGGATCAAGCCGCCGATCACGGCCGTCTCGCCCTCCCGCACCATCACCCGCGCATCGGCCTGGGTCGTCGTGAACACGACCCCGCCCTGCACCGTCGACTGCGAGGACAGGTCGCTCACCTCGGGATGCAGATCGAGCGTGATCTGGTCCTCGGAGTTCACGTACGGCGTGACCTCCAGGGTGATGCCCACCTTCTTGAGTTCGGTGATGGCATTGCCAGCCTCATCCATCGTGATGAGCGGCACTTCCTTGCCGACGAGGATGCGAGCTTCGCGGTTGTTCACGGTCGTGATGCGCGGGGTCGAGATGATGTCGGCCTTGTTGTCATTGGCCAGGGCCTCGATGCGCGCGTGCACCTCGCCGAAGGAGCGCAGGAAGCCGATCTCGGCGGTCCCGGCCGGATCGGCGACGTCGGAGGCCGTGATGCCCAGGGTCCCCGAAGCGTTGGCCGAGGCCGAGTGGTAGTTGTCGATGCCCCAGATGATTCCCAGGGCGCGAGCCTCGGTGAAGTCGACATCGACGATTTCGGCGGTGATCTCGACCTGCATCGTCTGCGAATCCAGACTGTGCAGCGTTTCTTCGAGCAGGTCCAATCGCGGTCCGATGTCGGTCAGAATCATGGCGTTGGTGCGCGGATCGACCTCCACTTGCCCGCGGGTCCCACGCATCGTGGAGATGAGATCCTTGAGCTCCGCGGCTTGCGCATACCGCAGGGGCACGATCCGCGTCTGGAGCGGCATGTAGTCTTCCTGCTTGCGGGCGGCGGACTCGCGCGCCACCGCCTCCTCCTGCGCCACGCGCTCCGTGGCCACGCGGATGACCCGGCCGTGGTCAATCGCCACCAGGCCCATCGAACGGCAGACGGCGCGGAGCATCTCGGGCCAGGGCAGGTCGAGGGCACGCAACGTGACCCGCCCCGCGACGTCCTTGTCCGCCACGATGTTGACCCCGGCATACTCCGCCAGGGAACGCAGGACGGTGTGAATGTCAGCCCCCTGGACGTCCAGGGACATGGGGGCCGACTGGGAACTCCCGGCCGCCGGGAAGTCCGCATCGGCGTCGCCCAGCAACGGGGCGTTGTCATGCGGGGTCAGATTCTGGGACCAGTTGCGATGGGCCCGAAGCTCTGCCGCCTCGCGGTGGCGCGCGACGATCTCATCGAAGCGGTCGCGCATCGGGGAACGCGGCGCCACCATGGGTTCGTCCGCTGCCGCGGGTTCTGCGCTCGCCGCCTCGTCGGCCTCGGCCACCCGCGCGGGCTCCTCGGCCATCACGGCCAGGTCATAGTCCCCGGGCGATTCGGTCTCGGCCACATGCTCTTCCACGTTCGCCGCAGATGCAGTGGGCTCGGCCTCGGACGCCGCCACCCAAGGCCCCTCGGCTGCTGGCGCGGGCGGCTCGGGCGCCGACCCCGCCACCCACGGCTCCTCGGCGATGGGCGCAGGGGCCGCCTCGGGCGATGCGGATTGCCCATCCGACGGACCCAGCACGACAGCCTCACCCCAGACCTCTGTGCAACCCGCTTCCTCAGGCCCGGTGGGCCGGGGTGCGAAGGATGGCTGGCCGATCGAGCCGCGCTCCGCCATGCGGATCAGTTCCACCAGACCAAAGGACAGGGCCTCGGGCGGGGGCGCCAGCGAGGCCTCGGCGGTCGCAGCGGGCGTCGCCGCTTCCGCCGCGGCCTGCGCCCCGGCCTCCGCTGCCGCCTGCATGCCCGGCGCGGGCTCCTCGGAGGGCTGTGCGCCGTACTCTTCGCGCGGAGCAAGCGTGGCGGGGACCATCGGGGTCACGGCGCCCGCTCGCCTGGCCGTGAAGGTCACCACGGGTCCGCTGTCTTCGACCTGGTAGTCCAGCGGGGCGCTCGATTCCAGGACGTAGCGGACGATCGGCCGGGTCTCATCGGGCCTCCAGAGCGAGTAGCGGACGGCCCGCACATCGTCCGCGCCAGGCGGGACCGTCACGGCCAAGGGGGCTCGCAGGCCGATCAGATCGATGACCAGACGCGCGGGATTCTCGAGGCGAAACACCTCGTAGGTCAGTTCCCGGTCGGCCTCGAGGAGCAACGCAATCCCGCCCTCGCAGGTCGCGAGGCTCGCGGCGCGCAAGGTGGCGATCGGCGGGGTCGCGGCCACCCCCTCGCCCCCAGCCAGCGCCGGCCCTGCACACAGCAGCAGGCAGCCTGCAACCCACCACCACAGCCCGTGTCTAGCGTTCATCTTTCCCCTCCAAGCCCGAGCGAACCGGCAAGGTGACCACCCTGGTGATCCCGTAGAGCGTGTGGCTGATGCGCAGCCCGTCGGGGAGCACTTCGATCACCCGGCCATCCTGAACCCTGTCGCCCGCGCGCATGACCAGGCCCCTGCCGCCGCGGGTCTCCACGAGCGCGAATCGGTCGTCTTCCCCCCACACCACCCCGACCACGACCATGTCACCGATCGCCGGCGGACCTCCGTCTTCCGGACCCTCCTGCCCCACCAGGGGCGCGAATGGATCGCGCGTGCCGGCGCTCTGGTAGAGGTAAGGCTCCGGCCAGAGCAACTCGTCGAGGACCTCGCCGACGTCCATCATGAGCGAGTCGGAGGGCGCCGCCTCCTTGCCCACCTGGGGTGCCTCGTTGCTCGGCCGGGGTGCTGGAGCAGCCGGCGTGTCGCCGGTCGCGCCCGCCTCGGCCACGCGATCAACGGCGTCCACGGGTTCGGGGCTCTTCTCACCGGGCATCCAACCGAGCTCGCCCTCCGCCGCGTCCGGCTCGGCCGGGAGCACAGACTCCTGCCCCGCGCCCGGCTCCACCAGCATGATTTCCCTGGCCGACTCCCCTTCGGCGTCGGGCGCTTCCGCCGGCTCACCGATGACGGTGCCGGTCGTCTCCTCGGCTGGCGTCCCCGCCGGCTCGCCGGCCGGCGTCCCCACCGGCTCCTCTGCCACAGGGGCAGGCTCGGCGGCCGAGGCCCACCCCGAGATGGCCAGGAGGAGCAGCGTTGTGAGCATCAAGATCTTCATTCGTCGCTGCCTCCTCTGCCGGCGACGGAGCCGCCTTGTGGGGCTCCGGCTGCCTGGTCCGCCGCGACGTTCGGCAAGGCCGTTCGCCCCTTGACCTTCTCCGCAATGCGCTGCCCGCTGCGGATGATCTCACCGGCCCCGCCCTGCGCTTGCTGCGGCGCCGCGCCCGCTTGACCGCCCAGCGTGTAGGCCACCGCGGTGAAACTGGCCTTGGCCGTACTCTCGGTAGCATCTTGCTGTCGGATCTGATCGATCACCAGGTCACGCACGTTCACGATCCGCGTCATGGCAGCCAGCTCGTTCAAGAACGCGGCGATCTGGTGATACCCGCCCTCGACCTGAACCGCGATGGGGTTCTCCGTGTAGAATTGGGCCGCCGCGGGCGGCTTGGGCTCGAACAGGACGAAATCCACCCCGCAGGTCAGGCCGCGAAACGAGATCTCCCTCAGCAGGGTGCTGATCTGGTTCTCTGTCGGAAGGAGCTGGTTGGCTTCGTCCCACTTCGCCCGCAGCGTCTCGTACTCGGCCTCCAGGTGCGGCAGGTGCTTGGCCGACTGCCGGGCGCGGTTCACCTCCAGGCTGAGCTTCTCGTAGCGGTCCTTGAGCTGTGCGATCTCCTTGGCCTGCACCCTGTAAGTGAAGGGCAGGACAGAGGTTCCGAAATAGCCATAGAGCAACCCGACGGCGCAAATGCCGATCAGGAAGTACTTGGGCACCCTTGGATCGTTGAGGTCCATGCTGATCGCTCCCGTCCCTGGGCCCAGGCAGCCCCTCTAGGGCTCAATCCGTCCCGTCAATGTGAAGGCCACCACCTTGTCCTCACCGATGGTGCGCCGCTCCGCCTTGGTCAGTCCCATGTCCGCGTAGAGGTCGGTCGTCTCCAGCCGGGTCATCAGGTCCGCGATGACCAGGTTGGAAAAGGTCATGCCCTCCACGGTCAGCCCCGTCGCTCCCGCCTGACTGAGCTTGGTGATCCACAGGTGACCCGGCAGCTGCAGGGCCATCTCGTCCAAGACCTGCACCGGCAAGGTGCGCGCGCGGTTGAGCTCACCGACCAGGTTGAGACGCAGGTTCAGCTCCTCGCGCTTCTGCATGAGTTGGTTGATCTTCTCGATCTGCGGCTTCAGGCGCTGGCTTTCCTGCTCCGCCACCAGGATGTCGTTGCGCAGCCCCTGGATCTTGGTGGTTTGCAGGAAATAGAGCAGGCAGATCGGAACGACCGTGGCCAGGATGATGCCCAGGGGCAGCAGGAACTGCGTGCGTGGGACGGTGACGAGTTGCTTTTCCTCGCTGCGTTCTTCCTTGGGCAGGAGGTTGACGCTGATCATCTCAGGCCCCCTTTCTCAGGGCCAGGCCGACGCCCACCGCCAGCTGCGGCCCAACCATCTCGGGATCGGCTCCCGCGAAAAGGGCCGCGTCAAAGCGCATGCGCCGGAGCGGATTGACGATCTCGACCGGAATGGGTTGGATGCCCTTCAGGGTGTCGAGCAGGCCGACGATGCGCGCCCCGCCGCCCGACAAGAAGATCCGGTCGACCTTCTCCGCTTCGCCCGCGGTGCGCAGGTAGTTGACCGACTTCTCGAGGCTGTGCACCAGGTCCTTGCCGAAGCTCTCGACCAACGGCTGCAGATCGAGCTTGCCGGTGCCGGCCTCCAGCTCCAGCACCGCATCCTCACGGGTGACCTGGAACCTTTTCTGCGCGGCGCGGATGATGTTGTTCGCGCCCAGATAGACATCCTGCGTGTAGAGCGGGATACCGTCCCGGATGATGTTGACGTTCGTGATCTCGGCACCGATGTCGAGCAGCCCCGCCGTTTCGTCCGGCTGCAGATCGTGCGCGATCTCGACCACGTTCTGCACCGCGAAGGAATTGACGTCGACCGCTTCCGGCGCCAGCCCGGCCTCGCGGATGATGTCCGCCAGGTTGAGCACGAGGTCGCGCTTGGCGGCCACCAGCAGGACCTGCATTTGCTTCGGGCCCATGTCCACACCGAGGATCTCGAAGTCGAGCGACACGTCATTGATGTCGTATGGCACGTGCTGCTCGGCCTCCCAGTAGATGGCCTCGGACGCGTCCTCCGCCGGGAGGCGCTCCATCACGATCTTCTTGACGATGACACCGCGGCCGTGGATGCCCGCGATGACCCGCCGCCGTTTGATGCCGCGCGACTCGACCAGATTCTGGATCGCCTCGACGACCATCTGGCGATCCATGATCTCCCCGTCGACAATCGTCTCCGGGTCGAGCGGCGCCACGCCGTAGTTGACCAGCTGGACTTCGTTACCGACCCGCTCGATCTCGACGACCTTGACCGAGCTAGCGCCGATGTCGAGACCCACCGTGGTGCGTTTGTGCTTGCCAAACACGGGGTTCGCCTCCTTGCGCCCGACTCCGGGGCCGTGCGCAGCCCTGGGTTCCATGGATGCTATCGACCCATGGCCTGGCGAACCTAAGCCAGCAGAGACCAGGAAATCGCCGGCCGGTGAGTCCCCCCGCCCGCCGCCGGCTAGGGGGTGGGCCAGAGCAGGAGGTAGCGCTGCCACAGCGGCTGGCCGAGGAACATGACGAGCCAGGCCGCGGGCGCGAGGAAGGTCCCGAACGGTAACGCGGTGAGGCGGTTACCGCGCCGAGCCAGGATCAGGCCCAGCCCCACGAGCGAGCCCACGAGCGACCCGGCCAGCAGGGTGCCGAAGGCGCCGGTCCAGCCGAGACAGGCCCCCACCATCGCCATGAGCTTGACGTCGCCCAGCCCCATGCCCTCGCGACCCGTCAGGCGCTCGTAGCCCCAGGCAACCAGCAGCAGCGTTCCGCCGCCAGCGAGAGTGCCCAGCAACGCGTCGCGCGCGGGCAACGGCCCGACCAGTGACCAGAGCAAGCCCGCGGCCGTACCCGGCAGGGTGATGGAGTCGGGGATGATGCGGAAATCGAAGTCGATGAAGACCACCGCCAGCAGCGCCAGCACGAAGACCGTGCGCACGACCGCTGCGAGGGGCGTGTCGGCCGTGATGGTCGCGGCTACGGTCAACCCCGCCCCCAGCAGCTCGACCGCGGGATAGCGCAGCGGGATGCGCATCGAGCAGCCGCGGCATCGTCCGCGCAGCAGGAGGTAGCTGAGCACGGGGATGTTCTCGGAGGCGGGGATCATGCGCCCGCAGGCGGGGCAGCGCGAGCGCGGCCGCACCAGCGACTCCTGGCGCGGCACGCGGTAGATCACCACGTTGATGAAGCTGCCCAGGCAGGCGCCCAAAACCGCCAACACCAGCCAGCCCGCTGGGCTCTGCTTGAGCCAGATGAAACAGCCACCCCAGTCAAAGCTGCCGGCACCCGGTCCGATCGCAGGGATCATGACGCCTCCAGCGCCGCGATGCGCTCTTCCGCCATCCGCCGGATTTCCTCGTTCTGCGACTCGCGCGCGATCAGCTGCCACAGGCGCCTCGCCATCGCGACATCCCCGGACCGCTGGAAGGCGACCGCGGCGAAGCTGCGCACGTACTCGGGAGCGCCTGGGATCTCGGCCGCCGCAGCGAACTCAGCCGCGGCCTGGGCCGGCACCTTCTTCACCACGTAGTGGAAGAACCCCAGCTCGAAGCGCAGCTGCCACGAATCCGGATTACGCTCGGCCCCGCGCCGCAACAGGCGCTCGGCCTGCTCGCGGAAGCCTCCGTCGGCCAGCACGAGCGAGCCGAAGAAGTAGGCATTCTCGAAGTGCGGGTCGGCATCGGTGATGGTGGCGAAGAGGTGCGGGGCGAGCGGGTAGCGGCGATCGGTCATCCGGTGCTTGCCGTAGTACTGGATCGCCGTCAGCCAACCCAGGTCCGCCGCGAGCTGGGCGTGCCCGAGCGAGACCTCGCGCAGGAACCGGCCGGAGGGGAACAGGTCGAGTTCGCTGCGGTCCGCGAGCGCCGGCCGGCTGTCCGCAAAGCGCGCGGCCAGCGGGGTCGCCGTCGCCAGGAGCGCCGCGGCTCCCGCCCCGAGCGCCAGGCTGACTGTCCAGCTCCTCACCGTCTCCGAGTCCTCCCCCCAAGTCCCAGTCTACGAGAACTCGCGGGCGCGAAACACCACCAGACCCAGCAGCAGGGCGCCAGCCGCATACGCCAGCGCGTAGGTGGTGGCCCACAGCAGCTGCGCGCTGGAAACCGCTGCGCCGTGAACGACCTCGAGGGTGTAGCTGTAGAGGTCGAGGCGTGGCAAGAGATAGAAGACCAGCCGCAGCACCCGTCCGGCGGCGGGATCGGGGAGCAGCGCGGCCAGATCGATCAGGCTGGTGGCCAGGTGCCCGACGATCAGGAGCCCCACGAGGAAGAACGTCGCCAACACCGGGCTGGTGAAGGCCATGAGCACCATCGTCAGTGCGGCCAGCACGAACAGCTCGAGGAAGGCGTAGTACCCCGCCACCGCGAGCGAACCGTCGACGGCGTAGCCCGAGAGCGCGAGCACCCCCGCCAGCAGCAGGGTCATGCCGCCCACCGCGACCGCGACCACCCCCACCAGCCCCAGGAACTTGCCGGTCAGGAACTCGACCCGCCGGATCGGTTTGGCGAGGAGCACCAGGATGGTCTTGCGATCGATCTCCTTGTGCACCATCCGCGTGCCCAAGACGGCAATGAGCAGGAAGCCGCAGGCCGCGATCAGTCCGAGCCCCACGTCCAACGTCACGCGACGGGCCTCTCCCAGCGCCAGCGGGCTGAGGAGGCGCGAGAGCACGAGCAGGGTGGCCCCGAACAGCCCAAGCACCAGCAAGGCCTTCTCGCGCAACGCGTCGAGGAACGTGTGCCGCGCCAGGGAGAGCACCGCTGTCATCCGTCATCCTCCGGGCCCGCGCCGGGCGGCCGCTACGAAGCGCGCCGCATCTCCTCCTCCGGCGCCGCCTCGCACCCCGATCCCGTGAGCCGCGCGAAGAACGCCTCCAGCCCCTGCCGCCGCGGCGCCAACGCCTCAATCTGCACGCCGCCCGCCACCAGCTCGCCCATCATCCGCTGCAGGCCGCTCGCCTCCTCCCCCGGAATCCACCAGAGCGACCGGCCCGTGGCCGGCTCCCACCGCGCGCGACAGCGGCCCGGCAGCTTGAGGGGTTGCGCGGAGACGAGCTGGAGCTCGTACCCCTCCTCGCTGCGGTCGAGCAGCTGGGCCAAGTCACCGCAGGCGACGATGCGGCCGTGGTGCAGCAGACCCACGCGGTCGGCCAGCAACTCCACGTCGGCCAGCTCGTGCGAGTTGATCAGCACCGTCTTGCCCGCCGCGCGCAGGCCGCGGATGATCTCCTTGACCGACATGCGCGCGCTTGGATCGAGGCCGCCGAGCGGCTCATCCAGCAGCAGCAGGCGCGGGTCGGAGAGCAGCGCGATCGCCAGGGTCAGCCGCTGGAGCCAGCCTCGCGACAGCCGGCGCACACGCGTCTCCAGGTGGCGCTCGAGCGAGCAGAGCGCCACCACCGCATCGATCCGGCCCGCGCGACGGCGTGCGGGGATGCGCGACAACGCGGCCATGAACTCGAGGGTCTCGCGCGCCGAGAGGGCGGGATAGAGGTAGGGCTGCTCGGGTTGATAGCCTACGTCCGCTCGCGCCGCTACTTCGCCCAGCGGCCGGCCCAGCAGCGTGCCCCGGCCGCGGGTGGGCTTGACGAGCCCGAGCAGGATCTTCACCAGGGTGGTCTTGCCCGCGCCGTTGAGCCCGAGGAGCGCGAAGACCTCTCGGCCGCGGAGCTGGAGATCGACCCCTTTGAGGACCGGGATCGCACGGCGGCGGAAGCCCGTTCGAAAGGTCTTGTGGACGCCGATCAGCTCGGCGATGGCTTCATTCTGGACATCCATGTCGCGCGCCTGCCTTGGCCTCCTGGCTGGCCGGGCGGCCTGGCCCCAACGCCGCGGCCCGCCGCGGCTGCGACGGGCCGACCGGGCGCGATGGCCCGGAACCGCCACTTTCACCTATCGGCGCGGGCCGCGCGCTCTTGAAGGTCGACCGGATTCGCCCCGGGGCGGGCGGCTAGCCGTTGGTCAGGACGATGACGATCCCGTCCCCAGCCGGCCCGGCCGTGGCCGAGGCACCGTAGCCCTCGACGGTGTAGCGTCCCCCGACGACTTCGTAGCCGATGTTGCCCTGGCTGTAGCCCAGGGCAGCGATCGTCATGGCCGCGCCCGTGAAGGGGTTCTCGGGCAGAACATTGCCGGGCCAGAGCGTCAGGTCCACGATCTCGGCCACGGTCGGGTAGACACCCTGGTGCGCGGCATAGAAGTGCTCGGCCGTCAGCTGCGTGGCGTGGGCGTTGCCGCGCACGCGGCTTTCACGGGCCCGGTCGAGCATCGACACATAGTGCGGGATGGCGATGGCCGCCAGGATCCCGATGATGACGACCACGATCATCAGCTCGATGAGCGTGAAACCCGCTTGGGCCCGCGCTCCCGCGGCGCACTGGCCTCGCCGCGTGGGCGCCTTCGATCTCCGCATCGGCGCCTCCCGCCGGCGCTCCCGGCTCGCTTCTCCCCGCCCGCCTGGCGGACCGCCGCTCACTCGGCGGCGTCGACCGCCACGCGCGCAGAGGAACTCTTAACCAGCGCGGGGCTCCCCCGTCCAGGAAGGAGCCCCGCATGCTTACCCATGGCTCGCCTACGACTAGCCGTTCGACAGCGTGATCACCACACCGTCACCGGCCGGACCGGAGGTGGCAGTCTCACCGTAGCCTTCGATCGTGTAGATGCCCGCCGCCAGGTCATAGCCGACGTTGCCCTGGCTGTACCCGAGCGCGGCGATCGTCATGGCAGCACCCGTGAACGGGTTGTTCGGCAGCACGCCGCCCGTCCAGAGCGTCGGATCCTGGATCTGGGCCAGGGTCGGATAGGTGCCGTTGTTGCGGACCGAGTAGTCCTCGGCCACGAGCTGCGTCGAGTGGCAGTTGGCCTTGACGCTGCCTTCCTTCGCCCGGTTCGTCATCGCGATGTAGTTCGGGATCGCGATGGCGGCCAAGATACCGATGATGACAACCACGATCATCAGCTCGATCAGCGTGAAACCCTTGCTGTTGCGAAGCATCGAACACCTCCTCTGATACCGGATCGGATACCACACACGCGGCCGTCCGCTGCCGGCGCGTGTGGGGCTCGCCACTTTCCCGACCGGACAGCCGTTCTCGTTCACCGCTTCTACCGCAACCCCCGTGCCAACCCCGCCCCCTCCGAGCCCCCTTCTCGTAACTCCCTGCGACCCTTTCGGATCCGCCGAGAGCTTCATCCCCTTCTTCGTTCGATTTCAGCCATTCGCGGGCCTTTCACACTGCAGCCTGCACGACCCCTCGCCAAACTGCGACCGCCCCCTGCATTCTGCGAATCGCCAGCCCGGATCTTGCATGCTGCAAGCCCGCCCCGCCGGCCGCTCAGGCGGCCGCCGCCGGGTCTTCGGGCACTTGCTCTGCCGGTCCCTGCTGCCGCTCCGAGATGCCGTAGCTCAGCAGCTTGCGGTAGAGGGTCGAAGCATTGATGCCCAAGATCTCGGAGGCCCGCTTCTTCTGCCAGTTGGTGAACTGGAGCACCTTCAGGATGTACTCGCGCTCCAGCTCCGCCAGGGTCATCGTGGGGGTGTCGAGCACCAGGCTGCCGCGGCGGGTAGGTCCCTTGAGCACCTTCTCCGGCAGATCCCCCACCTCCACGCCCTCGCCCTCGCCCAGGATCACTGCCCGTTCGATGACGTTCTCCAGCTCGCGCACGTTGCCCGGCCAGTCATAGCGCGTCAGCGTCTCCATCGCCTCGCGCGTGATCTTCTTCGGCCCGCTGGCGCCTGGGAAGCGCCGCAGGAAGTGGTCGACCAGCAGGGCGATGTCGTCGGGCCGCTGCCGCAGGGCCGGCAAGCGAATCGGGATCACGTTCAGGCGGTAGAACAGGTCATGACGGAAGCGCCCCTCGGTCACTTCCTTTTCGAGATCCGCGTTCGTGGCCGCCACGAGCCGCACGTCGATCTTGATCGGCTCGCCCGCCCCGATCGGAATGATCTCCCGCTCCTGGAGCGCCCGCAGCAGCTTGACCTGCGTGGCCGGCGCCATCTCGCCGACCTCGTCGAGGAAGAACGTGCCGCCTTCACAGATCGTGAAGTACCCGGGTTGGTCCTTGACCGCGCCGGTGAACGATCCCTTCTTGTGGCCGAAGAGCGTGCTCTCGAGCAAGTCCTTGTGCAGGGCGCCGCAGTTGACCGAGATGAACGGGCCCTTCGCCCGCGGGCTGCGGTAGTGGATCTCGCGCGCGATGAGCTCCTTGCCCGTGCCGCTCTCCCCGTACACCAGGACGGTCGCGTCGGTGGCCGCCACCTTCTCGACCATCTTGTACACCCGCAGCATCTCCTCGGAGTGGCCGATCAGGCGCCGCTCCTCGTGACGCTTCTTGAGCTGGGTCTTGAGGGCGAGGTTCTCATTGCGCACGAGGCTCATCGCCAGCGCGTTGCGAATAGCCAGCACGATCTCATCATTGTGCGCGCTCTTCTCCACCAGCTGGAAGGCGCCCCGTTGGATCGCCTCGGAGGTGACGCGCTCCGAGCCGTACGCGGTGAGGATCACCACCGGGATGTCGGGGTGCTTGGCCCGCACGCTGTCGAGGACGCTCAGCCCGTCCACGCCCGGCATCTTCAGATCGGTCACAACCAGATCGAAGCTCTCGCGCTCCAACCGGCTGATCCCGTTGGCACCGTTTTCCTCGGTGACGACGTCGTAGCCCTCGCCGGCGAGCAGCATGTTCAGGAAGCGGCGCATGCTGTCTTCGTCGTCGATGGCCAGGATCCGCTTGCGTGCCTGGGATGTCGCTTGATCGTCGGTCACGCTTGCCTCGCCCAATTGCTAGGCTGCCCGGTCCGCTTCGATGGTCGGCGGGGGCCCCCCCTCGGGCAGCTCGATGATGACGCAGCCGCCCTGGGGCCAGCCCGGGTCGAACCCGATCCTGCCCCCGTGCTCCTCGACGCCGCGCTGCGCGATCGGCAGGCCCAGCCCGGTTCCACCCGCCTTGGTCGTGCGGAACGGGCGAAAGGCCTCCCGATGATCCACGCCGGACAGACCTGGGCCCCCATCCACGATGCGCGTGCGCGTCCAGTGGCGCCCGTCTCGCTCAAACCGCTCGAGGCGCGCCTCGACCCGCCCGAGCGGATCGGCCTCGAAGGCGTTCAGGATCACGTTGCGAAAAACCAGGCGCAGCCACTCGCGATCGCCCCGCACATGAACTCCGCCGTCGTCATCGGCCGCGATCCGGATGGGCCGATCCTCGCGAGTTCGTCCAACCTGAAGTGCCCGCGCCTCCCTCTCGATCAATTCTTCGAGATCGATATCTTCCAACTTCAGGGTTTTGTCCCGGGCCAGGGTCAGGAATTGGCTGAGGAACGCCTCGAGCGACGAGGCCTCGCGTGTGATGAGGTCCATCAACGGCGCCGCTTGCGGCGGGACTTCCAGCCGGCCCTGCAGGAGCTCAATTGAGCCAGTGATCGGCTTCAGGGAGTTGCGGATCTCGTGCGCCAGCCCTGCTGACAGCTCGCCCACCATCGCCAGCCGCTCGCGCTGGTTCGCCAGCTCCTCCAGACGCTTGTGCGCGGTCAGGTCGCTGATCACAGCCACCAGTCCGTGCAGGTCGCCGTCCGCGTCGATGACCGGCGACAGCTTGACCCACGCTGGGAAGCGCTCGCCGCTGGCGCCCGTCAGCCACAGCTCCGCCTCGGTGACGCGCCGATCGGCCAGGCCGCGGTCGAGCATCGCCATCAACGCGCGGTTTCCTTCGGCCGCGGCCGACGGCAGCGCCGTGCCGGGCGGGGCCAGGCCGAGCAGCCGTTGGGCCTCCGGGTTCGCCGTGCGGACGGTGCCCGCCGGATCGACAGCGATCACCCCGCAGGTGAGCGCCGCCAGGATCCGGTCCGTGCTCAGCCGCACCTCCGCCAGCTCGGTGCGGGTCTCGTCTGCTTCCCGCAGGCTGGCGGCCATCTGGCGGCCCAGCAGGCCCGCCGCCGCGCCCATCGAAGCGAAGAGGAGCGAGTGCAGGGCGATCAGGGACCACAGCGCGCCGGGAAGCATCCCGAGGCGTGCGTCGACGAGGCCGATGACCGCGTAGAGCAGGGAGGCGAAGAGCCCCAGCAGCAGGCCCGGCCGCCACTGGAAGAGCATGCCGCCGCCCAGCACGGGCAGCGCCATCAGGAGCAGCGTCGGACTGGAGAGCGACCCCGCGGCCCGCACCACGACCCCGGTCGCAACGCAGTCGCCGAAGAGGATCACGAGCGTCGGCGGGCCGGCCAGCGCCCGCCGGCGGCGGGATCCCGCCGCCAGGGCCACGCTGGTCGCGCACAACCAAGCACCCAGCAGCACCGCCGCGAAAACAGTCGCCCGGCGGTCGAGCCACGCGCCCTGCAGCCCGATCAGTGCCGCCGCCAGGAGCCCCACCACCACGCGCGCCAACAGAAACCGGCCGGGCGATAGCACCGGCCGGCTCGTTGCACTTGCCTTGCCCATCTCCGCCGCGCCCCACCGCGCGCCGGCCGCCTCCAACCGGCTAGCCGGCCACGACGTTGATCAGCTTGAACATCGGGAGGTACATCGACACGACCATGCCACCGACGCCGACACCCATGAAGACGATCATCACCGGTTCGATGATCGACGTCAGCGTGTCGACCGCCGTGTTGACCTCCTCGTCGTAGAAGTTGGCGATCTTCTCCAGCATCTTGTCGAGCGCACCGGTCTCCTCGCCGACCGAGATCATCTGCACCACCATCGGCGGGAAGACGGCGGAGGCCCGCAGCGGCGCGGCGATCGTCTCGCCCTCGCGGATGCTGGCCTTGGTCGCCTGGATCGCGTCCTCGATGATCGCGTTGCCCGAGGTCTTGGCGGTGATGTCCAGCCCGGCCAGGATCGGCACGCCGCTCGAGATCATCGTCCCGAGGGTGCGGGTGAAGCGCGCGATCGAGGCCTTGCGGAGCAGATCCCCGAGCGCCGGCATGCGCAGCAGCAGCCTGTCGATGTGGTGCCGGCCCTTCTCAGTCTTGTAGTAGCGCTTGATGGCGGTGACCCCGAACACGACCACGCCGGCGATGATCCACCAGGTCTTCTTCAGCAGCTCACTCATGTCGACCACGATCTGCGTCGGCAGGGGCAGCTTGCCGCCGAAGTCGGCGAAGACCTTGGCGAAGACCGGGATGATGCACAGCAGCATGAACGTCATCGCGCCGGCGGCCACGCACATGACCACCGTCGGGTAGGTCATGGCGCTCTTGACCTTGCGCCGCAGCGCCTCGGCCTTCTCGATGTAGGTCGCCAGCCGCTGCAGAATCTTGTCCAGGATACCGCCCGCCTCCCCGGCCTCGACCATGTTCACGAAGAGCATGTCGAACGCCTGCGGGCGCTTGCCGAGCGCCTCGGCCAGGGTCGTGCCGGCCTCGACGTCGTGCATCACGTCGGCGATGATCACCCGGAAATTCGGGTCTTCCGTCTGCTTCGAGAGGATGTCCAGGCACTGCACCAGCGGCAATCCGGCATCGATCATCGTGGAGAACTGCCGGGTGAAGATCGCCAGATCCCGCTTCTTGATCCCGCGCTTGCGACGGATGAAGTTGAGCGAGATATTGCGGGCCTTGGGCCGCACCTGCGTTGTGATGATCCGCTGGCGGCGCAGCCTGGCCAGCGCTTCCTCGCGGCTCTCCGCCTCGACCTCGCCGGCACGGACCTCGCCGGTCCCCGTGCGCCCTTTCCAGACGTAGACGCTCACGCGACTCTCCCCTGCATGTTGCCCGGCGTGCTACCCAGGGTCGGATAGCGGGGCCGGTAGCCTGGATCCGCCTTGCTGAGAATCTGCTCCAGCTCCTGCACGTTGGTGCTGCGCGAGAGCCCCTCCTCCAGCGTGATCCGCCGGTTCTGGTAGGCCTGGAACAGCGCCTGGTTCATCGTCTGCATACCGTACTTCTGCCCCACCTGCATGAGGCTGTAGATCTGGTGCGTCTTGCCCTCGCGGATGAGGGCACTCATCGCCGGCGTGCAGACCAGAATCTCGGAGATGTTGACGCGCCCCTCGCCTCCCCGCCGGACCACCAGCTGCTGGGTGACAACGCCGCGCAGGACGAAGGCGAGCTGCGAGAGCACCTGCTTGTGCTGGTTGGTCGGGAAGACGTCCACGATGCGGTTGATCGATTCGTAGGTCGAGTTGGTGTGCAGCGTCGCGAAGACGAGGTGGCCGGTCTCGGCAATGGTCAGCGCGGCCTGGATCGTCTCCAGGTCGCGCATCTCCCCGATCAGGATCACATCGGGATCCTGCCGGAGCACGTACTTGAGCGCGATGGCAAACCCGTGGGTGTCGCTGCCCACCTCGCGCTGGTTGACGATCGCCTTCTTGTGCTGGTGCACGTACTCGATCGGATCCTCGATCGTCATGATGTGCACCGGGCGCTCCTCGTTGATCTTGTCGATGAGCGCCGCCAGGGTCGTGGACTTCCCACTGCCGGTGGGACCGGTGACCAGGATGAGGCCATTCGGGTGATCCGCGAACTCGGTGACCACCTTCGGCAGCCCGAGCTTCTCGAGCGGCATGATGCCAAAGGGGATCATGCGGATCGCGGCCGTGGTGACGCCCCGCTGGGCAAAGACGTTGCAGCGGAAGCGGGCCAGGTTCTTGATACCGAAGGAGAGGTCCAGCTCGCGTTCGTTCTCGAAGCGTTTCTTCTGATCCTCGCGCAGGATCGAGTAGATCATCTTCTCGCAGTCTTCCGGCGTGAGCGGATCCTGGCCGCTCGACAGCAGCTTGCCGTCGACGCGGAACTGGGGCGGTATGCCCGCCGTCAGATGCAGGTCGGACGCGCCGCGCTCGACCATCTCGGCCAGCAGATCCCGCAGGGAAACCATCCGCCTCTCACCTCCCCGGCACGCGGCCGCCGGCGGCCACGCGTTCCCCGCGCGCCCCAACCGGAGCGCGGCACGCTAGTCGTCGGCCGCCGTTTCCTTTAGAACTTCTTCGGCCGAAGTGATGCCCGCCTTGAGCTTGAGGCAGGCATCCATGCGCAGGCTGATCATCCCGTCCTTCAGGGCCTGCCGCTTGATCTCGGGCGTGGAGGCCCCCTTGATGATCAACTCCCGTATCGATGGGGAGATGGGCATCACCTCGAAGAAGCCCGTGCGCCCCTTGTAGCCGGTCTTGTGGCAGGCCTCGCACCCCACCGGCTCGAAGTACTGGCCCCCGTCCGGGCCGCCCACGTTGGCGATCTGCAGCCGCTCGATCAGCCCCGGGCTCGGCTCCATCGGTCGCTTGCATTCCTTGCAGAGGCGCCGTCCGAGCCGCTGGGCCATGACCAGGTTGGTCGAGGAGGCCACCAGGAACGGCTCCAGGCCCATGTCGATCATGCGGTTGACGGTGCTCGGCGCATCGTTGGTGTGCAGGGTGGAAAGCACCAGGTGGCCGGTGAGGGCGGCCTTGATCGCGATCGAGCCCGTCTCCAGGTCGCGGATCTCACCCACCATGATGATGTTCGGGTCCTGGCGCAGGAAGGATTTCAGCGCCGCGGCGAAGGTGAGGCCGACGTGCTCCTGGACATGCACCTGGTTGATCCCGTCCAGGTTGTACTCGACCGGGTCCTCGGCGGTCATGATGTTGACCTCGGGCGTGTTGATGCGGGAGATGGCCGAGTAGAGCGTGGTCGTCTTGCCGCTACCGGTCGGCCCGGTGACCAGCACCATGCCGTACGGCAACGAAATCGCGTGCAGGAAGTGCTCGAGCGGCTTGGGCTGAAAACCCGACTGGGTCAGATCCAGCGTCAGGTTCGACTTGTCGAGGATACGCAGCACGACCTTCTCGCCGAAGATGCAGGGCAGCGTGGACACGCGCAGGTCGATCGTCTTCTTGCCGATCCGGATCTTGATGCGGCCGTCCTGCGGTAGGCGCCGCTCGGCGATGTCGAGCTCCGCCATGATCTTCAGGCGCGAGATGATCGCCTGGCGCAGGCGCACCGGCGGCGCCATGCGCTCGTAGAGCGTCCCGTCGATGCGGAAGCGCACCCGCATCACCTTCTCGTAGCACTCGACGTGGATGTCGCTCGCGCGCTCGTTGACCGCCTGCGCCATCATCGAGTTGACGAACTTGACGACCGGGGCCTGGTCGGCTTCCTCGACGGCCGAGACGTCGTTCTCCTGGCCGGCCGCAGCCTCGACGACCTCGAGGTCCTCCTCCATCGACTTCATGACCTCGTCCATCGAGAGGACCGAGTCATAGAACTTGTCGATGGCCCGCTTGATCTGCTCATCGGTCGAGACGAACGGCTCGACCTCGAGGTTGGTGATGAACTTGACGTCGTCGATGGCGAAGAAGTTGGCCGGATTGGCCATGGCCACCATGAGCTGCTTGCCCATGCGCTTGAAGGGAATCAGGTTGAACTTGGTGGCCACCTCGGAGGGTACGAGGCGCACGACGTTGGGGTCGATCTCCTCGGCATCGAGGCGGACGCTGGGCGTGCCGAAGTGCTCCCCCAGGAAGCGGAGCAGCTGGCTCTCTTCGACGGCGCCCATCTTGACGAGATGGTTCAGGAGGTCGCCACCCTGCGAGCGTTCGATCTTCTGGGCCTTCTTGAGGTCGTCCTCTTTGATGAGGCCGGCCTCCATGAGTTTCAGACCCAAGTCCGCCTTCACCGCGTGACCTCCCTGGCGTTGCGCCGTCCAGGGCCCCCCGTGCATGGCGTCGCGGCCGCGGCGGCGGAGGACCCCGGCAGCCCCCGCGACTGCCTCGGCCGAGCCCACCGCACGCCCGCGGGCAGGCATGCTGGAGCCATTGGGGCGCGCTGGTCGCACATCGTGTGCCAGCGAATTCGGTGATGGCGGGACTGCCCGAGGCAGCCTATCGGTGGCTCGGGGGGGTAGTTGCACCCTGGCCGAAAGGGGCCAGGGCCTCGGTCACGCGGTCCGATTCCCTGCTTACTGGCGGATTGCCCCCGGTTGTTGCGTTCTGCACGCGCGTCCGACCCCGACCAGTTCAGCCAGCTTGGCAAAACGCTTCTCGCCGATGCCGCGCACGGACCGCAGCTCCTCAACGCTTTGAAAGCCCCCGCGTTGCCGCCGCAGGGCGAGGATGCGACCTGCCAGCGACGGGCCGATCCCCGGCAACTCGAGCAGGTCGAGGCTGTCGGCCGCGTTGAGGTCGAGGTGCCCCGCGTGAAACGGACTGGCTCGCTGCGTGGAGCGGGTCACGCGCCCCGAGCTCGCACTGGCCGCGGTGTCCCTGGGGGACGCGGTGTCCCCGGGCGACCCGGGGGCGGAGGGGGACGCGGAGTCTTCGGCCAGCGCGGATGCGCCTGCACCCGTGGCGGGATCATCCGGTCCCGCCGGGTGGCCGGCCGCGCCACCTCCTTCGCACCACTCGCGCGGCACCACGCCGAGCTGCGCCAGTCCGCTCAGGGCGTAGCCGGCACCCAGGAGAACCACGAGCAGCGCCAGCAGGCGGCGCTCCGCGGCGGTGAAGACCATGCTCAGGCTCCTTTCGGGCACGGGAAGATGCGAGGCGAGGCGGCGGAGGTGCGGAGGCGCGCCTAGTCGAGGAAGTGCCATTCGAAGCCGACAGTGCTGCTGCGGTAGGGCAGCGCGCCCCAGGCCTCGTCGTACGTGGCGGACTCGAAGTACTCATCCGTGAGGTTCCGGAACTGGACGAAGAGGTGCGCGCGCCCGACGAAGACGAGGCCCACTTCGGCGTCGAACTGGAGGCGGGCGGGCACCGGCCCCCGGGGCGTCTCCCACTGGCCCTGCCACAGAGCGATCAGCCCCAGCTCGTAGCCCAGATCGCCCCGGCAGGCGCTGCCCGCGAGGAAGAGCCCCCCATGGCCGTGGTAGGGCGCCACCAGCACCGGCAGCCGCTCGGGCGGCGGGTCCAGCACCGCCGTGCTCGTCGCCTCCAAGCGAAAGCCCCAGCGGAGCGGCAGGCGGAGGTCGAGTCGCCCGCCGAGCAGGGTCACGTCCCCCAGCGCGGACGCCAGCGACCCGGTCGTGCGCGCGCCGGGGAGCAGTCCGTAGGCGGTCTCGGGATCGGTGCCCAGGGCGTCGCTGATTCGTCGGGCAAAGGCCGCCGAGGATATCTCGGCCCCGCCCGACTGCCAGCGACCCGCCAGCTCGATGTGCTCGAGCTGGCGCACCGGACCGTCGCTCTGCGAACCTTGGTCGAGCAGGTGCAGCCCCTCGCGCACGAGCGCATCGCCATCGGGTTCAAGCCTGGGGATGAAGACCCCCGCCCGCCCGATCCAGCCCTCCAGCTCCACAGAGGTGGAGACCCCGAGCTGCTGCGCGAGCCACACGCGCGCGCGGCTGTGACCCCGGGTCCACCACGGGTCGGTCCAGCCCGCCGAGGCCACGAGCGCTCGTCCCGCGCCCTCCATCCTGAGCCCGGTAGCAATTCCGATGCCGTTCGCCGTCCAGGCGCTGTCCCCACCCGCCTGGCTTGCCAGCGACACCTTGACCCGCTCACCGGCAGCCGCCAACAGCAGCCGCGCAGATCCCAGCCGCAGCCCCGCCTGGGCAGCCACATCGACCGAATGCGACCGCCTCCGTCCCGAATCCTCCGCGCCCCACCACTGAATGCGATCGGCTCGCCGCGTGAGGCGCACTTGAGCACCCTCGCCGGGTCCCCAGGGGACCTGCGCGCCGACGGTAGCCTGCGAGCACGACCAGAACAGCTTGCGGTCGCCGGAGAGCGTGTAGCGTCCGGTGCGGTCGGCCACCGCCGCGCGCGCGGCCACCGGACTCAGGGCACCGTCGACCTGGAAGAAGAGGTTCTGGAAACGGGCATCCTGGTACCGTTGGAGGCCATTCGGAAAGTACTGGCGACCCTGGGTATTGGCGTGGGCGTAGGAGGCCATCGCCCGGAAGCGCCCGATCTGGCGCGCTGCGATGACGTCCTCGGTCGACGACTGCCCCACGCCCTCCGTGAAACGCACCGCACTGGGCACCTCCTCCCAGACGGGAACCTGTGAGGCGGTCCAGATCATGCCATCGCCCGAGGCGCCCAGGGGATCCAGGAAGGGGTCGGGTGCCAGGCAACGCACCTCCCCGAGCAGCAGCGGGCTCACGGTGAGGCAATGCGCCTCGCCCAGCGCCGCCCCAGCCGTCGGGAGGCCGTCGAGCCAGAGGGACATCCGCTCGACGCCGGGTCCCAGATCGTAGGGCAGATCCCAGGCGAGGGGACTGCCCGACTCGTGCAGCTCCAGCCGGGTATGGCGCCGCAGCGCCTGGGAGAAGAGCGCGCAGGTCGAATGAAAGAGCTGCGCCCGTTCCGCGGCCGGCCGGCCCGCAGAGGGGCCAAGCTGCGCGAGGAGCCACCCCGCATCCCACCAGCGCAACGCGCTCGGCGCCGCACCAGCGGAGTCGGCCGCCGCCGAATCCGCCTCGGCCGGCGCGTCCACAGCGGCGGCCGAGTCGGGGGGTGCGGCGGGCTTCACAACCTCGCCGCCGGGCGGCGGCACGCGGGGACCCACGGGAGGTGGGGTGGCCCCCGCGGCCGTCACGGCGACCAAGCAGACGGCCATCAGGCAAACAGCCATCAGGCAGAGTCTCGGGACAGGATCACGCGTGAAGATGGTGGGAGTCGGGGGGCAGTCCGGGTCAGGCGGCGTCACCCTCGAAAGCTTCGAGCTGGGCCTGGGCGTCTCCGAAATCCGGCTTGAGTCGCAGGACCTCACGCATGCACTCCTTGGCCTGCTCCACTTCGCCCGCCTGGGCATGCTCGAGTCCGAGCAAGTAGACGATCCCGGCGCTCTCCTGCGACCCGACCTCGGGGATCTCCAGCGCCTGGCGCAGCTCCTGGATCGCCTCACGGTGGCGATCGATGCGCGCGAAGCACTTGCCGCGCAGCTCCCGCAGCCGCACCTCCATCTCGGGCGGCAGATCGCGACAGGCCAGCGCGCCCGCGAATTCCTCGAGCGCCTCCTCGAACAGGCCCATCTCCTGATGCGAGACGCCCAAGTCATAGTGGGCCTGGGGGTCGTTCTCGCCGACCTGCTCCCTGACGCCCTCGCGGAACTCATCGAGCAGGGCCCCGATCTCCATCCAGTCCCGCTCGTCTCGCGGTCCCGCAGGCTCCTCGCGGACCGCGACGACCGTGTTGCGCGCCTCGATCACCGCCTGGACGGGGCCCGGTTGGTCCGTCTGCCCGGCTTCGGCGTCAACCACGCCCAACTCGCGGAAGCGCGCCATGCGGCGCAGGGCCGTCTCGTTCTGCGGGTCGCGCCGCAGAACCTCGTGAAACGCCCTCATCGCCTGCTGCAGCTCGCCGTCCCGGATGAGCAGATCGCCCTTCAGCAAGAAGCCGCGAACGATCTTGGCATTGTCCTGGAGTACTTTGGAGATCTCAATGAGTTTCTCCACCGCCTCCATGCAGGGATCGTGCTGGACCCACTCCTCAGCGCGCCGCAGAGCGCTCGTCCACTGCTCTGCCTCCATCGCCTGCCGTGTGGCCGCCGCCGGGTCCGCCAAGCGTCCGGCCGGAGCCGAGTCAGCTTCTCCCTCCGTGCCCAGCTCCAGCGCCACCTCTTCGAGATCGTTCGCGGCGTCCTCCGCGATCACCAGCACGGGTTCTTGCTCTGCTTCGAGCTCTCCATCCGCCGGCCCCGCCTCCCCGAGCGCGGCAGCCACCGAGCCCATCCCGGCTGCACGCGCCGGCGGACGATCGCCGTCGTCCCCATCCAGCTCGATCTCGCCAAAGCTGGACGGATCCACGGGGCGGCGCCGCGGGCCCGGCTCTCCCTGCGGCTGGGCCTCGGCCTCTTCCCCATCGATCGGCCGTGGTCCTGCCTCGTCCTCGCCGGCCCCGGGAGCAGGCTGGCCCGGGTCGTCCGGTCGCGCCAGCGGCGACGCGCCGGCGGTCTGCGCCCCCATGGTGAGCCCTGTATCCTGAATGCCCTCCGGCTCCGCGCCGGGCGCAGCGGCCATCTGGGCCAGGGGAGACTCCTCACCATCGACATCCAGCGCGATGACCGTGTCGGCCACCGGAGCGACAAGCGGTTGGGGCGGCGCCGCAGCTGGCCCGGATCCCTCCGTGGGCGACGCGCCCGCTACGCCCACGCGCAGCGCCGCTCCTGGATCGATCGCGTCGGCCCGCGCTCTCAGGTCGGCCGCCAGCGCCTCCGCACCACCCTCGCGCGCCACTTCCGCGGTTCGCACGAGCAGCTCGGCCGCTTCGTCCAGCCGGTCGAGTTCCTCGAGCAGCGCCGCGAGTTTCAGCGCCATGTCGGCATTGCGCGGCGCGATGGTGATCGCAGCGGCCAGGGTCTCGCGGTACTCCTCGTCGGCGCGCCGCTCGGGAGGGGTTCGGTCGAAGAAGCACAGGTAGGCGGTCAGCGCGTCGCCATAGAGCTCCTCGCCCGTGTACAGGTCGCCCAGAAGGCGGTACACGACGCGATGCTCCGGAACCAGGCGGAGGATCTTGCGACACAGGGCGACGCCGTTGCGGTGGAAGCCGAGCTTGTTGTAGGCCCGGATGGCGGCTTCGTACTGCGCGATCGCCTGATCCCGGTTGCCGATGCGCTCGTGGAGGTCTCCGACGTAGAGGTGGTCGTAGGGGTCGGCATCACCCGAGGCGATCAAGGGCTCATAAGCAGCCAAGGCCTTGACGAGCTGGCCGGCCTTGGCCAGCTTCTGCGCGCTTCGTCTGATGGAGATGTTCTTCTGCAATGCCAGCGACCCCCGCGCCTAGAGCCGGGACCGACCAGGCCTGGAGCGTGTCTTCCCCCACCCCTATCGACCGCGGGAGGGTTGATCTCAACCGGGGGTGCGGGGAATCTTGGACGCGGTCCCGAGCGGGGTCAGCCGGCCAGATCCCGCCGCAGTGCGGGCGGATCCAGGTCGCGGATCGCCGGTTGGCCGGCCAGGATCAGGTCGCGCAAGTCCGGGTGGCCGACGTGATAGGGCAGGCGGGCATACGAGGGGGCCCGCAAGATCTGGAGGTCGGCCCGGTACCCGGGCACGAGGGCCCCGCACTCACCGGCCAGCCCCACGGCGGCCGCAGCGTTGTAGGTCGCCGCGGTGACCGCCTCGGCGGGGGTCAGCCCCATCTCACGGCAGGCGAGTGCGATGATCCAGGGCATCGACTCGGTCATGGAGCTGCCGGGGTTGCAGTCGGTGGCCAGCGCGACCGGCACCCCCAGCTCGACCATGCGCCGTGCCGGCGCATAGGAAGCGGACCGGAGCGAGAAGAGCGTGCCGGGCAGGAGCACCGCCACCACCCCGGACGCCGCCATGCGGCGCAGGCCTTCTTCGGAGACCTGGCCCAGGTGGTCGGCGGAGACCGCGCCCACCTCGGCTGCCAGCTCAGCGCCCCCGGTGGGCTCGATCTCGTCCGCATGCAGCTTGGGCAGCAGCCCCGCCTGCCGCGCGGCCATCAGGATCCGGCGCGACTGCTCGACGGTGAAGACGCCGCGTTCGCAGAAGACATCGCAGAAGCGTGCCACGCCCTGCGCGGCCGCCTGCGGGATCATCTGCTCCACCAGCAGATCCACGTAGCCGTCGGGATCGCCCCGGTGCTCGCGCGGAATCTCGTGCGCGCCCAGGAAGGTCGCCACCGCGCGCAGGCGATGGCGCCGCGCCAGTTCGCCGATGAGGCGCAGGGCACGCAGCTCGTGCTCGGGATCGAGCCCGTAGCCGGTCTTGATCTCCACCGTGCCGGTGCCGTAGGCCGCCATGCGATCCATGCGGCGCAGAGATTCTTCCAGAAGCGCTTCGTCGTCCGCCTCGCGGAACATGCGCACGCTGGAGTGGATCCCGCCGCCCGCCGCGGCAATCTCCATATAGGTCTTGCCGCGCAGCCGCTCCTCGAATTCCCACTCGCGCGTTCCGCTGAAGAGCACGTGCGTGTGCGGGTCCACGAAAGCGGGCATCACGACGCCTCCCGCGGCGTCGATGGCGGTCCCGCCCGGCTGCAGCCGGCACCGGGCGCGCACCTCCTCGTCCGTGCCCACCGCGACGATGCGCCCCGCGGCCGCGGCCAGGGCGCCCCCCGCGATCAGCCCCAGCGCCGACATTTCGGCGCCGCGTTTGGGGCGCCCCCCCGCCGGCGGCTCCAGCGTCAGGAGCTGCCCGGCCCCCGTGATCATGAGATCGACCGCGATCATGGAGATCCCCCCAGCCCAAACCACTCCCGCGCGCGCCGCACCAGCTCCGCCTCATCGCCAGCCGCTTGCGGCGCGGACGGCAGGGCGGCGCAGAAGACGCCGCCGTAGGTGGCGCGCATCATCCGCGGATCGAGCACGACGCACACCCCGCGGTCGTCCTGCCGGCGAATCAGCCGGCCCACGCCCTGGCGCATCCGCAGCACCGCCTCCGGCAGCGCATACTCGATGAAGAAGCCGGGGCGGCCCTCCTCGGCCAGGCGCTCGGAGATCGCCTCGATGCGCGGATCGGTCGGCACCGGGAACGGCAGCCGCGTCACGATCAACATCTCCAGCTCGCGGCCGGGGAAGTCGACCCCTTGCCAGAAGCTGGCCGTGCCCAGCAGCACGGCGCGCTCGGCCGCCCGGAAGCGCGCAATCAGCTTCGCGCGCGGGGCGTCCCGGCTCTGGGCGAGGATCTCCAGGCCAGCCAGCTCCGGGCGGGGTGCCAGCGCCTCCCAGACCGTACGCAGGGTCCGGTGCGATGTGAAGAGCACGAGCGTCTTGCGGCCCACGGCCGCCAGCAGCGCACCGATGGCCTGCGACAGGTATGCCTCGTAGCCCGGATCGCGGGGATCGACCGCGTGGGTCGCCACCAAAGTCAGGAGCTGGCGCTCGAATGCAAAGGGGCTGCTGAGCTGGAGGTGGCGCGCCTCGCCTCGCTCGAGCCCCACCTGACGCTCGTAGTAGCCGAAGTCGTCGCCCGCGGCCAGGGTCGCCGACGTGAAAACCACGGCATCGTGCGCATCGAGCAGGTGGGCGCGCAGGGGCGGACCGGTTTCGAGCGGGATCGATGACAGCTCCGGGCCTCGGGCGGCCGAGGCCTCGAGCATGTAGACGTGGTCGCCGTCGGCCGGCGCCAGCAGCCCGGCCAGGGATTCGGCCTGCTCGCGCAGCTCGTCCAGCGCGGCCTCGACCGCCTCCAGCGTGTCGGCCAGCTCCTCGCTGGCGGGGGCCGCGGCCAGCTCCGCCGCCAGGGCGTCGTGCAGTCGCTCGCCCTGCTCGGCCATGCTGCGCACCGCCTGCACGAGCTGCTCCCCCTCGGCTGGGAAGAAGCCCCCCTCGCAGGCCCGCCGGTCGTAGCGCCTTCGTTCGCCCTCGGCGGGGAAGTCGGCGCCGGCCCGCACGGCCGCGAAGAAGGCCCGCGCCTGCGCGAGCACCCCGCGCGCCTCCTGCTCGAATTGGTTGATCCGACCCGCCAGATTGCGCCGCGTCACCTGCGAGCGCAGCGCGCGCGCGACACGCCGCAGCCGATCACTCACCCCCGGCTCGCCGGCCCCGCCCAGCCGCAGCAGGTGCTCCTCGAGCGACCGGGCGGAGACGCTGCGGCTGAGCGGTTCGAGCGCGACCTCGGGCAGCTCGTGCGCCTCGTCGATGATCACGACGCGATGCTCCGGCAGAATGCCCCCGCCCCCGAAGGCGTCGGCCAGCAGCAGCGAGTGGTTCACGACGACAATCTGGGCGTCGTGCGCCTCGCGCCGGGCCCGCTTGTGGAAGCAGCCGGTCTCGGCCCGGCAGAGGCGGCTGCGGCAGAAGCGCGCGTCGCCGCCGATCTCGGCCCACACACGCGCGCCGCGAGGCCCCAGGTCGGGAGCCTCGGTGAAGGCCCCGGTCTCGGTCGTGCCGACCCAACCCTCGAGGCGCTCGACGGCCCAGCGTCCATCCACGCCCGAGCCCTTCTCCTCGACGAACAGCTCCCAGCGCCGCCGGCACAGGTAGTTCGACCGCCCCTTGAGCACGACCACCCGCAAGTCGGGGTGCACGAGGCGGCGCAGGCGCGGGGCTTCCAGCGTGAGGATCTGGTCCTGGAGGTGGCGCGTATGGGAGCTGACGATCACCGGCTCCCGGCGGGCGCGCGCGTAGAGCGCCGCCGGGACGAGGTAGGCCATCGTCTTGCCCACCCCCGTGGGGGCTTCGACGATGAGCATCTGCTCGCGGAAGAGCGCCTCGAGCAGGTGCAGGCCCATCTCGAGCTGCTGCGGCCGCGGGTCATAGCCATCGACCACCTTGGCCAGCAGTCCCTTGCTGCCCAGGATCTCCTGGAGAATTCGCTGCTCGCGCTCCATAAGCCCCCTGCCCGGCCGCGCACCCCGGCCCCCTGGAGGCCGGGGCGTGGGCCTCGGAGGCCCCACCCGGATGCCCTAGCCAACGGACGGCCGGGTCAGGCTACCGAAGGCCGGCTGGCCTCGCAAGCCCTGCACCGGCCTCCATCGGCCTGCACCGGATATTCGCACCGCCGCGCTGTCTCGGCCGGCTGCACCCGCCGCAACAACAGCGTGGTCCGTCGCATTCCTCGACCGCGCGGCCCAGCGCACCCCGCCGTGGTGCAACGGCGGAGAATGGGGTTGAATTCGCCCCGCGGCTCGGGCTCCATTGCGTGCATCCGCGTCGGCGGGCGGCCGCAGCGGCGCGAGCAAGGCGCAGCTCGCCGCCCCGGGCGGCGCGGCTGGTCCGTGGAGGTCGGCATGACGCACAGAGCCTCGCCGGCCGCCCGCGCATCCGAGCTGCGGCGGCTGATCCGCCATCACAACCGGCGCTACTACATCGACGGCGAGCCCGAGATCAGCGACCGCGAGTACGACGCGCTGGTGCACGAGCTCGAGGCGCTCGAGCGCGCGCACCCCGACCTGGACGATCCCGACAGCCCCACCCACCGGGTGGGCGGGGAACCGCTCGAGGGCTTCGCGACGGTCGTCCACCGCGTGCCCATGCTCAGCCTGCAGAACACCTATGCCGAGGAGGAGGTGCGCGAGTTCGACGCGCGCGTGCGCCGCCTGCTCGATCTGGACCGGTCGCCGGCCTACGTCGTCGAGCTGAAGATCGACGGCATCGCGATCGCCTTGCACTACGAGCGCGGCCGCCTCGCGCGCGGCGTGACGCGCGGGGATGGCACGCGGGGCGACGACGTGACCGCCAATCTGCGCACCGTGCGCAGTCTGCCGCTGGTGCTCGATCCGGCGGGGGGCGAGGCGCCGGGTGCGATCGAGGTGCGGGGCGAGGTCTATTTCCCGCGCGAGGCCTTCCGGCGACTGAATGCCGAGCGCGAGCGCGCGGGCCAGAAGCTCTTCGCCAACCCCCGCAACGCCGCCGCCGGCACGCTCAAGCTGCTCGATCCACGCCAGGTTGCCGAGCGACCCCTGGCGCTCTTCACCTACCAGGTCGCCGGACCGCCGCCGGCCGGGATCACCACGCAGTGGGAGATCCTGGCCTACCTGCGCCGTCTGGGGCTCCCGGTCAACCCGCACGCGCGGCGCGTCGCCAACATCGAGGAGGCGCTGGCGGCGTTCCGGGAGTGGGACGAGCGGCGCCTCGACCTCGACTACGACACCGACGGCATGGTGCTCAAGCTCGACTCCCTGGCCTGGCAGCGCGACGTCGGCGCCACCAGCAAGGCCCCGCGCTGGGGCATCGCCTACAAGTTCGAGACGGAGCGGGCGGTCACGCGCGTCGTCGGCATCGCGGTGCAGGTGGGTCGCACCGGAGCGGTCACGCCGGTGGCGGAGCTCGAGCCGGTCGAGCTGCTCGGCACGGTCGTCAAGCGCGCCACGCTCCACAACGCCGACGAGATCGAGCGGCTGGGTGTGAGGGTCGGCGACACGGTCACGATCGAGAAGGGAGGCGAGATCATCCCCAAGGTGACCGGGGTGCTGACCGAGCTGCGCGACGGATCGGAGCGCGCGTTTCGCTTCCCCACCACCTGCCCGGCCTGCGGCGAACCGCTCGAGCGCGACGAGGATGGGGTGGCGATCCGCTGCGCCGGTGAGCACTGCCCCGCGCAGCTCAAGCGCCGCATCCTGCACTTCGCCGGCCGCGGGGCGATGGACATCACGGGCCTGGGCGACGCCCTGGTCGACCAGCTCGTCGACCAGGGCCTGGTGCGCGATCCCGCGGACCTCTTCGCTCTGACGGTGGCCCAGCTCGCGCCCCTGGAACGCATGGCCGAGAAGTCAGCCACCAACCTGGTCGGCGCCATCGCCGAAGCGCGCCGGCGCCCGCTCCACCGGTTGCTCTTCGGCCTCGGGATCCGCCACGTGGGCGCGCACGTCGCGCGGGTACTGGCGGGCGCCTACCGTTCGATCGAGGCCCTGGCCGCGGCCGCCGAGGAAGAGCTGGCCGCGCTGACCGACATCGGACCGGTGGTGGCGGCCTCGGTCGTGCGCTACTTCCGCCAGCCCAACACGCGACGGCTCCTGGCCAAGCTGCAGGCAGCCGGGGTCGCCCTCGCCGACACCACCGCCGCCGCTTCGAGGGCGGGCGGCGCCGCCGGCGCGTTGGCGGGCCTGACCTTCGTGCTCACGGGCACGCTGCCCACGCTCTCGCGCGAGGAAGCGCGCGCCCTGATCGAACGCCACGGTGGACGCGTGACCTCATCGGTCAGCCGCAAGACGAGCTTCGTCGTGGCGGGCGCGGACCCCGGATCGAAGCGAGCGCGGGCCGAGGAGCTGGGCGTCCCGATCCTGGACGAGGCGGGCCTGCGCCGGTGGATCGCCGGCGGAGGCCCGCACTCGGACTCGAAGTCCCGGGAGCTGTTCCCGCGCCGCTAGCGCAGCGCATCCAGGTCGATCTTCAGCTGGTACTGCTTCTCCAGGGTGCCGAGCATGGCGGTGAGGTTGTTCTCCAGACGCGCCTGCTGCAGGTCGCGCCGCACCGTTGGTTCGGCCTCCTCGAAGGTGAGCTGCCGCGGGTGCTCGCGGTAGTGCACCCTCAGGATCACCCACTCGGAGCCGATCTCCAAGGGCTCGGTGATCGTCGCGGTGCCGTCGGGCTGGGGCTCGAACCGCATCGCGGCCGCCGTGAACTGAGGGTACGGCCCCGACGAGGTCGGCGCGGACGCCTCCTCGAAGTCCACCCGCTGATCCACCTTCCGGGCCTCCTCCGCGGCGGTGGCCCACGCCACCCCGGCCCGGAGCTGCTCGTGGGTCTTGAGGGCGAGGTCGCGCAGGTCCGCGGGGAAGCGGATGAAGCCGAATCCCACCTGATCCTTGGTCTGATACTCGCTCGCGTGGGCCTGCCAGTGGCTCTGCACATCCGCGTCACTGACCTTGTCGCGGTCGACCGCCAGGGTGCGGTTGTAGAATGCGTCCAGGAAGAGCTCGTCCTCTTTGTTTACACGGCCCTTGACCAGCTCCGGATCATCAAGCGCGCCGCGCTGGGTGGCTTCCTCCATCAGCATCCACCGCGTGAGACGCCGGTCGATCTGGGAGCGCAGCCGCTCGGCATCGCCCCTTGACGGCCAGGCATCCACGTCCACCTTCCACAGGCTGTTCACGAAATCCCCCACCGTGAGCGTGCCCCCGGACCAGCGCGCGAGGGGTAGCGCTCGCTCAGCGGCGGAGAACCGCCCCAGGGGTGGGGTGAGCCCCTGGTAGTCGGGCATCACCCCGGTCGCTTTCAGCGCGTCGAGGGAATCCTGCAGCGCGTTGAAGTGGGTGACGATGGGGCCGAGGCCTTCCTCCTGGATCTCGATCGCGTACTTCTGCCGGATCTGCTCCATCAGTTTCTGCATCTTCCTGGTGCGGTAGACGACGTCCGCCAGCTGCTGGGCATCCTTGCGCGCCTCCTCCGGCGCCTGCTTTTGTATCCCGCCCAGCTGGATGATGTGCCAGCCCCAGGCGGAGGCGACCGGCTCGGAGACCTGCCCCTCGGCGGTGAGTTGGTCGAAGAGCACGTTGGCGATTTCGGGGATCAGCTGCGGCCGGCTCACCCAACCGACATCGACGTAGATCGCCCCGCCCGCCTCGCCAAGGCGCTCGCTGTACTCGCGGCCGATCGTCACGAAGTCGGCCCCGCCCTGGATCTTCCCATAGGCCTCGTGACTCAGAGCCTCATCCTTGCAGAGGATGTGCCGCAGATAGCGCTCGTCGACCATCGCCTGCGCGAGGGAATCCAGATGCGCCGGGGGGATCTCGATCGCCGCCCGGACCTTGGCCCAGTACTTCGCCTGGATCTCCTTCTCGAACCACCGATCGCAGATCATCTGCTCGCGCTGGGGAAGCTGGTTGCCCAGCACCTCCCGCGCGTGGCGGACGAGCATCTCCTTCTTGGCCACGAGTTCCGCGAACTTCTTGCGGTCTTCGAAGCTGTCGTTGCGCCAGTGGTTCGGCCCCTGGATCCGGTCGTAGTCAGCGACAAGCTGTGACAGCTTGACGCTCCGGCCGTCGAGCGAGATCACGACCGGATCATCCTCTTTGCGGCCGCAACCGGCGACCAGCAGCGCCCCCAAGAGCACCGCCGCCAGCGTCCGCGCACCCGTCGGTCCTGCTCTGAACATCGGTTCTCACCCCTCCTGCTTCCGGGGAGCGGGCCGTGCCCACCCCCTCATCCCCGACACGTGAGATCTGAGTGTACTAAAAGCGGTTGACCAGTCCCAGGTGGATCCTCCCCCTCCAGATCGGCTCGCCACCCGGGACGGCGTAGTCCAGCCGCAGCTCCCCTGCCCGGGACGGGGCCTGAAGCCCGAGACCCGCCGACCAGCGGAAGAGGTCCCCGGCGCCCTTCCCCGTGATTCCGCTCGGCTGCGCGCGCCACTGCCGCAGCCAACCCAGGTCGAGCAGCGCGTAGAAGCGCGCACCCGGCCCCGACGGCGCCGGCCCGACCTCGAGCCGCTGCACCAGGTAGCGCGTCGCCCGATGGGCCCCCTCGAAGTAGCCGCGCAGCGATCCCGCTCCCCCCACCGACAGGGCATCGCCGCGCAGCACGCTGTCGACGCCCGCCACCACCCCGGCCTGCTCCTCGGCGAGCACCATCAGGCCGCGCACGCGGCTCCATCCCCGCACGCGGCCCAGGCCGCGTTGCAGCGTCTCGGCACCGTCGGCCGTGTTCGCGAAGTCCAACCTCAACTCCCACCCGCGCGGCACGCGCGTGCCCAGCGGTTCGGCGCGGCCCACGCCGAACCGGCCAGTCTGCCGTTGCCGGTCCTCGCCGTTCTCCCCGCCCACGACCAGGCGTCCCCAGCGCCAGCCACCCGTGACGTCCCACGTACCGCCGGCGGCCGACACGACGTCCCGTCGGCCGGTCGGGGGGGGGGGGGGGGGGGGGGGGGGGGGGGGGGGGGGGGGGGGGGGGGGG
>CAZDKK010000039.1:0-46673 GCA_964506245.1 uncultured bacterium | reverse complement strand
GGCTCCCCTTGGCGTACCTGCCGCCGAACCGGTCCAGCCTCTAGGGGCGACCGGCCGGCGGCTTGCTGCATCTGGGATCCCCGCTCTCTCGGCACCCCTGTGCCGCCCACAGCCTGGGACCTACCCCTGCCCGCCGGGGGCGGATAGTATGCCTCCGGAAACGGCCACCGGAGGGCAGTCGTGCGAGAGGAAGAACTCGAGGGGGTACGGCCGGTCGATCACACGGCCGACGTCGCCCTGCACGTCTGGGCCCGCGACCCTGAAGGGCTCTTTCGCCAGGCCGCGCTCGGCCTGCTGGGCTTGCTGACCGAGATCTCCCGCGTGCGGCCGGCCGAGCGCATCGAGGTCGCGATCGACGGGCTGGATCTCGAGGAGCTGCTGGTCGGGTGGCTCAACGAGATCCTCTATCTGAGCGACCTTGGCCGCCGGCGCTTCGCGCAGGTCGACCGGGTGCGAATCGCGCAGGCCGGGGACGGGTACCGGCTCGAGGCTGTGCTGCTGGGCGAGGCCTTCGATCCGGCGCGCCATCCCGCTGGCACGGGGGTCAAGGCGGCGACCTACCACAGGCTGCGTATCGACCCGCGCGCCGCGGACGGGTACGATCTGACGATCGTCCTGGACACGTGATGGCCGTGGGCCACAGTGCGTACTCGGGGGGCGGGCCATGAAGGACCATCGCTCGCGCGCCAAGCGCAAGCCGAACGAGAGCTACCCGGGGGGCGGCGGCGAGCAGGATCCGCGCAACCAGCCGCACGACACCCCCGTGCGGCGGATCCAGCCCTACCTCTTCGAGATCGAGCCGCGGGGCGGCATGCACGTGCCCGGCCGCGTCTACGTGACCGAGGCGATGATCGATCGAGTCCGCTCCGACGGCGGGCTGGCACAGGTCGGCAACGTGGCGCACCTGCCGGGCATCGTCGGCTATTCGCTGGCCATGCCCGATATCCACTGGGGCTATGGCTTTCCGATCGGCGGCGTGGCCGCGACCGATCCGGCCGAGGGCGGTGTGATCTCGCCTGGCGGCGTGGGCTACGACATCAATTGCGGCGTGCGTGTGGCGACAACCCAGCTCGGGACCGCGGATGTGCGCGGCAAGTTGGAGCACGTCGTGCGCGCGCTCTTCGCACACATCCCGACCGGCGTGGGATCCTCGGGCGCGATCGACAAGGTCGCGGAGCGCGAGCTCGACCGGGTCATGGTCCACGGCGCGCGCTGGGCGATCGAGCACGGGCACGGTGTGGAGGGCGATCTGGCCCACACCGAGGAGGAAGGCTGCCTGCGGGGCGCGGACCCCGGCGCGGTGAGCGACCGCGCGCGCGCGCGCGGCCGGGAGCAGCTCGGCACGCTGGGCTCGGGCAACCACTTCGTGGAGGTCGATGTCGTCGATGAGATCTACGACCCGGAGGCCGCCGAGGAGTTCGGACTCGTCCGAGGGCGCATCGCGCTCCAGATCCATACCGGCTCGCGCGGCTTCGGCCACCAAGTCTGCGACGACTACCTCAAGGTCATGGCGCGTGCGGTCCGGCAGTACGGCATCCAGCTGCCCGATCGCCAGCTCGCCTGCGCGCCGGTGGAGTCGGCGGAAGGGCGCTCCTATCTGGCCGCCATGGCCTGCGCGGCCAATTATGCCTGGGCCAACCGCCAGACGATCATGTCCCTGGCCGAGCGCGCCCTGATGGAGGCCCTGGGCGTCTCCCCGCGCGCGCTGGGCCTGCGGCTGCTCTACGATGTCTGCCACAACATCGCCAAGATCGAGCAGCACGAAGTTGGCGGCCGAATGCGCACGCTGTGCGTCCACCGCAAGGGCGCCACGCGGGCCTATCCGCCGGCCGGCGTCCCGAACCCCTGGCGCACGGGACAGCCCGTCCTGGTGCCGGGCGACATGGGCACGGAGTCCTACATTTGCGTCGGGCAGGAGGCGTCGCTTCGGCTCACCTGGGGCTCGAGCTGCCACGGCGCCGGGCGGGTCATGTCCCGCCACGAGGCGATCCGGCGCTTCCAGGGCCGGGACCTGATCGGGGAGATGCGCGGGCGCGGGATCGAGGTGATGGCGAAAGACAGGCGCACGGTGGCCGAAGAAATGAGTGACGCCTACAAGGACGTTCACCAGGTGGTCGAGGTGATGCACGCCGCGGGCATCAGCCTGAAGGTGGCCCGCTTGCGGCCCCTGGCGGTGATCAAGGGGTAGGGGCGCGCCGGCGGCGGCCGGGGGCGAGGACGAGGGACAACGGAGGGCAGGTCGAGGTGGCCGGCAAGCAGTACAGCCTGGACGAGCAGGTCGAGATCCTCATGCGTGCGACGCGCTTCGCGGACGAGGCCGAGGATTGGGGTGCGCCCGAGGTGGACGGCAAGGGCCTGCGCGCGCAAATGGAAGATGAGTTGCGCGCGAAGCTCAAACTGGGGCGCCCGCTGCGCGTCTACCTGGGCGTCGATCCGACCGGAACCGACCTGCACGTGGGCCACTTCGTGCCGTTGCAGAAGCTGCGCAAGTTCCAGGAGCTCGGCCACCAGGTCATCTTCCTCATCGGCGACTATACGGCCACCCTTGGCGATCCGAGCGGCCAGGTGAGCGAGCGACGGCGCTTCAAGCACGAAGAGGTGCTCGAGCTGGCCCGCACCTACACGGACCAGGCTTTCCGCGTGCTCGGCCGCGAGCGCACCGAGGTGCGCTACAACGGCGACTGGCTGTCGAAGCTCACCTTCGCCGACATCATCGAGCTGGCGAGCATCTTTCCGATGAAGCAGATCATCGCTCGGCGCGACTTCCAGCAGCGCATGGAACGAGGGGAATCCCTGCGCTTCCACGAGGCGCTCTACTCCCTGATGCAGGGGTACGACGCCTACGCCCTGAAATGCGACGTGCAGGTGGGCGCCTATGACCAGCACTTCAACATGCTGGCCGGGCGCGCGATCCAGGAGCACTTCGGCGATGCGCCGCACGTGATGGTGACGAACCCGATCATCATCGGCACCGACGGGCGCAAGATGTCGAAGAGCTACGGCAACACCATCAACATCAACGACGATCCCTTCGACATGTACGGCAAGGCCATGCGGATCGCCGACGAGCATCTGCCGGAGTACCTCGAGCTGACGAGCTCCTTCGGCGGCGCCGAGATCGATGCGCTGAAGGCCAGGCTGCGCGATGGCGGCAACCCGATGGAGGTCAAGAAGCGCCTGGCCTGGAACCTGGTGGAGCAATACCAGGGCGCCGAGGCAGCGCGCGGGGCCGAGGAGAAGTTCCGCCAAGTCGTCCAGCAGAAGGAGGCGCCGGCCGAGGTGCCCGAGCTGCGCGTGCCGGCTGAGCTGCAGTCGGCGACCTGGGTCGACGTGTGCGCCGGCCTGAGTCTGGCCAAGTCCAAGGGCGAGATGCGGCGGCTGATCGCCCAGGGCGGGTTCTACGTCGAGCAGGAGCCGGTGCGCGACCCCGATGCGCGGGCCGGGATTCCCGCCGGGGGGGTTCTCATCCGCCTGGGCAAGCGCGCCTACTACCGCCTCTTGCCCTGACGGCGCCGGGACCGGCCCCCAGGGGTTTCGCCCGCCCAAGATCCGCCGCCCGCCGGCCGATACCTACCGTGCACCCGGGTTCATCTTAGGAGGCGGTTGGGGGTATGCCGGCGGGCTTGGCGCTCATCGTGGCCATGGTGGCCATCTCCTTCTACGTGGCCGCCGTCCACCTGCACATCTATGCCCGGCGTCGTGCTGCGCGCGAGGATCTCAGCTTCGCGATCCTCTGCGTGGTCATGGGCGCCTACGACATCGCCTGCATCGGCCTCTACGGAGCCACCAGCTTGCCGGTGGGGGCCGCGTGGCAGCGGATCCAGTACGCCGTGATCGCGCTGGTCACCCTCGCCCTGATTCGCTTCTTCGAGGACTACGGACTGCCCCTGGGGCGACGCACGCGCAATATCCTGAGTGTCTTCCTGCTCTTGTGCGCGGTGATCGGGCTGCTGGACCGCTCGGGCCTTTCCCTGCTGCCGGATGCCCCCATGATCCGGCACGTGCCGCTGCCCTGGGGCCAGGAGGTCGTCTACCGGGAGCTGCGAACCGGTCCCCTCTACTACGTGCAGAACATCGTGTCCCTCGGGGCCGTGCTGGCCCTGCTCCTGCTGGCGATCCGGGCCTATCGGCGGGGCGACCGGGTCCGGGTGCGGCCGGTCCTGATCCTGCTCGTGCTCACCAGCGCCAGCGCGGTCAATGACGCGGCCGTGGGCGTGGGCCTCTACCGCTTCCTGTACACGATCGAGTACGCCTGGATGGGCCTCCTCCTCATCATGTCGCGCCGGCTCTCGGACGCGGTGCTCGAGGCGGCGACCGCGCGTGAAGCGCTGCGCGCGAGCGAGGGACGCCTGCGGGCAACCTTCGACACGGCGGCCGCCGGCATCGTCATCTTCACACCCGCCGGCCGCGTGCTGGACTGCAACGACACCTGGGAGCGCATGGCCGGCTACCGCCGGGAGGAGATGCGCGAGCTGACGATGCTCGCCTTCTCGCTGGCCGAGGACCTGCCCACCGACCGCGAGGCGTTGCTGGCCCTCCAGCGCGGGGAGCTCGACACGATCCGCGCCGAGAAGGAGTTCGTGCGCCGCGACGGCGCACGCTTCTGGGGTGATATGCGCGTGGCGCCCATTCCCGGCTCAGCCGGCGAGCCGGGGGCGTTCATCTGCGTCGTGCTCGACATCACCGAGCGACGCGCGGCCGAGGAACAGCTCCAGCAATTCCGTACGCATCTGGAGGAGGCGGTCGAGGAGCGCACGGCCGAACTGGCCGCTGTGCGCGACAAGCTGCTCAGGGCCAACCGCTCGCTGGCCGAGGCGGAGCGGGAGGCCGTGGCAGCCAATCGGGCGAAGAGCCAGTTCCTGGCCAACATGAGTCATGAGATCCGCACACCGATGAACGGCATCATCGGCATGACGAGCCTGCTGCTCGACGGCGACCTGGAGCCCGATCAGCGCAAGGCCCTCGAGGTCGTGCAGAGGTCGGCCGAGTCGCTGCTCGCCATCATCAACGACATTCTGGACTTTTCGAAGATCGAGGCGGGCAAGCTGTCGGTCGAGAGCATTCCCGTCGACCTGATCGGCGTGGCCGACGAGGTGATCGGCCTGCTGGGGCACGCCGCCCAGGAGCGCGGGCTCGCCTTGCGCTTCTCGGCCGCGGCGCATCCGCCCCGGGTCCTGGGCGATCCCGGGCGCATCCGTCAGATCCTGATGAACCTGGTGGGCAATGCCCTGAAGTTCACCGAGCGCGGCCACGTCGAGATCCGCCTGAGCTGGCGGGACCCGCTGCCCGACGGGCGGATCCCGGTGATCTACTCGGTTGAGGACACCGGCATCGGCATCCCGGAAGACCACCTGCCCTCGCTCTTCAAGCCCTTCACGCAGGGCGACCGATCGACTGCGCGCACGCACGGGGGCACCGGCCTGGGGCTGGCGATCACGCAGCGGCTGGTGGGATTGATGGGCGGCAGGGTCGACGTCAGCAGCCGGGTGGGCCAGGGCTCGACTTTCGCCTTCGAGCTACCGCTCGTGCGGGCCGAGGAGGAGCCCGGCCGCGCAGCCGCCTGAGGCGCCCTGGCCCGGCCGCGCAGCCGCCTGAGGCACCCAGGCCCGGCCGCCTGCAGCCCCAGAATCACACCTGGATCCTTGCCCGGCAGTCCGCTAGAGTTAGTGCGGGCATAGACCGTGAGCCCGATGGAGATGGGGTAGTCGCCCGATATGCCCTGCCAGACAGGAGGTGGCGTCATGCCCGCCAAAGCACTCAAAGAGTTCCTCGACAAGCAGAAGATCGCGTATGAGGTCATCCCGCACGCCCGCGCATACACCGCTCAGGAGACAGCCGCCTCGGCGCACGTCCCAGGCCGCGATCTGGCCAAGACCGTCATGGCCCGGGTCGAGGGGCGCATGGCCATGCTGGTGCTCCCGGCGCAGTATCGCGTCGATTTCCGGGTGCTGTGCGACCTGATCGGGACCGACGATGTCGAGCTCGCCACCGAGAAGGAGTTCCGCACACTCTTTCCCGACTGCGAGCCGGGGGCCATGCCGCCGTTCGGCAACCTCTACGACATGGACGTCTATGTGGCTGAGCAGTTGGCCCAGGAAAAGGCGATCGCCTTCAACGCCGGCACGCACACCGAGCTGATCCGGATGGCCTACACCGACTTCGAACGGCTCGTGAGCCCGAAGATCGTGGCGCTCTTCGCCCGTACGTAGCGCGTCTACAGACTGTCCGCCGGAATCCGGCCGGGCAGCACAATCGCATCGGACTGCGCCGCGACGAAGTCCACCCCCGCAGCTTCCCCGGACCCGTTCAGAGCGGCCCGGGCGAAGGACGGGGAGGCCACCAGCAGATCGGCCGCTGGTCCCCCCGAGCCCGTCTCCGGTGCCGGCATCCGGTTTGCGTCGGCCGGCGCTTCCACCCAGTCCTGCACCAGGACACGTGCGGGGGGCAGCGACCCCCCGGGCCGGACGCGTCCGGTCCAGAAGCCGACCGCCGCGGCGATCAGGACGAGCGCAATCCCGGTGCCTGCGGACAGAGGGGGTCGCAGGGCCGGCCTCGTGAGCGCGCCCAGCAAGTCGCGCCAGCGCCCGCGCCCCGCGGAATCGCGGCCGCCTCCCGGCGCAGGGACATGGCCCCCGCCCTCCAGCGAGGCCGGCTCCTTCTGGGACTCAACGGCGGGACGGCGTTCGAGCACGCCGAGCAGCCTCGCCTCGAGTGCCTGGTCCGCCGCCCACTCCACCGGACCGGAGGCCTTCTGCATCACGCCGGCCAGGGTCCGGGCTTCGCGCATGCAGCTCTCGCAGTCGCTCAAGTGTTGCTCGAGCAGCACGGCATCCTCTTCACCCAGCTCGTTGGCCAGCCGGTCGATGATCATCGCTTGCCAGCGACTCCGTTCGTTGCACTGCATGGCTGTTTCCCCACGCCCGCGCATCGCGGCGTTCAATCCCGCGAGCGGCGCAAGAAGATTGCCGCCACATCCCGCGCGCTCGCGCCCTCGGGTCCGTCGCACCAGGGCCGCAACGTGTCCCGCAGCCTGAGGACCGCGTAGTGGAAGCGAGACTTGGCCGTGCCCTCCGGGCACTGGAGCACGGCGCCGATTTCCTCATAGGTCAGACCCCGGTCCGCCTTCAGCAGGAAGACCAGCCGCTGGTTGGCGGGCAGCCGCTCCAGGGCCTCGTCGAGCGCCTCGCGGAAGGCCCGGCGCTCGCTCCGATCAGCCGGGTTCACCGCCCGCGGGTCCGCGATCTGCGCGCCCTCTGCCAGCGCGTCGACGCCCTCGAAGGGTGAACGTGCCATCCGGCGCCAGTGGCTGTAGGCGAGGTTGGCGCAGATCCGGTAGGCCCAGGCGCTCACCGCCGCCCGCTCCTCGTAGCGGGGCGCTGCGCGCATGATGCGCAGGAATGCCTCCTGGAGGAGGTCCTCGGCGGTGTCGCGGGAGCCGGTCACGCGGGTGAGAAAGGAGCCCAGCCGGGGCGCCCACCGCCGGTAGAAGCAGCGAAAGGCCTCCGGCGAGCCGGCCGCGATGCCCCGCAGGAGCTCGAGATCCGGGGTCTCTCGTTCGGCGTCGCGGTTCATGGCTCGTACTCGAGGAGCAAGGAGTCACCCGGCAGCCGGCCCAGCGTCGTGCGCGCCTCCCCGTCCTCATAGACCATGCCGAGCGGACGCCACTCGACGCGGTAGGCGCCCAGATCCCGCACCAGCAGCCCCGCCCAGGCCTCCGGCGACTGGATCTGCTGGCATGACGACCAGTAGGACTGCGTCCACGAGGCGGTCTTCCCGGGCCAGACCGGGTTGCTGATGCTGATCATGTCGCGCAGGATCACCTGACCGTGCTCATCCTGGAGCTGAAAGTAAGCGTTGAAGGCATCGACCCGCCGGGTGCCCAGGTTGCGGTACTCGAAGCGCACGCGCAGCTTGTCCTGGAACATGCTCACCGCATCGGCCCACTTCTCGATTGAGACCAGCTCGAGGACCTCCTCGGGGTCATCGAGCGCCAGCGGGGGCTTGAGCGCGGACCAGAGCAAGTACCCCGCCGGCACCGTCGCCGCCAGCAGCACGGCGATCAGGGCGCGCCGGCGCGGCGCCCGCAGCGTCGCGGACCCCGGCTGCGCCGAGAATGCGGTCCCGGGCGCGCAGCGAGTGGCCAGCAGGGCCTGCCAGCGTTCGAGGCTGCGCTGCTCCTCGAGGTCACCCGCGCTGGCCGCCTCTTCCTGCCAGAGCGCCGGGCCCGTTTGCCCGCGCGCCTCGTTCCGGCGTAGCTGGACGGCCGACCAGAGATGGCGCGCGAGCAGGCCGAATCCGGCCAACGCCACGATGGCCAACATCAGACCCAGGACGAACGCGACTGTCTGAACTCCCGCGTCCACAGCGCTGCACTGTCCTTCCCGGTTCCGGCTTGCGAGCCCGCTGCCGCGGTGCCGTTGCGCCCGCCGCGGGCCCGCGGGCAAGCCTCTCTTCTATAACTCCCATCGGCAGGGGAGAGTTCGAACGATTCCACGGCTCCGAGCGTTCACACTCCCGGGAGCATCCGCACGATCTGGGACGCCTGCAAGCTCGGAGGGCATGCGCGATGGCAGTTCGCACGGGGACCGGGGTGGCGCTGGCGGCGGCTGTCGTGGCCGGGGCGGTGCTGGCGGCCGTCGGGGCGACCGGACGAGGGTCAGTGGCCGCGGAGGGCGCGAGGGAATCCGGCTTACCGGCCCTGGACTGCGCCCCGCCGCCCGGGTGGGCCTACCCGCAGGCGTCACCGCCCGACCCGGAGCGCCCCCCAGAGGTTCTCTCCTGGCGTCACCGGATCCTGGAGCCGGAGGAGTACGAGGGGCTGGCCCGCCAGTGGGAGGCCTACGCGGCCGGCCATCCGCACGACGCGCGGGCGCTGGTCGAGTGGGGCGATGCGCTGCGCTACGCAGGCAGCCAGGAGGAGGGCGTCGCCCGCTATGCGCGCGCCTTCGCAGTGGATTCCTCCGATGCGGCCGCGGCGGCGGCCCACTGCTTCCAGTTCATGCACGGCGAGGACGAGCGGGTCTGGCGGCGAGCCCATCGCACCCTGCTCGAGGCGGCCGGCGGCGATCCGCTGTGCGCGGACGTCTACTACCCGCTGTGGGCCACTTCCCTGCGCAGCGGCGACGAGGCCCTGGCGGCCGAATGCCTGCGCCGCGTGGTGGCCCTGGGGGACATGCCCCGGCCGCTGCTCGACTGGGGTCACAACATGATCGCCGGCGCTCCCGCGGGCGCGGTCATCTTCACCAACGGTGACAACGACACCTATCCGCCGCTCGCCTACCAGGCGCTCACCGGGGATCGCACCGATGTGGCCATCGTCAACCTGTCGCTGCTCAACACGCTCTGGTACATCCGCCACTGGCGGGACCGCGATGCGCTGATCACCCTCTCGGACCGCGAGATCGCCGCGCTGCGCCACCGGCACGACGCTCGGATCGCTGATCAGCTCCAGCAGCACATGGTGGCCAACGCGCGCCGCTCCGGCCGGCCGCTCTTCTACTGCGTGACCGTCTACAAGGAGAACATCGCCACCGACGCGCCGCTCGTCGTCGAGGGTCTGCTGCTGCGCGTCTCCACGGGCCGGGGCCCGGGCGGCGAGGCACCGCGCCACGATCTCGAGCGCACGCGCGAGCTGCTCGACACGGTCTACCTGCTCGACGGCGCGCGCGATCCCTTCATCGACTGGGATCGCGAGCAGGCGGTCGCGAGCCTGTGCCTGAACTACGCGGCGCTGCTCGGCGAGGTGGGCACCTGGCTGCTCGATACGCAGCGCGCGGGGGAGGCCGGGCCCTACCTGTATCGCGCGGTCGAGATGAGCGCCGCCCGCGGGGCGCCCGAGAAGGGCCGCGAGCTGATCCGTGCGTGGGAGCAGCGGAACCCGCGCGAGCCGCTCCTGGTCCGTGCTCGGGAGTTGCTGCACGGGAGCGGGGCGGCACCCCGTCCTTGAAGGGGGGCCGACAGCGCCGCGGGCCGCAGTTCCGGGGGCCGCAGCCTCGCGGGCCGCAGCGATCGCGGCGTGAGGAGCCGTTCAGTGCAAGTCCGGCTGGAGCACCGGGTGACCAGCTCCGCCCGACGCAGGGGTTGAAGACAGGCTCCGCCCGATCCTCTGCACGAGCTCCTGATCCCCGGCCGCCCGTGCCAGCTTGAGCGCCTGGTCGGCGGACGCAGCCGCGCCGGGTGTGTCCCCGGTGCTCCGCAGTGCAAGCGCCTTGATCATCCAGGGAATCCCAGAAGCGGGGAATTCCTGGGCGATCGCGTCGATCTGTCCCAGCACGACCTGGCCCTGCCCGCTCGCGATGCCGCGTTCAAAGGCTGTCAACGCCTTCTCTTCCTGCTCGCGCAGGGCTGCGTGTTGGGGCAAGAACGACAGGCCTTCCAACACGCAGCGCAGGAGAGCGAAGGGGTTGTTCTCCGCGGTCATCCGCAAGATGGGCGTCGCACCATGGTAGTGGCGATCGTACGCAGCCAGCCAATCCGCCTGCTGCCCAGAATCCATCCCGGCCCAATCGACGTGGTCTGCCAGCGACGGCTGGCGTACGCTGCGCAGGAAAGCGTCGAAGCCCGCTTCGAGAACGCCGGAGCCTCGCTGCTGCATGTTGAATTCGACGAAGGGAGCATAGTCGCTGTTGGGAGCGTAACCCCGGAGGTAGTTTCGCAGCGACTTCTCGTCACCGATGTAGCACATGGCCAGATCCATGTTCGAGTGCCAGTGCATGTACTCGGTGCTGCTCAGAACCGCCGGTTGCTGCAGCTTCGCATCGATGGCCCTGGGCGAGAAGCACTGCTCATCCACCGATCCCACCAAGTAGAAGAAGGAAAGGGGCTTGGTCGCTGGAAACCACACCGTCACATGGGGAAACACCTCGAGAAACGTGCCCACGATGCTATCGAAGCTCGAAACGGGTATGCCCGACAGATGGAGCTTGCTGACCACCAGACCGCCGGGCCTGAGGTGCTCGCGTGCACACGCGAAATGCTCCCGTCCGAAAAGGGGTGCGCTGCCCGAGTAGCTCGGAATGTCGGCATCGTTGATGATCACGTCGTACTTATCGCCTGTGATATGGAGGTAGTTCTTCGCGTCCATGTAGGTCATCTGCACATGCTGACTCAGAGCGGGTCCAAGATTGATGTGGGAGAAGTACTTCAGGGCCGCCTCGGTCACCTCGGGCGCGATCTCGACGCAGCGGATGTGACCAGGAGCATGGCTGGCCAGACAGGCGCTAGTCTCCCCCCCCGAAGCCAACGGAGAGGACTTCGCGTGCGTTGGGGTGAATGAACATTGCCAGATGTCCCAACATCTTCTGCGCGGAGCGGAGGCGGCCGTCGCCGGCCACGTCCACGCCGTCCGAAGAGAGGGTTAACCCGGCGGTCGGAGAGCGTTTGACGGCCACTGTGGTCGTCGCCCCCTCCGTCACGGCGATCGTCTCCGCTTCAGGTGTGGACACAATGCGGTTTCGAAACAGGTCGTGGGGGATCAAGAACGCCGCCAGTGTGAGCGCGGCCCCCACGCCGAGTGCGATGGGTCGGAGATGGCGCCGGGGAGATGGAGAGAATGCGATCGCCAAGAACGTCCCCAGCCAGACCGCGAGGAGCCCCAGAACGATCCCGGAGAACTGGATTCCCAGTCCCGGGATGAGCACGAAGCCCGCGAGGAGCCCGCCGAGGACCGCGCCGATCGTATTGATGGCATAGACGGAACCCGTGGTAGCACCGACGCCGGTCTTGTGCCGGCCCCAAGCTTGCAGCGCAAGCGGGAAACCAATCCCCATCGCGATCGAAGGCAGCAGAAAGAGCACGGCCGAATAGAAGAGCGGCATGACCAGGGCGCTGACCGCCGGCGTATGCATGGACTGCCCGAACAGGCCCCGAGCGAGATCGGGGCCGGATTCGACGAGCCACAGGACCAGCCAGGGTCCCAGGGCCAGGCCAAAGAGCCCGAGCACGCTCAGGCTCGCGCCGAGTGCCAGCTCGGGCCTGGACACGCGAGCCGCAACCCGGCTGCCGATCGCGGCGCCCACGAAGTTGCCAAGCAAGTAGACTGTCAACACAGCGGAGAACACGTAGGTGTAACCACCCACCGGGATCACAATGGCGCGCATCCACACCAGCTCGTACCCGATGCTGATCAGCCCGCTCGAGAAGAACGCCAGGGGCAACAACCAGTCCCCCCACCGGGAGGAGCCCGTGGCCGGCAACGGCGGCGCATCCCGGCCCTCGCGAACCGTGGTGGCCGCGTCGGCAATCGCCGTCTCCGATCTGGACGACAGATACCATCCCGCCGCCGCGACTCCCAGGTTGGTCGCGGCCGCCCAGATCAAGGCACCCCAGATCCCCAGCACGCGAATGAGCACAAATCCGGCCAGGAAACACCCCAAGGCCGCTCCGAGCGTATTCAGCGCATAGAGGCGTCCCACCAGCCGACCAACCTGATCGCGCATCCTGGTGACCTACCGGGCTACAAGGGGCAAAGTGCTGCCCATGATCATCGCTGGAACCAGAACGATCAGCGCGGAGACGAGCACCTGGAGCGGCAGAAGACCTTCGGGGGAAGGTCTCCACTTCATGTACAGCGCGCGATAGCCTGCATCGGCGAGTCGCAGAACCAGAGGGACCGAGATCGCCGAGACCGTGGCGAATAGCTCGAGGATCGCGTACAGGCGCAGGGGACGCCGGACGCCGTCCGCATGCCGGGACATGAGGTAGGCGCCCAACGCCAGTCCACCCATGAACATCGAGACGACAATGCTGGAAGCGTAAACCGTGTTTCCGAGCGTCAACTTGAGCAAGCGCGTCCAGACGACCTCGTCGATGAGTGAAGCCATGCCCGAGCCGAAGTAGATGAGCAACACCCACCCGGTGATGCCACCGCTGGCCCGGGGGTCACTCCCCGCAACCCGGGACCGCCTCTTCTTTCCAGCCATGCACGTTGGACCCTTTGCGTGAAAGCGTCCGACCATGAGAACGCTGCCCGCGCGACCGCCCGAGGGACCCGAGAAAATCGTACCCATCGAGAGTCGATGGGTGCCAGCATATCACGAGAAGCGCGGGCAGTCGCCGATGGGAAATCGCGGGGGCAAGCCGCGATCGACGGCTCTGCGCCAACGTGGTCGGATGGATTCGGCCTGGGTCAGAGAGCCGGACCGACTGCTCGCCGATCCCCTGCAACCGCGTATCCGCCCCGTGCAACCCCGGCATTGGTCACCCACCGGACCTGGTGGGGAGGAGCTCCCCGCGCGGGCCATGGGGTTCGGCGACGCTGCTCGGCTCGGGGCCCCACACCTCCGGGGAGTGATCCGCCGCGGGCCTGTGATTTTTCGCCCTCCTGCTCGTCTCACTGAGGCACGGCGGTGACCCGCAGCCCCCTCGGCATCGCGGCGACTCGCCAGCTCAACCCAGCTAAGTGCAATGCCCAGGAGGTGTTCCATGGCTACGTCTGTCCGGGTCCCCGCGGCGTGTCCAGCCCTCTTCACGCTGGTCGTCGCCATCCTCGTCGCAGCGTTCGTCTCCGCACCGGTGGCCAGAGCCCAGAGCTCCGCCACCGCATTCACCTACCAGGGCGAATTGAAGGATGGCGGGACGGGCGTGAATGCGTCCGGCGCCCGCATGCTCTTCCGGCTCTGGGACGCCGAGACAGGGGGGAGCCAGGTGGGGAGCGAGTGCGTGGCCTACCCGGTGACGATCGCCGACGGGATCTTCACCGCCGCCATCGATTTCGGCGCCTCCGCGTTCACCGAGGACGCCCGCTGGCTCGAGATCGGTGTCGATGTTGCCGGCGGAAGCAGCTACACCTGGATGTCTCCGCGCCAGCGCGTCACCGCCGCGCCGATGGCCGTCTATGCGCTGCATGGCGGCGACTCGCCCTGGGTGCTCAACGGCGCCAACATCTACTACAACAGCGGCAGGGTCGGCGTCGGAACGGCCGAGCCCGGCTACCCACTCACCGTCATCGGCGCGATGAACTACTCGATCTGCGGCATCAGCACGAGCGGTTCCGCGGGCATCTACGGGCAGGCGAACGGCACCAGCGGTCAGGGCGTCCTCGGCCGGAACTGGTCCTCCTCGGGGGCGACCCGCGGCGTGGCCGGATACGTCGAGTCGCCCACCGGCGCCGGAATTCACGGAACCAACGCGGCCACCAGCGGCAGTGCGATCGCGGTCCATGGCGAGACGAGCTCGCCGACCGGTTTCGGCGGCTACTTCGACGGCCGCGGCTACTTCAGCGATCGCCTCGGCATCGGCGTGGCAGATCCCACCGCGATGCTCGATGTGGCCGGCACTGCCAAGGTGACCGGCCTGCAGCTCACGACCTCCCCGGTGGCGGGCCACGTCCTCACCTCGGACGCGAGCGGCAACGCCACCTGGCAGGCGCCGAGCGGCGGCGGGGGCGGCATCGGGGGAAGCGGGAGCGCGTACTACCTGCCGAAGTTCACGGGCACGACCACCCTCGGCAACTCGTCCATCTATGAGTCGAGCGGCGGCAACATCGGCATCGGCACGACCGTGCCCTCAGCCAAGCTGCACGTGCTCGGAACGGTGCGGATGAACGGACTCCAACTCGCATCCTCGCCAACGGCCGGATACGTCCTGACCTCGGATGCGGCCGGCACCGGCACCTGGCAGCCGCCGGCTGGCGAATCGCTCTGGGAGAGTTGCACGGGCGGGATCTGCTACGACGCGGGTGTGGTTGGCATCGGCACCACGACGCCCAGCACGGCCACTGCACTCGACGTGGTGACCTCGGCGACCAACGCGATCAAGGGCCAGGGCGGCACCAACGGCATCAGAGGTGAGGGCTCGACGGCAGGTGTCGTCGGGGCGGGCGGGACCCGGGGAGTCCTGGGGACCGGCACGTCGTGGGGCGTGCACGGGAGTTCCACCGGTGGCACCGGCGTCAAGGGCGAGAGCACGACCGGCATCGGTGTCAACGCCATCAGCGACGGCACCACCACTTCCCATCCGGCTCTCTACGCCGCCAACACCAACGGCGCGGGAATCGCCGTCTTCTCGACCTGCACGAGCACCGACGCCAACATGGTCGTGGTGAACAAGGGCAGTGGCGACATCCTCAAGGGATTCAGCGGGCCGACAGGCGGGGACCTGGTCTTCCGGGTCGAGAACGACGGCCGGACATCGGTGAGCGTGCTCCAGATCACCGGCGGCGCCGATCTCTCGGAGCAGTTCGACGTGCACGCCGCGGGCACCGAAATCCGTCCGGGCATGGTCGTGTGCATCGATCCCGACGCCCCGGGCAGGCTCCTCCTGAGCACCCGCGCCTACGATCGGACAGTGGCCGGCGTCATCAGCGGGGCGGGTGGGATCCAACCCGGCATGAGGATGGGGCAGCGCGGCTCGGTCGCCGACGGCCGCCAGCCCATCGCCCTCACCGGCCGGGTCTACGTCTACGCCGACGCGTCGCAGGGCGCGATTCGTCCTGGGGATCTCCTGACGACCTCCGACACCCCGGGCCACGCGATGAGGGTCGCGGATCACGCCCGCGGCCAGGGCGCGATCCTGGGCAAGGCCATGACCGCGCTGAGCGAGGGCACCGGGCTCGTGCTGGTGCTCGTGTCGCTGCAGTAAGACGGCCGGCCTGCACACCGCAAGGAGACCCACCATGGACAGCATCAGAAGCATTGCCGCAGTGATGATCGGCCTCGCGCTGCTGCTCGCGCAGGCAGCCGGTGCCCAGATGACGCGCGCCCAGGTCGAGGCTCTGCGCCTGCAGGGCCAGGCGGAGGGCTGGACATTCACCGTCGATGAGAATGAGGGCACGCTGCGCTCCCACGTCGAGCTCTGCGGGCTGAGGCTGCCGCCGGACTTGCGCCCGAGCGATCAGCCGGTGGCGCAGCCGCCCGCGCGGGACCTGCCGGCCTACTTCAACTGGTGCGATCTGGGGGGGTGCACCTCGGTCAAGAACCAGGCCGGCTGTGGCGCGTGCTGGGCCTTTGCCACCGTCGGGATGCTGGAGTGCAACATCCTGCTCAACGATGGCATCGAGGTCGACCTCTCCGAGCAATGGCTGCTAAGCTGCAACACGACCGGGATGACCTGCGCCGGGGGCTGGTTCTGCTCCGAGTACCACCTGGCGACCGGCGATAGCTGCGGCCAGAGCGGGGCGGTGTTCGAGGCCGACTTCCCGTACGCGGCGCTGGATCTGCCCTGCAATTGCCCCTACCCGCACGCCTACTGGATCGACGATTGGGGGTATGTCCCCGGTGGCACGATTCCCCCCGTGTCCGAGATCAAGCAGGCGATCCTCGACTACGGCCCGGTGGCCACGGCCATCTGCACCCCGCCCGCCTTTCACGCCTACAGCGGCGGCGTGTACAACGCCTGCGACAATCCGGGCGACCTCGACCACGGCGTGATGCTGGTGGGCTGGGATGACAATCTGGGCTCGAACGGCGCGTGGCGCCTGCGCAACTCGTGGGGGCCGGGCTGGGGAGAAGACGGCTACATGTGGATCGAGTACGACTGCATCTCGGTTGGGAACGGCGCCAACTACGTGGTCTATCCCGGCACGGTCTGGGTCGACTTCGCCTACACCGGCACGGAGCAGGGGACCTTCACCCATCCCTACAACACGCTGGCCGAGGGCACGAGCACGGTGCCCACGGGCGGGCAGTTGCGCATCAAGGCCGGTTCGACCGCCGTGACGCCGACGATCACACGGGCCATGAGCATCCACGCCTACGGCGGGGACGTCGTGATCGGCCAATGATCGCGAGGCCGCCCCTCCGGAAGGGGCGGGTGACACGTTCTGTCAGGAGGTACGACATGCACAGGCGCGGGTGGCTCGTGTCCATCGCGTTTTTCTCGACCCTGGCTCTGGCCGGGTCCGCGACCGCCACACTCAGCATCGCCCGATGGACCATCGATGCCGGCGGCACTACCCAGGCGGCGGGGGGAAGCCTGCGCCTGGGTGGATCGATCGGGCAGCCGGACGCAGGCGCATCCTCGGGCGGCTCGCTGACCCTGCTGAGCGGGTTCTGGCTGGGCGGCGTTTCGACGAGCGCCGTCCTGGAGCCGGACCCCGTGGCCACGCTGCCCTTGCCTTTTCGCGTGACAGCAGGAGTGCCGAGCCCGTTCGCCACCGCGACGCGCCTGCAGCTCGACCTGCCGGAGCCGCGTCCGGTGCGAGCATGCGTGCACGACCTGACGGGGCGTCTCGTGCGGCTGCTCTGCGCGCGCGCACTCCCCGCCGGGAGCCACGAGATCCGCTGGGACGGCCGCGGGGACGATGGCCGGCAGCTGCCGAGCGGCGTGTACCTCGTCCGCGTCGAAGCCGGAATCGATCGGGAGACGCGCCGGTTGGTGCTGCTCGCCAGGTGATCTCGCGCGACCTGTCTCGCCAAGCATGCGGCCAGGAAGAGCTCGCCGGGCTGGAGCACTTCGCCCTGCATCTTGGCCAGGGTCACCGGGCTCATGCCCCCGGCCCGCTCCGCCGCGATCGGCCCCTGCATCCGCTCCTGGAGCGCCCGTGTCTTGAAGAGCTGCAGCCGGTCGAAGGCCGAGCGGATTCGATCCTCTTCGGAGACGCCGGGCACCTCGAGCAACTCGATCGCCAGATCCACCCCGATTTCGCGGCTCAGCAAGCCCCTTTGCTCGCGCCAAACGGGGTCCAGCGGCGCGAGTCCCTCCGCCGGCCTTCCCGCACGGGAGAGCAGCAGGCCGCGCTGCATTTCCACCTGAGGCCACGCGGTGCGGCTGGACATCCCCGCCAGGAGCCGCTCGGCCCGATCGAGATACTCGCGCGCGGCATGGCTCCAGAGTGAATCGAGCAGGCTCAGCGAACGTTGATCGTCGGGGGAGAGACTCAAGTAGGTCGGGTCATGCGGGGGGAGGGGAGCGGACCGCGACTGCGCCAGGCTTGCCGCCGACGACATCAGCAGCAGCCCGATCGACCCTGCCGCGACCAGGTGGATCGAGCTAGCGACGCAGCTCTAGGCTCCCGAGCGTCGAGCGCGCGTGCTCCTCGCCCGCGCGCAAGCCGATGAGCCGCCAGTAGAGGACCGAGTCGGTGCCCGCCAGGCGCGAGATTGCCTGCGCATCCAGCAGCAGCGTCTGCTCGGTGCCCGCATCGATGCGGTCCAACTCGGACAGATCGCTCCGATAGAGAGCAAGGCTGTACCTCTCCACACCCGCTACGCGCATCCAGGTGAAGCGCACGCCACCATCTGCGAGTCGCTCCCAGCTCGCCGTGACCGCCTCCCCGGCCCGACTCCCCGGGCCGCGCAGAACGATCGGCTCGTCGCGCCGTTGGCCGAAATGCGTGATCTGCTGTGCCGCAACGACCAGCAAGACGACGGCTACCAACCCCCAGGCCGGACGCAGCGCCGGGCACGTCAGTCCGCGCCAGATGGCGCGCAGGGCTCGGCCAGGTCGCGCTTCCGGTGCACGGGCTGACTCGGCCGGCTGAGCGTGCACCGGGCAGATTCCCTCCGCAAGCGCGGCCGCCAGCCGCGACCGGGCATCCTCAGCGTCCGCCTCCCCCGGGAGGGTCACCGTTTCCATGAAGGCCTGATACGCGGCCAGATCGGCCCGGCAGCGCGGGCACTCCGCGAGGTGGGCGCGGCGCGCATCATCGGAGGCCAATTGGCTCAGCTCCCCCAGATCCTCGGTTCGGAAGCACTTGTCGGTCATCACCTGATCTCCAGGCCCGGGCCGCGCTCATCTTCCAGGGCCGCTCTCAGCTTGCGCCGGGCGCTCTGAAGCACACCGCGCGCCCCGGAGGTCTGCTGGATGTCCAGTACCCCGTTGATCGCGTCGAGCGGCATCCGGCGGATGCAGCGCAGCCAGAGAACCTCCTGTTCCTGAGGCGTGAGGTACCTCCGCAGCAAATCGAGGAGCGCCTCCTCGTCGAGCTTCTCCGCCAACGCCTCGGCTGGATCCGGGCTGCTACTCCGCAGCGAATCCGGATCGCAGTCCTCGTCGGCCAGCAACCGCGGGCGGCGCAATTCACTGATGCACCGGTTCCGCACGATGCTGAACAGCCACGAGCTGAACTGCGCCCGCCCCCCGTAGGAGTCCAGGTTCCGATACGCGCTCAAGAGCACCTCCTGAGCCAGCTCCAGCGCCCGCTCGTGGTCGCGGACGTGCTGGATGCACCAGGCGTAGACCCTCTGCTGATAGCGCGCCAGGAGATCCGAGGCCGCCTTCCTGGCCCCCGGGCTCTCACGGTCCTCCAAGGCTGCTCGCAGCAGCTCCCGGTCTGAGCGCGAGTTCTTTTCCGCGTCTGGCACCATGTGAGACGCTCGAGGCCTCGTGGAATCACAAACCGAGGGGCCTTGTCCCCGGGGGGAGGCGCGGGGCTCCGCGCGCTCGCACTCCCGAGAGCTCGGCCAGCCAGGCAATATATCGTCTTCGTTGAGGTTAGGGTATCGGTTCAACTGGCGCCACGCGAACCGGTGGCGGATCTCAACCGCGGTGGATGCGGTCTCCCGGCGCCGCATCCTCCTTCCTCAACCCGCGGCGGACCGGCGGGATCGGAAAAAGCCGTGGGCGGCGTCTTGCGACACCACCCACGACGATTTTGCTCTGTCGCTGGCTGCTAGAACAGGGCCTTGATGGCGCCCCAGGTCGTCTCCTCAACCGGCGTGATGCCGTAGTCATAGTGCACCGTGCCGTTCCAGGCGCGGTAGTTGAAGAGGCTCGAGGGAGGCCAGCCGTCGGAGAGTCCCGAGTAGGTCGTGATCGACATATCGGCGTTGGAGTAGGTGTTGGGTCCGCCGTTCGTGTAATTGAAGGCGGAGTACTCCTGCACGCGAGCGATGACGCCAATCAGCTGACCGCTGGACAGCTGGATGCCACCAAGGTCAATGTGGGTCGGCAGATCGACGCCCGCACCATTGACCTGCACGGTGCCAAGCAATGTCCACTCGGACGGCGTCTGCTCGTAGGGGTGGCACGTGCCCTGGCGGGTGTAGATCTCGACGTTCCACAAGCCCGCGTCCAGGTTGCAGTCCCAGCCGACGATGGTGAGGTCGGTCAGCGCCGTGACGTCGAACGAGTTACCCGCAAAGCCGTTGTTGGACGCGAAAATGGTCGTGAGGAAGGCGTCCCCGTACTCACGAGGAACTGTCGAGCCTCCGACGCTCAGACCATGCTCGAGCCCATCATCGGTGGCAAGCACGACGCCCGTGCCCAGCGCCAACGTCAGAGCAACGAGTAGCACTTTTCTCATACGCTGCCTCCTTGGTCGAACTAGCATGCGCGATGCGGCAGCCCTAGCACTGCCCACCGCACGACACGATGCCAATGCCAGCCGGGCCACCCCGGTATCAACTCCAAGTTGATTGTATACCGCCCCGCCCGCGGATTCAAATGGGAAATCCACAGAGATGCGCTTCCATTAGCTTTCCATAACTGCATGCTCAATATGAATTTAGACCCATGGGGCCCGGTGCCACCCAGCCCACGGGGTCGGGCACCGCCCCCCCCCGAGGGGGCTGGGTACGAGCCCGCCCGCGAGGGCGGGGGGAGCCGGCGCGGCCGGCCGGTGGCCGGAGTCACCGGATCGCCAGGAATCGCGCCCCGAAGGCCGGGATGCTCAAGGCCCCGCCGGCCTCCTCCTCGAGCGCATTGACCGCTTGCCACCCCAGGTGCCCGGCGCGGCCGCACCCCTCGAGCGACACGGGCTCGCCGCCGATCTCCCGCAGGTGCAACACCACGCCCCGTCCGTCGCGCGCCGGGCGGGCGCCCACCAACAGCAGATTCGGCCGATCGAGGTCCAGATGCGGTGGCGCAGCGCCGGCGGCTGCTTGCACGCCTGCCGGCAACACGCGTGCGACGAGGGGCACGCGCACACCCCAACCGATGCGTGCCGCCGAACCGCGCGCGGCGGGCGCGGTAGAGCTGATCTGATAGCTCCAGCGCAGGTCGCCCTCCTGGCTCGCGCAGAAATTCGTCACCCAGTAGTTGTTCAGCACCCAGGAGTAGATCTGGTTCGAGGCGGGCTTGCCCTCGTACGCGTAGCGCCCCGTGTTGATCCCGCCGAACTGCACGAGCGGCGCCTCCTCGCTCACGAGCACGATCTCGCCCCGGGGACTTCGCACCGCAGCGTAGGCCTGGATCGTGTTCCAGTCGGAGGCCGTTCCCGGCAACTGATCGACGCCCGGCACGACCGCCCCGCCCTGCGCCTCGAACTCGAGGTGGCCCTCAGGCAGATCGAAGGGCAGGGCCACATACACCGCCTCCGGATCCATCACCCGCTGCTTGCGGCCTTGGTAGACGAGCTCGATGCGCTGGGCGGTCTTGTAGAGCCGGATCTCGAGCCGCAGGTCATCGAAACCCTCGAGACGCCCCCGCACGAGAAGGCTCTGCCACAGCGGTCCGTCCTGTCCGACTTCGACCTCGAGATCGGACCAGGACACGCGCCGGTGTCCTCCCAGCTCGCGGCGCTCCATCGATGCGCGATCGTCGAGCCGCTCGTAGATCACCTGCCCCAGCGCGTGCTCGCGCTCCACGTCGAGCAGGTCGATCCCGAGCTGCTTGTCCAGCAGCTGCGTGATGCCGCCGCGGGCGGGATCGACGACGAGGCGATAGGCATCGTTCTCGAGCGCGTACGCGCCCGCGGGGGCCGGGGCGCGGGCGGCCGATGGACCGGGCGCGGCACCGGGCTTCGCTCCGTTCTCAGGGCCCGAGGCGGGCCCGGCCTGCCGTCGGACCCGATAGGTCTTCCAGCCCAACGGTGGCACATCCTCGGCCCACAGCGCCCAGGTTGTGCCCTCAGCTCGCGCCGACAGCCCCTGGATGGGCGCCGCGCGCCGCTCCTCGTCGAGCACCTCGAAGGTGCCGTCCGACGGCAGCAGCTCGTGGTCGGCGAAGAAGGTCACGACCCCGGAGCGTTGCCCGTTGAGCGTGTTGAAGACCGTGATCGTGGGCACGCAATCGACAGCCAGGTGGGGTTGCAGCAATCCCAGGGCGCCCTCGCGCAGCAGGCGCGCGCGCATGACCGCCTGCCAGACGTAGGAGGCCTTCTCCATCCACTGCACCACGCTGTTCTCGCACAGCGGATCGCGGACGCTCTCGGCCGCGCCGAAGGTGTGCTCGTTCGCGAAGAGCAGCAGCTCCGCCACGCCGTCGGCCTGCGCCAGCAGGGCCGGTGGAATCGGGGTGCCCATGAGGCCAGCCATGGCAAGCAACCCCTGGGTGGCGATGAGATCGCTTTGCGCGCGGCGCAGGGCAGCGGTCTCGCGCATCGCGCTGCCGAATCCGTCGGTCCACCAATCGGGCCAGGCCGCCCGGTAGACGGGCAGCTCGCCGCCGTGAGCGCGCTCGATGCGCTCGAGATACGCGCCCATCGTTTCCGTGCGCAGATGCGGCCAGGCATAGGTCTCGTTCCAGCGCCGGATGAAGTCGCAGGCGACCGTCGAGGGGGGGGCGTTGTCGGTGAAGTAGCCCGAGAACTGCACCGCGATCTCGTCATAGGGGTAGCCCTTGGCGACCAGGTTCTCGAGGTAGCCGGTCAGGTCGCGCTCGGCGACGATCGGATCGCCCGACAGGATGCCCCAGAAGTTGGCGGTCATGTAGTGATCCGCCCGGAAGGCCAGCACGCGATTGCCTGCCGGGGACTCCCACCAGAAGGGCGTTGGGCGATCGAAGGGCTCGAGCGCCCGATGCGTGTGCTCCCCCATGGCGACGTAGTCGATCCCCAGATCGTGGAAGTAGTCGATCAGACACCAGGCGATGCCGTTGACGTCGTTCTGCATCGCGGTTCTGACCGGCAGGTCGTTCGCGCGCGCCGGCGCCAGCAGCGCGAGCGACGCGCGCAGGACGTTCTCGTCGACCACCTCCCCGAGATTGAGCGGCATGGCCGTCAGCTCGATGCGCCCTTCGCGCACGCGCAGCCGCAGCCGCTCGATCTGCGCGGGCGGGCGGGCGCGCAGGTACTCGGCCACCGGCCACGCGACCTCACAGGTCCAGCGGAAGCGCGCTTCCTCGGGGAAGGCGTCCGTGGCATCGCAGTAGTCGAGGGCATAGTCGATGTATCGCAGGTGCTCGGAGAGGATCTCGGTCTGCGGCCGGGTGTAGCCGATGTCGGTGTGCGTGTGCTGCACGAGCGAGACCGTCCACGGGCGCACCGGCTCGAGCGTGAAGGGGTGGCGGCTGACCCGGCCGCCGCGCTCCACCTCGAGCTCGAGCTGCCGCGGGCGCTCGGCCGGCGGCAGCTCGACCCTCACGCTGTTGAAGCCAAAACGCAGCGGTTGGTGGACCGGCTCGCACCCCGGACAGCGCACGCCCAGATCGGTGGTCTCCCCAAGGTGCAGGATCGATACGTCCACCGGCTGCGCCAGACCACCCGCCCGGCGCACGAGAGCATACACCGGGCTCACGACGACGCCCTCGGTAAGCGGCTCCTCGAAGGTCATCACCCATGCCTGGCTCTGCGCATCGGAGCCGGTGATGCGCAGCGTCAGATGCTGACCCTCCCGAGCCCGCGCGCGCGGCACATCGAGCAGCATGAGGCCGAACCGGTCGCCGTAGAGGTCGCGCAGGGTACTGTGGAAGGTGAGCGCCAGGCCGCCCTCGCCCGCAACGTGCCAGGTGCTGTCGGCGACCGAGCGAAAGACCAGGGCCCCGATCCCGTCGACCTCGAGCCGGAACTCCGGTTGCCCGAGATTGCAGCCGAGGCCGGCCAGCCAGCCCAGACGGATCGTCGCCTGCGCTTCCTGGGCGCTCGACGCACCGGCCGGCGGCAGCCGCAGCGCCTCCGTCTCCCAGACGATGGCGGGCCAGTCCGCCTGGGCGCGCACGAGCAACGCCTCGCGCTGGCCCGGCAGGGGCGAGTGATACAGCAGCGTACGGCCGGCGATGGATCGTCGATAACCTTGTTGGACCACAACCTCTCCTTGCCCGGCTGCGTCCCGGGGCACCAGTCGATCATTCCCCGCCGCCGCGCGCTCGGCCCCTCCGAGCGCCGCAACGACTTCGATGGCGCGCGCCAGCTGCGTGTCCCGTCCGTCGAGCAGCGCCTGCCTGTCCAGTTCCACGGAGTGGTCCGGGATCACGCCGCGCACGTCGCGCATGCTGTCCATGGTCTGCTCGAACTGCTCGTCCACCGACGGCAGGAAGTTGCTGAAGGTGACGTACCCGATGTTGTCGTCGATCCGCCGGGCTTCGAAGGTCACGTAGAAGGGCGGCAACGACTCGGAGAGGATCGTCCTGCCCGGCCTCTCCCTTCTGAGGAGCGTGACCTCGCGTGGTGCATCGCGTTCATCCAGGCACGTCAGGGAGACCGGGGTCCCGGGATTCCCGCCGATGCTCTCGACGATGTATCCAGGCCTCAGACCCGCCTCGGCGGCGGGCGAAGCCGGCTGGACCGAGGTGATGACCAGCCGGTCCTGCAAGAGGCGGGTTGCCAGCCCGAGATCGCCCCCGGAGGCCATCCCCGAACCCGGGGAGGAGTCTTCCTTCAGGTCGAACACCGCACAGTGCGAGGGCTCCAGCTCGCCGAGCATTCGGTTCGCGACGGCGACGAACCCGGCGTTGTCCGTCACGCCCGCGACCAGGTCGTGGTAGCGATCGGGGATCGCGCGCCAGTCGAGCCCGCCGAACGTGGGGTCGAAGTGGTGCTTGTTCACGGTTCGCCAGACCGTTTCGTAGCTGGCGAGCCAGACGTTCTCCCCGTCCGGATCCTGGGAGGATGCCGGGAAGGCGAGGCCAGCGGTCATCGCCGCACAGAGCACTGCGAGCGGAGTGCGCAACACCAAACGCCCCCTTCTTGATGCGCGGTGGATGGATGGCCGAAGCGGCGCCGGCTGGCTTTCCCGGCGGCGCCCGATCCACCCCGTGCCGGGCACGATATCCGTGCAGCGCTCTCTCTGCCAGCGCGGCGCGACCGGCTGGGCCCCAGCCGGCGCGCCCGCCTGCCGCCCGCCCCCGAGAGGGGGCGCCGGGCGGACCGCCCCAGGAACCAGCATGGACATCGCAACGCCTTGATATGCTTTCGGTTAGGACGCATGCATCACAGATCTTCGTTCCACAACCAAAGCCGATGATCAGCATGACAATCTCGATCTTCCTGGGCAGCTCGCCCCTGTGGTAGCCTGGCTGTCTTGTTTTCAGCCGGGCCGGACGCGAGCGGGCATGCCCTGCAGGTGCTTGCGCCGCTTCGGGTTCGGGGGTCGCAGGCCGCGGGTCGAGAGGGGGCTGGGCCCATGTTCAATCAGCTCGTCCTATGGATACTTCCCGCCGTTCCACGTCCGATCATTTTCCAGGTGGCAGGCCGCTACATCGCAGGCGACACCCGGGAGAAGGCGATCGAAGTCATTCGTTCCCTCGCGCAGCGCGGCTACCACGTCACGGTCGACCAGCTCGGGGAGGACACCGTAAATCTGGACCAGGCCCGCCAGGCGACCGCCGAGTACATCCAGCTCATGGAGGCGCTGGCCGCGGCAGGCGTCGAGCGCAACATCTCGCTCAAGCTGACCCAGTTCGGCCTGCGGCTCGACAAGGAGGGGGCCTTCGATCACGTCAAGCAGATGCTGGAGGTCGCGGCCAAGCACGACTTCTTCGTGCGCATCGACATGGAGGATGCCACGGTTACGGACGTGACCCTCGAGTTCTATCACCGCGCGAAGCAGGTCTACCCGCGCGTGGGCACGGTGCTGCAGTCGCGCCTCTACCGCACGATCGAGGACGCCCGCCAGCTCGCGGCCGAGGGCGCCAACATCCGCCTGTGCAAGGGCATCTACAAGGAGCCCGCGACCGTCGCGCACACGAAGATGCGCGACATCAACGAGGCGTACATCGCGGCGGCGCGGATCCTCATGGACGGTCCTTCTTTCGTCGGGCTGGCGACGCACGACGTGCCCCTGATCGAGCGCCTCAAGGAGGAGATCGGTGCGCGCCCGGCGGCGACGCGCGAGAAGCTCGAGTTCCAGGCCCTCCTGGGCGTGCCCGTGCGCAAGACGCTCGAACAGCTCATGCGCGAGAAGTACACGGTACGCATGTACGTGCCCTACGGTCGCGAGTGGTACGCCTACAGCATCCGGCGGTTGAAGGAGAACCCGGACATGGCGACGGCGATTGCCAAGAGCCTGCTCAGCCGGGACCGAGTGGACGCGTCGAGCAAGTGAGAGCTGCCGGGCCGCCCCGCCGGACCGAATGAGGTGCCAAGGCGATTTCTGGCAGGGGGGATGGAGTGGCGGCGGTGCGAACGTCGAGAGCCAGGCCCGAACGCGCGATTCGCTCGGCGCGGCAGTGCGCGGTTCTCGGTGCGGCCCTGTCCGCCCTGCCCCGAGCCGCGGGGCTGCTCGTCGCGATCCTCGCTGTGCTGGCCGGCTGCGGCCCGCAGGGGAATGAGGGAGCCAGCCCCCGGGGCCCTCGAGCCGTCCCCGACATCGCAGCCAGCCAGGTCCGCGTCGTCACCACGGTCGGGATGATCACCGACATCGTCAGCAACGTCGGCGGCGATCGGGTGGCCGTCACGGGGCTGATGGGGCCTGGCATCGACCCGCACATGTACAAGGCCAGCGCCCGCGACGTCATCCGCATGCAGGAAGCCGACCTTGTCTTCTACGGGGGCCTGCACCTCGAGGGGGCCATGGCGAGGGCCTTCGAACGGATGACCGGACGGGTCCGCGCCGTGGCCGTCTCCGAGGCGATCGATCCCGCGCGCCTGCTCGCGGATCTACGCAATCCCGGCGTGCACGACCCGCACGTCTGGTTCGATGTCTCCCTCTGGATGGCGGCTGCCGAACGGGTCGGTGCCGTCCTGGCCGAGACCGATCCAGACCACGCCCAGGGATATCGCGACCGCTGCGCCGTCTATCTCGACCGGTTGCGGCAGCTCGACGCCTACGTGCGGTCGCGGGCGGGCGAGCTGTCACCCGAGCAGCGCGTGCTCATCACGGCTCACGACGCCTTTCGCTACTTCAGCCGGGCGTACGGCTTCGAGGTGCACGGTTTGCAGGGGATCAGCACCGTCACCGAGGCGGGGACTGCCGACCTGCGGGCGCTGGCGGACTTCATCGCCGCGCGCCGGGTGCCGGCCGTGTTCGTGGAATCCTCGGTGCCCCGGCGCGCCATCGAGGCGCTCCAGGCCGCGGTGACCGCGCGAGGATTCGCGGTTGCGATCGGCGGCGAGCTGCTCTCGGACGCGCTGGGCGATCCGGGTACGCCGGCCGGAACGTACGAGGGCATGGTGCGTCACAACATCGACACGATCGTCCAGGCACTCGGCGGATCTGACCGGCGCTGAGCTGCCCGCGCTCACACCCCCCGCGCGGGACCCACACGGGGAATCGGAGAAGAGCCATGTCACCGCGCAGGATCCTGGGGTATGTGCTGGTCTCGGGCGCCATGACGCTGCCCCTCGGCGCTCAGCCGTTGCTGGAGTGGGAGGGTCTGGCTGCCGGCCCGCACGCGGTGGGTTTCCGTACCGCGACCGCGGTCGATGCGACCCGGACGCTGGGCGCTCCGACCGACTACCTCGGGCGGCCGCACCCCGACTACGGGCAGCGCCCGCTGCACATCGCGATCTGGTACCCGGCCGCATCCGCCTCGAGCGGGGGCCCGATGACCTATGGCGACTATCTGCCTGAGCTCGCCTGGGTCGGCGGTCCCGGCCAGGACGGCGCTGCCGCGCGGCAGGCAGCCGAGCTGGCCTACATCCAGGCCGTGACCCCCCAAGCCTCGCCCCCCGATCCGCTCTGCATGGAACGATTGCGGGGGCGGCCGGTCTGGGCGCGCCGCGACGCGCGCCCCGCGCCCGGACGCTTCCCCGTGCTCATCTATGCGCCCGGCGGGGGCTACCCGGCCTTCGACAACTCGGCGCTGTGCGAGTACCTGGCCAGCCACGGCTACGTCGTGATGGCCTCTCCCTCGGTGGGCGCGGACGCCGGGAGGATGACCTACGACGCCTTCGGCCTGGATGCCCAGACGCGCGACCTGGAGTTCCTGGCGGGCTACGCGCAGTCCTGTCCCGAAGTCGACGCGGAGCGCATCGCCACGGCCGGGTTCAGCTCGGGCGGGGTGGCGAGCGTGCACCTGGCCCTGCGCAACGCGCGCGTCAAGGCGCTGATCAGTCTCGACGCCGCGATCCGCCACCCGGCCTACCTCCAGATGGCGCGGACCTTCCCACACTTCGATCCGCAGCGCCTGCGCATCCCCACGCTGCTCATGACTCCCGCCCCCGAGCGCACCCTGCCCGGCTTCAGCGACGAATCGTTCGTGGAGCAAGCTCGCTATGCCGATATCACGCGGGTCGTCGTGCCCGCGACCGACCATCACGACTTCGCCTCGATGTCCAGCCTCCTGCGGCGCTGCGCGCAGCCCGGGGCCGCGAAGGACTGGGCGCCGGCCACCGCCGGCTACGAGGCGATCTGCGAGATCGTGCGCGGATTCCTGGACGCATCCCTCAAAGGCTCAGAGGCGGGACTGAAGGATCAGACGCTCTGCACGATCACGTTCGTCCCGGCGCGGAAGGCCCCGCCGACCCCGGCCGATTTCCTGGAGATCCTCCGCGTGGATGGTCCCGCGCGTGCCGCGGAGATCCTCCGCGCGGCCGCGCGCGAGACCCCCGAGGCACTGGCCTACTTCGAGGGGACCCTCAACCAGGCCGGCTACGGCCTGCTGGGCGCTGGGCGCGCCGCGGACGCCGTGACGATCCTGGCCCTCGCCGCGGAGATCTTCCCGCAGTCGATCAACGCCCTGGACAGCCTGGGCGAGGCCTGCCTGACGGCCGGTGACCTCGACCGCGCCGAACGCTGCTACCGCGAGGTCAAGGCCAGGCTCGCGCGGGCCGAGGATCTCTCGCCCGAGGCGAGGGCCCAGTACGCGGCGAGTGCCGATCGGGCGCTGGCCGAGATCGCTGGGCGGCGGGCCAGATAGGGGCAGTGCGCGCCCGGCTCAGCGACAGGACTGCCCCCAAACCCCACCGAAGACCACCAGATCCCCGACGCCCACGCGCTCATCGCCGGTCAAGTCGGCGCAGGCGCAGGGGCCGCCGCCCGTGCTGCCAAAGCAGCCGCCGAAGGCGGCGAAGTCGCGCAGGGAGACGCTGCAGTCGCCCGCTCCTGTAGCGCCCGTGAGGTCGGGGCTTGCCACCGTGTCGTAGACGCGAACCGGTATGCCCATGACCAGCAGGGTCGCGGCCTCTGGGCCCTGACAGCAGCCGCCGAGCGCCGTCACCAGCGTGACCACACCGGAGGGGTTCGTGTAGCCCTCCAGGATCGCGCTCGGGCAGATGCACAGATCGGTACAGCTCGGGTCGAAGAGGAGCTGCACATGGGCATTGGGGATCGGGGTGCCGCTGCTGTCCATCACCGTCACAACCATGTGGGCAAACTGCAGCGCGCCACCGGTGGCGGGCAAGCCCACGATCCGCGGATGCTCGAAGGCGTCGTGCGGCGTGACAGTGCAATTGACGGGGACCGGAACGGGGTTGGCGTGCGCCGGCCAGCAAGCCAGGATCATCGACAGACAGGCAGACAGCACCAGGATCGGACGAGCAACGTGACGCATCGCGGTTTCCCTCCACTCGTTCGCACCAGGATCATCACAGGATTCGCTGTCAACACAGAGTATAGCCGGCCGGCCGGGAACCGTCCAGCGGTGCACTTCTCAGCCGCGACAGTCCTCGACGGCTGCAGCCTTCGTGGCTGCAGTTCTCGCCGGGCTGTCCGTGGATCCTCCGGCTCTATCTGTACATCCCCTTGATCCTGCCCCAGCTCGAGCTCTCGGCCGGCGTGTAGATCTCGCACGGATTCGGCTCGCAGGCCGTCCACTCGGGATGCCAGAAACCCTGCATCGCCAGGCAGTCGGGTTCGGGCAGGATCATGCATTCGTGGCCTGAGGGCAGGCCATGGCAGCACACCGCCGGACACGGGTTCGGTTCGCACGCCGTCATGATGCCCTGGAAGGTGCCACCCAGCAGGCGGCAGTTCTCCGCCAGGATCACGACGCAGAGACCGCCGATGCAGCAGGCGCCGGGGTAGCACGGCGGGCAGGGATTCACGGGCTCGCAAGTGTACCCCGGGCCCATCCAGATGCCGGGGGCGTGCGCGCACTCGTGCTGTGTCAACATGGCACAGGCGCCACACGGGTTGCACAGGCAACAAGCCCAGCTCTCGGAGAACGCGGGCACGATGCCGGGCATGTGGACGCCCATCCCGCCACGCTTCTCAGGGCTGACCACGAATGGCCGCGGCGGAATCATGCAGTTGAGGAAGCCGCAGAAGCCCGTGGGGGGATCGATGTCGATCGGGATGATCGTGGCACCATAGCCCTGGCCATAGGTGTAGCCGCCGAACCAGTAGACGGGGGTCCAGTTGCCCTGCCACGGATCGCCGGTCGTCGCGACCGCCGTGCCCTCGTTGGGCCCGGGCCAGCCGGGAGTGCGGATCTCGAGGCCGGCTGCCGGGAAGCACGCCCCGCTCTCGTAGAAGACGAAGGGCGCAGGATCAAAGGCGCCGAAACCGAATTCGGTGCCGCCCCACGTCTTGGCCTCGTACTCCCAGGCAGCCAGAACATACCAGACGTCGGGTCCACCGGAGAGCCGCGCCACGACCTGCTCGAGGCCACTGACCGCGTGGGCGCCATAGGCGGCGCACCAGCCGCCCGGGGGCGCTTCCCCCGAGTACGGCAGCGCCTCCACATGGTGAGCGACCAGCACTCCGTCTGTCAGCTCGTTGGGGTCGGCCCAGGCGCACGCGGCGAGGAACACCATCAGGGCCGGCAGCATCGGTCTCATGGGAATCGCTCTCCCTCGCGGTAGCTATCCCCAGAACTCGCGGTCACACCCGGCGTCCGGGAGTATACCGCTCGGGGACCCGTTCCCCGAGTCTGGTCAGCCTGCCACCCGGACTGCCCCCGGACTCCTTGCGCCCGCCGCGTACCTCTGGTGAACTCCCGGGGTGCAGCCCCGGCGCTCAGAGCTGCCGGGGCAGCCTCGCTGCACGCGATCATCCGCTGTTCCGCCTGGGCACAACGAGGAGACGCAGATGGTCACCGACACCCCACCCAGCGCCGTCGATGTCGCCGACCTGACCGTGGCCTACCGCGAGCGGCCCGTGCTCTGGGACATCGACCTCGCGGTTCCCCGCGGCGTGCTGATGGCGATCGTCGGCCCCAACGGCGCCGGCAAGACCACGCTGATCAAGGCGATTCTGGGCCTCGTGCCCGCGACCGCGGGGCGGGTGCTCATCTTCGGCCGGCCCTACGCGGAGCAACGCCGCCTGGTGGGCTATGTGCCACAGCGCGGCAGCGTCGATTGGGACTTCCCCACCGACGTGCTCGACGTGGTCCTGATGGGCCGCTACGGCGCGCTCGGGTGGGTGCGCCGTCCGGGACGCCCCGAGCGCGCCCAGGCCCTGGACGCCCTGCGCCAGGTCGGCATGGATGCGTTCATCGACCGCCAGATCAGCCAGCTGTCGGGCGGCCAGCAGCAGCGCGTCTTCCTCGCCCGTGCGCTCGTCCAGGAAGCGCAGGTCTACCTGATGGACGAGCCGTTCCAGGGGGTCGATGCCACGACGGAGCGGACGATCATCACGCTCCTGCAGTCTCTGCGCTCGGCGGGCAAGACGGTGCTGGTCGTTCACCACGACCTGCAGACGGTGCCCGAGTACTTCGACTGGGTGACGCTCGTCAATGTCCGGCGCATCGCCAGCGGGCCGGTGGCCGAGGTCTTCACCGAGCCCAACCTGCGCGCGGCCTACGGCGGGCGCGTGCCCTTCGACAGCCGCCGGCAGGTGGGGGACTGACGGCCATGACCCCGGGCGACCTCCTGCACAGCCTCGCTTTCGACTACACGCTGCGCACCGTCGTGCTTGGTTCGGCCGTGCTCGGCCTGGCGAGCGGCGCCCTGGGGACCTTCGCCGTGCTGCGGCGCCAGAGCCTGCTGGGGGACACCGTCTCGCACACCGCGCTGCCCGGCATCGCGCTGGCCTTCCTGCTGACCGGCTCGAAGGCGCCGCTCGTCCTGCTCCTGGGCGCGGCCGTGGCGGGCTGGCTGGGCACGCTCTTGATCGTGGCGATCCTGCGCACGACGCGCCTGAAGAGCGACAGCGCCTTCGGCCTCGTGCTCTCGGTCTTCTTCGGGCTGGGCCTCGTGCTGCTCACCTTCATCCAGAAACGGCCCGACGCGCGCCAGGCCGGGCTGGAGAAGTTCCTCTTCGGGCAGGCGACCGCGCTCCTCCAGCAGGATGTCGTTCTCATGGCGGTCGTGGGCGCGATCCTCCTGGGAACCGTCGCGATCTTGTTCAAGGAGTTCAAGCTGGCCTGCTTCGATCACGACTTCGGCCTGAGCCTCGGCTTCCCGATGCGCCGGATCGACATCGCGCTCACCTCGGCGCTGGTCGTCGCCATCGTCATCGGGCTGCAGACGGTCGGCGTCGTGCTGATGAGCGCGATGATCGTGGCGCCCGCCGCCGCGGCGCGGCAGTGGACCGACCGGCTGGGGCGCATGATCGTCTGGGCCGGTCTCTTCGGCGCCGTGGCCGGGGTGGGAGGAGCTGTCGCGAGCAGCCTGACCAGCCGCCTGCCGACCGGCCCCATGATCGTGCTGTGCGCCAGCGCGATCCTGGTCGCCTCGCTCGTGCTCGCGCCCAACCGCGGCCTGCTGTGGGCCTGGCTGCGCCGGGAGCGCACCCGCCGGCGCCTCGCCCTCGACGCGGTGCTGCTCGATCTGTACGAGCTCTCGCGCCAGCACGCCGACGCGACGCACCCGCATGCCGTTGCGGCGCTGGAAGCGATGAGCCAACGCGGCGGCGTCGCCCGCAGCCTGGCCGCGCTCGCGGAGCGCGGCCTCGTGCGCGCGCCCGCGCCGGGGGCCTGGAGCCTCACGCCCGCCGGCGCCCGCGAGGCCGAGCAGCGATTGGCCTCGCTCGGGAGGCGGCCATGACCGGCTTGCTCCTCGAGATCCAGCTCGTCGCCGTCGTCACGGCGGTTGCCTGCGCGCTGCCGGGCGTCTTCCTCGTGCTGCGCCGGACGGCGATGCTGAGCGACGCCATCAGCCATGCGATCCTGCTCGGCATCGTGTTGGCCTTCTTCGTCGCCCGGGATCTCTCCTCGCCGCTCCTCATCGCGGGGGCGGCCGGGATGGGCATCCTGACCGTCACGCTGGTGGAGCTGCTCACCCGGACGCGCCTCGTGAAGGAAGATGCGGCGATCGGCCTGGTCTTCCCCGCGCTCTTCAGCCTGGGCGTGATCCTGATCGCGCGCTACGCGGGCAACGTGCACCTCGACACCGATTCGGTGTTGCTCGGCGAGCTAGCCTTCGCCCCCTTGAACCGCCTGGTCGCGGCGGGCTCGGACCTGGGGCCGAAGTCGCTCTGGGTGATGGCCGGCATCCTCGTCCTGGGTCTGGCATTCATCCTGATCTTCTACAAGGAGCTGAAGCTCTCGACCTTCGATGCCGGCCTGGCGGCCGTGCTCGGTTTCTCGCCCGCGGCGCTGCACTACGCGCTCATGGCCCTGGTCTCGGTCACGGCCGTGGGAGCCTTCGACGCGGTCGGCTCGGTGCTGGTCGTGGCGTTGATGATCGCCCCGCCCGCGACGGCCTACCTGCTGGCCGACAGCCTCGAGGGCATGCTGATCTTGAGCGCCGTGGCCGGGGTGGTGAGCGCGGTCGGCGGTTTCTGGGCGGCGTACGCGCTCGACGTGTCGATCGCCGGCGCGATGGCGACGGCGACGGGGACCTGCTTCCTGTGCGCCTACTTGTGGGCGCCCGAACGCGGGCTCGTGGCGGTGGCCCGCCGCCGCCGGCGCCAGCGCTGGGAGTTTGCCGAGACGATGCTCGCGATCCACCTGCACCAGCACGAGGACCGGCCCGAGGCGGCGAGCGAGCTGCGCGAGGACCACCTGGTCGAGCATCTTGCCTGGACGGCCGCCTTCGCCCGCGACGTGGTCCAGCGCGCGGAGCGCCACGGCACCCTCGTCCGCCGCGCGGGATCGCTGGAGCTCACGCCGCCCGGGCGCAAGCTCGCGCGGGAGGCGCTGGCGCGCTAGACGTCCGCGCTGGCAGGGGCCTGACTTCCGGCCTCAGATCGCTTTCAGCGCTCGGAGGATCTCGCCCTCGTCCTGCGCTTCCATGAAGGCCCGCGCGGCGTCGTGGAAGGTGAACGCCTCGGCCATCTGCTTGTAGATGCGCAGGTAGAGCGTGTCGTCGTAGGGCGGGGCGACGAAGACGAAGAACAGGTGCGCCATGCCGCCGTCGAGGCTGTCGAAGGGAATGCCCGGCGTGCAGCGCGCGAAGGCCATGAGAAACTCGCGCGCCTCCCGCGTGCGCACGTGCGGGATGGCCACCCCGTAGGCGAGTCCCGTGGTGGCCTTCTTCTCGCGGTTCACGAGGTCGAGGTAGAGCTTGTGGACGTTGCCGATGCGGCCGGCGGCGCCGACCAGCCCGGCCAGCTCTTCGAGCACCAGCTCCTTGATGGACCAGACGTAGCGGGATCGGTCATAGGGCTCCTCAGGCTCGGGCGGAACCTGGGTGGTGAGCTCCAGGCGGATTTGCTCCGGTCTGATGTAGCGCGCCAAGTTCATGGCCCATGCTGGCCCCCGCCCGCTCCACCGGCTGCAGCTCCCCGGCGCAGTCCCGGCGACCGAGGGTCCCCGGTTCCGCGCGGCCGGCCGAGTTGCCCCCGGCCGGCCGCGCCCCGGCGGTTCCTAGCTGAACCGTTCGATCAATTCATCGACCTCGATCTGCGGTTCTTGCGCCGCGTCGAGCTCCCGGCCGCGGGCCCCGCCACGGGCCTGAAGCTGCTGGATGTACTCCGGCCTCTCGTGGCGATAGAAGATCCCCGTATAGATCGTGTCGTTGGTGTCGTCCGAGGCCTTCATCGCCGCGTACATGTCGCCCGCGTTGTGATCGTCGGGGAGCGGCTTGACCCGCGGCCCGAAGAAATCGAATCCGCTGCCCTTGCCGAAGGTGACGCAGGGGCTGAGCACCTGCACGAGCGAGAAGCCCTTGTGCTGAATGGCGGCCTCGATGATCGCCTGGAGCTGCTTGGGCTGGCCGCTGTAGGCGCGCGCGACGAAGGAGGCGTCGAACCCGATCGCGATCCGCACGGGGTTCATCGGCGACTCGATCACGCCCAGCGGCGCGGTCTTGGTGGTCAGGCCTTGGCAGGTGGTTGGCGAGGTCTGGCCCTTGGTCAGGCCGTAGATGCGATTGTCCAGCAACAAGTAGGTGAGGTCGACGTTGCGCCGCATCGCGTGGGGGAGGTGCCCCATCCCGATCGACAGCCCGTCGCCGTCGCCCCCGACCACGAGCACGGTCATGCGGGGATTGCCGCACTTCAACCCGATGGCCGAGGGCAGCGCCCGCCCGTGGGCGCCATGGTAGCCGTAGCACTTCACGAAGCCCGGCATGCGGCTCGAGCAACCGATCCCGGAGACGACGGCCAGCGTATCGGGGTCCACATCGAGATTGGCCAGCGCCTTCTGCATGGCCGACAAGACCGCGTAGTCGCCGCACCCCGGGCACCAGATCGGCGCGATCCGGCCCTTGTAGTCGGCGGCCGTGCGTTGGCCGGCCGGCGCGGGAACCCCATTGCCGCCTTCCTCAACCGTTCCCGCGGTGGCGGACGCGACCGGTTCTTGGGTGGCTTCCGGGTTAGACATGGCTCGCGACCTCCTCGATCTTCTGCAGCACCATCTCGGGCGTGAAAGGCAGCCCGTCGTACTTGTTGAGGCGGTACGGATCGATGTCGTAGTAGCGCAGCAGGATGCGGGCGTACTGCCCCATGTAGTTCTCCTCGACGACCAGTAGCCGATGATGCCCCTCGATGAAGGGCCGGATCGTCAGGTCGTTGTGCGGGTGGATCATCTTGGGGAAGATCGCGCTGACGCTGATGCCGCGCCTCTCCGCCCGCATGACCGCCTCGCGCACGACGCCCGCGGTGGCACCCCAGCCGATCACCCCGATCTGCCCGCGCATGCACGCCTCGACCGCCGACAGCCGGCCCGCCTCCTCGTCGGTCGTCGCGTGCAGGTGGTGCGTGGCGTCCGCGCCCTTGAAGGCGAAGACGCCGCCGTACTTGCGATCCAGGTTGCGCAGCTTGCGGAAGCGCTTGCGCACCATCTCGGTCCGGTTGGCCGGATTGTGCGCCGGACCGCCGAAGTCCCAGTGCTCGAGTCCGGTGGCCATGTGTGTTCCGCCCGGGTCGCCGCACAGCGCGCGGGGCGAGATGCCGCTGTCGGTGATCTTGTAGCGGTTGTAGGTGTGGCCCCAGGTGGTCAAGGGCCGGGCTGCCTCCTCCTTGGGGGTCTCGCGCAGCAGCGACTTGGGCAGCGTCGCCCGCCGGTGGCCGAGCCCCTGCTCGGAGAGCACGATCACTGGCACCTGGTAGTTCTCGGCGATCTCGAAGGCGCGCGTCATCACGTTGAAGCAGTCACGGATCGAAATGGGAGCCATGACCACTCGCGGGAACTCACCGTGCCCGCCGTACAGGGACGGCAGGAGGTCGGACTGCTCGGTCTTGGTCGGCAGGCCCGTGCTCGGCCCACCGCGCTGCACGTCGACGATGACGACCGGGATCTCGGCGATGCCCGACATGCCCAGGAGCTCCGCCATCAGCGACAGGCCCGGGCCGGAGGTGGCGGTCATCGCCCGCACCCCCGCGAAGGACGCGCCCAGCACCGCCGCCAGCGAGGCGATCTCGTCCTCGGCCTGGTACATCGTGCCGCCCACCTTGGGCAATTCCTCGGCCAGCAGCTGCATGATCTCCGAGGCCGGCGTGATCGGGTATCCGGCGTAGAAGCGGCACCCCGCGTACAGAGCGCCCAGGGCGATGGCGTCGTTGCCGCTCATCACCATGTAGCCGTCGCCGCGGACGTGCGGCACCGTCAAATGGTCGGTTTTTGTGACGTGTTGCTGCACGTAGTCCCGGCCGGCCTTGAAGGCCTGGAGGTTCTTCTCGACCAGCTTGGGGTTCTTCTTGCCGAAGAACTTGCCGATCGCGGCCTCGCCCGGCTCGGGCCGGAAGCCGAGGTGGGCGGTCACGGCACCCAGCGCGACCATGTTCTTCGAGCGCTTCTCGCCGACCTGCTCGAGCGCGATCTTCCCCATGGGGATCACGTAGGCCGGACCGCCACGCCAGTCGGCCAGCGTCGTCTCGCGATCGAAGGTCTCCGGGTCGCCGTCGATGATCAGGATTGTGTCGCCGGTGCTGATGCTGGTCTTGTAGCGGTGGTAGGCCAGGTCGTTGAAGGCCACCAGCACGTCCAGCCGGTCGCCGGGGTTGAAGACGCTGTCCACCCCGAAGCGGATCTGGACATAGGACTGCCCCCCGCGGATCTCGGCCGGATAGGTCTGGGTGCTGCTGATGTGTATGTTCGACCGGGCCGCCACTTCGGTCATGAGCTCACCGGTCAGGACGATGCCCTCGCCGGCATCCCCGCTGATGCCCATAACAAAATCGGATGGGTTCATCGGACCATGCCTCCCCGAATCACTCCTTGGCTCATCTGCAAAGCCTGCGAGTATAGCGCATCGATGGGTGCCTGCACGCATCGAATTTTGCGGCCGCGGCGGGGCCCTTGCTGATGAGCATCATCAGGCCGGAGGGGTCTCAGCGCGACTGCGGGGGCACCAGCTCGACCGGCCGCGCGGGCCGGGAGGTCGCCGGCCCCTCTTCGAGCGCCTGCACGATCTGCAGGAGGTCCAGCGGGCGCCCCAGGCTCTCGAGGCTGTGGTCGATCTGGCTCAAGATCTGGTCCACCTCCCGGGTGGCGGGGTCGTCGGCGGAGGAGGGCGTAGGTGTCCCCGCGTCGCGCAGGCAGCGCACCACGTCGTACACCGTGAGCGCTTGGAGATCGCGCGCGGGGACGAGGCCGCCCTCGCCCTTGGTCTGGCGCTGCACGACCTCGTGAACGAGGTGCCCGGCGACCAGGTCGCTCACCGCGGCGCGGACCAGTCGCACCGAGGTATGCAACTCCGCTGCGATCTGGCTCACGTCGGGAGCCGGCTCCCCGCGGTGGTGAGCACGCGCGATCGCGATCAGGCTGCGCAGCGCGGCCCGCAACCGCGCCTGGAAGCTGGCCGTCAGCGCGCTCTCCTCGGCCTGGAACTCGTCGGCTGCCTCGCGCGCGAAGGTGAGCAGCGCGCCGCCCAGCACGATCACCCAACTCAACTGGATCCAGAGGAAGAGCAAGGGGATGGCGGTCAGCGATCCGTAGAGGCTGCCGTACATCGTCCGCGAGGAAAGGTACGTGCCGTAGCCCCACTTGCTCAATTCCCAGATGATGCCGGCGGTCAGGGCGCTGGGAAAGGCAGACCCGAAGCTCACGCGCGTGTTGGGCATGATCATGTAGAGCACGGTCAGGCTCAGCACGGTGACGAGCGCCGGCAGGAATCCGAAGATCCAGGCCAGGAAGTCGCCCATGTGGGCAACCTCCTTGAGGTGCACGAAGACCTGCGCGTTCTGCATCGAGACGGTGGCGGTCAGGCTGATGCCGAGGACGAAGGGGGTGAAGATCGCGATGGTCGTGTAGGTCGTCAGGCGATGGGGCAGACTGCGACCGCGCTTGATGCCCCAGATGTGGTTGAAGGCATCCTCGACCGTGGCCAGCAGCCCCAGGACTGCACCCAGGAGGAAGAAGAGGCTGATGCCCTGGAAGGCCCCGGAGTGAACGCCCCGCAGGAAGCTCTCCAGGAAACGCGTCACCTGGGCCTGGACCGCGGTCACGAGATTCTGGATGAGGAAGCGCTTGAGCTGCGTCTCGATGCCCGCGAATCCGCCGAAGCTGCCGATGAGGGTGAAGGCCAGCACGATGCAGGGGATGAGCGCGAGCAAGGTCGCCAGGGTCATCGCGGCCGCGCGCAGCGGAATCTGCCCGCGCGAAACGCTCTTGACCACGACGACCAGGATGCGCAGCTCGCGCAGGAAGAAGCCGCGCCAGCCCCCGCGCCGGCGCAGATCTTCCTCCCAGAGCCGTTCGCCCAGGAAGTGCCCGAGCCAGCGCACGCCGGTCCGCATCTTGTCCCAGAACTCGCTCACCTCATGCTCCCGGACCGCCCCCGGACCCTCCCCGCCCGCCTCCGGCACGGCCGGGCCCTGGGCGTTGCACCCTGCGGCCGTCCCTCGCCGGCGGGGGTGGCGGCGGGACCCAGGTTAGGATGGCGTCGACCAGCTCGTCCCCGGACCCGAGCAGCACACCCATCTGGGTTTTGGACACGCGGCCCTTCAGGAAGAGGGCCAGCGAGAGGTTCAGGAACCGGCGCGGCAGAGCCCCCACCAGGCCGGGCAGTGCGTGACCGTCCGTTCCCCCGACCTCCCTGGGCGGCCCTGCCTCCCTTGCTGGCTCGGGCCGCTGCGCCGGCAGCCGACCCGCCAGCGCCCGGGCCGAGGTGGCCGGCAACACCCCCAGGTCCACCAGGCGGCAGAGGACGACCTCCGGCCGCACGCCGTAGTAATAGCCCACGTCTGCCAGCCGCTGCGGGCTGAAGCCCGCGGGCCCGCCTTGTCCGAAGTCATGCAGCGTGCGCGCGAAGTGCTCGTGGGGGATGAGCAGGCAGCGCGCGAAGATGTCGGCGCGGTTCTCGGGGATGGCGATTCCATCGTCGCTCCCGCCCTCGATCTCGCCGGCGAACTGCCCCCCGCGGGCGAGCCCCCCCTGCCCGCCGCCGAGCGGGCAGAATCGGTTCTCGTAGGGATCGATGTCCGCCACCAGGTGGCCATAGGCGTGGGCGAGGAGGAAACGTCCCTCCGGTGAGTCAGGTGGTGCCAGGGATAGCAGGGCCGGCCCAGTTTCCTCGGCCATCAGGAACGCACTGGCCAGCTCACGCCCCGCGGCTCGCGGCCACTCGAAGACCTTGATCCCGCGGTCGTCCAGCAGCTCGGCCAGCTCCTCGATCGGTCCGTCTGGGATCTCGAGGCAGGAGCGCTCGGCCTCGGCGAGTTCTTCGGCCTCCTCGAGCAGCCCCGCGTGTTCGTCGCCCTGGAGCACGGACAGGTGGGCCGGCAGCTCGCACAGGAGGTCGCCCTGCACGCGGCGCTCCATGTAGGCATAGCGCAGGCAGGCATGGGAGAAGCGGGCCAGGTCGGCAGCTTCCTCGGGACGGACGGTCCGGGCGCACAGAAAGCTCTCGGCCAGGGACGCGGCGGCATCGTCCCAGTGCGTGGGCAGGGGTTCGGTCTCGACCGCCAGGTCGCCATCGGACCCCGCATCCTGCTCGGGCTCCCTGTTCCCGGCCTCGTCCCTGCGTTCGCGGCTCATCCTGTCCCCCTGCGCGCGGGCCGAACGGTCCCAGGGCGCCCCGGGACAGTCCGACGCCTGCCGCCCGCCCGCGGGCCCGGCGGCCGAGCGGCCAGCCGGCGATGCTCGGCGACCAGCCGCCGCACGCGATCCCGGTCGACCGCGGCCCCCGTCCGTCCGCCCCGCTCGAGCGACGTGCCGACGATGAAACCATCTGCCAGGCCCCAGAGATCCGCAAGCGACTTCGGGCCCACCCCGCTGCCCACCAGCACCGGGGCCCGCCCCGCGCCCCGGCGCACGGCCGCCAGCCGGTCCGGGTCGACGGGCGTGCCGGTGCGCGCTCCCGTCACGATCAACGCATCCGCCAGGGCCCGTTCGACCAGATCGGCTGCCGCAGCCTCCGGTTCTACCATCGCGAGCGGGTGGGCATGCTTGACGAGCACGTCGGCCCAGATCGCCACCGCCCCGCCCCAGGCCGCCCGGGCTCGCAGCAGCGGGGCGGCACACCCCTGGATCAGGCCCTGGTCCGTCGCCATCACCCCTGCCAGCACATTGACGCGGATGAACTGCGCCCCGGTTGCAGCGGCGACGGCCAGCGCCGCCGGGCCGTCCGATCGCAGCACGTTGACGCCGAGAGGGAACGCGCCCAGGTCTCGCACCTGGGAGACGACCCGCGTGAGGGCGGCCACGGTCTCGGGGGGCACGCTGCCGGCGTGGAAGGGGGCGTCGCCGTAGTTCTCCACCAGGAGCCCGTCGACGCCGCCCTCCAGGTACGCCCGAGCATCGGCCAGCGCCCGCTGCACCACGCGGTCCACCGATCCGCTGTAGGCCGGTGCCCCCGGCAGGGGTGCCACGTGCACGACCCCGATGAGGGGCTTGTGGCGGCCCAGCAGCTTCACGTTCCCCTCCGTGGCCTGGGGACCCCGCTCGGTGTCCCGGCCATCCGCGGCTCCCCGCTCAGGCCTTCCTCCTGGTCGCCTCGGGCAGCGCGTGCCAGATGCGGATCGCCAGCACGGTTCCGACAATCGCGAACGGGATGAGAAACGGCGGCCAGTAGGTCCACGACTTCTCGGTCAGGTACCCGAGGCCGAGGAACTGCACGCCGGTCCCCAGGTAGACGAGCCCGTCGATCATCCCCACCGCTGTCCCGGCGTTCTTGCGCCCCCCGAAGTCCATCGTCGCGGTGCCCGAGAGCATGCCGTGCGTTCCGATCACACAGAACGAGATGACGATCACGCAGATCCCCAGTCCCCACAGGTGCGCGGCGTCGACGGTCTGGCCCGCCACCGGCTGCTGGACCATCGGGATCATGGCCAGCACGGCGACCACCATCAGCCCGTAGAGCAGCGCCGCCACCGGCCCGCGGCGCGAGCCGAAGACCTTGTCGGAGATCCAGCCGGCGACCATGCCGCCGAGCGACCCGGCCAGGAAGAGCATCAGCCCCCACTGCTGGATGACGACGAAGGTCGACTTGAAGCCCCACTCGTTGCCGTAGATCGGGTACCACTGCATGATCGCCTGGCGCAGGACCCCCGTGCAGAACTCGATGGCGCCGATCGTGATGACGATCGGGTTCGTCACCACCTTCTTCAGGATTGTCCCCAGCGGGTCGGGCCGGTCGTCCTCGCCCGAGGAGGCGTCGCCCGTGTCGAAATTCTCGAAGCCGGCCTCCTGCGGCCGGTCGCGCACCACCAGGTAGATCCACACCGCGGTTCCCAGGAGCAGCAGGCTCGGGACCCAGAAGACCCAGAAGGGCGGGTTCACCTCGACGACCTTGCCGGCCGCGTCGCGGACGGTGTGGAAGATGTCGACGATCCACGGCCCGAAGTTGTAGGCGAAGAAGATCCCGGCCGAGATCAAGATCCCGAAGATCCCCCCGAACATGCCGCGCTCACGGACGTGGAACCAGCCGCTGTTGACCTTGACGATGCTGACCGCGCCGAAGCTCTGGAAGTACATGTTGATCGCGTAGAGGATGACAAAGAGGAACATGAGCAGGCTGTGACCGCCCGCGGTCCGCAGATAGTGCTCCTCGCCGGGCCTGCCGAGGTTGAAGACGAGGAACCCGAGGACGATGTTGCTCAAGGCGGCGCCGATGACGGAGATCAGCATCGCCTTGCGGCCCCCGATCCTGTCGGTGAGTGGGCCGTTGAGCAGGAACGCCACCGCATAGGTCCAGGTCCCGGCGGCGCCAATCGTCCCAAACTCCTGCTTGGTCATCAGGTCGCCCAGGGCGATCTTGGCCGGATTCAGGTTGTAGCGCGCGAAGTACAGGAAGGCGTACCCGACCCCGAGGGGCACCCAGTTCAGGATGCGCCGGCGCAGGTAGCTCGGGCTGTGGCCGATGGGATTCCCCGACAACCGCACGAAGATGGCGACCGCCACGATGATGGCGGCCAGGGCGATGAAGTTGATCACGCTCGCTTCCTTTCAACCGCGGGTCGAGTGCCGCAGCGTCCAGAGCCTCCCGCAGACCTCCTCCAGATGGCGCCCCAAGACCTCGGGCTGGTCGGTCTTCTCGGGCTGGTTGTCGAAGACCGCGTAGGGGACTCGCCGGCCGTTGACGAGCAGGTGGCCCGGGTCGGCCCCCGAGAAGGCCTCCCAGTCCGACTCCTTGTAGAGAAACTCCATCTTCTTGTCTTCCAGCGAGTGCTCGAGGATGCTGTCGGGCCGGTCAGGATTGCGACGGCGGCGGTTCTTGCGCAGCGACTCCGCCCAGTCGACGCGGATGTAGATCGTGCAGGCGGCTGCCAACACCTTGTCCGACAGGTGGCGGTAAGCCTGGGCGAATCCGCCGTGCTGGGTGCCGCGGGCGAACTCGAAGATGGCGGTCGTGCGCGCATGGTAGTCAGGCCGGTCACGCAGGCGCCTGGCGTAGTTCTCGTTGAGCTTCTCGATCAGGAAGTGCCAGAAGAAGGGGTCCTTGAAGACATAGCCCTCGTAGGTCTGGCCCTCGTACGTGTAAGTCTTGTCGGAGATCAGGCGCGGCTTGCCGTGGCGTTCCCAGAGGTCGTCGTCCTCGAATCGTTCCCACAGGATGGGGAAGTCGTCGAACTCCTCGAACTCCCCGACGTGGAAACGCCGGATGCGCTCGTCGAGGGGAGTCTTGCGCAGGTAATCGATCACCTCCGACTTCCCGGCGGCTGGGCGACCATTGAGGATCAGGACATCGAAGATCTCACCCGCCATGCGTGGCACCTCCATTTCACCATCGCCGCCCCGGGCGTATCTGCGGTAGCCCCTTGCAGTCATGCCCGCTGATGTGCAAGATAAGAGCGGCAGCCCACGCAAGGGTCGATGGGCTGCCATTCTAGGCGGAAGGAGCCAGGGATGGCAACTCGGGGCCTGGGGGCCGTGTCCACCCTCAGGTCCGTGTCTCCCGCCACGGATGGGGCCGGCTTCTCGAGCGTCGTCCGCCGGGTGGCCGGGGAGGCACTGCCACCCCTGCGGGATCGGGAACGACGCGCGCGCGAGCCACGGACGCGCAGGCGGTCGTGACCGGACAGGCTGCGAGGGGGCGGGCGCTATGGAAATCACCGAGGTGAGGATGTCCCTGCGGGACGAAGACCGGCTCAAGGCGTTCGTGAGCATTACGCTGGACAACTGCTTCGTGGTCCGGGGGATCAAGATCATCAAGGGAAACAACGGATTGTTCGTGGCCATGCCCTGCCGTCGCAAGCCGGACGGCACGTTCCAGGACCTCGCGCACCCGATCAACGCGGAGACGCGGCAGTGGATGGAAGGGTTGATCCTCAGCCAGTACGCTGAGGAGGTCGGTCTTCAGACGGCCGGTGTCTAGAGATTCGCAGTCTCAGTCGGGGCGCACCGTCGGAAAACGCGAAGGGTCGAGCTGAGAGCCCGACCCTTCGCCATGCAGGGCGACTGCTGGGAAGCGGCCGTCCGCTTACTTGATCTCGATCGAGCGGGGCTTCGACTCTTCCTTCTTCGGCACCGCTACGCGCAGCACACCATTCTTGAACCCCGCCTCGACCTGTTCTGCATTGACATCGTCGGGCAGCCTGAGCGAACGGGCGAACTTGCCGTAGAACCGCTCGGACCGGTAGATCTTGTCGTCCTCGCGCGTTTCCTCGCGCTTGCGCTCACCGGTGACCGTGAGCACGCCATTCTCCAGCGTGACCTGGACCTCGTCCTTCTCGAGACCCGGCAGCTCGAAGTCAGCCACGTAGCGATCCTTCTCCTCGCGGATGTCGACGCGGGGTGCCCATTCGCAGCACTCGCTCACATCACCGCGCGCGGGCAACCCGTTGAAGAACTCGTCAAGCATCCGGTCCCAATCGCTCATCCACGAACGAGTCTCGCGGGGGAACACACTCCCCAACACACGCGGCCGGTACTGAATCAGGTTCATGACGTCCCTCCTCTCTTGCGCCTGGCCGAGACGCTTCCTCGGTCCGGCGACCCGGCGCCGCTCCAGCGGCTCGCCGGGTGTCCAACGCCTTCTCTCTATCCGCTCCGCCCGGGCCCCCCCGGGCCTCTGGTCGCTGCTTCGTGCGACGCAACCCTCCGGTGCAGGCACCGTGCCACAACGGCCTGATGGTGCCCGATCCCGGCCGGAGCCCCACCGGATGCCAGGAACCCGCCTGCACCGGCCGCTCGGCAACCCGGCGATGCAACGAGTAAGATCTATTATTCGTGGGCCTTAAGGTTCATGGTCCGCAAAGCGTCTGTCGGGTCCGCCGAGAGCGCCTCTCCTTCGTGCGCTGGGTGGGCAGTCTCGAGGCGAAGCCCGGGCAAGCTGGATCCTGGGGGTATCAGCTTGTCGTGTTTCAAAGTGAATCAGATCACGGTACCATATTGAGTTTCGTTCCATTTTGGAGCGCATGGGGAGTGCTGGCGGGCTTGACCGGTTCGGGAGGTAACGGTACCTTCAGGGGTCCTTGGGGGCCCGGCGGGGATCTGCCCCGGGCAATGCCGTGAGGGGCACGGAGTGCCGCGATGTCCGTGGCGCGGGACAGGGAGGGAGGCGCGCTGTGGATCGACCCTGCCAGGTGCTGACGATCGCCGGATCCGACTCCGGCGCGGGTGCCGGCATCCAGGCCGACCTGAAGGCCATTGCCGCCAACGGTGGCTACGGGCTCGTTGCCATCACTGCGGTGACCGCGCAGAACACCCGCGAGGTCGCGGCCTCCCTGCCGCTTCCCGCCGAGATCGTGCGTCAGCAGATCGATGCCGTCTGTTCCGACTTCGACGTCGCCGCCACCAAGACCGGCATGCTGGCAACCGCCGAGATCGTGGCGGTCGTGGCGGAGGCGCTGGCCAATCGGGGCCTGCCGAACCTCGTCGTCGACCCGGTGATGATCTCGACCAGCGGCTTCAGCCTCCTGGAAGAGGCGGCCGTCGAGGCCCTGCGCGCCCGCCTATTGCCGCTCGCGCGGATCTGCACGCCCAACCGCCCCGAAGCCGAGGCGCTGAGCGGTGTGCGCATCGCGAGTCTGGCGGATGCGCGCGAGGCGGCGCGCCGCATCCAGGAGCTGGGGCCGCGCGCCGTGCTCGTCAAGGGTGGCCATCTGGACGACCGTGAGGCGGTCGATCTGCTGCTCGACGGCGACGAGGTTCGCACGTTCCGCGCCGCGCGCGTCGTGGGGCGCGGCGCGCACGGAACGGGTTGCACCCTGTCGGCCGCGCTGGCCACGTGGCTGGGTCGCGGGGAGCCGCTCGCGCGGGCGGTCGATCTGGCGAAGCGCTTCGTCACCGAGGCGCTCCGCGGGGGGCTCGCGGTGGGCCATGGCCACCGGCCGACGAACCCCTTCTTCTTCCTGAGGGGACGCGACTGGACACACTTCACCGCTGGCCCCACCGGGGGCGGGCAGGGAGAGACCTCATGCTGAGAGGGGTGGGCCGCCTGCACGTGCTCATCGGCGCGACGCCGCAGGCGCGCTTCGGCCGCGAAGAGCTGGCGCGGCTGGCCATCGCCGGCGGCGCCGACACGATCCAGTTCCGTGACAAGCATGCCTCGAACCGCGAGCAGATCCGCATCGCTTGCGCGCTCGTGGAAATCTGCCGGCGGGCGGGCGTGGCGCTGATCGTCAACGATCGGATCGATGTGGCGCTGGCGGCCGACGCCGCGGGGGTGCACCTGGGACAGGAGGATTTCCCCATCGGTTTGGCGCGCCGCCTGCTGGGTCCCGGTCGCATCATCGGGGCCTCGGCCGCCACGGCCGGGGAGGCGGAGGAAGCCATGTGGGCAGGCGCCGACTACATCGGATGCGGGGCGATCTACGCGACCGCCAGCAAGGCGGACGCCGGCGCGCCGATCGGGCCGGGCGCGCTGCGGGAGATCTCCGGCCGCCTGGAGATTCCGGTGATCGCCATCGGTGGGATCGGCCCAGCGCAGGTTCCCGAGGTCATGGCCGCCGGGGCCCACGGGGTAGCGGTGATCCAAGCCGTCGCGCTGGCGGCCGATCCCCAAGCCGCGACGGCGTCCCTGCGCGCGGCCATCGACGCGGCGGCCGGCCCCGCCGAGCCGGGGCGCGCCCGGGGGGGCCGGCGCGATGGCTGAGGATCGCGCGAAGAGG
>CAZDKK010000038.1:0-47690 GCA_964506245.1 uncultured bacterium | reverse complement strand
CGGGCCGCGCAGGCTGCGCGCGGAGACGGCGGCGGCGGCGCTGTGCGCGCTGGTCGCGGTCCGAAGCGGCTGAGCCCGCGCGGGCGGGACGAAGTGCGAACCGCCCGCACCCGGGCCGGCGCGCAGGCACGACAACTGGGGAAGGGGAATGGAAAGGCTACCGCGAGAGCAATACCTCCTGCTGACCGGCCTCGCCGGCCTGCGCGACCCGGTCGAGATCCCCGCCTTGGCGGAGAAGCTGGGCGTGGACCAATCCGTGCTGGCGGCCGGGGCGCAGCTCTTGGCCGAACGCGGGCTGGTGGCGATTCAGGAGATCCCGCGTCAAGAGCTCGTCCTGCGGGAGGGCGGCCGCGCAGCCGCGACAGACAAGCTGCCGGAGCGCCGGGTCCTCGAGGCACTCCAGCAGGCCGGGCGACCGCTGACGATGCAGGAGCTGCCGGCCCTGACGGGCCTGGCCTCCAAGGATGTGGGCGCCTCGCTGCGCTTCCTCACCGCGAAGGGTTGGGGCGCCAAGGAGGGGCCGGCGATCCGCCTTGCGGAGCGCGCAGCCGGCGGGGTGCCTGCGGCGGGGCCCGATGAGCTGCTGCTGGCGGCGCTCGCCCAGCGTCCCGACGGCCGTGCCTTCGAGGACGAGCTGCCGGCAGGCGGGGTCGATATCGCCGCCGCGCTCGAGCTGCTGAAAGGGCGGCGCGAGCTGATCGAGCTGCGGGCCAAACGCCGCCGGCTGGTCGGGCTGACCGAGCGGGGTGCTTCGGTGGTGGCCGCGGGGGTGGCGGAGGCGCGCGAGGTCGCGCAGCTCAGCTACGATCTCATCGCCACGGGGGAGTGGCGCCAGGTCTCCTTCAAGACCTACGACGTCCACCTCGGCGTGGCGCCCCTCCACCCGGGCAAGCGCCACCCGATGCAGCGCGTGCTCGAGGAGACCCGCCGCGTCTTCATGGAGATGGGGTTCAACGAGATCCAGTCGCCCACCGTCGAATCGGCCTTCTGGAACTTCGATGCGCTCTTCCAGCCGCAGGATCACCCCGCGCGCGAGATGCAGGACACGTTCTATCTGGCCAATCCCGCGCGCGCCCCCTTGCCCGGCGATCAGGCGCTGGTCGCGCGCGTCGCGCGCACGCACGAAAACGGCGGCGACACGGGCTCGCGCGGCTGGCAGTACCGCTGGGATCCCCGCCGCGCCGAGGAGGTCGTGCTGCGCACGCATACGACCGCCGCCACGGTGCGGGCCCTGGCCGCCGACCCGCGCGGCCCGCGCAAGGTCTTCTGCGTGGGGCGCGTCTTTCGGCGCGAGGCGGTGGACTACAAGCATCTGCCGGTCTTCCACCAGGTCGACGGCATCATCATCGACGAGCAGGCCAGCTTCGCTCACCTGCTGGGGACGCTGGCGGCCTTCTACCGCAAGATGGGCTTCGAACGCTTCGAGTTCCGGCCGGGCTTCTTCCCCTACACCGAGCCGAGTGTCGAGGTCTTCATCTGGCTCGAGGAGAAGAAGGATTGGCTCGAGATGGGGGGCGCCGGCATCTTCCGGCCCGAGGTGACCCGGCCGCTCGGCTGCTCCGTGCCCGTGCTGGCCTGGGGGCTGGGGCTCGAGCGGGTGGCCATGCTGCGCTACGACGTGCTCGACATGCGCTCGCTCTACATGGCCGACCTCGAGTGGCTGAAGGAGGTGCCGCTATGCCGGTGATCGGCATTCCCCTGGTGCGCCTGCGTTCGATGCTGCTCACCGATCTTGCGCCCGAGAAGCTGCTGGAACACCTGGGTCACCTGGGGTGCGACGTCGAGGGCTACATGCAGCTGCGACGCGTGCGCTGCAACCGCTGCGCGACGGTGGCCGAGATGACCGCCACCGAGGAGATCCCGCCGGCCTGTGAGGGGTGCGGGGGCGACCTGCGGGCGGACCACACGGAGATGGAGCCGCTCGACGTCGTGCGCATGGAGCTGCTGGCGGTGCGGCCCGACATGTTCGACCCGGGCGGGCTGGCGCGCGTGCTGCGCGGCTACCTGGGGCTGGAGACGGGGGCGCCGCGCTACGCGCTGGGCCCGGTCGCGCTGCGCCTCACCGTCGATCCGGCGGTGGGCGCGCTCGATTCGTACCGGCCCGCGATTGCCTGCGCCGTGGTCGAAAACGTCGCGCTCGATCTGGACGCGCTCAAGATCGTGATGAAGCTGCAGGAGAACCTGCACTGGGCGATCGGACGCGACCGCAAGCATGCCTCGATCGGCGTCTACGATCTGGACCGCGTCGTTCCGGACCTCACCTACACGGTCGAGGATCCGGATGGCTTCTCCTTCACACCGCTGGGGGCGGCCGGCCCCGGGCCCGAGCACGCCCTGACGCTGCGCCGCATCCTCGAGGAGCACCCCAAGGGCACGGCCTACGCCCACCTGCTGCGGGGCATGCGGCGCTATCCGATCCTGCGCGACAGCCGGGGCACGGTGCTCTCGATGCCGCCGATCATCAACTCGGAGGTGACCAAGGTCACGGTGGGCTCGCGCCGCCTCTTCATCGACGTGACCGGTCTCGAGCGGCGCCTCGTCGAGCGCACGCTCAACATCATCGTCACCAGCCTGATCGAGAACCTGCCCGGCGCGCGCGCGCAGGCGGTCGAGATCATGGAGCCGGATGGGGTGCGGCGAACGCCCGATTTCGGCCTGCAGGCGATGACGATCACGCCCTCCCGCGCCGCGCGCATCCTGGGCATCGACGTGAGCACGGCCGACGCGGTCGCGCTGCTGCGGCGCATGCGCCACGAGGCCGACGCGGTCGGACCGGACGAGGTCCGCGTCGGGGTGCCGCCCTATCGCAACGACATCCTGCACGAGATCGACCTGATCGAGGACCTGGCCATCGCCTACGGGTACCACCGCATCACGCCCAGCCTGGTGCCGAGCTTCACGGTGGGCGAGCAGCTCCCGGGCAAGGCGCGCGCCAACCGCGCGCGCGAGGTGCTCTGCGGGCTGGGCTTCGCGGAGGTGATGACGCTCGTGCTCACCTCCCCGGCGGCGCAGGACGAGGCGCTCGGCCGGCCCGCCTCCGAGCAGGCCGTGCGCGTCTCGCACCCGGTGAGCAGCGAGCAGACGATGGTGCGCACGAACCTGCTGGCGGGGCTGCTCGCCACCTTCGAGCACAACGTCACCCACCCCCTTCCGCAGCGGATCTTCGAGGTGGGCGAGGTGACCCTGCTCGATCCGGCCGCCGAGACGCTGGCCGTCGACCGCGGGCGGCTGGCCTGCGGCATCGTCGCGGCGCGGGCCGGGTTCGAGGATATCAAGGCCGTGGCCGAGGCGATCCTGCGCGAGTTCGACCGCCAGGGTGAGTTGCGGGCGGCCGGCGGACCGCCGTTCCTCCCCGGGCGGGCGGCCGAGATCTGGACCGTCCCGCGCGGAGATGGGGAACCCAAGCTGGCCATGTGGTTTGGAGAGGTGCACCCAGAGGTGCTGGAGCGATTCCATCTGCAGAACCCGGCGGTCCTTCTGGAGGCCGATCTGGAGGTTCTGCGTCCCGGGAGGTAGCTGGTGAGACGACGCGACGCCCGGACCGGGCGCATGCGAGCGGGGCTGGGGGAGCGCGCTTCCCGCAGGCTGCTGCTCTCGGTGCTGATCTGCGCGGGGATCGGGATGGCCGCGCACGCGCGGGCTGCAGGGACGGGCACGGCCTACCTGAGCTGGAGCGCCGACGAGCGCGTGACCAACCTGCCAGCGCTGCCGGCGCCCGAGGCCGCGGTCTACCTGACGGTGGAAACGCCCCAGCCGGCCGATTCCCTGGGGTTCATCGTGCGCTGGGCCTCGCGCCGACCGGATGCCCGGGTCACGGTGCTCGGCCTGCGGGGCGTGGCCAAAGAGCCGCCCGCGGCCTGGCGCCAGGTCGAAGGCGATGCGCAGGCCGCCGATGGTTCCTTCCGCCCGCTAGACGCCTGGCGCAGCGATCCGGGCTGGTTGGCAGCGATAGGCGAGGAGCTGCCTGGCGGGGGCGTGCGCTACCGGCTGGCGATCGCGCTGGCGGTTGAGAACCTCGGAGCGGCGCAGATCGAGGTCGCGAATCTGGCCGCGCGCATGCCCGACCAGACCACGCTGCTCTTGGGGAGCCCCTCGGTCAGCGTCGACACCGGCTGGGTCCTGCGCCAGCCACCCCTGGTGCGGGCCGTCATCGGGGCGCTCAACTTCCGCTTCATACAGAGCCGGCTGAGGATCGAGGGGACCGACCTTGACCGGCTGTCGGATCTGGTTCTGGTCGACGCGACGCAGAGGCGATTCCGACCCGTGCGCGTCGACAGTCGCTCGCCCGAGCACATCGAGGTCACCTTCGCGAACCGCATGATGACCCGGGGTCTCGCGCGGCTCGTCTACCGGGACGCCGACTGCGTGACCGATTCGCTGGTGCAGGCGGTGGAGATCGAGGTCTTCGAGGAGCAGCGGCCAGGCGATACGAACCTCGGCATCGTGCCGGGTCGCGAGTGAGGGAGGGGAGGCGGGCATGAAGACATCGCGCATCGCACCTGCGATCGTCCTGGCCGTCCTGCTGGGGGCGCTCGCCGGTTCGGCGCACGCCACACGAATCATGAAGATGGGCGGCAATGGCGGCGTGCGGCTGCTCCTTCACTGCGCCGGGCCCGCGTCCTATCCCGGTGGCCAGGTCACGGTCGATCCCTGCCAGGACCTGCCGCCGGTGCGGGGCACCGGGGACCTGGTGACCGAGTACGACGGCGCGGCCGACACGGTCATGGTCTGGGCCTACCTCTACCACCCGTGTCGCTTCGCGGTGCAGGGCGTCTCCTTCGGCATCCGCTACGAAGGGGTCAAGGTGGTCACCTCGGGAACCTGCGCCGATCTGGTCTACCAGGATGGCCAGTCGATGGGCAAGTGGGCGCAGAGCGGCAGCGACATCGCCTTCGCCTGGACCCCGGACTCGGGCGGTCTGCGGGGTCTGATGGCGCCGGTGGCGTGGTTCCTCCTGGCGCGGCTGCAGCCCGATGGGGTTTTCGAGGCCACCGCGGGGCAGAGCGACATGGCCGGCGCCGTGGCCGACACGAGCAAGATCCCGCTCGAGGACCCGATCTTCGCCTTCGGCCGGATCGGATTCGGAGCGACGGAGGGCAGCTACTCGATCGAGGAGCCCGAGAAGGTCGCGGGAGCGTGGGGGGCGGTCTCCATCGAGGCGCGCTAGCGGCCGGCACCGGCCGACCCCGGGGGCCGCTCGCCCGCACGGCTCGGGCCGGGTGACGCATCGCGGCCCGCCACGATCTGGACCTCGAGCTCGAGCTGGTGCCCGCTGCGCGCGGCGACCTCCGCGCGCACCCGTTCGATGAGCTCGAGCACATCCTGTGCGCGCGCCCCGCCGTCGTTGACGATGAAGTTCGCGTGGTGGGTCGACACGCGCGCGCCGCCGACCTGCAGACCCCGCAAACCGAGCTGATCGATCAACCGCCCCGCCGGCACATCGGGCGGATTGCGGAAGACGCAGCCGCAGCTCGGTTGCTTGGGCAGTCCTTCCTCGCGACGCGCGCGAATGCGGCGCATGACCTGGAGCAGCTTCGCTGGATCATCGCGCGTCAGGCGAAGCTCCACCGCGATGATGAAGACCTCCGTGGGATCGTGCCCCTTGAGGGCCGAATCGCGATAGCGCAGCTCAAGGCGAGCAGCCTCCCACTGCTCGGCGCTGCCGTCGGGTCGCAGGATGCGCACGCCCACCAGCGTGTCGGCCATCGAGGAGCCGAAGGCGCCGGCGTTGTTCACGATCGCGCCGCCGATCGATCCGGGGATCCCCTCGGTCCACTCGAGCCCGCGCAGGCCGAGCGACGCCAGGCGGTGGGCCGAGGCCGTGAGCGACATCCCAGCGGCCAGCAGGAGCTTCGGGTGAGGGGCGCTGCGATCGGACTCCTCGCGGAGGCGCGCGGGAAGACGAGCCGGGAGCCTCAGGACGAGGCCGTCGTACCCGGAGTCCGGGAAGAGGAGATTGCTGCCCCCGCCCAGGGCCAGCACGGGAAGGTGCAGCTGCGTCGCGGCCGCCAGATCCTCGCGGAGCTGCTCCTCGTCCTCGGGCAGGCTCAGGAAGCGGGCCGGACCGCCGATCCGCCAGGTGCTGAGCTGGGCCAGGGGAACGTCAGGGGACCAGCGGGCGGGGGCGCTCTGAACCTTCACCGCGATCTTCTCCGGGTGAGCTTGCGGGAGGTCGGAGTCGAACCGACACGGGGTCGCCCCCACTGGATTTTGAGTCCAGCGCGTCTACCAGTTTCACCACTCCCGCGCCGACGTACACACCACAAAACGTAGCGGATGGCCGCGGGAGCGATCAAGCGGCATTGTCGCCGGCCTGAATTCCCCTTGACCCTCGGGGGAAGGCGCCGATAGCATAACCAGGTTCCGCTGGGGCCGTAGCTCAGTTGGGAGAGCGCATGACTGGCAGTCATGAGGTCGAGGGTTCGATCCCCTTCGGCTCCAAGGGCTTCAGGAGATGGGCGGCGCCAGAGTGGCGCCGCTCTTTCAGTAAACGGTGATCTTCATCGTGTCCCGCACGCCCTTGACCTGCGCGATGATCGTGACGACCCCTGTGGAGAGCGAGGGGTGGAAGCTCGTGCTCGCCACGCCGCTGCTCGTGTAGGCCGCCGAGGGCAGGTGACCTGAGGTGGCCACGAGCCACACCCTGGTGCTGTCGGCCACGGGCTCGGTGCCCTCCAGCACCGTGACCCACACCGTGGCCGACTGCGTGGTATCGGCTGGGAGGATCAGGGGGATCACGGCCAGGTCGACGCTCAGTGCACCGCGCTGGGGATCGTCGTCCGGTCGCGTCGCCTGGCACCCGAGCAGGTCCAGGACGGTGACCAAGGCCAACGAGGCCAAGAGCGCCGCGCTCAGGGCCCGCGCGGCCTGCCGCAACTTGCGTGCGTTCATCGCTCGATTCCTCGCGCGCGGCGGAATCCAGTCCGGTCGTCTCCCTCCGCCGCCTTGGCGGCCTGGTGGGTACGTACAGCCTCCGAAAGCTCCTCGGCCGCCCGGTGCGCCAGCTCCTCGACGACCTCGACCCGCAGCGCGCTGCGCGTCTGGGGGCTGGGCACGCGCGCGTCCTCATCGCCGGCGGTGGGGAAGAGCATCATGCCCATGCCCCGGGTGACGCGCAGGTTCACCGGCTTGCGATCCATGACCGTCTTGCCCGCCGGATCGTAGACGGTGACCTGGGCAGCGACCTCGTAGACAGCCCGCGGCGTGGCCAGAACCTTGGGGATGCTCAGGCTGCGCCCGGTACGCTCGGACACGCTCAGGACTTCGACGTGCGCGGTGTAGTCCGCCTTGCGGTCTTCGAGGCTGGCGGAGAGCCCCGCGCAGCCCGAAAGCTCGCGAACCAGCGCTTCCCGGAGCTGTGGACCGAGCCCCAGCGGGTCGGGCTCCGCAAAGCCGATCTCGGGCACCTCGATCCGGGCCGTGATGGGTGTCACTGGCGCGCGCAGCGTGGCTGGGGGGATGTGGGTGAGCCTGCCTCGGGAGAACCCCAAGGTGAACTCAGCCCCGGGATCCTCGCCCTGTACCAGCTCCTTGCGGTATCCAACCTGCAGCGCGATCCCGAGTACCAGATCGCGCTCGAGCGCGGCAAAGGCCGCGTGCTGAAAGTCCTCGCCCGGAATGTCATAGCGCGTGCAGTATTCCGCCTTGGCTCGCAGCCCCAGGGGCAGGCCGCCCCGCAGGTCGATGCCCAGACCGCCCAGGAGCTCGTTGTGCCACTTGCCGCCGGGCAGGGAGATGCCCGGGTTGAAGTAGAGGCCAAGCTTGGGCGTTTCGTAGGCCACGAGCCCGCTCAGCTCGAAGTCGATCGTCCCGGTTGTGAAGGGCAGCAGCCCGTCCCATTCGCGATCGTATCCGGTGGGCACCCGGAGCGAGGGGCGCAGGCCCACCGCCAGGTTGGGGCTGCGGCCGACCGGGGCCACCCACTTCACGAAGACGCGCGTGTCCCCGGCGCCCCGCTTGTTGACCGGCCTGCCGGTGGGGCCGCTGCCCAGGTCGTGCTGCAGGTGCAGGGCCGTCACGCCGATCGCCGTGCGGCGCGACAGGCCGTACTGCAGGTGGAACTCGGTGGAACTATACGACTCGACGCTGTCGGAGCGCGACGCGCGGCGGACGGAGAACCAGAACTCCTGCAGCGCTGGCCCGTAGGCCGAGGAAATGAGCTGGATGTCGCCGGCGGGGGGCGCGGGCACCGCCGCGTAGTCCTCCCGCGACGGAGGCACCGCCGCCGCCCGCGGCCCGCAAGCCGCCAGTGCCAGGGCGGCGAGAAGCGCCGTGCGCAGCGCAGCCCGCATGCTCCACCCCCGCGATCACAGTGAACGTCCTGTTCACCTCTCCCGGGTGGGAGAGATCCGGTCCGGAAGCGTGCAAGGGGTGTGCCGGAAGCTGCTGCGCAAGGTCTCGTCCGCCGCTGGAGATTCTATCTGAAGCAAGTGCTGGCAATTGGCCGTGCGTTTCCCGCCCGGATGCTGCTGCTCGCCGCGGGAAAGGGCTCGGGCGACCGGGAAGAATCTGACCAGGGGGAGGTAAGGAAGGCCCGGGGGCGGCAACAGGAATCCGGGGCCCCGCCGGGTGGCATGAGCCCCGGATCCCTCAGAAGCGACCGCGCAGGCGGGGCGAGACGGTGCCAGTGCCCCGCCCCGCCCACGCGTGAACGGTCTACCGGGTCACCACGAGCTTGCGGCTCTGCTCGAACTCGCCAGCCCGCAGCTTGTAGAAGTACACCCCGCTCGGCGCCGGGGCGCCGGCCTCATCGAGGCCGTCCCACTCGATCGAGTGGATCCCCGCGTCGACGGGACCACTGACCAGGGTCTTCACCATACGACCGCTCAGGTCGTAGACGGCCAACTCGACGCTCTGCTGGGTCGGCAGGGCGAAGACGATCGACGTCTGCGGATTGAGCGGGTTCGGGTAGTTCTGGAAGAGCGCCGTCGTCGCCAGGCTGCCGGCGTACCGGGAGAGCTGGCTCGAGCCGCGCGCGAGCACGTCGTTGCGGAAGTCGCGCAGGTCGTAGACGTACTCGAACCCGGTCTCAGGCGGCGTGGCGATTTCGAAGGTCAGCTTGGCGAGACAACCGCTGCCGCTGACCCCCGGATTCGCCCGGTTGAGGCGACCGAGGCACAGCTCGATGACGCCGTCACGCTGGATCGTGTTGAACAGCACCGTGCTGCCGTCGCGGGCGAGCAGCTCGCCCTTCTCGGCGCTGACCAGGTTCAGCTCCGCCGGGTTGTAGGCAACGCGGACCATGGCGCAGGTCAGCATTTCGGCGTTGTTCACGCCGACCTGGACCTCCACCGTCGAACCGGGCAGCGGGTCTCCCATGCGGGAGTCCAGCACCAGGCTGGTCGCGCCTTCCACCGGCTCGCCCAGCGGCATGAACGCGATCCCGGGGGTGCCACCCAGCATGGCCGGGCTCGAGTAGCCGTTGTCGCCAAACCACGACCAGTTGGCCGTGAAGGCCAGCAGGTCGTCGACATCGAGCTCGCCATCGCGTGCCGGCACCAGATCGGGCGCGGTGCCCGTCACCGGACCCATGTCACTGATCGGATCGTGGGTCGTGCCGCTACCGCCGTTCCAGCCGTACACGAAGGCAGCCTGGTCGACAAAGCTCATGTACCCGTCGGGATCCGGCACCATCGCCGGAGGCTCGCCGGCATTGCCCAGCTGGTAGTCCGAGATGTCGCCCACGTAGGCCAGCTCGACCCCCATGCTGCGCGCCGCCCACGAGGTGACGACCCGGTTGTTGTAGTCGTGCATGTTGGACTGCGCTGGATCCAGGGCGAAGGAACCACTCAGGACACGCGTGCTGTTGTCCAGGGCATCCTTGGCCTTCACGAGCACGTGAGCCATGTCAAACGTCCCGGCGCCGCTCAAGCCGAAGGGAGCGCCGGTGACGCCGCACTGGACATTGAAGGTTCCGGCTTCGTTGTCGTAGCTGGCGTTGAAGATCCGGTTCGTGTGGCCGGTGCCTTCCCAGCCGTCGCCCGGGGTGACCTCGAGGATCTCGAGCTCAGTCGCCGGGAACGTCCCCGTGAAGCCGACGCTGATGACGCTGTCCGGGTAGCTCAGCTGCAGGTTGATCGTGCGCACCTCGTTCGGGGCGATCAGCAGCGTGGCGTCGCCGTCGAAGTCGTCCCGCACCTGCGCCGCCGGCACGAGGTCGCTGTCGATCGTCAACAGCTCGAAGGCCGTGGCCTGATCGATGGCTACCTGGGTCCCGGCCTCATTGCGGAGCACGGCGTACAGGTAGTACGTACCGTCGGGCGGCGTGCCACCGGGCGACTCCGAGAATGTCCACGTCACCGGGCTGTCATCACTCGTGTACGTACCGGCCGGGAAGCAGAGCTTGGCCGTCGCCGAGCTGAAAGTGCCGGCCGTGTCGTAGTAGAAGTCGACCGTGTTGTTGTCGGGTGCGTTGGTGGTCGTGTAGCGCAGCGTGTAGCTGCCCGAGGGCGGGAAGCTCGCCGGCAGGTAGCTGGTCGTGCCGACGGTGAAGAGCAGCGTGATCGACGGCGTGGGCGCGAGGACGAACTTGGTCACAACGCCGCGCGCGTCGTCGGAGACGAAGATCTCCATCTCGCTGTCCGTGTTCTCGAAGACCGAGATGCCGCTGATGCTGGCGAACATCCCAAGGGTGTTGCCCGGGCCGCCGAGCATGCACTCGAATCTGGGTGCGCCAGTCTGGCCGGCCGGGGCGCGGAAGTTGGCATCGTTGTAGACCACCACGCGGTTGTTGCCGTAGTCGGCCACGACCACGAAGTAGTCCTCGTTGCCGCCCGTGCCGATCTCCGCGACCGCGATGTCGGTCGGACCCGAGAGGTAGTCGCTGGCTGTCGCCGCGGTGCTCCACTCGGTCACGTACTCGACGCGCGGCAAGGTGTTGAGGCTGGCGTCCTCCGGATAGAAGTGGAACTTCTGGATCCGGTTGTTGCCGGTATCGGCCACGTACACGACGAAGCAGCCGAGCGGGTCGCACCACAGGGCGCAAGTGGCCGTCGGGGCCGAGAACTGGCCCGCGCCGCCGCCGGGCGTGCCGTAGCGGATGATGTCCGGCGTGGTCGTTGCCGTGACGCTGAACTCGGTGGTGGCCGGCGGCAGCGCTCCGTGGAGGCCGTCGCCGAAGGTGATCACACCCTCATACCAGTCGAGCTCGTACACCTTGTCGGTAGGCGCAGCGGTCCCGAGGTCATCGACCCGCGTCCAGGTGACCGGATCGGTGCCGTCCGGGTCCTCGACCACGACGATGGAGTTCTCCTTGACCGGGCGGGTCATGGTGCCGCACCTCCAACCCTCGGGCACGGTCGAAGGCGTGGTGACATAGTAGTAGACATTGGGGGTGACGCCGTAGAGGCCGCCACTGGTCGGGTGCGCGACGTCGGTGTAGGCATCGCCGGGCAGGTCGTCGCCCTGGGTCTCATCGATCGCGGGCACGGCCAGGATCTTGACCCGGTCATTGTCGGTGTCGGTCACGAACGCGTACCGGCTCGTGAGCGTGCGCGTCGTGGCGGCGATGGCATCGGTGCCGTTGGCCACGGTCTCATCGAACTCGAAGGCGATGCCGGGGATCAGGAAGATGTTCTCGGCGTTGTTCGGCAAGCTCGTCTTGGCGACGTTGTTCAGGATGACGCGTCCGGTCGTGACATCGGTGATCGTGACGTTGGCACCGGTCATGTCGAACAGGTAGCTGTGGCCCGTGACCTGGTTCTCGTCCCAGATCGTCGCGCCGACGACATGGCCGATCGCCGCCAACGCGGCAGCCGACGCGTCGACCGTGGTCGGACCCTCGGCGACCCAGATGTCGCTCGGACCGCTGACCTGGTCGTCATAGGCTTCCTGGAAGGCCACCGGGGAGCCGTCCTCGGGGACGGTGTAGACCTGCAGGAACTCGTCCTGCGTGGTGCTGTTATCCTGCGCGTCGAGGACCCACAGCTCGTCGTAGGTGGTCGAATTCTCGACGTCGATCTCGAAGATCGAGCGCAGGTCCTCGAAGGACATCGCCGTCGGTGTGGACTCGTCGATCACCACCGCGGTGGCCGTGGCGGCCGCCTGGCGGTAGCCCATGTCGATGTCGCCCAGACCGAAGGCATAGGCGCCACCGCCCTGGTAATCGGAGGCGGCGTAGGTGATCTCGAAGTCGCTCGCGGCCGTGAGCGAGTTGGCCGGCAGGGCTACGATGGGACCGTTGGTCGCGTCGTAGTCGATCGAGTAGACCTTGCTGCCGCTCGCGTACGCGGTGGCGTCGGCCACACGGCTCCAGGCCTCGCCCTCAACCTTGAAGATCTCCGAGTAGGGGATCACGTTCAAGGCCGCCGGGGCGACATAGGTGTCCAGCCAGATCTCGTCCTCATCGAATTCGCCGGCCGCAGCGGCGGGCGAATTGTACGTCGCGCTGGCGCTGTTGAAGCGCTCGATGTCCATGTTGGCCTCGAGCGCCACGATCCGGTTGTTTCCGCTGTCGAGGACGAAGTTGACAATGCGTCCGTCGGCGGCATTGAGGAATGCCGCCACCCCATAGGGGTTCTGGAACGCATACGTCGTGATCGGATCCTCGACCAGCTGGTCGATCGTCGGCGAGGTCACGACGTGGTAGTAGGGGCCGTCATACTCGGCGACCACCTCGTAGCTGTCTGCGGCGCTGGCGGGTCTCGGCACCAAGAACGCAGTCGCCGCCAGGAGCACACACAGCATCAAGACCCTGTGCTTCGACATTGTTTCGTCTCCCTCCGCTTCGTGTCCGCCGCCGGTTCGTCTTCCTCGCGGTCCGCGACCGGATACCGCGTGCGAACCTGCCGCTGACGTCCATCCTTGAACTCAACAGGCCGAAGAGGGTCTCGACGGACTCTCGGTCGACCAGTCGCTTCCACGCGTGACTATCGGACTGGTCGTTTTCATTCTTGACCCCGATCCACACCTCCCAAGCGGGGCAAGGGGAGCCGGAAGGAGGAGGGGTTGGGGGAGACGGCGGAGAACCGCCACCCGGGAGGGGGCAGTAGCCGGCGGGGCCGTCCGGGTAACCGGGCGCCCCGCCGGGCTGCAGGCCGGCCGGCTAGGGCGTCGCGCCCTCCACCTCGATCTGGCCAGGCTGGAGGCGGAAGGAGACGACCAGCCGGTGGTGGTCGTAGAGACTCGGATAGGTCGGGTCCGGATCGCCGGGGACGGTCCCCTCATAGAAGGTGATGGGAATCGTGCCGGAGGCGCCGGGCAGGAGCCGGCAGTGCAGGGTGTAGAACTCGATGTTGCCGTCGGCCTTGGTGCCCAAGGGGGTGGAGCCGCTGTACTGGATCTCCCAGGACGCCTGGATGCCATAGAGCCCTGGGCCCAGGTCCGCGACCGGCATCTCGAGATAGCCCCTGGTCCGGCCCCAATCCGGCCCCGTGGTCGAGCTGACGACCTCGAGGGCCGCCGGGTCGTACTCCAGGATGATCGCCGCGCCGTGGATGTTCTTGGCGTTGAGGATGCAGAGCCCCAGGTCGAAGGTCGCCCCGGCCGCAACGATGATCTCGTTCGGGCAGACCGCGATCGTGGGCCGACTGAGCGTCGTGAAGCTCAGCTCCTCCGTCGTGACCGTGTTCAGGCCGGCCCGGTTGGTGGCGTCGATCGCGAAGATATAGGTCGTCGAGTCCTGGAGATCGGTGAGGATCAGGGCGTGGTCGCGCTCGTAGCGCGTGGGCGCGCTCGGGAACTCGGGCGCGATCTGGTCGAGCGGCAGGGCGGTGTCATAGTGGATGTTTCCGCGGGTGCGGTCATCCGTCTTCCAGTGGATCTCCGCCGAGCTGGAGGTCACACCGACAACCTCGATGTTGCTGATGACCGGCCGCGTCGTGTCGTACAGCTCCTGATCGGGCAGGGTGATGAAGGGCGTGCCGCGGGTCGAGGTGGTGTCGCCGCGAGTGCTGAGCGCGCTGACCAGGAAGTAATAGGTGGTTTCCGGCAGCAGGTCGGCGAGCTGTACCTCGTGTTCTTCGCTGGCCACCTGCACGGAGACCGTCCGCGTGACGCTCAGGGCGGCGTCGGGACCGTACTTCAGCGTGCCCACCGTAGCCGCGGAGGTCGTCCAGGTGATCAAGGCCCTGGTGTCCTGGATGTTCGTGGCCCTCAGGTTCTTGATGGCCAGCTCGGTGCTGGGCTTGCCCGAGTCCTGGCCGGTGGGGGTATCCGTGTTGATCCCGCAGCTCGCGCCCAAGGCGGTGGCGAGCGACGCGAGGAAGAAGACGATCGTGGGCCTGCGCCAACCTTCCATGGTTTCCTCCGCAGTGTGTTTCCCGAGGCCGAACGCTCTCCGCGATTCCATACCGCGCCGGTTCCCGGGCTGGCTGGCCTGCGCCACCTCCGGTGGCGGAACCCAGCCATTCGCCTTCAGGCCATGGATCGTCGGGAGGCGGGGCCGGCTTTAGGTTCTTCTCGCGCGCCGACCCGGCCGGCCCGGGGGGCGGGCCACGGAGGCGGGGCTGGCGAGACAGCGCCGGCGGCTGCCGGGCGCACTGCGCAAAACGGCCCCGCCCTCGGACGAGGGCAGGGCCCCGGGAAGCTTGGCCGAGCGCGTCGGCCGGCCAGCCGGAGGGATCAGGCCTTATCGACCTCGGTGCGCTTGCCGACCACGCGGTCGACCAGGCCGTACTCGACCGCCTCGAGGGCGTTCAGCCAGAAGTCCCGGTCGGCGTCATGGTTGATCTGGTCGAGGGGCTTGCCGGTCACCTCCGCGACGATGCGATTGTAGCGGCCGCGCAGTTTGACGATCTCCTCGGACGCGATCTTGAGATCGGCCGCCTGGCCGAAGCTCTGCGATGAGGGCTGGTGCAGGAGAAAGCGCGAGTTGGGGGTCGCCATCCGGTAGCCCTTTGCGCCAGCCAGGAAGACCATCACGGCCGCGCTGGCGCACAGGCCCGCCACGAGCGTGCGCACCGGCGCCGCCGTGAAGCGCAGCATGTCGTAGATGCCGAAGCCCGAGTCAGCCTCTCCGCCGGGCGAGTTGATCAAGACCGTGATCGGCTTCTCCGTTGACTCGGCCTCCAGCACGAGGATCTGCTGGTAGACCTTGCGGGCCAGCTCATCGCTGATCGGCTCGCTCACCAGGATCGTGCGCGTCTTGAGCACCTTGTCGGAGAGCTTCTCGTCCTCGTCGCCGCGCGCTTCTTCCTCCTCGTACTCCTCATCGTCGTCATCGTCCTGGCAGTCCAGGATAGGCGCGGGGCGGCGCAGAACCTCTTCGTCACGCGGGTGCCACATCATCGCCGTGCACGTCTCCTTTCCCTTGGGCGCCGGCGCGCGGGGGCGCGGGCGCGTCTGTGGAATCGATCGGCCCGGCCGGGGGGCTCCTGAAGGGCATGTCCCGGGCGAGGCGGCAGATACTCTAGCACCCAGGTCGGGCGGGCTCAATCGCCAGCCCGGGCGCCGTAGCGCGCCCACCAGAGTGGCCGCCCCAGGCGCTCCCATTTGCGGGCGTAGTTCGTGGGCAGGTGCTCGCCGTCCTGCGCCGGCCAGGGCAAGGGCGTGAAGAGGTGCGCGTGCTCGGCCAGCAGCCCGCGGATCGCCTCACCGTACTCGACGTGATCCGTGGCCACCTGCAGTTCGCCCCCGAGCACGAGCGCCTTGCGGGCCAGCGCCAGCAATTCCGGGCGAAAGATGCGCCGCTTCCGGTGACGCCGCTTCGGCCAGGGATCGGGGAAGAGGATGTGGATCGCGGTGACGGAGCCGGGCGGGACCCAGCGGGCGAGAACATCCAGGCCGTCAGCCTGCAACAGGCGGACGTTTGCCAGGCCCGCGCGCTCCAGGCAGGCGACGGCGCGCCGGAAGTACTTGCCCGCCCGCTCGACGCCCAGGAAATCGTGCTCGGGGCGCAGCCGCGCCGCCTCGCGCAGAAACAGGCCCTTGCCGCAGCCAATGTCCAGCTCGACCGGCCGGTCACGGCCGAAGAGCTCGCGCCACGAGAACGGCGGCTCGGTCGCGCAGGGATCGATCTCGAGCGCCACGGGCTCCACGCCACCCTCTCAGCGGCCGGCCGTCTGGGGGACGCGGGCTCGAACGGCCTGCGCGAGCCCGCGCAGGGCTGCGGCGGCCGGCGAGTCGGGCGCGGCGAGCACGATCGGGTGTCCGCTGTCCGAGCCGTTCGCCACGGTCGGGTCGATCGGGACGCGCGCCAGGATGGGGACCCCGAGGCGCTCGAGCTCGAGGTGCAGCTCCCCGCGCGGGAAGATCTCGCTCGTCTGGCCACAGTGCGGGCAGACAAAGCCGCTCATGTTCTCGACGATCCCCAGGACAGGCACGCCCACATGCTCGTTCTGGAACATCCGCACACCCTTGATCGCGTCGATGAGGGCGACGTCCTGCGGCGTGGTCACGATGAGGGCGCCCGAGAGGTTCCCCTTCTGCGCCAGGGAGATCTGAATGTCGCCCGTGCCGGGCGGCAGATCGAGCACGAGGCACTCGACCCCGGACCAATCGACGTCGGCCAGGAGCTGCTCGATCGCGCGCGCGGCGAGCGGTCCGCGCCAGATGACGGGCGCCGTGCCGGCCGCCAGGAAGCCGAGCGACATGGCGCGCAGCCCGTGCGCCGCGACGGTCGCGATCTTCTCACCCGAGCGGACGGGAGGCTGCAGGGGAACGCCGAGCATGGTGGGCAGGCTGGGTCCATAGATGTCCGCATCGAGGAGGCCGACGCGCAGCCCCAGGTCGCGCAGGGCCAGCGCGAGGTTGACCGCGACGGTCGACTTGCCCACGCCGCCCTTCCCGCTGGCCACGGCGAGCTTGAACGGCACGCCCGGCAGCAGGTCCTGGCCCACGGGCGGGGTCCCGGCTTGCGCCTTCGCGGGCCCGGTGACCCGCAGCTCATAGGGGAAGCCGGCCCGGTTGAGGTGCAGGCGGGCCTCGGACTCGATCTGGGCGGCCAGCTCCGCATTGCCGGTCAGGATGTCGAGCACGATCACCCGGCGGTCGCCCTCGAGGCCGACCTCCTTGACGTAGCCGAGCTCGACGATGTCCTTGCCGAGGCCAGGGAACTTCACCTGCTTGAGGATCGTGAAAACGTCCTCGACGCGCGCCATGGGCTCACCTCCTGGTGTCGTGTGCCGGCGGCGCCTGCCGCGTGGGATCAAGCCGTGCGGCGGACGACGCGAAAGAGAGACGATAGCGCATCTCGGCAGCCGCCGGTACCCCCGTGCCGCGGCTGGTCCATTGCGCCGGGAGCTGGGCAGCCGGGAGCTGGGCAGCTTGTCGGGCCGGGACGGGTCGGCTACGCTGGTCTCTCCGCGTAGCGCGGCTGGGGGGCATTTGGCACACGCGGACAGAGACGTTGTGGGCAGGATCCTGACGATGATCGCCCTGGCGGCACGTTCGCCATGGGCCGGAGGCCGCTGTGATCCGCCGCAGCTCATCGGCTTCATGGACGAGACCCTGAGCCGGGCAGTGGGCGTGCCCTCGTTGCAGGCGATCCGGCTCGAGCCGGGCACAGCGCGGGCGCCAGATCCGGAGAGAGCTTGATGAACGATCAGCCGCCCGATCCGGCCAGGGTCGAGCCGCGGTCGGGGCCGCCGGTCGAGGGTCCGGTGTGGTCCTCGCCCCCGGTGTACGGCCAGCCCTGGGTGAGCCCGCCGGCCGCCCCCGCGGCGGCGCGGCGCGGTCCGCGCCCGCGGTGGCGGCTGGCGGCGATCCTCTTCGCCGCGACCGTGGCGAGCACGCTCCTGGCGGGCTATCTGATGTCCGGTGATCTCGGCCAGGCGGCCGGGTATTCGGCCGCAATCATGGGCGTGCTGCTCCTCCACGAGCTGGGCCACTACTCCATGTGTCTGCGCTACCATGTGCCCGCGACGCCGCCCTACTTCATCCCGATGCCGCTGACCCCCTTTGGCACGATGGGCGCGCTCATCCTCATGCCGCCCTCGCAGCGCTCGCTGCGCAGCATCATGGACATCGGCGCCGCCGGGCCGCTGGCTGGCCTGGTCGTGGCGGTCCCGGTGGCATTCCTCGGTCTGAAGCTCTCCCACCTGGTCCCGGCCGGCGCGCTTCCGGCCGGGGGGACGCTGCAGCTCGGCGACTCGATCCTCTTCAGGGTGCTCTCGCAGGCGGCCCTGGGCCCGGTGCCCGACGGCTCGGAGATCATGCTGCACCCGGTCGGGCTGGCGGGTTGGGCCGGTCTCTTCGTCACGGGCCTGAACCTGCTGCCGATCGGGCAGCTCGACGGTGGCCACATCATGTACGCCCTGCTCGGGCCGCGCGCGAAGTACGTCGGGTTCGCCTTCATGGGCGCGTTTGCGCTCTGGACCATCTTCGCGCACTCGGGCTGGTGGCTCATGCTGGTGCTGCTTCTGCTCGTGCTGCACCGCGGTCATCCACCGGCGCTCGATCCGCGCCCCTTGAACGCGGCGCGGGTGGCGGTCGGGGTGCTGCTGATGGTCGTGTTCGTGCTGACGATCGTGCCGCGACCCATCGTCGTCCTTCAACCTTAGCGGGGGAGGCGCATGATCTGGCTCGACCTCCACATCGACACCCTCTGGCGCATGCGGTTGACCGGGGCCGACCCGCTGGTCGAGGCGGCCGGGCCGGAGCGGGCGGGAACCTCCCCGGGGCCGGGCCTGCAGGTGACGGCAGAGGACGCGGCGCGCGCGGGCCTGCGCGCCGCCATCTACGCGATCTATGTCGAGTCCGAGCATGAGGGGTCCACCGGCCTGGCGGAGCTGCTGCTGCGGCTGGGCCTGGGACTGCGGCTGGCAGCGCGATCGGGCGGTCGCCTGCGCATCGTCCACGACGCTGCCGAGCTGGAGCGCTGCCTGGGGGGCGAGGCCCAAGGTCTGATCCTCGGGCTCGAGGGTGCGCACCCGCTGATGGGCAGCATCGAGCTCCTGGTCGCGCTCCACGGGCTGGGATTGCGGGTCCTGGGCCTGACGTGGAACCAGGCCAATCCCTTCGCATCGGGCTGTGCCCTGGAAGGGGAGGGGGACGGCGGCCTCACACCGCTGGGGCGGCGGCTGGTGGCGGAGGCGCGGCGCCTGGGGATCACGCTCGATCTCGCGCACGCCTCCCCGCGAACGCTCGACGATGCGCTGGCAACGGGGCCGCTCCTCGTGAGCCACACCGCCTGCCGGGCCCTGCGCGACCACCGGCGCAACCTGAGCGACGAACAGCTCCGGCGCGTGGCTGCCGCCGGCGGCGTGGTGGGGATCACCTTCTGCCCGGCATTCCTGTCCGCGGAGGGTGCGCACGTGACGAGCGCACGGGTAGCCGATCACCTCGTCCACGCCGCGTCGGTGGCCGGGTGCGAGGCGATCGCGCTCGGCACCGACTTCGACGGGATCGACTCGACGCCCGAGGACCTGCCCAATGTCCGCGCCCTGCCGCAACTCACCGAGGAGTTGAACCGGCGGGGCTTCACGCCGATGGAGATCGAGGGGATCGCGTGGCGCAATGCCGCCCGGTTCCTGCGCGCAGGGCTGGGCCCGGCGGGCGCCTAGCGACAGCCGGCCGCGCCAGGGCACGATGACACGCCGTGCGCGGCGGGCTTCAGGGGCGGGCTTCAGGGACGGCTTCAGCGACGGAGGGAACGGGGATGGCACGCACCGATGCGGCCGGACGCGACCCGACCGACATCGATCCGGAGCGACGCATCTACGTCAACCGGAGCCTGAGGCTGGCCAGCATCCAGGCCATCGGCTTCGACATGGACCACACCCTGGCCAGCTACCGGGCCGCGCCCTTCGAGCGCCTGGCCTTCCAGCAGTCGGTCCGCAAGTTGATCGCCCAGGGCTACCCGCGCGAGCTCGCGCGCCTGCGCCACGACCCCGAGTTCGCTGTCCGCGGTCTGCTGGTCGACAAGGCGCGCGGCAACATCCTCAAGATGGACCGCCACCACTACGTCGTGCAGGCCTGCCACGGGACGCGCAAACTCCCGGCCGAAATGCGCAAGAAGCTCTACGCGCGCGAACGGCGCATCCGGCCGGGCGGATCCTTCGTGCCGGTCGACACGCTCTTCTCGCTCCCGGAGATCAGCCTCTACGCGCAGGTGGTGGACCTGCTGGAGATGCGCGGCGAGCGGCCCGAGTTCCGGCGTCTGTACGACGAGGTGCGCGCAGCGGTCGACGAGGCCCACGCCGACGGCAGCATCAAGGACGTGATCGCGCGGGCGCCGCTCGAGTACCTCGACGTCGACCCGCTGCTGCCCCAGACCCTGAACCGGATGCGCGGCCACGGGCTGCGTCTGTTCCTGCTGACCAACTCCGAACCGGGCTACACCGCGCTGATCATGGATGCGCTGCTGAGCGGCAAGCTCGAGGGCAGCCCACACTGGACCGACTTCTTCGACCTGATCGTGGTGCGCGCCGGCAAGCCGGGCTTCTTCGGCCGCCAGGGGCCGCTGCAGCCCCTGAGCCCCGGCGCCCTCGGCGCGACCGGCGGCGGGCGAGCACCGGGGTTCTTCAAAGGGGGATCGTTCCTGGCGCTCGAGCGGGCGCTGCGCGTCTCGGGTGAGGGGATTCTCTTCTTCGGGGACCACACCTACGGGGATATCCTGAAGTCCAAGCGCATCTGCGGCTGGCGGACGGCGATGATCCTCCTGCGGTTGGAGGCTGAGCTGCGCAGCCTCGCGGCCACCCGCCGCGAGCGGTCGGGGATCACCGTCCTCGAACGCCGCATCGACCGGCTCTCGGCCACGCGGGATTTCCTGGAGCGCACGCTCGAGGGTCAGGTGCCGGCTCAGGTGGCGCGCCGCCTGCTGCGCGACCGGGGCCTGGCCGGGGGGATACGGGCGATCCCCACCCACCTGGGCGCGATGAAGAAGGAAATCGAGGCGTTGCAGCGCCAGGTCGATCGGCTCAAGAGCGAGATAGACGCCGCATTCCACCCGCGGTGGGGATCGATCTTCCGCGCCGGCGGCGAGATCACCCACTTCGCGGACCAGGTGCAGGAGTTCGCCTGCATCTACACGTCCCGCGTCAGCAACTTCTTGAACTACCCGATGGACAAGTACTTCGTCACCGGTCACGTCTTCATGCCCCACGAGCTCTAGCAGTCGACCCACGACGGGACCGCGAGCGGGGATCAGAGCAGCGAGTGGTAGATCTCCGCCATCCGCTCCGCTTGGATGTCCGCGTTGAACTCGCGCTCCACGCGGGCTCGGCCCGCACGACCCAGGGTCTCCCATCGCTCGGGGTGGCTGAGCATCCACTCGAGATTCGCGGTCAGGGCATCGTCGTCGTGCTCGGGCGAGAGCAGACCGCTCACACCGTCTTCGACGACCTCGGGGATGTCCGCATGGCGCGTCGTGACGATGGGCAGTCCGGCCGCTTGCGCTTCGATCAGCACCACCGGCGCACCCCCCTCGGTGTCCCCGTCCGGCGCGGTGCGGCTCGCGGCCAGGAAGATCTGCGCGCGCGCGAGGGCCGCGAGGTGCTCCTCGTAAGAGACATAGCCCTCCAAGGTCACGCGGTCCCCGAGACCGTGGAGGCGCACGGCCGCCTCGACGGCCAGGCGATCGGGCCCGTCGCCGAGGATGCGCAGCCGGGCGTGCGGGAAGCGCCGCGCGATGGCGCCGAAGGCCTTCACCGCGGCCGCGACGCCCTTCTTCGGGCGGAGGCTCGAGCTGACGAGGATCTCGACCGCGCCGTCGGGCGAGGGCTGGCGGCTGGCCCAGGCGATGCGGCCGACGTCGATGCCGAGGTGGACCACCCGGATCCTCTCGGATCGACAGCCCAGGGCCTCGAGGGTGCGACCGAGGAACGGGCCCTCCACGACGAACAGGTTCCCGGCTGAGAAGAGGCGCCGGTACCGTCGCCGCCACCAGAGGCGACGCGGCGTGCGACCGGCGTCGAGGCCGTAGAAGGTGGTCAGCAGCGGCAGGCGCGCCTCGGCTGCCAATGGAACCGCGCGGGCGCCCTCCCAGCCGAGGTGCGCATGGAGCAGCCGCACATGCTCGCGGGCGAGAATCGGCAGGTAGAGGTGCGGATCGAAGAAACCGATGGCCGTGCGCACGCGATTCCAGGCCCGGCGCGTCGACCCCAGGGACCGCGTCACCAGGTAGACGGGCTCGAAGGGGAAGCGCTCCGGGTGGTCCAGCTCCTGGGTGAGGACAACCGGGCGCGTGCGATGCGCCTTGAGCAGCTGGGTGTGGATCCACGTGCCGGTCTGGAACAGGTACGGGGTGACCAGGTGGGCCACGGTGATGCACTTCTCGACCAAGCTCGCCGTCCTCCGCCCGCCGCCCGACCCACGGCCTCCCTCGTCCCCGCGGCCCTGGGCAGGCTCGGATGCGCGCGGCGGGTGTCCAACCGGCCGCAACCACGCTACCCTAGCAGGGGGTCGCAGGGGCCGCAACGGCACCGCCTCCGGGCGCTCGCGAAGCGCTGGGAAGAGCCGTCGCGCCGCGCGCGGGCGGGCGGCAGGGGGGTGGGCCGGCGTTGACATGCTTTTTGAGCCCATGCTACCCTCGCGCATGTTTTGGACTTGCCGCGCCGGTCGGTTCGCGGTCGGTGATGGTGTGCACGGAGGTGTCCATGAGGGTTTCGCGTTGGGCCTGGTGGCTGGTAGCGATCCTGCTGTGCGTGCCGGCAACTCGGGCGGACGATCCCATCGGCCGCATCAGCTTCGGTGTGAGCGGCGGCTATTCGACCTACGGGCTCTCCGCGGTCAACGACCGGATCGAGAATGAGGGCAATCAGTGGCTTGACGAGAAGGCCTGGAACCAGCTCGACGCGATGAAGAATGGCTGGACCTTCTGGGGTGACTTCAAGGTGCCTGTCCCGCTCGACATGGTGGGGGTGAAGGAGCTCTACGGCATTCCCCTGAAGCTGTTCCTGAGCGCTGGGTACGGCTACTCCTCGGGCAAGACGGGCGGCGACGACTACAATGAGCTGATCGAGGTCAAGGCCGAGCAGACGGCCATGCACTTCCGCCTGCTCTACGTGGTGCCGTGGCGTTTCCACAGCGACGTGCGGATCTTCGCCGGGGGCGGGCCCCTGTTCATCAGCGAACAGAAGCTCACCGCCTCGCACACCTCGCGGCGCAGCGCCGGGGTGGGCCAGACCACCCAGGAGACGCGGCGGCTCGAGGAAGTCACGTACAAGGGTGACGGCACCGGATTCCAGTTCGGAACGACCCTGGAATACCTGATGACCGAACACCTCACGCTGGCCTTTGACCTGGGCTATCGCTGGGCCGGCATGGACTATAAGACCTGGACCGTCCAAAACGGCGTGAAGATCGAGGACACCAACGAGGTCGCGTTCGATGACGGGACGACCAGCCTCGAACGTCTTCACCGGGACGCGAGCTATGTCCTCTACGGATTCCTGGACTCGGAGAACTCGGATACCGAGCCCCAGACGAGTGAGGGCCCGCAGTACGGTCCCCACGTGTCGCAGCTGAAGCCGCTGTCGACCCGCGACCTGGACATCGACCTGTCGGGGTTCCAGATCCAAGTCGGTTTCCGGCTCTACCTGTTCTAGCCGGCGGGGCAGATCCCCCCCACTTCTTGGCACCGCGGGCCGCGTGGAACGGCGCCGCGTTGCCGATGAATCCGGGCGTGGACACCATGAGGGGGTACTCCATGCTGAGATTCTCGCCGCGGCGCGCCGCCGGGAGGGCCGTCTTTGGCCGCTTGGCCGCCACCGCCCTGCTGGTCGCCCTGGGGTGGGCGGTCCCTGGCGTTCGGGCAGATGTGCCAGAGTTTCCGCTGGAACGGCTGGTGCCCGGCATGCGGGGCGTGGTCGTGACGGTGCTGCAGGGCAGCACGCCGGACACGCTGCCCGTGGAGGTGGTCGGCACCTACCCGGGCTATAGCCCGCGGTCCCAGGTCGTGCTGGTGCGCGGTCAGGAGCGGCTGGCGGAGCTGGGCATCGCGCACGGCATGAGCGGCAGCCCGGTCTACGTCGATGGTCAGCTCGTCGGAGCGCTGGCGTTTGCCTTCAGCGGGGCGCGGGAGCCCATCGCGGGCGTGACCCCCATCGGCGAGATGGTGCGCGATCTCACGCCCTACTTTGCCGCCGGGGCCAGGCGGGACCTGGATGCCACACCCGGCGCTCCCCGGCCCCTGCGTCCCGATCTACCCTCCTTCCCCGAGTGGCGCGCTCGATGCGCCCGGGGCGAGTTCGGCACCCTCGATGCGGCATCGATCCAGGGTATGGGGGACGCCCCAACGGGACTCGTGCCCATTGGTCTTCCGGTGGCGGTCGACGGGTTGGGCCCGGCGGTCCCGGCCTGGCTGGAAGCGGCCATGCGACGGGTGGGGCTCACGCCCGTGTCGCGCGGCGGCGCCGCACCGGCCGCCGGGGCCAGCGCCGGTGGGCCGCAGGAGCCGGCAGGATCCGCGGCGACCATTCGGCCGGGGGAGTCGGCGGCGGTGACCCTGGTGAGCGGCGACATGTCGGCCGCGGCCATCGGCACGGTGACCTGGGTCGAGGGGGATCGAGTCTATGCCTTCGGCCATCCCTTCCTCTTCACGGGTGAGACGCAGCTGCCGTTCGCCCGCGCGCGGATCGCCGCCGTGATCCCGACCCTGGACGTGTCCTTCAAGATCGGAACACCCGGGGAGGAGATCGGGGTGCTCGTGGGGGACAAGCGGACGGGGGTGGCGGCCAAGCTCGGCAGCGAACGGGCAGCCCGGGTCAGCCTGGACGTATCGATCGCCGAGCCGGGCGGGGCCGATGAGTTCAGGACGTATCACTACGAGGTTGCGCGCCACGAGCAGCTCACCTCGGTGCTCCTGGCCGGGGCAGCCGCCTCGGCCCTCGCGGGCGAGCGCTACGGCCAGGGCACGAGCACACTGCAGGCGCAGACCGCGGTCGACCTCGCGGATGGCCGGAGGCTCGAGCGGCGCGACATCTTCCTGACCCTGAATCCCAGCCTCACCGTGGCAGGGGAGGTGCTCGCCCCGGCTACCTACCTCCTGGAAAGCGCCTTCGAGCGGTACCCGGTGAAGGGCGTGCACGTCAAGCTAGCGCTGGAGTCCCAGCTGCGGGCCGAGCAGATCGAGGGCGTGCGCGTGCTCGCCGCACAGGTGCGCCCCGGCGAGGATCTGCCGGTCGAGGTCCGCGTCCGCGAGTACTTGGGGCAATGGCGTACGCGGCGCGTGACGCTGCACGTTCCCGCCGAGGTCCCGGCACGGGATCTGTTGGTGCTGGCCGGGTCGCCGACCGCCTACTACGAATGGGATCAGGATCGCGCACCGGACAAGTATCGCCCGCAGACGCTGGACGATCTGGTGCGCTTGATCGAGACGTACCCGACCGAGGAGAGCCTCATCGTTCGGCTCTACGGCCCGTCGCGCGGCGTCGTGCACCGCGGGCACGAGCTGTCCTCGCTGCCGCCGTCGAAGTGGCACGCGCTCAGCGCCGGGACCACCGGTGGCGAGACAACCGCGGTGAGCGGTGTCGTGCTGGACGAGTGCGTGGTGCTGACGGGCAGCGTGGTGCTGGGCGGAACCTACGTGCAGGTCCGGGTGAGCGACTAGGGGCCGGGGCGGGGCCAGAGGCGGGATCCAGACAGACGCAAGGAGTGACCAGGGATGATCAGATCAAGGAGGATGCGCTGGATCGCATGGCTCGGCCTGGCATGGGCTGCTGCCATCTCCTCCGGACCGGCGCAGGCGGGTCGCAATCGCGAGTTCCGCATGAACGACCTCGAGAGCGCGCTGAGGGGCAAGCTCGAGGGCGTGAGCGCTGCGCAGGATGGGACGCTGTCCCCGAGCCCGCGGCAAGAGGTCTTCCTGGAGGGCGACGTCCCCTTTGTCTGGGCGCTTGCGCCCGACGGGGAGGGCGGAGTCTATGCGGCCACCGGCAGTGAAGGCCGGGTCATGCGCGTGCGGCGCGATGGCACCACGACCGAGGTGGCCAAGACGCTCGAATACGAGCTCTTCGCCGTGGTGCGCGGCCAGCGCGGCGAGCTCTACGTCTCGGGAGCGCCCAATGGAACCATCAGCCGGGTTGCGCCCGACGGCACGGTGACCACCCTGGTGGATCTGCCCGAGGGTCTCGTCTGGGACATGCTCGTGTCGCCCGCGGGCGCGCTCTTCGCCGCGACGGGCGAGAGCGGTGAGGTCTACCGGATCGAGGCCGACGGCCGGACCCGCCCGGTGGGGCGGATTCCCGACACGCACGTGGTCAGCCTGACCTGGTGGCAGGATCGGCTGCTGTGCGGGACCGACGGGCGCGGGCTCCTGGCCGCGCTCGACCCCGAGAGTGGCGCGGTCGAGATCCTCTACGACACCGGGCAGGAAGAGGTCGCGGCGGTCCTGCCGCTCGCCGACGGGCGTGTCCTCTTTTCCGCCAACGGCCAGCGACCCGCCGTGACAAGCGAGGCGGGCACGATGTCCTTGCCGCCCATCGAGGTTCGCGCCAGCGGTGGATCGCGCGCGCCTGACGGCCCGCGGCTCTACGAGCGCACCACCGCCGGGCTCATACGCGAGGTGTGGGACTGCCCCGAGGAGGAGATCCTCTGTCTGGCCATGGCGCCGGATGGGGAAATCCTGGCCGGCACGGGCGGAGCGGGTGTGCTCTTCTCCCTCGACGCGCAGTGGGAGGCGCGGCGGCTGGTCGACCTCGAGGGGGCGCAGGTCCTCGGGCTCCTAGTCGATGGCCAGAGCGTCTATGCGGGGCTGGGGAACACGGGGGCGGTCGTGCAGCTCGACTACCGCGGCCCGCGCGAAGGCACCTACACCTCGAAGGTCGAGGACGCTGACCTGGTCTCCCGTTGGGGGACGCCCGCGTGGAGCCAGAGCGGGCAGGGGCAGCTGGCGATGGAGACGCGCAGCGGTCAGCTCGCCGACCCGGGAGAGACCTGGTCTGCATGGGAACCGCTGCGCGAGGGGCGCGTCGCGAGCCCGGCCGCGCGGTTTCTCCAGTGGCGCATGAAGCTCCAGGCCGCCGCCGGACAAGGGCTCGCGATCCGGGATGTGCGCGTCCCCTACCGCGGCCCGAACCGGGCGCCACAGATCGCGGGCATCGCGGTCGGTTCTGCCTCGGCCGATCTCCTCTCCACCGGGACGCGGCCCACCAGCGTGCGCCAGACACTGCCGGGCGGCGTGCAGGTGGACTACACGCTCGATTCGACCCCCTCTGCGGAGAGCACACCTCAGTCCAGAGTGGGGGTGTGGGCTCGCAGTCTGCGCAGCGCCACCTGGCGAGCCACGGATCCGGATCAGGACGAGCTGCGCTTCGACCTCTACCTGCGGCAAGTGGGCGACAAGGAGTTCCTCACCCTCAAGAAGGACCTTGCGGACGTGGCCTTCACGTGGGATGCGGCGGCCTGGCCCGAGGGTCAGTACGAGCTGAAGCTCGTTGCGCGCGACGAGGAGGGCCAAGTTCCGGGAGAGGGTCTGACGACCGAACGCGTGAGCGCCCCCTTCCTGATCGACAACACCCCTCCACGTCTGATTGACCTCGCCCTCGAGCAGCGCGGTGACCGGCTGATCGTCACCGGCCGCGCGGAAGACGCCCTGAGCCGGATCGGGGCCATCGAGTACTCCCTCAACGGTGAGGGCTGGCGCCCAGCCCTGCCGGAGGATGGCATTCTCGATGGCCGGGTCGAGATGCTGCGGTTCGAGGTCCCCGCGCTCCCGGAGGGTGGGAAGCCCTCGGTCGTGGGCGTGCGCGTCGCGGACGAGATCGGCCACGTGGCCTCCGGCCGGCTCGAGGTCGCGGAAGCCCGCTGATGGGCGCAGCGAGCCGCATCGTCTCCCTGGTCCCGAGCTTGACGGAGACGCTCTTCGACCTGGGCAGCGGTGAGCGGGTGGTGGGGGTGAGCGACTACTGCACCTCCCCGCCGCAAGCGAGCCGGGTGCCTCAGGTCGGCGGCCCGCGCTCCCCGGACCATGCCGCCATCGCGGCCCTGCGACCTGATCTGGTAGTGCTAAGCCAAGAAGAATGTTGCCGCGATGACTTCGAGCGGTTTACGCAATTGTGCGATGTGTACGTGGCCACCTGCTGCTCGATCCGAGACGGGCTTGAAGTCATCCTCGAACTCGGGCGGCGCACCGGGCTAATTGCGGTCGCGCGGGAGCTGGTCTGCCGCCTGGAAGGCGAGCTGGAGGCTGTCGCGGTTCCGGCCGGAGCCCCCACGCTGCCGGTCTTCTACCCGGTATGGGTGGATCCGTGGATCAGCGTGGCGCGCGGCACCTTTGCCGCGGACATGCTGGCCCGGGCAGGTGCCGTCTCGATTTTCGCCGGTGAGGCGGTTGCCTATCCGGTGGTCGATCTCGCCGAGGCGCGGCGTCGCGATCCGCGGGCGATCCTGTTGCCGGACGAGCCGTACCCGTTCGGGCCGGGCGACGCCGAGCGGTTTGCGGGATTCGCCGCCCACGCGCGGGGGGCGGTGCGCTGCGTGCCGGGGCGCTGGGCGGCGTGGTACGGCGCGCGCATGGCGGAGGGGCTGCGGGGACTGCGCGCTGTCGTGGCAGCGTGTGCGGGCTGACGCGGCGCGGCGCGCCTAACGGAAGCGCAGCAGCGGCAGGCTGCGCTCATCGCCGCCGGCGACGAGGCGGGCGTAGTACCGACCATTCGCGACGGGCCGGCCGCGATCGTCTCGCCCTTGCCAGCTCACCGCGTGCAAGCCGGCGGCGAGATGGCCGTCGAGCAGGCTGCGCACGTGACGCCCGCCGGTATCGAAGAGGTCGAGCCGGACGTCGCCCGAGCGCGGCAGCGTGAACTGCAGGCGGACCTCGCCGCTCGACGGACTGGGGCCACCAGGCAGCAGCGCCAGCTCCAGGGTCCCGCCCGGAGCGATGGGGAGGCCGGCGAAGGAGCCGATCCCGCTGATCTCGACGTCGTCGATGATCCAACCCTCACCGCCCACGCTCTCGTCGCTCCCGAAGCGGAAGCGGAAGACCGCGGTCCCGACCAGGTCGGCGAGGTCGATGCATACCTGCTGCCAGTCGCTGTGGCCCGAGAAGACGCCCGAGACCATCGGGAAGGGATGGTAGCTGTTCGGCAACGTGGTGTAGGGGTATCCGCCGGGCGGCATCAGCGGCACGAAGGGTGCGCCGGCCAACGAGATCTCCACCCGGCCTCCGTCGTTCGCCTTGCCCTCATAGGCTTCGCTGGCCTGGGCGTCGATCCGCATCCAGAAGCGCAGCTCGCCGAAGCCCGACAGCTCGACCGCGGGCGTCTGCAGACCCGCGTCGAGACGATCGGCGTAGACGCCCCCGGGCGTGCCGCATTTCCACGCCCGCGTTCCGCCGGGTGTGTGGTTGTCCGCGGCCGAGACATACCACTGATCGAGGAAGCCGGATGTGACCGGTGCGTGGCTCCAACCGCTCACGCTGATCTCGACGGGCTGCCAGAATCCGCCCACGGCCAGCGGGACGTCGAGGTGGCGGCGGGCATCGCCCGGCCCCGCCAGCTCGAGTCGCAGATCGGCGTAGGGCAACGTGTAGCCGGCGTCCACGGCGAGTTCAAAGGGCGGCGCGAGGACCGCCTCACCGCCGGGGGGCAACGACTCCAAGAGAGCCTGGGCGCCGGTCAGCGTCACCAGGGGGTGCGCGCAGGTCAGCGTCGCCACGGCCCGGCGCAGATAGCCGGTGCCGGCGTTGCGCAGGTGCACCGTGAGCCGCGCGCTCTCGCCCGGGTCCAGATGCGCGTCGGCGTCGCCCCCTTGCGTGTCGTCGACGATCAGCTCGCCTGCAACCGGGACCGGCGCGTGCGTGGCGAGGGTCAGTGCGCCGTCCCAGAAAAGGGGACCCTGCGCTTCGAGCTCGATGTCCAGCGGCAGCAGATGGCCATCGGGCGTGGCCGGGGCGACCTCCAAGCGGATGAGGCCCTCGGACCAGGCGCTGCCACCGGCGGGGATCGGCGGAAACGGCTGCTCGCCCGCGAGGATCTGCGCATGGGGATCCGCTGTCGAGATCCGGCCCACAACCTGCTCGGCGCCCTGCAGCCCGATGTTCTCGACCTCGAGCGAGAGCCAGACCGTCTCGCCGGCGTCCACCTGCCCGTCACCGCCCTCGTCGGCCACGTGCGCGGAGCGCACGACCAGATGCGGGCCCGGACTGAAGACCACCGCGACGTCTTCCTGCGCGGTGACACGATTGGCGGCGGTGACGGTGAGGGTGAGGGTGCCCGGCTCGAGCGGCAGCGGGTCGAGCGGGATCACCGCGTGGCCGCTCACGTCGGTGAGCGCGCTGCCGTAGAGCACGCCGCCGGCGTAGAGGCCGCACAGCGCCTCGGCGCACTCGGGCACTGTCACGCTGTAGCTCAGCGTGCCGAGCGGCATCGCCCCGGCGTGATCGACGGCGATGGGCTGGGGGGTGCACGTGCGCACGGCCAGCGAGGGGTCGCCGAAGAGGATCCAGCGCTCGAACATCTGCTCCCCGTATTCGCCGTTCAACTCCATCATGCGGCACGAGCCGTTGAACCAGAGCCCGCCCGTCGTGCGCATCGAGTCGGCCACCAGCAGGTCGACGAACTCGTCCTGCGCGTTCATGGGAGGAACCCAGTACTGGTTGGAGGCCGACATGTAGGCCGCGACCGCGCCGGTGGGCTCGCCCGCCTGCGAGGCCCGCATCCAAGCCTCGGCGAAGCAGGTCTGGCCCACGAAGCGCCCGGCCTGGCAGCCGACCGTGTCGATGAAGGGCAGCCGCCCGGCGTTGCGCAGCGCGTTTACATCGTCGACGTCGTAGACCTCCCAGCCGCTGTACGGGGCGCCCCAGCCGAAGGCCGTTCCGTGCCCCGTGTAGTTGACGACCCCGCGTCCGGCTTCGAGGGCGGCCGTGATCATCGCCGTAGTCCCGTCGGGCTGGTAGATCTGGTCGACCTCATCGTACCCGTATTGCAGAAGGTCCTGGCGGATGAGGTCCATGTGTTCGAAGTCGTACTCGCCTTGCTGCCCCGGCCCCTCGTTCGAGGCGACGCCGCAGGCCCGCGCCAGCCAGGTTGCATCGGGCCCGAGGTCCCGCTCGTAGGCGATCGTGCGCACCACCTGGGTGGCGACCTGCTCCGGCGTCTCGGCCGAGAAGCGGCCGACGAAGATCTCGGGGTACTTGTCGGCGCCTTCGAGCATCGCGTAGGAGGGGTCGGAGGCGGAGGTCTCGACGATGAACGTCGGCATCTGCTCCGCGTCGCCCACCAGCAGCACGTTGGCCAGATCGCTGGTCTGATAGGTCTGCAGGATGTAGGCCTTGATCTCCTCCGGTGTCGAGCCCGCGGTCGCGAGGCCAACCAGGGTGGTCGAAATGCCCTTCTGCAGCTTCCACTCGACCAGCGGCTCGAGCTCGGGGAGGAAGGGATCGTAGGAGATGATCAACAGGCTGCCCGCCTCGAGCACGGGCGCATAGCGCTCCGGGCTGTAGTTCAGGAAGTGGTCGCGGTAGAGGCGGGCGAACTGCGGATCGACCGGACGCGAGCCGGGCGCGCGGTGGAGGACATTGCGGTCGCTCGGACCGGCGTCGACCACCTCGACCAGCAGGCGCGTGTAGGCGCGCACCATGCGCTGCGCCGGGAAGGCCTGCAGCGCGTTCAGGTCGAGCACGACGCCGCGGACATCGCGCAGGATGAAGGGCTCGCCGAGCGCGGCGGCCTCGGTCGGGTAGGGTCCGGGCTGGTCGTAAACGGGCCCGAAGGTGCGGACGGGTTCCGTGGCCGCCTCCCGGCGCTCCCGCGGTGGGGTCGCTGGCGCTACCGGCAGGTCCGGCAGGTCGACCCACTGCGCGTCGAGGACCCGCACGCTCATCTCGCGGTCGCCGGGAATCGCCAGGCTCCGGCGCAGGCGGGGCAGGGCCGGCGAGCCGACCTCATCGGCGCACGGCTCGCCCGGCAACCCGACGCGGTAGTAGGTAGCGCCCTCGATCGCGATCGGCTCGAGCGCGAACCCGCCCAGGCGCGCCTCGATGACGATGCGATCCGGCTGCGCCGTCGCCACGCGCACCGCCGTGGGCCCGCCGCCCAGATCCACCCAGTCCGCCGCCGCGGGGCGGGCAGGGGCCAGGAGGAGCGCCAGGACCGGGAGTAGGCGCAGCATCCCGCGGACCGCTCCGCGGACGGGGCGGGAAGAGACACGGGCAACGGTCTTCATGGGGCCTCCAGATTCAGACTTAAGTATATCCGATCCGGTGCCCCGCCAGAAGGCCGGGTTCAGGGGAGTCAACCTCTCCTAGGACATACAGTTGCGCCCGGAGTCTCTAGTAGGATTTGGCCCACAGCACGCGCCGGGGCGAGGCCCCCCCGCAGACCATGCACTGGCCGGGCTCCGGCGGCGGGGCGCCCGGCGTCTCGAGCCCATCCTCGGGGGAGAAGGGGACGACGCGGATGGTCGCCTTCGTCTCCTCGGAGACGCGGCCCTCGCAGGCGGCGCCGCCGCACCAGTGCGCCCACACGAAGCAGGGCTCCGCTTCCAGGAGCCGGGTGAACTCCGCGTAGTCATCGAGGGAGCGTTCGTGCGCGGCCCGGAAGGCGAGCGCGCGCTCGAAGAGCTCCTTCTGCATCGCCGCCAGGGTGTCGGAGAGCGCCTGAGGCAGCGCGTCCAGCGCCACCGCCTGCTTTGCGCGCGTGTCGCGGCGCACCAGCATGGCGCCGCGCTTCTCGAGATCGCGCGGCCCCACCTCGATGCGCACGGGCACGCCCTTCAGCTCCCACTCGGCGTACTTCCAGCCGGGCTTGAAATTCTCGCGGTCGTCGACGTGCAGCTCGTAGCGGCCGCGCAGGGGTGCCACAACCTCCTCCACGTAGGCCAGCACGCGGCCGCGCTCCTCGTCCGTCTTCCAGATGGGGACGATGACCGCCTGCACCGGCGCGAGACGCGGGGGAATCACCAGGCCGTTGTCATCGGAGTGGGCCATGATCAGCGCGCCGATCAGGCGCGTGGAGACACCCCAGGAGGTCTGCCAGCAGTAGCGCCACTCCTGGTTCTGGTCCTGGTACTTGACCTCGAAGGCGCGGGCGAAGTTCTGCCCGAGGTTGTGCGATGTGCCCGCCTGCAGGGCCCGGCCGTCCTGCATCATCGCCTCGATGCAATAGGTGCGCAGAGCGCCCTTGAACCGCTCCGCATCGGTTTTCTTGCCCATGTAGACTGGCACCGCCATGTGCTCCTCGGCGAAGGTCCGATACACGCCGAGCATCTTGCGCGTCTCCTCCTCGGCCTCCTCGGCCGTGGCGTGCGCCGTGTGGCCCTCCTGCCAGAGGAATTCGGTCGTGCGCAGGAAGAGTCGCGTGCGCATCTCCCAGCGCACGACGTTGGCCCACTGGTTCAGGAGCAGCGGCAGGTCGCGGTAGCTTTTGATCCACTTCGCGTACATGTAGTACATGATGGTCTCGGACGTGGGGCGGACCATCAGCGGCTCCTCGAGCCGCGCCCCGCCGCCGTGCGTCACGACGGCGCATTCGGGGGCGAAGCCCTCGACGTGCTCGGCCTCCTTCTTCAGAAAGCTCTCCGGGATGAAGAGCGGGAAGTAGGCGTTGCGGTGGCCGGTGGCGCGAATCATGTCATCGAGCGCCCGCTGGATCCGCTCCCAGATCGCGTAGCCGTTGGGGCGGATCACCATGCAGCCCCGCACGGGTGAGTAGTCGGCCAGCTCGGCCTTCTGGACGATGTCCAGATACCACTGCGAGAAGTCCTGCCCGCGGGATGTGACGCCGTACTCGGACATCGCGCTGCTCCTTCCGTCTCCCAGGGATGGATGCCGTGGGATTCCCTTGCGACGAAACGCAGAATCTTTTCACAGCACGGGGCGCAAGTCAATCCGCACCGGCCGATTGCCGCCTTGCCGGGCCGCGTGCGGGCCACTAGACTGCTGGATCGGCTTCAGCACGACTTTCTGGAAGGAGAGATCGCGTTGCGCGATGCGCAGGCCACGGCAGCGGGCGGCGGCGCACCGGCGGCTTCCCCCGGAGCGGGTCCGATCCTGCTCGAGGTGCGCGATCTGAGCCGGGAGTTCGGGCCGGTCCGGGCGGTCGACGGCCTCACCTTCGAGGTCCGCGAGGGGGAGATCGTCGGCCTGCTCGGCCCGAACGGGGCCGGCAAGACGACCGCCATGCGCATGCTCGTGGGCTACCTGGTGCCCACCAGCGGCTCGGTGCGCCTCGCGGGCGGCGACGTCTTTCGCGAGGGCGCGCGCATCAAGCACGAGCTCGGCTACCTGCCGGAGAACGTGCCGCTCTACGGCGAGATGACGGTGCAGGAGTACCTGGGGATGGCCGCGCTGCTCAAGGGGCTGCGCGGGCCGGAAGCGCGCCGTGAGATCGACCGGGTCGTCCAGCTCCTGAAGCTGGCGCCGATGGAGCGGCGGCCGACCGCGCAGCTCTCGCGCGGCTACCGGCAGCGGGTCGGTCTGGCGCAGTGCCTGCTGTCCGATCCGCGCCTGCTCATTCTGGATGAGCCGGCCACCGGGCTCGACCCGAACCAGATCGCCGAGTTCCGCGCCCAGCTGCGCGCCTGGCGATCCCGCAAGGGGATCCTGCTGTCGACCCACATCCTGGCCGAGGCGCTCATGCTGTGCGACCGCGTCCTGATCCTCAGCCGCGGGCGGCTGGCGGCGGCCGGCACGCCCCAGGGGCTGATGGGCCCGGACGAGGGGACGCTGGCGACGCAGGTCACCGTGCGCGGCCCCGCGGGCGATCCGCGGGCGGGCGGGCCCGCGGGCCTCGAGCTCGAGGGGATCCCCGAGCCGTCCAAGGGCGGCGGTGACGAATCCGTCTGGCGGCTCTCCGGCAAGCTCGATCGCGCCCAGCGGCGCGCGCTCCTGCGCCATCTGGCCGCCGGGGGCTACGAGGTGCTGGAGTGGAACACGGGGCTGAGCGCGCTCGAGCAGGTGTTTCGCCGCCTGACGCTCGAGGAGGGCATCGATCGCCCCACGTAGGCCCGCGCCCCGCGGCCACGAAGGGCGGGTGACGCGACGGCGAGAAGCTGCGGCCGGCGGGCGGCAACATGGGACGCAGCCCGGGGGAGGGGAGGAACAGCGCGGTGCGCAAGGCGCTGGGTCTGGCGGTGAGGGAGTTCCGCGGCTTCCTGCGCATGCCCCTGGGCTACGCGCTCCTGGCCGTCTATGCCCTGGTGGCGGGGATGGTGCTCATCACGCTGCTCTTCCTGTTCCATGACCAGCTGCTGCGGCTGGCGCAGCAGGCGAGCATGGCCCGGCCAGGGCGCGCCGTGGTCGACGTCCAGGTCTCGGTGGTCACGCCCTACCTGCTCAACGCCGCCGCCCTGCTCGTCTTCGTCGTCCCGTTTCTCACGATGCGCAGCTTTGCCGAGGAGAAGCGCACGCGCAGCCTGGAAGTGCTCGTTTCCTACCCGCTCGCGGCGTGGCAGATCGTGCTGGGGAAATTCCTGGGCGTCTACGCCTTCTGCCTGTTGATGGTGCTCATCACCGCGGGCCACCTCACGCTGCTCACGTGGGTGAGCGACCCGGCCCTTCCGGCCATGCTGGTGGGTTGCCTGGGCCTGATGCTGTTGGCTGCGGCCCTGGTGGCAATGGGCCTGTTCGTTTCCTCGCTCTCGACCGGCCAGGTCGAGGCGGCCGTCCTGACGCTCGGGCTCTTCCTGGTGCTCGTCATGGGCAGCGAGATCGCGGGCACGGGCGGCAAGCTCTTCCAGACCGTGCTGCACGCGCTCTCACCGCTCGACCGCTACCAGGTCTTCGGGCGCGGCATGCTGGCGTGGGACAGCGCGCTCGCCCTGGCGGCGGGGGCGGTCTTCTTCGTGGCGCTCACGCTGCGCGGGGTCGACCTGCTGAAGTGGAGGGGTTGAGCGATGTCCCGCGCGAGTCGCCCCCTGCCTCTCCTGCTGGCCGGCCTGCTGCTGCTCCTGCTCGGCGCGGCATGGACGTCGGTGGCGACCACGAGCTATCTGGCGCGTCTGACGATGGCGGCCGGGGGGCTGCTCCTGGTGCTCTTCGTCGTGCGCCACGCAGCCGAGATCCGCTTCCTCTTGCTCCAGGTCCGCACGCACGCTGAACCGGGCCCAACGACGAGCCTGCTGCTCGTCGCGCTGGTGCTGGCCTGCGGCGCGCTCCTGGCCAGCCACAGCCTGGTTCCGCTGGACATCACCCGCGCTCGGATCAACTCCCTCTCCGCCCCGACGCGCAACGCCCTGGACCGGCTGGCGGACCCGCTGCGCATGGATGGTTTCTTCGTGCAGCCATCACCCGACTGGGACATGGCCAGCCAGTTGCTCGCTCTCTACGCCGCCAGCCACCCGCGCGTCGAGGTGGGGATGTTCGACCCCGACCGCGATCCAGCCCGCGCGCGCCGACTGGGCGTCACGCAGCCCGGGGTCGTCGTGCTCTCGTATCGGCAGGCCGCGGCGCACGTGACCGAGCTGGGCGAAGAGGCGCTGACCCAGGGAATCCTGCGGGTGCTGGAAGGGCACCCGCGCACGATCGGGTTCATTCAGGGACACGGGGAGCCGTCACCCGACGAGGGCGGAGAAGGCGGCCTGACGGCGTGGGTCCAGGCGCTGGGCGAGGCCAACGTCCTCTCCCGGGCGGTCAACCTGCTCGAGGAAGGGCGGGTGCCACCCGAGGTCTCGGCGCTCCTGCTCGTCCATCCGCAGCGGCCGCTCTTCGCGGCGGAGACGGTGATCCTCCGCGACTACCTCGCTGCGGGCGGCGGGCTCGGCCTGTGGATCGAGCCCGGGGACTCGACCGGGCTCGAGTCGCAGCTCGCCCTGCGCTACGTGCGGCTGCTGCCGGGCACGATCCGCGACAGCGGGCCGATCACGGAGCGGCTCGGCCTGGGGCAATGGGCGCCGGCCCTGGCGGTCAACCCCACGCACCCGATCGGGGCGGAGATGGTCGGGGCCTTCGCGGCGGGACCCGGCGTGCGACCCCTGGAAATCGTCTCGCCCCACCCGGGGGAGCTCGTGATCGATCCGCTGCTGCGCAGCGCGGCTACAGCCGAGGTGCTGTCCAGCGTCGAGGCCACCACGTCGGCACCGCTCGCCAAGGGGCCCCAGACGGCAGGGGTCGTCCTGGAGTGGGAGACGCCGGCCGGCGCGGGCTGGAGCGCGGGCACGGATTCGCTCGGCCTGCCGCCGATCAAGCCCAAGGCCCGCCTGGTGGTCGTGGGCGATGCGTCGCTGGTCACGAACCGCTACCTCGGCGTGGGCGCGAATCGGGCGCTCGCCGTGAACGCGTCGCACTGGCTCACGTGGCAGGAGCGTTTCCTCGACATCGGACGGCGCGAGCGGGTGAGCAGCAACCTCACGATCGGCCGCCAAGGGCTCTACACGCTGCTGTGGGTGGTCGAGATCGGCCTTCCGGTCGCGCTGGTGGCCGCGGGCATCGCGGTCTGGTTCCGCCGGCGGGCGCGGTCATGACCCAGCGTGGCACGATCCGATCCCGCGCCTTCCAGGTCCTGCTCCTGCTCGTCGCGCTCCTGCTGGTCGTGTTGTACCTGCGTGGCCGCACGCAGCGCGGGCCGATCGAGTCCCCCCCACCTCCCGGCCCGCTCGCCCGCGGAGAGGGCACCCGCGTCGAGCGCATCGAGCGGCTGCCCGGCGATCCCGCCCAGAGCGGTGGGGACGCGGCCGGGGCGGGCGCGCGCATCGTGATCGAGCGCGAGGATCCCCTCTGGCGCCTGCAGGTGCCCCGTGAGGATCTGGCCAGCGCGAACACGGTCGGAGAGCTGCTGCGGGCCCTGGAGGAACTGCGCATCGAACGCCTCCTCACGGGCGGTGACTTGGCCGATTTCGGACTGGCCCCGCCGCGCCACACGCTCATCCTCACGCTGCGTGGCGGCCGCACGCGTCAGGTCGAGGTGGGTGACTACACGCCCGGCGGTCTCGAGGTCTACGCGCGCTGGACGGGGCTCGAGGGCATCGCGATCGTGTCGCGCTACCTGAGCACGCGCTTCCTCGAGAGCGACCTGGCGCCGTGGCGTGAGGCCGAGCTGCTGCCGCCGCGCCCGGCAGCGATCGACAGCGTCACGATCGAGTCGCCCGGGGGGCGCGTGCGCCTGCGACGCCTCGAGCATCGCAGGTGGCAAGTGCTGTCCCCGGCCGGGCGGGATGCAGATGGCGAGGCCTGCGAGCGGGCGACTGCTGCATTCTGGCGCTTCCCGTTCACCGCGTACGTGGATGATCCGAGCCAGTGGGGCGACCTGGGGCTCGATCCGCCCCGCGCCGCGTGGGTCGTCTACCGCGGCCCGGCGGTCGACACGCTGCTGATCGGCGCGAGGCTGGACGGAGGTCGGGCCGTCGTCCAGCTGCGCGGGCGCGTCCCCGGGATCACGAGCGACCAGCCGTACGAGCTGTTGGCCGGGGGCCTCGCGGCGCTCGAGGAGCGCCGGCTGTTTCGCGGGCAGGCGCGCGACCAACGGCTCGTGGTGGTCGTGGGTGAGGAGACGGGCCGTGCCTGGCTGAAGCGCGCAGATCACTGGGAGGCCCGCGACCTCACCCCGGCCGAGATGCGCGTGGCCGCTGCCGGCCAGCCGCCCGACACGACCGCGGGCAACTGGCGCGTTCCGCGGGACCCCGCGCTGGCCGGGGATCTCCTGAATCTCCTGGGCATCCGGGGGGAGAGCTGGACCGCTCCGCTGCCTCGGCCGGCCGACCCGGTGCGCGATGCAGCGCCGTGGACCGTGCACCTCTGGGACTACGCCGGCCAGCATACCTGGGTGCTCTTCTATCCCGACGACGCGACGGCCGCTCGCCGGTGGCTTGGCGGCGGGACCGTCCCCGCCGGGGAAGTGCCCGCCTTCGCGGGGCGTGCGGTGGGCTCCGCCCAGCCGGCCCGCCCGCTGTCGGTCCGCTCGCCGGCGGTCCTGCTGTGGCAGCTCCGCCTGCTGCGCCCCTGGCCCGGCGAGGAACGCTGAGCGCGCCTCATGGGGCTCTTCACCCGGCCGCCGGGAGATCCCCCCGCGGTCCGGCCCGGGTCGGGCCGCGCGGGGTCCCTGGCCCCCCTCGACCACAGCGGGTTTCCACGCAAAGAATCCTCAAGGTTGGAAGATTTCCACCGAAGGAAACTGTGAACGTAAACCTTCAACAGGGGGGTAGTACTCGATGAGAAGGCAGAAGATCACGATGGTGGACCCGTGGCAGATCACGTCGCGCGGGTGGAAGGCGTTCCGGACTCCGAAGTCGGTTGAGAACTTCACAAACAAGTATCACGTGCATCACGTCTACTGGCGGTATCCCGGCAAGAAGCCCATCCTGCTCGTGGACTTCAATCACTTCAAGGAGTGCTATCAGCAGTTCCGCCAGACGACGACGAAGCCGGCGAACACGGGCACCAAGTACAGCAAGTACAGCCGGTACACCACGAAGACGTCTCAACGCCGCCCGACGGTCAAGCACAGCACGTATCGGACAGGCACGCGTCAGACGACGTCTCGCCGCAAGATGTGGAGCAACAGGCCGAAGACCCGCTATTCGACCTGGTCGAGCTACCGCAAGCGTTCCTACCGCTAGCGCGCAGCACCGCCACGGCGCGATCCCCGCGGGGCAATGGGGAACGCGACGCACAAGGGGGCGACAGGGAGTGTCGCCCCCTTTGTCTTGACCTCCTCCAGGCCTCTGCCTAGCATGCACTGCCGGTCGCATCCCACGCGGCCGTGGTGCGCGAGGAGGCCATGGCGCTTCGCAACGGGATCGTCACGCTGACCACCGACTTCGGTACCCGCGACGGCTACGTGGGCGCGATGAAGGGCGTGATCTGTCGCATCCTGCCGTCGGCTCGCCTGGTGGACCTGAGCCACGAGATCCCTCCGCAGGACGTCCGCGACGCAGCCCAGCTCCTGGCGGCGGCCTGCCCCTGGTTCCCTCCGGGAACGGTCCACCTGGCCGTGATCGACCCCGGCGTGGGGGGCGCGCGCCGGGCCCTGGCTGTGGAAGCGGGCGGGCAATGCTACGTCGGCCCGGACAACGGCCTGCTCACGCATGCCCTGCGACTGCCTGACGCGCAGGCGCACGAGATCAACGCGCGGGGGTACCTCCTGCCCGAGCGAAGCGACACCTTCCACGGGCGGGATGTCTTCGCGCCCGCGGCGGGTCACCTCGCCGCGGGCCTCGACCTCGCGCGGCTCGGACCCGTGGCGAGCGGCTGCAGCACGCTCGATCTGCCCCGGCCGGCGCGCGCCGGTGACCGGATCGCGGGCGAGGTCGTGCGTATCGACCGTTTCGGCAACGCGATCAGCAACATCCCCCGCGCGCAACTGGCCGAGCTGGGGGAGGGTGCCTACGAGGTGTGGGCGAATGGCGCCAGCTTCGGCCTCCTGCGCCGGCGCTATGAGGAAGCGGCCCCGGGTGAGGCACTGGCGCTCACCGGCGGGGATGGCCGGATCGAGATCGCAGTCAACCGGGGCAGCGCGGCCGAGCGGTTCGGGCTGGCGTGTGGCCTCCGGGTCGAGGTGCGCCGCTCGGCGCGCGCGGGGCGGGAAGGGACATGAACGGGCTCGACATCGTTCTCCTGGCCATCATCGGGGTCTCGGGAATCATGAGCGTTCGCGTGGGGCTGATCCGGGAAGCCTTCGCGCTGGGGGCGCTGCTGATCGGCCTGCTCGCCGCGGTGGTGCTGGGACGTTCGTACGCCGGATCGATTCCGGACGTGGTGGGAAACCCCGCCGCGACCCAGGTGATGTTCTTCCTGGTCTCGTTTCTGGTCGTCTACCTGCTCGTCACCCTGATCGGGTCGATGATTGCGCGCCTGGTCAAGAACCTGCACCTGGGTTGGGCCGACCATCTGCTGGGCCTGGCCTTCGGGCTGCTGCGCGGTGCGATCGTGGCCCTGCTGCTGATGACCGGACTGATCCTCGTCCTGCCCACGCTGCTGCCCAAGCACCCCGAGATTCTCACGAAGAGCGCCATCTACCGCGCCTCGGGTGGGCCGCTGCGCGTCTTCGCGCAGGTGCTTCCGGAGAAGGCGGCCGAAGCGCTACGCGAGAGGGATGTGCTCTACCGCCAGCTGCAGACCCGCGAGGGGTCGCGCGACGAGCAACGCGAGGAAGACTCACCCGCCCCCATGGGTCTCTGAAACCGCGGGTCTCTTGGGCAGTGGGCCGTACAGCGCCCAGAACCCCCGGGCCAGGCCGATCGCCGGCGCGGCCAGCAGGAATCCGAGCACGCCCAGGAATGTGGAGAGCAACAGCATCGTCAGCAGCAGAACGACGGGCTTGACCCCGAGCTGCCCGCCGACGATGCGGGGCGAGAGGAATTGCTGCTCCAGGAACTGCACCGCGAGCATGACGACCGCCGTCTTCAAGAGCATCGGGCCAGGGCTCGGCGAGAAGAGCGCCACCACCAGGGCGAGCACGCATGTGATCCAGAAGCCGAGCACGGGCACCAGATTGAGCAGCCCAGCCAGACAGCCCAAGAGCAGCGCGTAGGGCAGGCCGATGATCACGAATCCCAGGATCGAGAGGATACCCAGGATCGCGGCCACGAGGAGCTGCCCTTTGAGCCAGGCCCCGACCGACTCCTGCAGGATCGCCCCAAAGCGGCTGAGCCGCTCGGCCCAGGCCTCGCTCAGATAGGGGCACACGGCTGCGCGCAGGCGGTTGAAGTCGACCAGCAGGTAGTAGGTGAGAATGGGCACGAGGAGCACGAAGGTCATAACCTGCACCACGGCGGCCACGCCCTGGCCGAAGCGGCCGATACCGGCGAGCACGCTCTTGAGCAGGGTCTCGGCACTGGGCAACAACGCACCCAGACGCTGGTCGAAGACGTCCAGCCCCCCCGACTGGAGCCAGGGCCCCAGGGTCTCCGTGAGCCAGGTCCGGACGGTCTGGTACGCCTCGGGGAGCTGGGCGATGAGTTTGCCAGCTTGATCGAAGAGCGCGGGCATCAGGACGAGCACGATGAGCAACCCCACGCCGAGGAGGGGGAGCATGAGCGCCAGGGTGGCGACGGGGCGCGAGACCTTGTGCCGCTCCATCCGCGCGACGACCGGGTCGAGCAGGAACGCGATGACCAGCGCCGCCAGGGCAGGATAGACGACCGCGCGCGCCCGCGCTAGGATCCAGAGCAGGACCAGCAGCGCAACAGCGGTCAGGAGACGCCGGACGGCGAGCGACTCGCGGTAGGGCCAAAGGACATAGCTCAGCGCGGCGGCCGCCAGAATGGGTGCGATCATTCCCCGCATGGGCCACAGCACGAGCGCGAGCAGCATGGCCGCGGCCGGCAGGACAATCCAGAAGGGACTGCGGTCCGTTCGATCCATCGCCCGGCTCCCTGCTGGGCCGCATTCGGAGCCCGGGGGTCCCGGGACACTCCGTCGGCGGCGCGGTGGCGGATTCGGGCGGCACCGTAGCATGAGGCCGGCAGGGCGACAAGCCGGCGGGGCTCAGGAGGGCATGTGTTCAACATCTTCGGGACCCGGATCGACGTGCGCGCGAGCGATCCACTGGCGGTCGAGGCCGATGGCCTCGTGATCCCCGCCAACGATCACCTGTGGATGGGAACCGGCCTGGGCGGGGCGGTCAAGAAGCGCGGCGGTGAAGCGATCGAGATCGCGGCGGTGCGGCAGGGACCTGCCATGCTGGGGCAGACGATCGTGACCGAGGCGGGCAATCTGCGCTTCCGCCGCCTCTTTCACGCGGTGCTCAGCGGGCAGGACCTGAAACCGCACCACGATCAGATCGCCCCGGCGCTCAAGGCCGCGATGGCGGCTGCCTCGCAGGAGGGGCTCGAACGCCTGGCCATCGCCCCTCTGGAGGATGAGGCCCTGGTCGGGCCGTTCCGCGATGCATGTCGCGGGGTTGTTCGAGCCCTGATCGACAGCCTGGGGACCGGCACGCGCCTCAAAGAGGTGATCCTGGTCACCCACGGAGAAGAGGGGCGCAGCGCTTACCGCCACGCGCTGCACGAGGGTCTGAGCGGGAAGTAGACCCGGAGGGGCTCGGCCCGCCGGTGCGATCGACCCGGCCCGCGACATCCCAGCCGGCCGCGGTCAGAAAGCGGCCCCGAGCGGGGAAGCTTTCAAGCCCAAGCGCACCAGCACGAGAACGAACCACAACGGGAGCACGAGCGTTGCGGCCCTGGCCCGCGGCACGTGGCCCACCTCAGCCAGACCCATCACGAGCAGGACCAGAATCCAGATGTCGAAGAGGTCGAGCATGGCGAGGGCCTGGGCGCCGGTCGTGCGCGTGTGGCCGACGAACGCGGCCGGGCCGAAGTAGACGTCGAGCGATCCCTTCGCGTGCTGGAGCGGGGTTCGCACGATTTCCCGCAGCGCGGCGGGCAGGGCGGCCAGAGAGACCACGCCCAGCACCGCCGGGAAGCGGGTCGGGCTGGAGAGGGCGAAGCGCAAACCCGCCAGCAGGATCGAGGCCGGCAGGATGAATCGAAAGGCCAGGGAGGCGACCACCCCCAGCGTCACCTGCCAGGCGATTGCTCCGGCTCCCCGGTTCGCGGCATCGGCGGCGATGCGCAGGCGGGCCTGCTGCGCCGACTCTTCGGTGAGCAGACCGCGGTCGATCATCGCGTCGAGCGCTGCTTGCTGGCGCTCGTAGTGCAGGGTGTAGACGATCTGCGGGGCGATGCCCATGAACAGGCTGACGAGCAGGGCCGGCGCGACCCAGGCCCAGGGCGCCTCCGCGAGGTCGCGGAATGCCTCCACCGGGCGCGTGAAGACGAGGGCCATCCGCCGCATCGGTCCCTCCCTGGTCGACGATCCCCGGGGCGCCGCAGACCGCTCGCACGCGGCAGGGTGGGCCGCGGCGGCTGCTAGTTGTTCTGCACCTTCTGCTGCTCGATGCGCCGCGTCTCCGCGAGGAGCGCCGCCGCCTGGGGCATCAACTCGACGGCCCGCTCGACCGCGGGGTCGGCGGCGATGAGCACCTGATAGCGGGCGTCGTCGCCCCAGTAGTGCTGGGCGACCTCCGACCGCAGCCAGCGGCGCATCTCGTCCGGGCGCGCCTTGAGCGAATCGGGCTCGAATTCGAAGCCGTCCGCCGCCAGCCAAGCCTGGAAGTCCGCGAGCAAGTCGTCACTCACCGAGTAGCCCTGGAGAAACTGCGCGAAGTCACCGTCCCAGCGCACCTTGTTCTCCGCGACCGCGTCGTTGATGAACTCGAAGAACTTGCGCGCATTCGAGAGGCGCGCCCCGAGCATGCTCACCAGCAGAGGTTCGTGGACCTCGACGTCCGGGGTGATCCCGCCCCCGCCGTACACGGGCCGGTTCTGCACCATCGTGCGGTGCAGCGGCCGTGCCGCGCTCGTGTCGGGCCGGGCCGACGTGCTGTCCCCGCGCGCGGGGGAGGCAACGCCTTCCCCAGCCCGCTCGTAGTACTCCTCCCGGTCGCCGGGCTCGTACGGGCGCTGGATGAGACGCCCGCTGGGCGTGTAATAGCGCGCGACGGTCAGCAGCAGGGCCCCGTTATTGGGCAGCGGGTACTGGCGCTGCACCAGCCCCTTGCCGAAGCTGGTCGCGCCAGCCACCAGGCCCCGGTCCCAGTCCTGCACGGCGCCCGAAACGATCTCGGAGGCACTGGCGCTGCCACGGTTGATGAGCACCACGAGCGGATAGCCCACATGGTTGCCCTCGCTGGCATAGTACTCCTCGCTGGACCCGACGATGCGCCCCTTCGTGTAGACGATCATCTGGCCGGAGCCGAGGAACTTGTTGCTCACCTCGACCGCCTGGTTGAGATAGCCGCCGGAATTGCCCCGCAGATCGAGCACCAGTCCGGTCATGCCCTGGCCTTCCAGGCGCGCCAGCGCGTCCTCGAGCTCGTCGCTGGTCTGGGCCGAGAAGCGCGACATGCGCACGTAGCCGATCTCGGGCGTGAGCATGAAGGCGTACCCGACGCTCTCGATCAGGATCTCGTCGCGCACGATGTCGTACTCGAGCGGCTCGGGCTCACGGCCCCGGCGGATGGTGACGTGCACGGTGGTCCCCCGCGGCCCCCGCAGCTTCTCGAAGACCTCGTTCTCCTTGATGCCGTAGGCAGATTCGCCGTTGATGTGGCTGATGACGTCGCCGGGCCGGATGCCCAGCCGCTCCGAGGGGCCGCCCTCCAAGGGGGAGACGACGGTCAGCCAGCCCTTGATGATCGCGAAGGAGATGCCCACGCCCGAATAGGAGCCGCGGTTGCGCTCCTCCATCTGCGCGAAGCGATCGGGGGGGATGTAGTTGCTGTGCGGGTCGAGCTGGTCGAGCATGCCGACGATGGCCCCTTGGATGAGGCTGTCGGAGGGCACCTCCTCGACATAGTAGGTCTGCACGAAGTTCAGGACCTTGTTGAAGAGCGCAAGATCGCTGTAGATGTTCCCGGTCGTCGCCAGGACATCGTTGAGGAAGATCACCCCCAGCGACAGCGTCACGGCGAACAGCGCGACCGGGATGACGACGGTGAGGCGTCTGCGAGTCATGGTGTGCTCCATCCGTAATGGCTCGCGGGCGATGACCACCCCGAGCCTTTGCCCGGTACAAGACCGGTGCCGCGCAAAGGCAGCCTAACCTAGCAAACGGCCATCGGCCCGGCAAACTCTATCGCAACCTCGCGCAAGCCGATTCCCATTCTCAGATACGCTGCAACCGCGGGGCAGTTCCGCCTCCCCGTCAGGGGCGCCGGCGGCGGCCAGGCCGGGTGCGCGGCGGCAGGGCCCGGCGGGGTGACGTCCTTGCCGGCGCGGGGACGAGGCCCTATACTGCCCCGACTCTGGAATCGAACTCGCCCCGGCGGGCCCCGGTCGGGCCGTGGGGCGGCGAATCGCGAGGCTGGGGCGCGCCCGGTGCAGGGGGGAGATGCCCGAGAACGGCCAGCAGGCAGGCGGGCTGTCCGCGGGAGGCGGCAGCCGCCGGGCGGCGCAACTCGAGTCCCGGATCCTGGATCGCACGGCACGACCCGCCGTGGTAGGGCTAGGCTACGTGGGCCTGCCCCTGCTCGCGGAGTTTGCCCGGGCGGGATTCCGAACCATGGGCATCGATCTGGACACGCGCATCTGAGCGGCGCGAGACTCAAGGTCTGCATGCGAGGGGTCCGCGACATGGCTGAGCACTATCTGGTCACCGGCGGGGCTGGTTTCATCGGCTCCCACATCGTCGAGCGCCTGCTGGCAGAGGGCGAGCGAGTGCGCGCGCTGGACAACTTCTCGACCGGCTACCGCTCCAATCTGGAGCTGCTGGCCGCGCGCTATGGCGACCGGCTGGAGGTGTGCGAGGGCGACGTCGCGGAGCCAGCGGACTGCCGCCGGGCCGTGCGGGACGTGCGCTACGTGGTGCACGAGGCGGCCCTGGCCTCGGTGCCGCGCAGCCTGGCCGATCCGGTCGGCTGCCACCGGGCGAACGCCACGGGAACGCTGCATCTGCTCCAGGCCGCCCGCGAGGCGGGCGTGGAGCGATTCGTCTACGCCGGCAGCTCCTCCGTCTACGGGGACAGCAAGAAGCTCCCCAAGGACGAGACGATCTACCCGCACCCTCTATCGCCCTACGCGCTGTCGAAGCTGATCGGGGAGGAGTACCTCCGGCAGTTCCAGCTCCACTACGGCCTGAGCACGGTCACCCTGCGCTACTTCAACGTCTTCGGCCCGCGCCAGGACCCCGACTCGCCCTACGCGGCGGTGATCCCGATCTTCGTCACCCATCTCGTGCGGGGCGAGCGGCCCACCATCCACGGCGACGGCCTGCAGTCGCGCGACTTCACCTTCGTCGACAACGTGGTCGATGCCAACCTGGCAGCCTGCCGCGTGTCCGGGGCCTCGGGTGTCTACAACATCGCCTGCGGCGCGCGCACGACGCTGCTCGAGTTGCTCGACGCGATCCAGGCCATCCTGGGCACCTCGATCCCGCCGATCCACACCGAGCCGCGTGCCGGCGACGTCCGCCACTCGGAGGCCGACATCTCGCGCGCCCGGCGCGAGCTTGGCTACGCGCCGCGCGTCGCTCTGGCCGAGGGGCTCGCGCCGACCGTGGCGCATTTCCGCCAGCGCGCGGGGCGCTGATCGCTCCGCTCCTGAAGCAAGCCAACCGCACCGGCCGACCCTAGGGGTGAGTCCGGCGAAGAGCTGCGCTCGCGGCCCCCAAGCCGCGTCGCGCGGCGCGCCCCATCGCCCTGGGGGTTCCGTTGGCCGCATCCACCCGCGCCACCCGTCGCACGTGTCGCCTGCCCGCCCCTGTCCCGCGGACCGCGGCCGGGTTCCTGCTCTGCGCTGCGGGCTTGGCGACTTGCATGGCGCCCCCGGCGGCGGCCTGGGGGCGGGCGGGAGAGGCCGCTTTCTGCTTCGCGGGCCTGGACCCGGAGCCCATCGGGCGCGGCCTGGCCGGGGCGCACGTCGCCTCCGTGCGCGGGCCGGCTGCCGCCGGCTGGAATGTGGCGGGTCTGGCCCACCGTGGCGGCAGCTCCATCACCGTGGCCCACGCCACGCACGCCGCGGGGACCTCGTGGGAGTGGGCCGCGGCGTCGCTGGCGCTGCCCGGCCGCGCGGGCGGCCTCGGGCTGGCCGTCGGCGTCCTGCGCGCCGGCACCCTGTCCGGCTTCACCGACGAGGGCGTGGCGGAGGGCGAGTTTCGTCCCCTCGAGCTGGCGGCACGGTTGGCCCACGGTGTGGCCCTGGGTCGGAGCGCGCTCGTGGGCTATGGCGTCGAGGTGCTACACGAGGGCTGGGGCAGCGGGCGCTCTCTGACGAGCGTCGGTTTCTCAGCCGGCTGCCAGGGGCGCGTGGGGCCGGTGGACCTGGGAGTCGCCGGGCTGCACCTCGGGCCCGCGGCGGAGACGGGCGGGGGCGAGAGGTGCCCCCTGCCGGCCGTCGTGCGTGCGGGCCTGAGCGCCGCGCCGACGCGGCGGCTCGGGCTGCATGCTGCGGTCGAGACTGGCGCAGCGCGCCCGTGGCGCGCGCTGCTGGGCGCTGCCTGGCCGCCG
>CAZDKK010000037.1:0-48219 GCA_964506245.1 uncultured bacterium | reverse complement strand
CAGCGCCGATCGCCGGCGGCCGGCCCGCGCTGGCGCCCGATGTGCCGCAGGTCTACCTGCCGATCGCGCCGGCCGGGCCGCCCCGCGGCCAGCTGGTCTACGACCCGATGCTGCTCGCCTCGGGACAGCTCTTCTTCGCAAACGCCCGGGTGGGGGTGGCCACGCAGGAGGAAGGGACCTGGCTCGTGCCCTTCACGGAGGGGCCCTCGCCCGTGGCCTGGGACCAGGCCCGGCCGGCGGGGATCACGCCGGCTGCGCTCGAGCAGTTCCCGCACGAGGGGGCTGCCTTCGGGAGTCCGCCGCGGGCAGCGACCACCGCGCGCAGCTACGCCGCCTGGACCTCGGCCTTCAGGGATTGGCTCTATCGCACCCGCAAGCTCACGCTCTGGAAGAACGCCGCCACGGGCCTGGTCTCCAATCCCGGCGAGAGCGAACGAGATTTCCTCATCCGCGTGCAGCAAACGGCGCGCGAGCAGCGCGATCGTCAGGTCGAGCGACTGCGCGGGAAGTACGCCGCACGCATCGCCGCGCTCGAGGATCGGATCGCCCGCGCCCGGGCGGCCGTGGAGCGGGAGAAGACACAGGCCGGGCAGCAGCGACTGCAGGCGGCCATCTCCCTGGGGGCGACGATCCTGACCGCCTTCGGGGGCCGGCGGACGCTGAATCGCTCGACGCTGGGCCGCGCGACGACGACGGCCCGCGGGGCCGGCCGCATGATGAAGGAGCAGCAGGACGTGCAGCGCGCGGGCCAGACCCAGGCCGCGCTCGAGGAGCAGCTGGCGGCCCTGCGCATCGAGCTGGAGACCGAGGCGGCGCGCGCGGCGGGCACGGGCGATCCGCAGGCCGAAGGGCTCCAGGCGGTCGAGCTGCAACCGCGCAAGAGCGACATCGCCGTCAAGCTGCTGGCGCTGGCCTGGGTCCCCACGTGGCAGGACGAGCAGGGGTAGGACGCCGACCTCCGCGGTCGCGGCGGCGAGATCGCCGACCCGCGCGCGCCTGCGCCCACGCGGGCGCGTCTATAGCGGGATGTTCCCGTGCTTGCGCGGCGGGTTCTGCAGCCGCTTGTTGTCGAGGTACGACAGGGCCTTCACCAGGTACGGCCGCGTCTTGCGCGGCTGGATCACATCGTCGATGTAGCCGTAGCTCGCGGCGACGTAAGGGTTGGCGAAGGTCTTGCGATACTCGGCCACGATGCGCTGGTGCTCGGCCTTCTTGTCCGCGGCCGCGGCCAGCTCCTTGCGGAAGATGATGTTCACGGCCCCGTCCGCGCCCATCACGGCGATCTCGGCGCCCGGCCAGGCCACGTTGACGTCCCCGCGGATGTGCTTCGAGCTCATGACGTCGTAGGCCCCGCCGTAGGCCTTGCGGGTGATGACCGTCAGCTTCGGCACCGTGGCCTCGCAGAAGGCGTAGAGCAGCTTGGCGCCGTTCAGGATGATCCCGCCCCACTCCTGGGCCGTTCCGGGCAGGAAGCCCGGCACATCCTCGAAGGTGACCAGCGGGATGTTGAAGGCGTCACAGAAGCGAACGAAACGGCCCCCCTTGCGCGAGGAGTCGATGTCGAGCACCCCGGCCAGGTACTTGGGCTGGTTGGCGACGATCCCCACCGACCGGCCGCCGAGGCGCGCGAAGCCGACCACGATGTTGGGCGCCCAGTGCTCGTGGATCTCCAGAAAGGTGTCCCGGTCGACCACGTGGCGGATCACGTCGCGCATGTCGTAGGGCTTGTCGGGCTCGGCGGGCACCAGCGTGTCGAGCTCCGGATCCTCACGCTCGGGATCATCGCCCGTGTCGGCGAAGGGGGGGTCCTCCATGTTGTTCTGGGGGAGGTAGGAGAGCAGCGCCCGCAGCAGCTCCAGGCAGTGCTTGTCGTCGGCTGCCGCCAGATGGGCGACGCCGCTCTTGGTGCTGTGCGTCCAGGCGCCGCCCAGCTCCTCGGCCGTGACCTCCTCCTTGGTGACCGCCTTGATGACGTCGGGCCCGGTGATGAACATGTGGCTCGTCTCGCGGACCATGACGATGAAGTCGGTCATGGCGGGGGAGTAGACCGCGCCCCCGGCACACGGCCCCAGGATCGCCGAGATCTGCGGGATCACGCCCGAGGCGAGCGTGTTGCGCAGGAAGATCTCGGCGTAGCCCCCGAGGCTGTCGACGCCTTCCTGGATCCGCGCGCCGCCCGAATCGTTGAGACCGATCACCGGGCAGCCGGTCTTGAGCGCCTGATCCATGATCAGGCAGATCTTGCGGGCGTTCGAGAGGGACAGCGAGCCGCCGAAGACGGTGAAGTCCTGCGCGAAGGCGTACACCGGTCGGTTCTCGATCCGGCCGCGGCCGGCGACGACCCCGTCCCCGGGGATTCGCTTGTCCTGCATCCCGAAGTCGGCGCAGCGGTGGGTGACGAAAACGCCGGTTTCCTGGAAGGTCCCCGGATCGAACAGCAGCTCCATTCGCTCGCGCGCGGTCAGCCGGCCCTTGGCGCGCTGCTTCTCGAGCCTGTCGGCGCCGCCGCTCAGCAGGACCTCCTCGCGGCGGCGGTGGAGCTCCTGGATCCTCGGATCGATGGCCATCGCATTCCCTCCTGCTGCCCGCACCCGGCCGGGTCCTTGAACGGGGCCGGCGAGCCGTCCGTGCCGACTTTCGAACAAGAGGCCGCTATTATAGATAGGGCTCCGCCGCAGGGTAAAGCCCTCGTTGCGGAGGGGCGATTGACAGCCAGCGGGGCAGCCCCTAGGCTACATGGGTTTCACCACGCCATGGGCGAGAGTGGCGGAATTGGTAGACGCGCTGGATTTAGGATCCAGTGATGAAACATCGTGGGGGTTCGAATCCCCCCTCTCGCAAGTCTGAGGGCATCCGTCCGGCGCACAGTCCGGTGTCCGGCTCTGCGCCAGCCGCCGGCGCGCCCCATGGCGGCCCGGCAACTGGGAGGTAGCCAGCGTGAGAACCGGGGTGCGGGAACTGGAGGGCCTCAAGCGGGCGGTCGACGTCCACCTGGAGGCCGACGAGATCAAGGAGTTCATCGACGGCCTGGTGGATGCCTATCGCCGGCGGTACGCGATCCCCGGCTTCCGTCCGGGCAAGGCCCCGGGCGCCGTCATCCTGGGGCGCTTTCACGATGAGATCGAGCGCGCCGTCTACGAGGAGCTGGTCCCGCGCAAGATCGAGGAAGCGCTGGAGCAGCACCAGCTCCACCCGGCCGGGCCGGGCAAGCTCTCCCGCCTGCGCTACCAGCCGAACCAGCCGCTCTCCTTCAGCGTGGAGGTCGAGGTCTGGCCGCAGATCGATCTGAAGCCCTACGAGGAGCTGGAGGTCGACCGGCTGGTCGAAGAGGTCGCGGATCACGAGGTGGACCACTACCTCGACTGGCTGCGCGAGCGACTCGCCGAGACCCCCACGGTCGATCGCCCGGCCAAGATGGGCGACCTGGTGGACGTCGATCTGGAGCAGCTCGATGCCGACGGTCCGGCCGCGCCGGGCACCGCGAAGGAGGAGGCGACGATCGAGGTCGGCGCTGCCAACCTCCTGCCCGAGTTCCAGGCCGCGGTCGAGGGGATCGCCGGGGGCGACGTGCGCGACCTCACGGTGGCCTACCCCGAGGACTTCGGAAACGAGGATCTCCGCGGGCAGACCCGCCGCTATCGAATGTCGGTGAGGCAGATTCGCGAGAAGAACCTCCCCGCCCTGGACGATGATTTCGCCCGGAAGCTCGAAGGGGACCTCGACCTGGAAGGCTTGCGGGCGAAGGTGCGGCTGCGGCTGGAGTCCGAGAAGCGCCTGGCCGCCCGCGAGCGGCTCGAGCAGGCGATCGTCGACCGCCTGCTCGGTGACAACCCCTTCGAGCTGCCGCAGGTCTCGGTCCAGAGGGCGCTCGACCGGCTGGAGGAGCGATACCGGCAGGACGGGCAGGAACCCGATCGGGCCGAACTGGAGCGCATCTACCGCCCGCACATCGAGCGGGCCCACCGGCGCGAGCTGGTCCTCGTGAAGGTCGCGGAGAGAGAAGGGATCGAAGTCGGGCGGGAGGAGGTCGAGGCCGAGATCGCACGCCTGGCGCAGCAAGAGAACAAGAGCGTCGAGGAGGTCCGCCGCGAGATCGTCGACGAGGATCGCCTGCGCGACTTCATGTTCGAGCGCCGTGTCTTCGAGGCCCTCGCGAAGAAGATCAAGGTCCGTGAGGTCAGCGTGCCGTCGCGGGCAGTCCCGCCGGCCGCTGGCTGAGAGGCGTTTGGACGGCGGCCCAGGGAAGGAGTCAGCGGATGAGTGAGAAGCCGATGGAGCCCGCGGGAGAGACCGCGGACCGGGACGGGTTGTGGAGCCTGGGCGGATGGAGCCCCACGAGCGTGGCCGGTTTGTCCGCGGAGGCCGCGCGCCTGCGGCTGGCGGATCGGGACCCGGCGGGTTGGAGGCCGGGCGCCTTCGCGCCCCAGAGCGACCGGGAGCGGCAGGCTTGGGCCTCGCTGGTCCCCATCGTGGTGGAGCAGTCCAGCCGCGGCGAGCGCGCTTACGACATTTTCTCGCGCCTACTGCGGGACCGGATCATCTTCGTCGGCACGGTGATCGATGACATCACCGCCAATCTGGTCATCGCCCAGCTCCTGTTCCTCGAGGCGGAGGACCCCGACCGGGACGTGCACCTTTACATTCACTCGCCGGGCGGCATGGTCTCCGCCGGCTTGGCCATGTACGACACCATGCAATTCATCAAGCCCGACGTGGCCACGATCTGCATGGGTCAGGCCGCCAGCATGGGGGCGCTGCTCCTGGCGGCCGGGGAGAAGGGCAAGCGCAGCGCGCTGCCCCACTCGCGCATCATGATCCACCAGCCGATGGGTGGGAGCCGCGGGCAGGCGACCGACATGGAGATCCTGACCCGTGAGATCCTGACGCTGCGCGAGAAGCTCAACGAGATCCTGGCGCTGCACACGGGGCGAGACATCGAGAAGATCCGCCGCGACACCGATCGCAACTACTTCATGTCGGCGGCCGAGGCCCAGGAATACGGCCTGGTCGACGAGGTCATCATCAAGAAGAAGTAGGGGGCGCCGATAGGTGGATGAGCCGGCCTCGGGTGCCGGAGGCGCCGCGCAGGCAGGTCAGACCGGTTCGAAAAACGCTTGGGGGCAAAGGACTTGCACGCAGCGAAGGAGACGCCATGAAGAAGCGTACCGGGGGGGGAGGTGCGGGGACCCCGCAACCCATCCGCTGCTCGTTCTGCGGGCGCGGTCAGGACGAGGTTGCGCGCCTCATCTCCGGCCCCGGCGTCTATATCTGCAGCGAGTGCGTCAAGCTGTGCAACGAGATCCTCGAGGGTGAGGCGCAGCACGCGCCCCTGACCGGGCGCGAAGAGGTGCCCAAGCCCCAGGAGATCCACGCCATCCTGGACGACTACGTGATCGGGCAGGACAAGGCCAAGCGCGTTCTCTCGGTCGCCGTGTACAATCACTTCAAGCGCGTGTTCAATCCGCCGACGCCCCACGACGAGGTCGAGCTGGAAAAGGGCAACATCCTCCTGGTCGGCCCCACGGGCTGCGGCAAGACCTTGCTGGCGCGCACGCTCTCGAAGTTCCTCAACGTGCCCTTCGCCATCGCTGACGCAACCACGCTCACCGAGGCCGGGTACGTGGGCGAAGACGTCGAGAACATCCTGCTGCGGCTGCTCCAGGCAGCCGACTACAACGTGCAGGCGGCCGAGCGCGGCATCATCTACGTCGACGAGATCGACAAGATCGCCCGCAAGAGCGAGAACCCCTCGATCACCCGGGACGTCTCGGGCGAGGGCGTGCAGCAGGCGCTCCTGAAGATCCTGGAGGGCACGATCGCCAACGTCCCGCCGCAGGGCGGCCGCAAGCATCCCCAGCAGAAGTACATCGAGATCAACTCGAAGAACATCCTCTTCATCTGCGGCGGCGCTTTCGAGGGCATCGACCGGATCGTGGCCAACCGCATCGGCAAGAAGAGCATCGGCTTCGGCGCCGAGGCGCGCAGCACCAAGAACCTCGAGACGAGCGAGCTGTACGCGCGCATCGAGAACACCGACTTGCTGCGCTACGGCATCATCCCCGAGCTGGTCGGGCGCCTGCCCGTGGTCGTGACGCTCACGGAGCTGGACGAGGCCGCCCTGGTCGAGGTGCTGACCAAGCCGAAGAACGCCATCACGCGCCAGTACCAGAAGTTCTTCGAGATGGAGGACGTCCGCTTGGAGTTCGCCAGCGAGGCCCTCAAGGCCGTGGCGCGTATCGCCGCGCAGCGCAAGGCTGGGGCGCGCGGGCTGCGGTCGGTGCTGGAGGACTCGATGCTCAACATCATGTACGACCTGCCCTCCTGGAAGGGGGCCGAGACCTGCATCATCACCGAGGACGTCATCACCAAGGGCGCGCCCCCGGAAATCCACTACCGTGAGTCAAAGAAGGAAGCCTAGGGAGGAGGCGGCCTCGCGCTTCCGCGTCACGCTTCCGGACAGCGCCGAAGCGATCGACGTGCCCGACCGGCTGCCGCTCCTGCCCCTGCGGGACGTGGTGGTCTTTCCGCACGCCCGCCTGCCGCTCTTCGTGGGTCGCCCAGCCTCGGTGGCCGCGCTCGAGGAGGCCTCGGCCAGCAGCCACCGGCTCCTGTTCGCGGTGACGCAGCTACGCCCCGAGACCTCCGCGCCGCTCGAGCGGGACCTCTTCTCGGTGGGCACGCTGGTCCGGGTCCTGCAGCTCTTCCGGCTCCCCGATGGGACGATGCGCATCCTGATCGAGGGCCTGGCCCGGGCCCGCCTCGCGGCGTACGAGCCGGGCCAGCCCAGCCCCCATGTGGCCATCCGGCCGGATCCCCCCGAGCCGGAAGCGGACGGCGAGGAGCTGGCGGCCCTGGTGGGCAGCATCCGCACGGCCTTCGACCGCTACGTCGAGCTCAACCGGCGCGTGCCGCCCGAGGTCGCGCTGGCCATGCAAGCGGTCGAGGACCCGGAGGTGCTCTCCTGTCGCATCCCGACCCACACGCAGCTCGAGGTGGCCGACAAGCAGCACCTCCTCGAGGCGCGGACGACCGCCGAGCGCCTGCGCGGGCTGCGCCGCCTGCTGTCGGTCCAGCTGCACGAGCTGGCCGAGCAGGAGCGGAGCGAGGGGAGCAGCGGCCGAGGGCCAACGCGGATGCGCGATCCCATCTTCGGAGACGCCGAGGCCGAGGCCGAGGCCGGCGGGCGGGCGCTCGGGGAGGTGGGCGACGAGATCGAGGAACTGACGGCAGCGATCCAGCAGGCGCACTGCCCCAAGCCGGTCGAGGAGAGGGCCTTCCGGGAGCTGGACCGCCTGGCCAAGATGGCGCTCATCTCGCCCGAGGCCACGGTTTGCCGCACCTACCTCGACTGGCTCATCCACCTGCCCTGGCACGAGCGCACCCGCGACCGCACGGACCTCGAGCGGGTCGAGCGCATCCTCGACGAGGACCACTATGGCCTGCGCAAGGTCAAAGAGCGGATCCTCGAGCAGATCGCCGTCATCAAGCTCTCGCGTGAGGTGCGCGGGCCGATCCTGTGCCTCACGGGTCCCCCCGGGGTCGGCAAGACCTCGCTGGGACGCAGCATCGCGCGGGCGATCGGGCGCCGCTTCGTGCGCATGAGTCTGGGGGGGATCCGCGACGAGTCGGAGATCCGCGGCCACCGGCGCACCTACATCGGCAGCATGCCGGGACGCATCGTCCAAGCCATGCGCCGGGCCGGAACGGTCAATCCGGTCCTCCTGCTCGACGAGGTCGACAAGATGGGCAGCGACCACCGGGGGGATCCAGCCGCGGCGCTGCTCGAGGTGCTCGACCCGGAGCAGAACGTGGCCTTCAGCGACCACTACCTGGAAGTGGACTACGACCTCTCGCGCGTGCTCTTCATCACGACCGCCAATACCCTGCACGCGATCCCCGAGCCCCTGCGTGACCGAATGGAGGTGATCCGCATCCCGGGCTACCTGGAGACCGAGAAGGTCCAGATCGCCGGGCGGTTCCTCCTGCCCCGGCAGCGCGCGGCCAACGGCCTGGACCCGGACGATCTCGACATCCCCGAGGCCGGGATCACGCGCCTGATCCGGGACTACACCCGCGAGGCCGGGGTGCGGAACCTGGAGCGGGAGATCGCCCGCATCTGCCGGCGCGCCGCCAAGGTCAAGGCCGGGGGGCGCGATCCGGTCCTCGGCAGCCGGCGAGAGGGCCGCCCGGCGCGAGAGCCCCTGCGACTCATCGTCGGACCCGAGGAGATCCGCGGGCTGCTGGGGCCGGCGCGCCACGAGGACCTGACCTTCGACCGGTCCTCCCGGGTGGGGGTTGCCACCGGGCTCGCCTGGACCTCGGTGGGGGGCGAGGTCCTGACCGTCGAGGCGGGCGTTCTGCCGGGCCGAGGCACCCTGATCCTGACCGGTCAGCTGGGCGAAACGATGCGGGAGTCGGCCCAGGCGGCGCTGTCCTACGTCCGCACGCGCTGGGAGGCTCTCGGCCTGCAGCGGGGCTTCTATCGCCAGGTCGACATCCACATCCATGTGCCCGAGGGCGCGGTCCCCAAGGACGGCCCCTCGGCGGGGGTCAGCCTGGCCCTGGCACTGGTCTCGGCGCTGACCGGCATCCCGACCCGTCCCAGCGTGGCCCTGACCGGGGAGATCACCCTGCGCGGCCACGTCCTGCCGGTGGGGGGGGTGGGGGAGAAACTCGTGGCAGCGCGTCGCGTTGCGGTCCACACCGTGGGCTTGCCGAAGGGCAACCGCGACCACCTCTCCGAGCTGCCCCGGGAGTTGCTCGAGGGGCTGGAGATCGTGCCGCTGGAGACGATCGACGACGTCCTCGCCCTGGGGCTGGTCGCCCAGCCCGCCCAGCGGCGGGAGATCGTGGAGTTGCCCGCGGGGGCCCAGCTCGCCGCGTAGGGCCCAGCTCGCCGGGTAGCGTGTAGGACCTCCCCACCGGGGCGCATGATCCCCCCATCCATTCTGGTTGGCCACGGACCCAACCGGGTGTACCGTGACCTCTTGGCCGTGGCCGGGAGTCATCCCGGCCCGGTCCGCGAGACATGAGGCGGCCAGCGGCGCCGCCGGGGAGGGTGTTCGAGCGATGCCGATCACCGTGGTGCTGGGGTGCCAGTGGGGCGACGAGGGCAAGGGCAAGATCGTCGACCTCTTGGCGGCTGAGAGCGACTGGGTCGCGCGATTCCAGGGCGGCGCCAACGCGGGGCACACCGTGTACGCCGGCGGGCGGAAGTCCGTCCTGCACCAGGTGCCGACAGGGATCCTGCGCCGGGAGGTACGCTGCGCGATCGGCAACGGCGTGGTCCTCGACCCGGCAGCGCTCGTCGAGGAGCTCCGCCACCTGGAAGAGCTGGGCGTGGCCTGGGAGGGGCGACTGGCCATCAGTCCGCGGGCCCACCTGGTCACCCCGCTCCACAGGGCCTGGGAGAAGGCGCGCGGCCAGGACCGCAGCATCGGCACGACCGGCCGTGGCATCGGCCCGGCCTATGAAGACAAGGCCGCCCGGCGCGGCCTGCGAACAGAGCTGTTTGCGTGCCCGGACGAGCTGGAGCGCCGCCTGCGGGAGCAGTGGCAGGAGCTGGACCGGACCACGGGGGGGCGGGCGGCTGAGTTGGCGGGCCTGGCCGAGCCCGGGGCGCTCGTCGGCGAGGTCCGGGGTGCCTCGGCGGTCCTGGCCCCGCTCCTGGCCGACGTCACCGACCTGCTCCTCGATGCGGACGACGCCGGGCTGCGCATCCTGTGCGAGGGCGCCCAAGGCACGCTGCTCGACCTCGACCATGGCACCTACCCGTATGTCACATCTTCGAACACCTCGATTGGCGGAGTCTGCACCGGATTGGGTCTTCCGCCGCGGCGCATCACGCGCGTCCTGGGGGTCGTCAAGGCCTACACGACCCGCGTCGGCCTGGGCCCGTTTCCGACGGAATTCCCCGAAGAAACGGGTGCGCCGTTTCGGCAACGGGCCGGCGAATTCGGCGCGACAACCGGGCGCCCGCGCCGCTGCGGCTGGTTCGACGCGGTGCTCACGCGACGCTGTGCAAGATTGAACGGCGTGGACGAGCTGGTGGTGACCAAGCTCGATGTGCTCGCCGGCATCGATCCGGTGCAGATGGCCGTGGGGCGCGACGGCCGAGGGCAGCCGGTCTACGCCCGTGCACGCGGCTGGCCGGAGTTTTCCGCGGAGGCGCCCACGTCGCTGCTGGACCTGCCGGCCGAGGCGCGCTCCTACCTGGAGCGCATGGCCGCGGAAGTCGGCGTACCCGTCGGACTCGTTTCGGTCGGGCCTCAGCGGGACCAGGTTCTCGTGGCCAGGTCTTGACGGACAAACGGGCCAATGTATTATGGTCCCGGGCTTTTCCGGCCGCGCGCGCTGGCGCGCGGCCGGAAAGGCTCGAGCCGACCCGAGGTGGCGGCGCTTACGGGACCTGGAGACTTGTGCGAGCCGCTAGCTCAGTCGGTAGAGCATCGGCCTTTTAAGCCGAGGGTCCCGGGTTCGATTCCCGGGCGGCTCAAGGGGCGCCCGGCTCCCCGGCGTGGGGAGGAGGGCGCCGGTCCGGCCGGGGCGGTTTTCAGCCCGGGGGCCGCAAGTCGAAAAGAATAAGGAAGTCAGGAGCAGCCGACGAATCCTGCACTGTCGGAGCGTGCCCGAGGGGCTCCGGCGTTGACAGGATGGGGTCGCCATGGTAGGTTGGGCGCGCTTTTTGCGAGGGCAAAGCGCCCGCCACTCTGGGGTTGCGAGGGGGGTACGGCAGAAGTCCTGTGGGGCGTTGCGCAGCATGCGCTAGCCTGACGGATTTTGCGTTGACAGAATCCGGGACCTCTGCAATAGTGCCGCCCGAATGGTAACCCTAGGGATTTTGAAGGGATTATGAGCCGAACAGGGATGTTGCTAGGGGTCATCCAGCCGGGTCGCCTTCCGCGGGGCAACGACTCGCCCACGCGCCGCGCTTCCGTCACGGCGCTCAAGGAAGATGAGGACGGGAGCGCACCGCTGCTGCCGGTTCACCGTCCCGCGCCTCGCTGCCCAGAGCCTTCCCAGGTTGCACAGCTCCGGTCACCATCCCGCCCTCCCTGCAGCGCGGCCGGTTTCTCGGCCAGGCACGAGGAGGGCCGGGGTCATGCGTAGATGGTTTCGTCGTTTCTCCACCCGCTGCGATGGGGATTCCCAGGGAGCACGGTGGATAGTCCAAAGGGCCTGATCGGGGGATTCCCAAGGAGGAAGGTGGTGGACGTGCTCAGGAGAAGGAAGTGGCGCCGCAGAGGGGCGCTAGCGGCGAGTATAGAGTTCCTTCGCGGTAGGCACTCTCATGTGAGGGAGGGAAAGGGCATGTACTCTAGCGGTAGGTTTTCCCTTATCTGCGTCACGGTCTTCGCGCTGGTGATGACCGGACTCCTGGTTGGAGCGACGGACGCCGTTGCGCAGGAGCGCAGCGAGACGACGCTGTCGTTCTACACCTCCTTCGGCCGGAACACCTCCACGCCGACCTACGTGGGAGGGCCGTACGTCATCGGTGCCGTCTGGGACCCCTCGGGGGACAGCGGCAACGGTGAGATCCGCGTGATCTTCAACGAGGACCTCAATGCGGCCAGCATTGGGGACCCGGGCGCCGGAGCCGCGAACTACGACTTCAAGGAGCACGGCTTCCAGTGGGCCGCCTCGGGTCCCTACGGCGCAGCCATGCCGAGCGAGATCGAGCTGCTCGACATCCCGAGCGCCGCCGATCAGCGCGTGGTCGCCCTGAGGGGCTTCGCCACCGGGAACCCGCCGGCCGCTGGGGACTCCATCTCGCTGCGCACCGTGGCGGGGTTCTTGGCCGACTTCCCTGACAGCGGCTTCGCCGTGGCCGACTGGACGGGAGGGGTCGAGGGCCAGGACGGCGGTGTGGTCAGCCCGGACCATGGGGTGATTCCCCTGCGGGTCGGGCCCCAGATCGTTTCGGTCACGCTGTCGAACGACTGGTACACCACGCCCATGACGGACGGCGCCCTCGAGACCCTCACGCTCAGCGTCGAATTCGACGGGGACATCGTCGAGCCTACCGACCCCCTCGCCGACTCGACCCTCTTCCGCCTGACCACGGAAATGCTGGACGTCACCGACTCCCTCGACGTCTCGCTCAACGTGGATCCCGCGGATCAGAACATACTCGTCATCTCCTGGCTCAACACCGGCGGCGGCTCGGAGCGCTGGCGTTGGATGCTGCCGGGCCAGACGATGTTCCGGATGGGTGCCGGCGCGATCGAGGACAGCACGAGCACCAACCTGAACAGCCACGCGGAGCGGGTCTTCGTCGAGAACCGCGGGCCGGTGCTGTTGGGCGCCACGCTCGACATGGACAACGCCCTGTGGCTGATCTACAACGAGCCGATCGATCCGCTGACCGTGGCTGCAGATCCCTCCACGCAGTACACCCTGACCTCGGCCGGCGGCGCCTGGAATGCCGCCGCCAACCAGGTCATGGGCTTCAACGAGGACTTCACCAACGTTCTGAAGGTCGAATCGGCCTACGACAACGTCGCCAACTGGGCTGCGGCGGACAACATCGTCCCGCAGGCGGGTGGGCCGCGAGACTTCCAGTACGCCGCGACGACCACGGCCGCGGGTGCCGTCCTGGTCGGCAACGGCATCACGATCATTCGCGCCTCCTACGACATGAAGGGCACGCCGACCGACTACTCGGACGACGAGCTGGTCATCGTCTTCAGCGAGACCTTCGCCACGGCGCCCGATCTGAACGACCTGGAGTTCGTGCCCAGCAACTGGAACGCTCTCCTGGCCGACGCGGACCTGGCGTTCACGACCGGCGGCATGGGGCCGCACGGGGTCATGACGATCACCAACTTCGACCAGGTAGAGGCGATCAACAATGTCCGCCTGCCCCTGGGCATCGGCGTCTCGCTGGTGGCCGGCGCCACGGTGCGCGGCAACAGCACGGGCGGCGAGGCCGACCCGGTCTATGACGAGCTGGTGATCCCGGTCGTCGAGGACCGCGTCGACTGGCCGACCACGAATGCTGCCGAGATCACATCGCAGTGCGGCAAGTTCTACGACGTGGGCGGCACCGACGAGATGTACCTGACCTGGCGCGATGCCGGCGGTGCGGAGTACGGGGACGAGTGGATCCTCTTCTACACGAACCAGGCCGGCACGCTCAACCAGAGCTTCATCAACGACTTTGCCGAAAGCGCGCTGCCGCTCAGCACCTATCACCCGCAGGACTACAGCACCACGCACTACCACAAGTGCGCGGTCGACATCAGCGCGGGTACGCTCACGACGGACGGCACGGCCCTGGTCGACGGGGACACCGTGAGCGTCATGATTGTGCCGGCCAATCAGCGGGGCTCGATCGCGCCCTACGGCTCGGCGCTGGTCTTCTCGATGCAGTTCATCGTGGGCCCGCCCTGCCCGCCGATCGACTTCTCGGCGACCCACGACAACCTGATCCACGTGGCGGCGACGCTGCTCACGCCCGGACTGCGGACCTTTACGGTCACGGGTGATTCGGGCGCGGCGCCGTGCGGGGATTCGGTTCTGGTCTTCGACGACGACACCGCGATCACCGACGACCACATCATCGGTCGCGGGCCGATCTTCGGCGATCGGAGCTTCGGGCCGATCACGCTGTTCGCGCCCACGGGCGCGCCGGCAACCTGGCAGCCCGACTCGACCGTCTGGCTGCGCGCCAAGACCAACCTGGGGGCCTTCTCCGACCAGGGCGGCGTTTCCACTTGTCCGATCATCGTCGACAAGTCCGGCCCCTCGGTGATGGTGAACGGCGACGGGGTGATCCCCAACGCGGATCGCTTCCAGCCCTACCAGATCTACACCAAGGACGATTACGTCAATATCCTGGGACTGATCTACGACGGGTCGCCCATCGTCGGCTCGGCGGCTGAGGACGAGGCGCTCAGCGACCTGCTGACCATCACCGCCGACTTCACCGACACGGACTACTACGTCGTCTACACCACCGGCGACTCGGTCAGCGAGATCCCGCTCGTGGCCATGGGTGGTGACCAGGTCGACAACGACGGGGACTGGGACGACACCTCGCCCAACACGGGTGCGGGCAACAACGCGCCCGACTACCCCGAGCCCTACGACGACGAGGACGGCAACGGCTACTACACGTCGGGTGAGGAGTTCACCGACGTCAACGACAACGGCCTGTGCGACGCGCCGCGCGATGCGATCGGTGCGACCGATCCCCCGGGCCTGGTCTACGACTGGTTCCTGGACTCGGCCGACCCGGACGAGCACGGCGTCTACCAGATCAACCTCGCGACGGCGGCCAGCGATTCCGCGAACGTCGTGAAGGGCTTCAAGCTGCGCGATCCGCGCACCGATCCGACCGGACAGAACCAGATGGGCACGCGCTTCAACGTGCCGGTCATCATGTCGGTGAGCGACGCCCGGATGGACACGACCGTGGTCTACAACGGCGTCAACGCGGGCGAGGAGCCGGTCTTCCTCTGCAAGCTGGATGAGGCCGAGCCCACGGTCTCGAAGATCACGACGATCCAGCGGCCGAGCGCGATCGGTGCCGACCCGACGGCTCTGCCGAACATCTACAGCGACACGGATCCGGTCTACAACCTGGGTCGGTTCCTGCACATCGAGGCGACGACCCCGTCGGATATCGATGTGCTCTACGGCCTCGTGCAGGTCGAGACGAACCGCACGGGCGGTACGGCCTGGGAGATCCTGAGCGTCGACCCGCCGGGGGCCAACGGCGACCAGGCGGGCTACCCGGGTCTGGCCGGGATCGATGACGATGGCGACGGTCTGGCCGACTCGGCGGACGTCGAGGTCCTGGCGGCGCTGACGGATCCCGAGGTCGACGGCATCGACAACGACGGAGACTCTTACTTCACCATCGATCCGTACTACGACGGCGGTGCCAACCTCTACCAGCGCGTGATCTGGCACAACGTCGACGAGGACGGTGAGACCTACAACATCTCGGCGGACGAGAACGAGGACGGTCTGAGCGGCAGCGCCACCATCCCGGGCGAGGCCGTGGAGGTCACGCTCGACGGCACCTTCGTGGTGAACGATAGCCTGGTCATCGGCGGCGTTTACCAGCCGGGCACGATCTGGGTCCCGGCCGCGACCGTCCTCGGGCTGCGGCGGCAGGCGGCGCTGGGCGACGACGATCTCTTCGCGACGACCGAGCTCACCGACCGGGCCTACGGTATCCTCGACGGTGCGTACACCGACGTGGGCACCGCGGTCGCCTGGGGTGACTCGACGGCGCAGGGCCAGCAGCTGCGCTGGTACCAGATGCACGGCAACGAGAACCTCGACTGGCAGTATCTGGTCCAGTACTACGACATGCTGGCGGACGGCGTGACCACCTACCGGATGCGGGTCCTGGCTTACGACCAGGCCGGACTGGTCAATGCCAACTACGCCTATCCGATGACTTTCACGATCGACCTGACGGCGCCCGACGACATCGAGATCACCGACTGCAGCGACGGCGACCCGTTGACCGGGCCGGCAGACTTCGTCGACGTCGCGCCCGCAACGCCGGGGCTGCAGATCTACGACACGGGCCAGTACCTGCTGACCGTCGAGAACGAGGCGGACGCCGTCGAGGTGAGAATCGAGTGGCGCCACTCGGACAACGACGGGCTCTCCTGGTCGGCCTGGTCGGATCTGTGCACGGACCCGACGGTCCCGTTCGGCTGCTACTTCGACGCCGACACGCAGGTGCTGCTGGACAACGTGCCGCCGGACGAGTCCTGGCTCTGCCAGTTCCGGGCCTGGGGCACGGATGAGTTCGGCAACACCACCGACTCGACCGAGGTCTGCACCTTCGAGGTCGAGGTCATCGACGGTGACGCGCCCTGCACCTGGTTCACCAAGATCTGGACGGTGGAAAACCAGGTGGTGGGCGCGGTGGCCGGGTGCGATTCGGCCTACTGGTACCGCGACGTGTACGGACCCGTCCAGGTGCCGGTGGGACCGGTGATCGACATCTGGGCCAATTACGACGAAGTCGACGTGATCCGGACGGTCTTCGAGTACCGGCCGGTGGGCTCGGGTGGCGAGTGGACGCAGTTTGCCACGCTGACCGGTGAGGTGGTGGTGGTCGGGTCGGATACGACCTCGATCGACCTGACCAGGCCGGTGGCGGTGACGCTGGACACGGAGACGCTCGGCACGGGCTCCTTCGACATCCGCGTCTACGCCTGCGACATCGAGGGCAACTGCAACGTCGAGACGGCCGACATCGCCACGATCACGATCATCGAAGGCGGGCTGCGCGCCTACATCGAGATGCCGGTCGGCACCGGCCTGACGCGCACCCTCTACGCCTTCAACTACATCCACGACACCGACATCGACTACGTGACCTTCCAGTACTCGGACGATGAAGGCGCCACGTGGACGGATATCGACGTGGCCGGCGGCAGCGCCGGGACCCGCGGGGATGTGCTCATCCTGCGCGGGACCACGACGACCTACGACGATCTCACCGGCCTCGCCGATCCGGACCAGGTCTTCGACGTCAAGGAGAAGTACTGGGATGCGGACGAGGACGGCATGTACGGGTCGCGTGACCCGATCGTCTGGGACGAGGACGGTGACGACGTCTACGTCGAGGCCAACGGGGACTCGGTGATCCTCGGGGATATGACCACGGCGCCGGCGAACGCGCCTCTGAGCCCGCTCTCGGCGGCGCTCGGCTACTACCACAGCGACGACACCGATGACGGTCTCTTCACTGTCGTCGGGGACGAGCATGAGTGGATCTTCCGCGACAACGGGATGGATGCGGTCGACAACCAGCTCGACCTGTGGACCGTGGCCTGGGACGTGACCACGCTCGAGGGCACGTTCTGGGTCCGCTCGGTGGCGACCGACGAGTTCGGTGCGACCGACAACGACGACGTCAGCCCGATCCCCTACGTCATCTACACAATCGACGTGGAGGGACCGGAGTTCGCAATCTCGCAGATCCGCTATCTCGACAACGGCACGCTGTCGACTTGGGAAGCGGGCGATCCGATGCTCGAGGTCCCGGGCGTGACCAAGTGGCTCGAGATCACGGCGACGACGACGGACACGGACATCGACTCGGTGCTCTACCAGTGGAGCACGGACGGCGGTGTCACGTGGACCGACATCGACATCAACGAGGACAATGACTTCTACGCCGACATCGTCACGAACAACGCGTTCGACGAGGGGCTGGACGAGGTCATCCGCGACACGAACGGCAACTTCGTCTACGACGAGGGCATCGACGTGGTGCTCTCCGACGGCGACAACAACGAGGTGGACACGCCGGACGGCTTCGCGCTGCTGCCGCTGGTGGGTGAAGATCCTGCCGGCAACGGCGACGAGGACGGCGACGGGATGGTGGACGAGGATCCGACGGCCATCTTCGGCGACCGCGACGAGCCGTGGCTCTTCTACTTCGTCGACATCGACTTCCTCAGCGACACGATCGTCCAGTTCCGGGCGCTGCCCTGGGACGAAGCGGGCAACGAGGGCACCTGCGACGCGGTCTCGGTCCTCATCGGCGAGACGCAGGGCCCGATCACGGACGTGATCACCGTGACGGACGAAGGCGGCAACTTGGTGGATGTCTGGCAGCCCGTCTCGGACGGCGACCCGGTCGACGTGATGGGCGACGGACCGGGCGAGATGATCCTCGACGTCTTCGTTACTGCCGAGGACGGCACCGAGATCACCTCGATGGACCTGATGTGGCGCTGGAAGGCGGACTGCAATCCGGATCTCGATCCGTGGGACAACAACTGGGCGAGCATGAGCGCCGCAGGCTGGGCGGTTCTCGACACAGGCTACGACTGGAAGTTCACGGTCGACCTGAGCGAGATGATCGCCGACGTCGGCGGCGGCACCTTCGAGTTCTTCGCGATGGGCACCGACGGCAATGGCAACACCACGACGCCGCCGGTCAATCCCTACGCGCTGCGCGTCATCGGCGGCAGCGCGGCGGTGACGGCCGCCTCGACGGTGACGGCGGTGGTGGACCAGGAAGTCTGGTTCACCGGCGAGCTCTCCTCGCCGGCGCAGGGGGCGACGGTCCTCTTCTATGCGGCCGACCGCGTGATCGACGAGGCCATCGATGCGACGCGCATCAGCCAGGGCTGGCCGTACAGGACGCTGCCCCTGGCGGCAACGCTCTACGCGGCGGGCGAGGTCACGGCGGGCGACCACGTGGTCCTGTCGATCGACGGGTCCACAACGGGCTTCACCTTCTACGAGGACGAGGCCGCGCTGGCCGCGGTGGCCAGCCCGACCAAGTTCGACTGGACCTACGAGCCGGGTACGAACGCGATCACCTTCGGCGCGCCGCCCGAGGCGGACGACGTCATCCTGATCAGCTACAACATCGCGGCCTACACGCAGATCGGTGAGGATTCGAACTCGCCCTACACCTGCATGTGGGACGTGACCGACCCAATCGACCCGGCGACCGCGTTCGACATCATCGCGCTGGTCCAGTACGGCACGCCGGGCGATGAGAACTGCTACAGCGTCGAGCCCATGATGACCGAGGGGTGGATCCTGCCGGTGCTCAACACCACCGGCCCGGAGGTCAACCTCTACATGGGCGGCCTGCTGGCGCTGGAGCCGGACGACGCCTACTGGCCGGGCAACGCCTCCTTCTACACGCGGGACCAGATCGGTCAGGGCACGCTCGAGTGGAAGCTCAGCGGCGTCGAGGCCGAGGTCTTCGTGGAGAAGGAGACGGGCGGCACGCTCGAGACGGTCGATCTCTTGTTGATCGACCCGAGCGGCGCGCGCAGTGACCAGACGGTGGCGATGACGGAGGTGACGGACACGCACACGCACGTGGGCGTGACCTTCACGCTGTATGAAACGGACTACGAGTACGTGGACTTCCCGTTCGAGAACGTCACGCTGAACATCGATGAGGATCGGGACGGGACGACCGACGACACGTACGCGATGACGGACATGGGCAACGGCGTGTGGCAGGTCGGGGACGTGATGCTGCCGGTGGGCAACACCGCCTGGTACACGTACACGATCGACGTCTACGGCAACGAGGACGGGACCTACAACGATCCGCGCAACGTGGACGCAGGTCACTCCTCGGTGGCCGTGCCGCCGGTGCCCTTCTGGTACGCGCAGCTCGATCTGCCGACGCTGCTGGGCACGACGACTGGGGTCTGGGGCGTGAGCGTCCGCGCGGTGGACACGGATGAGAACGAGGGGATGTACCCCGAGCACCTCTTCGTGTACGACCCCGAGGCGCCGACGATCGACGAGCTGACGGCGACGCACGATCGGTTCAACGAGAACGTCGACGTGACGCTGCATGCGTTCATCAGCGACCCGCACACCTTCAACGCGGTCACGGTCGACCACGTGGTCTTCGAGTACTCGCCGAACTACAGCGACCCGGACACCGAGGAGCGCCTGTGGCTGCCGGTGCCGGCGGCGAACCTGGTGGCGGGGTACGACAACGACCGCGAGGACGGCTGGGCGGCGGTGGACTTCAATATCCCGGACCCGGAGAACGACGGGTACGACAACGACGGCAACGGCCTGGTCGACGAGGAGGCCGAGGGCACGGTCACGATGGCGTGGCGCGTTTACGCGCGCGACGACGGCTACAACCGCAGCGATGCGGCTGAGCTGACCTTCATCCTCGACTCCACGGATCCCGAGGCGGTGCTGATCCAGCCGATCAGCGGCCAGGTCTTCACCTATGACGCGACCATCACGCTGGAGGCCGAGATCACGGAGACCCAGGCCGACCTGCACCACGTCCTCTTCCAGTTCGACGTGGGTGGCGGCTGGCAGGACGTGGATGCGACGCCCGAGGACAACTCCGACGATCCGTGGGTCCTGGCCTCGCAGACGACCGGCACCGGGACGTACCTGGTGACCTTCTACATCCCGGACTACCAGGAGTGGATCGACGAGCACGACACCTACATCCGCTTCCGGGCGCAGGCGGTCGACAATGCTGGCAACGAGGATGGCAACGCGCCCGAGGTGCTCGTTCTGATGGACGAGATCACCTCGCCGACGGCGTGGATCACGGGTGTCCAGAGCACGGGCCGACCGGCGTTCATGTCGATCATGGACCCGCACCTGGCCATCCAGGGCGACGGGGTGGATCTGCGGGGCACGGTGGCGGATCCCGAGGACTGGGGCAACATCGCCTCGGTGGAGATCCAGTACTACCATGCGACTGCGGGCTGGACGATGATCGACATCCTCGCCCCGGCTGACCTGACCGCGATGCCGGGCGATCCGCGCATGGCGACCTTCGACGGCCTGAACGTCCTGTGGGACGTGACCGAGCTCGAGGCGAACGCGGCGTCTTATGCCAGTGGCGTGCGCGTCCGCACCATCCCGACCGACATCGACGGCAACCGGTACGAGCCGGAGGCCGAGGATGAGATCCGGCTGGTGCTGGACACGACCGACCCGAACACCCTATACGCGCCGATCGCGGGTTCCTACGAGGGTCTCACGACCTTCGCGGCCTACGCGAACGACGGCGTGGTCAACCAGACTTCGAACGTTCTGAAGCCGAACGAGTACTCCGAGGACATCTACTTCACGGTCGTGTCAACCTCGAACGACCTGGAGACGATGACCCTCGAGTGGCGCTACCACACCGACGGCATGGGCGCCTGGCGGGCCTGGCCGGGTGGCGGCGCGATGGACTACGAGCCGAATTTGAACTTCACCTACAACTCGCAGACCTACTACGTCTGGCGCCTGCGCGTACCGAACTTCGTCCAGACGTGGGAGGATGCGGGCCTCACGGGCGGTCGCCTGGATATCCGGGGGCTGGCCATGGACTACGCGGGCCGCACCAACATCCTCCACAACGCGAACAACGACTGGGACCGGTGGACGATCGACGTCGACGATCCGCAGATTCCGGACGTGACGCAGTGGGCGGACAACCTGCCGGATCACCAGGTGATCGCGGGCGGCGTCGTCCACCTGCAGGTGGAGCTGCGGGACGCGGTGCCCGACTCGGCCAACACCGACATCGCGGCCGCGTACTTCGAGTACAGCCGTGACGGCGGCCAGACCTGGCTCCTGATCGAAGACCCGGCGGGCGTCGAACTGACGGCCAACCGGCTCGACACCGCGTTCGCATTCTGGCTCGCGGAGGTCGACTGGACGACGCCGACCGATGTCTACTGGGACGAGGACGTGCAGGTCCGCGTCACGTACTGGGACGCGGCGGGCAACACCGCCGGGCCGCAGGTCTGGGACACGGCCATCACGGTCGAGGACAAGATCAAGCCCGATCTGAGCAAGATCACGCTGATCCCAGCGGAGGTGCAGTTCGTGGACAACCCGGACGGCCATGCGGGCGTCCCGGACTTCGACTGCGACGCGGGAGAGCTGGACGGGTTCTACATCGATCTGGACGGCGTGGCGGGGTTCGAGGCTGACGAGGACCTGCCGATCGACTTCGGCCAGGACCTCGGCGGCGGCAACTTCGTCCTCGCCGACGGTGCGGCGGCGGCCGGCACGATTGGCGCCGCGACCAACACCTGGCCGCGCTGGATCAACGAGAACGAGATCAATGGAGAGAACGACCTGATCGTGTCGAACGACGTCACGCTGGTGGCGCGCACGCAGGACCCGGACACTGGGCTCGAGTATGTCCAGTTCTGGGCCCAGAAGGTGGGCAGCACGGAGCCGGCGATTCTAATCGGCGTCGATGACTGCGTGCCGAACTGGGACGGCCTGCGCGCGGCGGGTGTGGGTCCGTTGTGGCAGATCACCTGGCACACCGAGACCGACCTCGACCAGACCGGCGCTCAGCGGTTCCCGGATGGCTGGTACGACATCTACGTGCGGGCCATGGACCGCGAGGGCAACTACGAGGACTTCGACACGAACACCGAGATGGCTCGCGTGTACGTCGACAACACCGCGCCGACCTCGACGGCCGACGCGGACCCGGCGACGGCGGGCATCCAGACGAGTCTGACGGTCGAGCGCAACGACTTCATGACGATGTACGCCGAGACGGACAACAGCCGTGAGGACGACATCATCGACTTCTACTGGAAGCGGGCGCGCGACCTCAACCTGGGCGACGCCTACAACCACCCGACCAGCGGGACGGCTGGTGAAGGCGTCGACGACACGGACCTGAACCCCGACGAGACCCGGCCGTACTCGTACGACTGGGATCTCGACAAGGCCAACCCCGAGCTGGTCGTTGGTGAGACCTACAACATGGTGACGGCGATCCAGGACATCGTCGGCAACCAGACAGATCATCTCACGCAGTTCGAGGCGGGTCGCTACATCACCTTCACGGTCCAGGACACGCGGGCGCCGGTGGCCACGATCACCGAGATCGCTCGGGAGACGGGCAATGTGACGCCGATCCCGCTGCCGGCCGACATGACGGTGGTGAATGCGCGCGACCTCGATTACATCGAGGCCAAGATCCTCGGGCTCGACAGCGACGTCATCCAGGTGGACTTCATGTACGCCGAGGATGGGTCGACCACGCCGGTCCTGATCGACGGCGTGCTGGAGAGCGACGTGACCGGGTTGGTCTGGACTCTCGAACCGACCTGGGACCTGCGGACGCTGGCAGGCAAGACCCTGTGGGTATTCGCGGTGGCCCGGGACGACGTCGGCAACGTCGACTTCGACGAGGCGACGGGCCGGCCGGTGGTGTCCGAGCCGTTCAGACTCTACGTCGACTACGACGCGCCGCTCCTGACGGTGGTCGAGCCGATCGACGGACAGAAGAAGTGCCCGTTCATGGGCGCGGGTGAGGACAGCGTCTACCTGCTGCAGTTCAGACTCGATCCGAGCTACACGCAGTACGACATCTGGCACGACCAGGTGCTGTGGCAGTGGAAGCTGTCGACCGAGCCCGAGTACGCGGGCGGGGACGCGGTTGCGTGGAATCCCACGGGCGTCTTCGACTCCGAGACGGGCGTGTGGACGAACTACTGGGATCTGGACGACGTCGAGCCGGAGACCGGCCTCTACGACTTCCAGCTCACGGTGTTCGACGAGGCGGGCAACTCCTTCGTCGAGACCGTGGCGGAGAAGGTCGTGGTGGACGGCACCGATCCCGACGTGGCCGAGATCACGCGCCTCGTGGTGAACGGTGAGGACGTCTACACGACGCCGCAGCCGGTCGACATCACGACGGGCGATATCATCACGTTGGTAGCGACGGTGAGCGACCAGGAGGCCGCGCTGCCCGACGAGTACGAGACGGGCGTGGCGGAGGTCGTGTTCCAGGTCCGCTGGGACGGCGACGCCGACTGGCGCACGATCGGGGAGTGGATGCCGCCGGTGGGCACGCTGTTCATCGAAGGCACGGCCCAGATCGACTGGAACACGACCGGGCTCGACCTCGGCGAGGATGGCGAAACCGTGTTCGCGCGGGTCGTGGTCAAGGACGAGGAGTGCAACGTCACCGAGGGCGGTGCGTGGGAGCTCCAGATCAACGACAACATCCCGGCTCGGGCAAGGATCGCGGGCTGGTATCCGTGCGTTCTGCCGCACGGCGACGACCGCGCCGCGTACGTGCGGGTCTACGCGCTGGCCTACAGCGACGAGGACATCGCGCAGGTCCAGTTCCAGTATCACCTCGCGGGCAGCGATCAGTGGATTCCGATTGGCATCGGCGAGGGTGAGACGCACGAGGACCCGCACGGGGTGGACTACCTCTGGTTCACCGACATCGATCTGAAGGACAGCGACTTCATGGTCGGCGACGAGATCACCCTGCGGGCGATCGCAACCGACAATGAGGGCAACATCGACGAAGAGGCGCCCGAAGTCACGGTGACGGTGTACGAGTACACCGAAGGCCTGTGGGTCGGGATGTGGGACTTCATGCCGCTGGACTACGGTGAGGCGGCGTTGCTCGAGGGCCCGCACGTTGAGCTGATTCCGGGTGAGGGCGACCTGTTCGAGGCGCGGGTGCACACGATGCTGACCGAGCCCACGCAGACGCCGCACGTCCTGATCATCCTGCCGGACGATCCGGAGGAGCATCCGGGGATCTGCTCCTGGGCCGACAACGTCGAGATGGAACGGGAGATCACCCCGGGCACCGAGGGCAGCTGGTACGGTCACCACAACATCGAGGCGAACGACTGCGGCCGATACGAGGTGTTCGCGACGGCGATGACGGCCGATGGGAACATCCAGATCTACCGCACGAACATGTGGTCGTATGAGGTCACCGCGGAGCTCGGGACAAACGGCTGGGCGACAGTGACGGGCTACACGCACGCGATCAACGACACGACGACGGTGGTCCTCGAGGCCATGGTGAACATCCCACCGGGTGCGGGCGACAGCGACTGCCTGTTCCTCGGGCCGGTCGACCCGCCGCTGGTCAACGGCGATCAGGCACGGTACATGACGATGGTCCCGCGGACAGCGTACTTCATCGGCCATCCCACGTATGACGTGGACTTCCACCAGGGGTTCTACCCCTACGTCACGATTGAGTACGATGAGGCCGCTCTGCTGGAAGTTCTCGGCACTGCGGCGGCGGTAGCCGCACGCGAACCGTTCCTGACGGTGAAGTGCTGGGGCGACCACGACGGCGACGAGAATACCGACAAGATCTGGCACAGCATGCCGATCTCGGATGTCTCTGTGGACACAGAGGCGAACCAGATTACGTTCCGCGTGGACGGCTTTGACGCCACCCAGTGGAACGACTACACGCAGCCGTACTTCGCGATCTTCGCCCCGAGCGCGACGGCGCCGGTGACGGTGTCGACCTTCACGCCGGGGAGCGTGCGGTACGGACGCTGGAACTACACGGATGCGGACCCGGTCATCGTGGCTTACCTGAATTGTCCAGGGCCGGCCACGGTGCGGACGCAGTCCATCGAGCTGTGGATCGACGACGTCCTGTGGGCGGCGACGGCGAGCAACTGGAACTGGGATGCCCGGGGATCCGGTGTGTTCGAGTGCACGAAGGCCAACGAGGATGGGACCATCTACCAGATTGCGTACCGCCACTCCTATCGCATGGAGGACTGGCTGACACCCGGGTGGCACACCCTCAACATCGTGTACGAGGACAACACGGGCCAGGGCAACTGGTACGACCTGCCGGAAGAGGCAGCGGGTGCTCGGTTCTTCGTCGACACCACGCCGCCGAACATCACGTTCCACGGCGGCTTCGTCAGCAGCCCGGTGCTGAGGAACATCGCTGGCTACGTGAGCACGGCGACGACCGAGAACATGCTCAAGGTACAGCTCTATGACGGTGAGTCGGGTATCTTCATGCGCCCGGATCATCCGGAGTGGATGTGGGATGCCAAGTGCACCGACAACCTGCCGCCCGATCCGCGTCACGCCATGTGGCAGGACGATGCGGTCCAGGTGTGGGGCTACTACCCGTGGGATCCGGATAGCGTCGGCTGCTGGATCCAGGTGGACTACGGCTTCAAGTACGACCTCTGGCTGGTCCAGCGCGAGAACGAGCAGGCCGACATCGACGAGATCGAGGAGCGCCTCCTGCTGCACAGCGGGACGGCGGACGAGGTCCTGCCGTACTGCACGCCGTCGTTCTACGCGGGCAGCGTGCCGGGCGAGGCGTCGCCGGAGAACTACACGCCGGAGGACGTGCTCACCGTCGGGCTGCCTGTCATGGGCGGCGGTCTGATCAAGGACGGAGACATCCTCGAGGTCGTGATCTACACGAGCAAGACGATCGAGGCGAACCACGACTCGATCTACGTGGGTGCCTCGATCGACACGATGTACGTCGGCGGGCAGCAGATCCTGCTGTATGGCGGCGCCTTCGTCGACATGCAGTCGCAGGAGATGCACGTGTACAACTACGGCCTCATGGACTACGCGCGCAACTGGGGCTCGAAGTATGTCGAGCAGCGCTTCGTAGTCGACAAGACCGGCCCGACGGCGCGGCTGGTGGGCCTGCCGCCCGTTCCGGGCGAGACGGCGACGATCTGCGTGGCCATCGAGGACGGCGGCGCGGGGGTCGCCACCAGCGGAGACAACGCGCCGGACATCCAGCTCATCGGTCCTGACGGTGAGGCGGTCGAGGGCGTGGAGTTCGCGTACGCGAACGGGCAGTGGTGCGCAACCGTGGAGGATGGTTTGGAGTACGGCCACTACTCGGTGGTGGTGAACGGGGCCGACCTCGCGGGCAACCACGCGATCGTGACGCTGCCGCTGGTCGCGCAGCAGCCGACGTTGACGGTGACGGACGGGTTCATCTATCCGAACCCGGTCAACCCGAACGACTATGATGCGGTGATCCATCTGATGCTCGGCCGTGACGCGCACGTGACCGCGAAGGTCTACGACTTCGCGGGGGACTACGTGACGACGATCGCGAACGGGCAGTTCAGCGCCGGTGCGGTTGCGATTCCGTGGGACGGAACGGCGAACGGTGCCGAGCTCGGCAACGGCGCCTACCTGATCCGGGTCGAGGCCGAGGACGGCAACAGCAAGAAGGGTGCGACGATCAAGGCCGTGATCTGGCGCGAGGAGTAGGTGCGTGATCAACGGGGGGCCGGCGCACGGGCGGCGGCCCCCCGCTACGGTTCCATTCGAAACAGACGTTAGTTGTTCTGGGCGACCATTCGGTTCAACGAAGGAGGTACGGCGATGTCGAGAAGGAGTAGGGGGGCCGCTTGTCTGGGTGTGCTCCTCGCCCTTGGCGTCCTGGCGATGCCGGGAGTCGTCCTTGCCGAGGACACGAGCAGCCACCTGATGCCGATCCTGCGGATGGGCGTCGGGACGCGCGCGCTGGGGATGGGCGGGACGGGAGTAGCGTCGAGCAACGATGCGGCGGGCGCCTACTACAACCCGGCCATGCTCGGTTGGGCTTGCGGCACCCAGGTGGGGGCGATGCACGCGCTCGGGATGGAGGCGGACCGCAGACTGAGTTCGGTGGCGGCGTCGCACCGGTTGGAGTGGGGTGCAATCGGCGCAAGTTTCCTGACCGCGGGGATGGCGGACATCGAAGAGCGTGACCCGTCGGGTGCGCGGCTGGGGACCTTCGACTATGGCGACCTGGCGCTCATGCTGCACGGGGCGTACACGACCGACCTGGCGTCGTTCGGCGCGACCTTCAAGTATCTGCACCAGGGGCTCGATGCCAATGTCGAGGGTGAGGACGGCGTGAGCGGCATCGGCTTCGACTTCGGTGTGGCGATGCAGCCGATCGACTGGTTGCGCCTCGGGGTGGCAGCGCGTGACGTCGCCAGCTCCATCGGCGGCGACGAGGAGGCCGACAACGTCCCGTTCAATCTGCGGGGCGGGGTGGCGATCATGCCGCTCGAGGGCTTCACCGTGGCGTGCGACCTCGACTACACCAATGATGAGGACCTCAAATACCACGCGGGGGCCGAGGCGGCTTTGCCGCTCACGGAAGACATCGGGGGCGCGATCCGACTTGGGCTGAACGACGACCACCTGACGATGGGCCTCGGGCTCATGGTGAAGATGGTCGAGTTTGGCTACGCGTACATCGACGAGCCGGAGGACTTCCTCGGCGAGAGCCACCGCATCGGCGTGACCCTCAAGCTGGGAGAGGACTGCCCTTTTGAGGCGGCGCCGCGGGCAACCGGGGTTTCTCCGATCCGTGACCGGGACCAGGATGGGATCCCGGACGGGTCGGACAAGTGCCCGACGGCGGCGGAAGACTTCGACGGCTTCGAGGACACGGATGGATGCCCGGACACGGACAACGACGGGGACGGCATCCTGGATGTGAAGGATGAATGTCCCACGCGGGCGGAGGACTTCGACAGCTTCCAGGACGCGGACGGCTGCCCGGACGTGGACAATGACGGCGACGGCGTACTGGATGGGGACGACCGCTGCCCGAACGATCCGGAGACGATGAACCGGTACGAGGACACCGACGGGTGTCCGGATGACATCCCGGCGCACATGGCGATGGCGAACATCAACTTCAAGTACGACAGCGCCGAGATCGCGGGGGCGGATCCGCTGCCGATCCTGGACGACATCGCGGCCTTCATGAAGGAGAACCCGGACGTCCGGTTGGAGATCGAGGGCCACACCGACTCCAGGGGCAGCGATACGTACAACCTGGACCTGTCGGCCCGGCGGGCGCAGACGATCAAGAACTACCTGGTGAACAAGGGCGTCAGCGCCGAGCGGCTGATGACCAAGGGCGCCGGCGAGAGCAGGCCGATCGATTCGAATGATACCGATAAGGGCCGGGCGCGGAACCGGAGGACCGAGTTCCACCTGATTCCGTAGCTTGGCATGGGGGGCCCCATGGAAGCGTGGGGTTCCTCCGACAAGTCGGCTGAGAGACCAGAACCTCCTTCGAATGGAATGGTGAGGGGCGTCGCGGGGCAACCCGCGGCGCCCCTTTGTGCAATCTGGCGAACTAAACTGGACCTCGGGCGGCGCCCGGGGTTATAGTCAGGTGCTCTGCCTGAGCAGAGCGACATAGGCTTTCCTTCGGGGACGGGTGAAATTCCCTACCGGCGGTCATAGCCCGCGAGCGCCTCGGCGACGAGGGGCCGATTCCGTGGAATTCGGAAGCCGACAGTCACAGTCTGGATGGGAGAAGGAGCCGCGTGTGCGGAGACGGCCGGGACCGGACGCGTCGAAGCCCGCTGGATGAGGCGCCATGCTCCTTCCCCCCTTCGAGGGAGGCGTGGCGCTTGTTCGTTCCAAGCGAGGGCGGCGGGCCGATGACCGGGGCCGATCACCGCTACATGAGGTTGGCGCTCCGCCTGGCGCGGCTGGGCGCGGGTTGGACTCACCCGAACCCGCGGGTGGGGGCGGTGGCCGTCCGGGATGGACGGGTCGTGGGCCTCGGTGCCCACCTCGCCTGCGGATCAGACCACGCGGAGGCGGTGCTGCTCGGTTCAGCGGACCGGGCTGCCCTGCGCGGCGCGACGCTCTACGTGACCCTCGAGCCCTGCTGCCATGCAGGACGCACCCCGCCCTGCGCCCCGGCGATCGCCGCGGCTGGGATCCGTCGCGTCGTGGCGGCGATGCGCGACCCGCACCCGCTCGTGAGTGGGGGGGGCTTCGACCAGCTCCTGAGGGCCGGGATCGACGTCTCGAGCGGTCTCTTGGAACGGAGAGCGGCCCGCCTGAACGCGCCCTTCCTCTGGATGCTGATGCGCGGGCGGGCCTTCGTGACCCTGAAAGTGGGTGCCAGCCTCGACGGGCGGATCGCCGCGTACGATGGGACGAGCCGGTGGATTTCCGGACCGCGCGCCCGCGCGCTGGTGCACGGCTGGCGGGCTGACTGTGACGCGCTCCTGATCGGCCGCGGGACGCTGGAGGCCGATCGGCCCAGTCTGACGGCGCGGCCCCCGCGGGATCGGCTGACGCGCCTGCGGCGCGCGGTCTCGGGGGGGATCCCGGGAGGAGCGCGGGCCGGGGTCGGACTCCAGACCTGGCCCCACCAGCCGGTGCGGGTCGTGCTCGACTCACGCGCGGCCATCGGGCGGCGCGACGATCTCCTCGACCACCTCGCCTCCACGCCCGGGGGGCCCTGGGTGATCGCGTGCGATGAGCGCGCGCCCCGGCAGGCCTGCCAGAGGCTCGAACGGGCCGGCGTGCGATGCTGGAGCTTCCCCGTCCGCAACGGGGCGCGCGGCGTCGATCTGTGGGCGTTGACGGCCCGCCTGGCAAATGAGGGACTGCCGGACCTTCTCGTCGAGGGCGGTTCCACCGTGGCCACCTCCTTCGTGCGCGAGGACCTCGTGGACAGCTACCGCGCCTACCTCGCACCGCTCATCCTCGGCGGGCCCCGCGTCTGGCTGGGGGATGCCGGCTTCCACACGCTCGACGAGGCGCCCAGGCTGACGACCGAGCGCGTGCGCCGCGTGGGGGCGGACGCGCTGGTAGAGGCGCTGAGCCCCTCGGCGGCCCGGCTCCTGGCCGGGGGCTGGAGGGAAGAGCCAGTCCGCGGGCGAACGGACCGCAGCACCTGCCCGCTCGAGAACGGGCTGAGGGGCATGGGTCCCAAGCTGGTGGGGGGCTAGCCGTGTTCACAGGCCTCGTAGCTGAGATCGGGTGCATCCTGGCCCGGCAGACCTTCGCCGGGGGCGCTCGCCTCGTGATCAGCGCCTCCATGGGCTCTCAGCTCGAGCCGGGGGAGTCCGTGGCGGTGAACGGCGTCTGTCTGACCGCCGAGGGCGTCGATCGTCCGGCCGGGACCTTCACGGTTGCGGCCGTGGCGGAGACGCTGCGCCGCACCACCGCCGGCGGCTGGCGGCGCGGGACGCGCGTCCACCTGGAGCGAGCCGTGCGGGCCGCGGACCGCCTGGGCGGGCACCTCGTCCAGGGTCACGTCGACGGCGTGGCGCGGGTGGTGCGAGCGGGTCGCGAGGGGCGGGAGTTCGTGCTGGCGCTGGCGATCCCCGAGGCCCTGCGCCGGTACGTCGTTGACAAGGGCTCGCTGGCCGTGGACGGGATCAGCCTGACGGTGGGCCAGACGAAGGGCGGCCTGTGCCGCCTCTACATCATTCCGGAAACGCTTTCCCGGACGCTGGTGGCCAGCTATCGGCCCGGGGCCCGGGTGAACATCGAAGTGGACCAACTGGCCAAGTACGTCGAGTCGCTGCTCGGCCACGGACGGCTCGGCGCGAGGAAGGTGAGGTGAGCATGCGCGAGTCGCTCGACAACGACGGAACTCGGGACCTCGGTCTCGATCGCGTCACGGAGGCGATCGAGGCCATCCAGGCCGGCCGGCTGGTCATCGTGGTGGACGATGAATCGCGCGAGAACGAGGGCGACCTGATTGGGGCGTCCGAGCGCGTGACCCCCGAGATGATCAACTTCATGGCCACCCACGGGCGCGGTCTCATCTGCGTGTCGCTGACCGAGGAACGGCTCGCAGAACTGGACATCCCGCTGATGGTGACCCGCAACACCGCCCGGCTGCAGACCTCGTTCACGGTCTCGGTCGATGCGATCGCGGGCACGACCACGGGCATCTCCGCCCATGACCGGGCGATCACCGTTCGCGCCCTCATCGATCCCGCGACGCAACCCTCCGACCTGGCGCGACCCGGCCATATCTTCCCCCTGCGGGCTGCCCCCGGGGGGGTGCTGCGCCGGGCCGGCCATACCGAGGCCAGCATCGATCTGGCTCGCCTGGCCGGGCTGCGCCCCTCCGGCGTCCTGTGCGAGATCCTGAACGAGGATGGCTCGATGGCGCGCCTGCCCGAGCTGCGGCGCTTCGCCGTGCGCCACGGTCTGCCCATCATCTCCGTGGCCGACCTGATTGCGCACCGGAGCCGCACCGAGACGCTCGTGCACCCGGCCGGGGAGGCGACGTTGCCCACCCCCTTTGGCACCTTCCGCATCCTGGCCTTCGAGAGCGACGTCGACCGCCATCAGCACCTGGCGCTGGTCATGGGCGAGATCCGGTCTCGGGCCCCGGTGCTCGTGCGCGTGCACTCCGAGTGCCTGACGGGGGATGCGCTCTACAGCCTGCGGTGCGATTGCGGGCAGCAGCTGCGTCTGGCGCTCGAGCGCATCGCTGCCGAGGGCGCAGGCGTGCTCCTCTACATGCGCCAGGAGGGGCGGGGCATCGGTCTGGCCAACAAGGTGCGTGCGTACCATCTGCAGGACCAAGGCCTCGACACGGTCGAGGCCAACCTGCGCCTGGGGTTCAAGGCTGACGAGCGCGACTACGGGGTCGGGGCGCAGATCCTGCACTGGCTGGGGCTGCGCAGCATCCGGCTCCTGACCAACAATCCGGCGAAGCGGGTCGGGCTCGAGGGCCACGGCCTGGAGATCGTCGAGCGGCTGCCGCTGGTCGTGGCGGCCAACCGGCACAACGAGCGTTACCTGGCTGCCAAGAAGGACAAGCTGGGTCATCAGTTCGAGGCCGATCATGTCTGAGCTGAAGACCCATCGGGGTTCGAGTCGGGTCCTGGTGCTCACAGTAGGGAGGAGTCCATGGTCCACGAGTATCTGCCGCCGCTCGACGCGCGCGGACTGCGGGTGTGCATCGTCGCGAGCCGCTACGGCAAGGTCGTGACGCAGCGCCTGGTCGAGGGCGCGCTGGAGTGCCTCACGCAGCACGGCTGCCAGGAGGCACAGGTCGACCTCTTCTGGGTTCCGGGATCCTTCGAGCTGCCGCTGGTGGCGCGCCACCGGTTGCAGACGAGCGACTACGACCTCGGGCTCTGCCTGGGCTGCATCATCCGGGGCGACACGACCCACTTCGACTACATCGCCAAGGAAGTCTCCATGGGGGTAGCCAAGGTCGGCTGGGAGACCGGGGTGCCGGCCATCTTCGGCGTGATCACGGCCGAGACGATGGAGCAGGCGATCGAACGCGCCGGGGTCAAGGGCGGCGGTCGCGGTTGGGAAGCCGCGCAGGCGGGTATCGAGATGGTCCACCTTCTGCGCACCGGCCGCCGAACCCCTCCCCCCCGCCAGACGGCGCAGCGCAGAGCAGCCCGACCGGGTCGCGCCACACGACGCGGGTCGCGGGCATGATGGCCGCGAGCGAGCGCCGCGGAGGGCGCCCCAAGGCCCGCGATCTGTCGATGCGCGTCCTCTACGAGGCCGACGTCACCGGCGACGACGCCGGCGAGATCCTGGAGCACAGCCTCGGGCGGTTCCGCTTCACGCAGGATGGTCGTGACCATGCGGTCGCCCTGATCGATGCCTGCACGCGCCACCGGCGGCGGATCGACAACACGATTCGCGCGCACCTCGAGAACTGGGACCTCGAGCGCCTGGGGTGCATCGAACGGGCCATCCTGCGCCTGGCGACCGCCGAGCTACTCTTCGTGCGCGCGACGCCCGCCCAGGTCGTGCTGGACGAGGCCCTGCGGCTGGCCCATCGCTACGGCGACGAGGGCGCCGCGGCCTTCATCAACGGCGTGCTCGATCCGATCGCCCACCGGGTGCGCCGCGCTGAACTCAAGGCCCCCCCCGCGCGTTGACCCTTGGGTGTGTGTGTGCTAACGTTCGCCGGATTCACACACTAGGGCGATCAGGATCGCAGGATGCGGGCATCGACGCCAGAGCACTGGGACAGGTGGTGGACCGATCACCGGGAGGTCGAGCAGACCTACTCGAATGATGACCGCCTCCTCTCCCAGCTCGCCGACCTGCCCATGGACGGACGGCTCGTCCTCGAGGTCGGGGCCGGCAGCGGGCGCGACTCGATCGCCCTGGCCCGGCGGGGGGCGCGGGTGATCGTGGTCGACTACGTGATGAGTTCCTTCGCGGTGGTCCGGGGGCAGGCCGCGGCGGCCGGCGCGACAATCGGGTGCGTCTGCGCCGACGGCGAACGGATGCCGTTCCGGGACAGGACCTTTGATCTGGTCTTCCACCAGGGGCTCCTCGAGCATTTCCGGGACCCGCTGCCGCTGGTGCGCGAAAACTACCGGGTCACGAAGCCCGGCGGTCATTGCCTGATCGACGTGCCCCAGCGCTACCACGTCTACACGGCGGTCAAGCACGTGCTGATCGCGCTGAACCGCTGGTTTGCGGGCTGGGAGACCGAGTTCTCCCCCCGGCAGCTGGCGTGCCTGATGCAGGCCGCGGGATTCGAGGTGCGGCGGATCGGGGGAGACTGGATGGTGCCGGGCTTCTGGTATCGGTCGCTGCGCTACGGCCTGCGAAGGGCCCGCCTGGCGCGCTTGCCGCTGCAGCCGCCGGAGGCGCCCGTGGTGGGACCGGCGCTGGCGCGGCTGCGCGCCTGGTTTCGCCGCACGAGCCTGGGCCCGAACACCTTCGCGATGGTCAACGCCCTCGGGCGGCGTCCAGCGGGCGACCAGCGGCCCACCCGCGCCCGCGCGGTCTCGGGGGAGGTGACCGCGTGAAGGCGCGCCGCCACAACTTCGCGGTGGTCAGCTACCGGGACATCCGCCACCCCGAGTTCGGCGGAGCCGAGGTCATCCTGTACGAGATCTTCCGGCGCTATGCTGCCGCGGGCCACCGCGTCACCTTCATCACCGGCCACTGGCCCGGGGCCGCGCGCGAGGACGAGATCGAGGGCATGCGCGTCGTGCGCGGCGGCAACCAGTACACCTTCAATTTCGTGGCGCCCGCGATGCTGAAGCGCCTGCTGGCGCGCGAACCGGTCGACCTGGTGGTCGAGGACATCAACAAGATCCCCTTCTTCACGCCCCTGCACCAGCGCCGGGCACCGGTGCTGGCGGTCGTGCCCCACCTCTTCGGCACCACGGTCTTCCAGCAGGCGGCCCTGCCACTGGCCTGCTATGTCTACTTCTGGGAGCGCTTCATCCCGCTCATCTACCGCAACTGCCGGTTCTCGGTGCTCTCGGACACGACCTTTGCGGACCTGCAGCGCCGCGGTATCCGGCCCGAGCAGATGCGGGTCATTCGCGGCGGGCTCGACCACGACTACCACCGCCCCCCCGAGCGCCAAGGCCGCGCGCCAGGACCGGTGATCCTCTACCTGGGGCGCATCAAGAAGTACAAGCGCATCGATCTGGTCATCGAGGCGCTCCCGGCGATCCTCGCGCGCGTGCCCGCCGCCCAGTACTGGATCGCCGGCGATGGCGACTACCTGCCCAGCCTGCGGCGCCTGGTGGCGAGCCGCGGGCTGGATGCGCGGGTGCGCTTCCTGGGGTATCAGGGCGGAGCCGAGAAGTACGCCACGCTCGAACAGACGCGCGTGCTGGTCTACACCTCTCCCAAGGAGGGCTGGGGACTTTCGGTGATCGAGGCGGCTGCGCTGGGCATTCCCAGCGTGGCCAGCAATTCGCCTGGATTGCGCGAATCGGTGCGCGACGAGGAGACCGGCTTCCTCGTGCCGCACGGAGACGTCGGCGCGCTGGCCGACCGCATCGCGCGGCTCCTGGCCGATGACGAGCTCTGGTGGCGCATGGGGCAGCGCGGCCAGGCCTGGGCAGCGGAGTTCACCTGGGACCGATCTGCCGGCGAGACGCTGGCGCTGGCTGAGGAGATCATGTCGGCATGGCAAGCGAGCAGATGAATCCAAGGCTGGAACGGCTGAAAGACCCGGTCGTTCTGGGCGGCCTGTTCGTCGTCGTCCTCACGCAGATCGTCTACCTGATGACGCTGACCATCAGCGCCCCCTTCTGGGACAGCGGGGAGTTCATCGCGACCTCCTACGTCCTGGGGATTCCCCACCCGCCGGGCACGCCGCTCTACGTGCTGATCGGCAAGCTGTTCACCATGATCCCGATCAGCCAGATCTCGGCACGGGTGAACTACCTCTCGGCCTTTGCGTCCACGCTGGCCGCGCTCTTCACCTACCTCGTGGTCGTGAAGCTGGTGCGGGCCTGGTGGCGGGGACGCCCGCAGGGTCGGGTGGACGACATCGTCGCCGTCGGCGCCGGGATCGTCGGGGCGCTCTTCACCGCCTTCGGTCGCACCTTCTGGGACAACGCGATCGAGGCCGAGGTCTATGCCCTGAGCTCGCTGGCGATGATCCTCTGCGTCTGGCTGGTCTTGAAGTGGGAGGAGTCGGGCCGGCCGAACGGCCGGGAGCGCGACAACAACCTGTTGCTCCTGATCGGCTACCTGCTCTTCGTCACCATCGGGATCCACATGGGCACCTTCCTGGTGGGTCCCCCCATCCTGCTGTTCGTCCTGCTCGTCTCGGCCCAGACCGTTCTCAATGGGGACATGGTGAAGGCGCTCGTCTGGTTCGGCGCCGCCCTGGCGGCCTTCCTCCTCCTCACCCCGGGGCTGGGGGCCCCCCCCGCCCTCGGGCTCCTGCTGGCGATCGCCCTCTTCGCGACCCCACTGGTTCTGCACCGGCGCGCGGGTGCGCGCCCCTTCATCCGGCGCGACAACCTGGTCTACTGGATGCTCGCGCTCGCGCTCGTGGGGCTCTCGGTGCAGCTCTTCCTGCTGGTGCGCTCGCGGATGAATCCGCCGATCGATGAAGCGGACCCGAGCTCGTGGCAGAACCTCTGGCTGGTGCTCTCGCGCGACCAGTACAAGCCACCGAATCCGTTCGAGCTGCGCCAGGCGCCCTGGAGCGTTCAGTTCTCCAAGCACTTCTGGCGTTACTGGCACGACCAGTACAATCTGGGCATCCGTCCCGCCTGGCTGTCGATGATGCTGCCCTTCGGAATCGGCGTGGTCGGCGCGGTCGGGCAGGCCTTCCGCGACCGGCGCCGGTTCGTGCTGATGCTGTCACTGGTTCTCATGACGACCCTCTTCCTCGTCTTCTACCTCAATTTCAAGGAGGACGAGGTCCGCGACCGCGACTACTTCTTCGTGGCCGGCTACCACTTCTTCGCCGTCTGGATCGGACTGGGCGCGGCGACGCTGGCCACCTGGCTGCGGGGCGAGCCGCGCGTGGAGCAGGAGCGCGTGATCGAGCCCCCGGGCGGCCGCCTCTTCGGGATCGGCACCGTGGCGATCCTGGGCGTGCTGGCGCTCCTGCCGATCGGCCACGGCTGGCACACGCACGATCGCACCGGATTCCTGGTGGCGCGCGACTACGCCTACAACATGCTGGTGCCGCTCGAACCCAACGCCATCGTCTTCACCAACGGCGACAACGACACCTTCCCGCTCTGGTACCTCCAGGAGGTCGAGGGCATCCGCAAGGATGTGCGGGTGGTGAACCTGAGCCTGCTCAACACGCACTGGTACATCCGCCAGCTGCGCGACAACCAGCCCAAGGTCCGCATCACCGTGCCCGACGATCGGATCGACCAACTGCGTGGCTTCTACACCCCCGACAACAAGATCGTGCTGGTCAAGGACCTGATGGTCGAGCACATCCTGGAAGTGAACAAGGATCGGCCGATCTATCTCGCCGTCACGGTCCCCGACCAGATGGGCCTCGCGAAGCGGCTCGTGATGGAGGGCCTCGTCTTCCGCGTCGTGGCGGAGGAGGGTGAGGAAGAGCGCATCGATGCCGAGCGCACCTGGCACAACCTGCGCGATGTCTTCCTCTACCGCAGCCTGTTGGACGCCCAGGGCAACTACGATCCGACGGTCTACAAGGATGAGAACGCCCGCAAGCTCATCCAGAACTACGTGGCCGCCTATGTTCGCTGCGCGCACCAGTGGCTGCGCGAGAACAACGACGAGCGGGCCCTCCAGGCGCTCGACTACGCCGGCCGGATCAACCCGGCCTTCCCCGGCGTGCTCTACACCAAGGGCTACCTGTGGATCGAGCGGCAGGAGTACGCGCGGGCGGAGTCGACCTTCCGCGAGCTGATCGCCGTGGGCGACCGCGCTCCCGAAACCTACAGCTTCCTGGCCCAGGCGCTGGCGGGTCAGGAGCGGATGGAGGAGGCGGAGCAGGTCTACCGCGAGTCGATCAACCAGAATCCGGAGGATTTCGACACCTACCGGTACCTCTTCACGTTCCTGTGGGGTGAGAATCGCAAACAGGAGGCGGTCGAGCTGATCGAGTCTTGGCTGGCGCGCCACCCGGAGGACCAGCAGACCCGCAGGGCGCTCGAGGAGATCCGCACCCAGGGCACGATCCGGCGCCAGGCCGCGCCGGCGGGGGGCGGCGAGCGCACGGCGGCCCCGAGCGAGCACCCGGCCGGCGCGGGCGGGGGAAGGCCTTGATGGGGGTGGCGGTGGTCACCGGGGCGGCCGGGTTCATCGGCTCGCATCTGTGCGCCGCGCTGCTGGCCGAGGGCCGCCGCGTCCGGGCGATCGACAGCTTCGACCCCTATTACGATCGGCGCCTCAAAGAGGCGAATCTGGCCGGCTTGCGCGCCAATCCCCGGTTCGAGTTCCTCGAGGCCGATCTGCTGGATGCCGACCTGGGGGGCCTGCTGGAGGGCGCCGATCAGCTCTTCCACCAGGCGGCGCGGGCCGGGGTGCGCACGAGTTGGGGCGCCGACTTCGAGACCTACGTCCGGTCGAACGTCACCGCGACCCAGCGGCTGCTCGAGGCCCTGCGCGCCCGGCCCTCTGTTCGGGCGGTCTTCGCCTCCAGCTCCTCCGTCTACGGCGAGGGCACGGCTGGCCCCGCCCGCGAGGATGCCCCCCGGCGGCCGGTCTCGCCCTACGGGGTGACCAAGCTGGCTGGCGAGGCGCTGGCCGCCGCCTATCATGCCAACTTTGGCCTTCCGATCGTTTGCCTGCGCTACTTCACCGTCTTCGGCCCCCGGCAGAGGCCCGACATGGCCTTTCATAGATTCGTGCGGGCGATTACCCTCGGCGAGAGCTTCGAGGTCTACGGCGACGGGCGGCAGACCCGGGACTTCACCTACGTGGCCGACGCGGTCGAGGCCAATCTGCTCGCTGCACGCCACGGGCGCCCGGGCGAGGCGTACAACATCGGGGGCGGTGCGCCGGCCTCCGTGCTCGAAGCGATCGAGATCCTGGAGTCCCTGACGGGGCAACGGGCCCGGATCAGCTGGAAGCCGCGGCAGCCCGGAGATCCGCGGCAGACCTCGGCCGACACGACCCGGGCGCGCGAGACGCTGGGGTTCTGCCCGCGCGTGGGACTCGAGCAGGGGTTGCGCGAGATGGTGACCTGGATGCCGACGATCCTGCCGCCGGGTGCGGGCGGCGAGGGAAAGCCGCGGTGAGCGCGAAAGGCCGGGCAGGGGAGATGAGCACGGTCGAGATCTCCGTGCTGGTGCCGGCCTACAACGAGGCCGGAAGCCTCGAGAACCTCCACGGGCAGCTGACGCAGGTGCTCGCGGCGCTCGGCCGGCAGTATGAGCTGCTCTTCGTCGACGACGGCTCGACCGACGACACCGGGGCGCTGCTCGACCGGCTGGCGGCGGGCGATCCGCACACGCGCGCGATCTTCCTGCGCCGCAACTTCGGCAAGTCGGCCGCGCTGGCGGTCGGATTCCGGGAGGTGCGCGGCCGGTACGTCTTCACGATGGACGCGGACCTGCAGGACGACCCGGCGGAGATCCCCGGCTTCCTCGAGCAGCTGGAGACCGGCGATGCGGACCTGATCTCGGGCTGGAAGCGCCGCCGGCACGATCCTCTGACCAAGACGCTGCCCTCGTGGATCTGGAACCGCCTCACCGCGCTGGTTTCCGGCCTCACGCTGCACGACTTCAACTGCGGCTTCAAGCTCTACCGCCGCGAGGTCGTCCAGACCGTGCGGGTCTACGGCGAGCTGCACCGCTTCATCCCCGTGCTGGCCGACCGGCTCGGCTTCCGGGTGGGGGAGCGAGAGGTGCGCCACCATCCGCGCCGCTACGGCCGCAGCAAGTTCGGCGCGGCCCGCTTCGTCAACGGGTTGCTGGACCTGACCACGGTGATGTTCCTGGGCACCTCGCGCCGCAGTCCGCTGCACGTCTTCGGCCGGATCGGGGGCCTCCTGCTGGTGATCGGCCTGGGGCTGTGCCTCTACATGCTGGGCATCTGGATCCACGAAGCGCACCTGCGGGTGCGACCGCTGTTGATTGGCGGCGTGATTCTCGTCATTCTGGGCATCCAATTCATTTCCATGGGCCTGCTGGCCGAGATCATCGTCAGCACGCACCGCGAGGAGGAAGAGAAACTCATCGCGCGCAGGCTGCCGCGGGAGGAATAGGGACCGCGGCCGGGGGACTCCCCGGGGCACCGCTGTCCGAGGAAACGATCAAGGAGAAACCGCGTGCGCATTCTGATCACCGGCGGGGCCGGCTTCATCGGTTCGCACCTGTGCGATTACTTCCTGGCCCAGGGCCACGAAGTCATCTGCATGGACAACCTGCTGACCGGCTCGGTCAGCAACATCAGCCATATCCGCGATCCGCGCTTCACCTTCATCGAGTACGACGTCACCAACTACATCTACGTCGAGGGACCGGTCGACTACGTGCTGCACTTCGCCTCGCCCGCCAGTCCGATCGACTATCTGCGCCTGCCCATCGCCACGCTGAAGGTGGGCGCGATCGGCACGCATCGAGCCCTGGGGCTCACCCGGGCCAAGGGGGCGACATTCCTGCTGGCATCGACCTCGGAGGTCTACGGCGATCCGCTGGTGCACCCTCAACCGGAGGAGTACTGGGGCAACGTCAACCCCACCGGGGTCAGGGGCGTCTACGACGAAGCCAAGCGCTTCGGCGAGGCGCTCACGATGGCCTACCATCGCTACCACGCGGTCGACACGCGCATCGTGCGCATCTTCAACACCTTCGGGCCGCGCATGCGGCGCAACGACGGGCGCGCCGTGCCGGTTTTCATCAACCAGGCTCTGCGGGGCGAGGATCTCACCGTTTTCGGGGACGGCAGCCAGACGCGCTCCTTCGGCTACATCACCGACCTGGTGCGGGGCCTGGATCTGCTGCTGCGGTCCAAGCGCGCCGAGCCGGTCAACCTGGGCAATCCCCAGGAGATGACGCTGCTCGGGATGGCCGAGACGATCATCCGGCTCACCGGCAGCAAGAGTCGGATCGTCTTCCGCCAGCTCCCGGAGGACGACCCGAAGGTCCGGCAGCCCGACATCCGCGTGGCGGCCGAGGTGCTCGGCTGGAAGCCGGAGGTGGACGTCGCTGACGCGCTGCGGATGACCATTGATTGGTTTCGGCGGACCCCATAGCCGGGGGTGCTGTGCCATGGAGACGATGCTGAGCGAGGCGATGACCTGCGAGAAGCCGACAGAGCCCGTGACGCCCGCTGCGCCGGCGGTAGGTGCGATCAAGGGCTGCGTGGTCGTGCCGACCTACAACGAGGCGGATAACATCCAGGGCCTCATCGACCGGATCCTCGCCCTCCCGCTCGACCTGGAGGTCCTGGTCGTGGACGACGCCTCGCCCGATGGGACCGCCGATCTGGTGGCCGAGCGCGCGCGCCTGGACAGCCGCGTCCACCTCCTGCGCCGGGCGGGGAAGCTGGGCCTGGGATCGGCCTACGTCGCGGGCTTCCGGTGGGTGCTGGAGCAGACGCAGGCCGACCTGATCTTTCAGATGGACGCCGACTTCTCCCACGACCCGAGCGCCATTCCGGAGTTCGTGGAGGCCGCCCGGGTGGACGACGTCATCCTCGGCTCGCGCTACCTGCGCGGGGTCACGGTGGTCAACTGGCCCCTGAGCCGCCTGTTCCTGAGCTACGGGGCCAACCTCTACACGCGCCTGATCACCGGACTGGATCTGAAGGACGCCACGGGCGGCTACAAGTGTTTCCGCCGCGAGGTCCTCGCCGCGCTGGACCTGGACCGCGTGCGCGCCGACGGCTACTCCTTCCAGATCGAGATGACCTACCTGGCCTGGCGCCGGGGCTTTCGGATTCGCGAGATCCCGATCATCTTCGTCGATCGCCGGGTAGGCGTCTCGAAGATGAATCGGCGCATCATCATCGAGGCCGTCTTCATGGTCTGGCGGCTGGCGCTCGCCCACCTGCTCCAGCGCCGGCCGCTGCCGCGCGAGCCGCAGCCCCTCAAGGCGCGCGGTCGGGAGAGGGTGTGAGCGAGCGCTCCAGTGCGCAGATCGGTCCGCGACCGGTAGTCTCGATCGTCATCATCCACTACCGCTCGCCGGACCTCCTGGCCCGCTGTCTGGAACAGATCGCCGCGGCCCGGGTCGCGCTCGCGCACGAGACGATCATCGTCGACAACGCGCCCACCGATGACCGGGCCGCCCGCATCGCGGAGCAGCACGGCGCCCGCTGTCTGGTCAATGCCCGCAACGCGGGCTATGGGCGGGCGGTCAACCAGGGCATGGCAGCCGCGCGCGGCCGCTTCCACCTGATCCTCAACCCCGACGTCGAGGTGCGCCCGGGCAGCATCGAGGTGCTGGTGGACTACCTGGAGGGCCACCCGGCGGTTGGCATCTGCGGGCCGAAGCTCCACAGCCTCGACGGCTCGCTCCAGTACTCGGCCCGCACCTTCTACACCCTGTGGACCATCCTGCTCAGGCGCACGTTTCTCGGCAGGCTCTTCCCCCGCGCGCGCGCGCTGCGCGAGCACTTGATGATGGACTGGGACCACAACGAGGAGCGCGACGTCGACTGGATGCTGGGCGGCGCCTTGCTCGCCCGGCGCGAGGCGGTCGACGACGTCGGGGGCATGGATGAGCGCTTCTTCCTTTACTTCGAGGATGTCGACTGGTGCAGCCGCATGCACCGGCGCGGCTGGCGCGTGGTCTACGTGCCGCAGGCCACGATGGTGCACGCGCACCAGCGCGCCAGCGCCCGCGGCTTCCTCAGCCGGGGCCAGCGCATGCACCTCGAATCGGCCCTGCGCTTCTACGAGAAGTGGAGCGCCGTGCTCTACCTCTGGAAGCGCCAGTCGACCCAGATCCGCGCCCTGGCGACCCTGATCTCCGACCTGATCTGGCTGTCGGCCGCCTTCCTGGCGGCCTACCTCACCCGCTATCTGCTCGGGTTCGTGATCCCGGCCTGGTCGGCGCAGAAGCCGGTCCTGGCCCTGGGGATCTACGCGCGCTTCGTCGGCTTCGCCGATCTGGTGGCGGTGGGGACCTTCTTCTTCCTCGACTTGTACAAAGGCGAGGTCTGGCGGAACCGGTGGCGCGAGCTGTTTCAGCTGGCCAAGGGCGTCCTGATCACGTCGCTGGTCGTGATGGCCACGACCTTTCTGGTCACGACCCGGCCGATGTCGCGCTTCACGATTCTGCTCTTCTTCTTCTATGCGCTCGTGTTGGTCGGGCTGGCGCGGGAGCTGCTGCGGCGCCTCGTGGCCGGGGCGCGGGAGCGCCGGATCCATCTGCGCCGCCTGGCGGTCTTTGCCGCGCCCGCGCAGATCGAGGCGCTCGCCTGGCGCTTCCGCGCCCACGGCACGTTCGGCTTCGAGCCGATCTACCTGGCGCACGACGACGAGCGCCGTCACCCGCGCGCAGGCGGGGATGACCCGGTGGAGCGGCGCATCGCGATGGTGACGAACGAGCGGATCGCGCAGGTGGTGGTCTTCGAGAGCCCGGCGGAACAGGCGCTGCTGGATCGGCTGGTGCCGCGGCTGCTGGCGACGGGCGTGCCGGTGAGCTACGTGCCGCGGGCGGAAGCCCTGCTGCTCGAGGCCCACCGCCTCGAGGACTTCATGGGCTTCGGCGCCGTCACGCTGGGTGGTGCGCCGCGCCCCGTGCGCAGCTGGGTCAAACGGGGGCTCGATGCGCTCCTGGCCGGTCTGCTCCTCGTCGTGGGCCTGCCGCTGCACGGCCTGGCGCGGCTCGTCCTGGGCCGCCCGGTCTGGCGGCGCGTGCCCGTCGTCGGCCGGCGCGGGCGCGTCTTCGCGCTGCGGGCCTATCGCGAGCTGCGTGGCCCGGCGCGCTGGGTGCCGCTGCTGCGCTTCTATCCGGCGCTGCTCCACATCGCCACGGGCGAGATGAGCTTCGTCGGGATCGCGCCCCTGGGCGCGGCCGATTGGTCGCGGGTGGACGCGGCGTATCGGCTGAATCCGCCCGATGCGCCGGTGGGCCTCGTGGCGGAGTCGGCCGGGGCCGCGAGCTGGCTGACCTCCCCGGCGGGCGCGGGCGAGCCGGCGCTCGGGCCCCGCGATCTCGAGGAGCGGATGGCCCGCAATCGGCGCTACCTGCGCACTTGGAGTCTGAGCGGCGATCTGCGCGTTTTCCTGGCTGCGGTGTTCGGACGCAAGGAGACAGAGACAGAAGGAGGCGCGGCGTGAAAGGCTGGCACCGGGCAGCGGCTTTGGTCCTGCTGGCCCACGTTCCCGCGGTGGGGCCGCGGGCCGACACGGCGGGCACGTGGACGACCCATCTCTACATGAACAACGTGCGGCGGGTCGCGGTCGCGGCCGAGGGCGTGTGGTGCGCCACCACCGGCGGTGCGCTCTACTTCGACTTCGCGACGTCCGAATTCGCCCGGTGGAACCGCGGGCGGGACGGTCTGGCGAGCGATTCGCTGGTCGACGTCGACCTCTTGAGCGACGGCGGGGTGGCGTTCGCCACGGCCGGCGCGGGCATCTCGGTCTACCAGCCGGCGAGCGGCATCTGGCTCACCTACAACTCGCTGAGCTGGCCCCTGGCGGGCGACGAGGTGCGATTCGTCCGGGAGGACACACCCTGGCGCATCATCGGATCGAGGGGTGGCGTGCTCGTCCAGGAGAACGGCCAGACGCGCGTCGCCTGCCAGTACCAGGTCGATCCGTGCGCCCTGCCCTCCTGGGACGTCACGGCCGGTGTCTATTTCCAGGGCCACTTCTGGTTCGGCACGGCGAGCGGGGAGACCGGCACGGGCGCCATCGGCCGCCTGAACTACAACCTCGGCGCCTGGAACGTGATCGCGACGCCCGGCGATGTGGTGGATCTGGAGGTGTGGGAGGGGTCGCTCTACTGCGTCACCAGCCAGGGCGTCTTCCGGTGGAACGGCTCGGGCTGGGACGACCGCAACGCGGGGCTGGGCGATCTCGACCTCGAGGTGCGCCAGCTCCACGCGGGCTCGCAGCGGCTGCTGGCCGCCGCCTGGGGGGCCGACGGCGGCCCCTTCTACTGGGATGGCGACGCCAGTCGCTGGCAACGGCTGGCCGGTGCGCACCTGCGCGGATGCTGCACCGTGGCCGAGGGGGCCGACGGCATCGTCTGGGTCGGCGCAAGCGCGGGTTGGTCCACGAATGTGCCGGTTCTGGGGGAGGACGAAGACGGCCTGTGGGAGCTGGTGGGGGAGACCTGGGTGCAGCACCGCCAGGATGGTCCCCATGCCGTGGCCGACTACCGCGGTCTCACGGTGGACGACGAGGGGCGCGTGTGGGCCGCCTCTGCCGGGAAGTACCCGCGCGGCTGGCGCATCGAGCTCTTCGAGAGCGGCCACTGGACCTTCTACAGCAACGCCAGCGCGCCCCTGAGCAAGGGCTGGGGCTGGCACGTTCGAACGCTCGGGGATCGCCTGTGGCTCGGCCACTGCTGCTGCACGGACTCCGCCGGCGGCTGCTTCCTCGACGACTGGTTGCTGGGGTCCAGCTCGGCCACCATCCATGACACGTACTGGAACATCTCCTGCTCGACCCTCGACGATCGCGGCAACCTCTGGTTCGGCTCCAACCGCGAGAATCCGGAGGAGTACCCCGAGGCGGTGAGGGGGATCTATCGCTACGAGGTCGCGACGGACGCGTGGATCCACTACGACACGGAAACGACGAATGGCCGCATGCTCTCCAATGCCGTGAGCGCCCTGGCCGCGCGCGGCGACACGCTCTGGATCGGGTACGCCAGCCTGGGTGTCCAGCGCGTGCTGCTCGATTCGCAGGGGCGGTTGCCGGTCGGGGAGGCGAGCGCCTGGAAGGCTTACGGCACCGCCGAGGGGCTGGCCGGCAACCGCGTCGCCGCCATCATGACCCGCCCCGGGGAGACCTGGATCGGAACGGACAACGGGATCTCCCTGCGCGAGGGCTCGACCTGGCGGACCTTCCGCAGCTCGAGCACGCAACTGCCGGGCAGCCAGATCTACGACCTGGCGCTGACCGATGACGGGGCGGCCTGGGCAGTCGTGGCCGGGATCGGCGTGACCCGCATCGCGCAGTCGGCGAGCGGCGCCTGGTCCGTGTTCGAGACCTTCACCCCGCCCGATCTGGTCAGCCCCAACCCGCGCCAGATAGAGCGCGGCCCGAATGGACGGGACGTGTGGGTGGCGACGGCCGAGGGATTGTCCCACTTCGTGCCCAGTCCCACGCAATCCAAGGTGAAGCTCAGCCGGCTGGACGTCTACCCGAATCCGTTCAATCCGGAGTGCGATGGCGAGGTTCGATTCACCGCGTTGCCGGGTCGGGCCCGCGAGGGCGTGGTCGTCGATGTTGCGGGGCGCATCGTCGCGCGCTTCGACCAGGTGTGGGAGACCGAGCCCTTCTGGAACGGGCGGGACTTGGATGGCGGGCGCGTCGCGCCGGGTCTGTACATCGTGCGGGCCTCCACGCCCCAGGGTTGGCTGACGGGGCGGATCGCCGTGCTGGACCTGCCCTGCGAGTGACCGGGCCGGGCAGTTGCCTCAGCGGGGTGTCGCGCGTGCAACGGCGTCGCAGAATCCTGATGCTGGCCTATTTCTTCCCGCCGCTCGGCGGGGCTGGTGTCCAGCGCAGCCTGAAGTTTGCCCGCTACCTGCCTGCCGAGGGCTGGGATCCGACCGTGGTCACGGTCCGGTCGCAGGACTACTGGATGGCCGATGCCACGCTGGCCGCTGAGATCGGCGCAACGACCGAGGTCATCCGCACCGCCTCGTTCACCGGTCTCACCCTCCTGCGGCGCCTGACCCCGCGCCACAGCGGAGGGTCGGGCGCGCCGCGCCGTTCGACCCGCACCATCGGCCGGCTGCGGTCGCTGTCGGGCTGGGTGCTCGTGCCCGACAGCTACGTCGGCTGGACGCCCTACGCGTGGCGGGCAGCCCTGCAGGCGCATCGGCGCCGGCCGTTCGACGCGATCTACACGACCTCCTCGCCGGATAGCGCGCATCTGGCCGGGCGCACGCTCGCGCGACGCCTGGGCCTGCCCTGGGTGGCTGACTTCCGCGATCCGTGGGTCCGGCGCCTCTCCTATCGTCCCCCCACGCCGTGGCACGACGCGTGGCAGCGGCGCCTCGAGCGCGCCGTGCTCTCGGAGGCCGCACTGATCACCGTCACGGCGGAGGAGACGCGCCGCGACTACCTGAGGCGCTACCCCGCGCTGCCGGCCGAGAAGATCCAGGTCGTGACCAATGGGTTCGACGAGTCCGACTTCGCGGGCCTCGAATCCGCGCAGCCCTCGGGCAAACGCCTGCAGATCCTCCATGCCGGGCAACTCAATCCCGAGCGGCCCGCGCGCCCGCTGCTGGTGGCCGTGCGAAGCCTGCTCGATCGCGACCCGCGGGCGCGAGATCGGCTGCAGGTGCGTTTCGTCGGCGCCTGCTACGAGCGCGACATCGAGGACGCGCGCGCGCTCGGACTCGGCGACATCGCCGTCTTCGAACCGGGGCTACCGCACCGCGAGGTCATCGCACAGATGGTGCGCAGCCACGTTCTGCTGCTGATGGAAAAGGACGACGAGCGCGGCGGACTGATTCTGCCGGGCAAGATCTTCGAGTATCTGCGCGCACGCCGTCCGATCCTCGGGCTCCTGCCACCCGGGGCCGCCTGGCGGCTGATCGAGGAGCTGCGCGCGGGTCGCTGCTGCCGCACCGAGGATGCGCCTGCCGCGGCGCGGCTGCTCGGCGAGTGTCTGGGGGAGTTCGCGCGCGGCGGACCCTCGACCACCCCGCTGTCCGATACGGAGCTCGAGCGTTTCGAGCGCCGCACACTGACCCGCCGGCTGGCCAGACTGCTCTCAGCGCTGGTGGGGGGCTGAGGCCGCGCCACTCGGGCGTGACACCGCGTCCCCCGCTGCGCGACTCATTCGTCAAATGATTATATAGTAACTATTTACGAAGATCTCTCTGCGTGGGAAAATCCCCATTGCACGCGCCAGGGGGGAGGCGTAGATTGGCGCGTGGTTGGAAATGGTAGGAAATGGTTGAGAAAGGGTCGAAGGGGTCCACCGCGGGACCCCATGTAGATTGGGTGGTGGAACGGGGGAGGCAGCGCGATGCGCCTGCCATTTCTCGGCAGATCGGTCTGCTCGATCGATGACAAGCGCCGCCTCACGCTGCCGGCGAAGTTCCGCGAGTTGCTCGCCATGGAAGAGTCCCCTTACCTCGTGACCACCCTCGGCCTCAGAGGATGCCTCTATCTCGTCCCCAATGCAAGGTGGGATGCGATGACGCCCGAGCTGCTGAAGGCCGCCTTCCAGGGAGAGCCGGAGGCGATCCTGCTGCGCTCGAACTTCGCCCGCTACGGGAATCTCTGCCGCATGGACAACAACGGCCGCATCACCCTGACCGACGAACAGACCGAAGTCGCCGGACTGCAAAAGCAGGCGGTGGTCTTTGGCAACTTCGACATGATGGAGATCTGGAATCCGGAGCAGTTCGAGGTCCACAACCCGCGCGTGACCGACACGGCCGTGCACGACCGGCGCATCATGCACTACGTCGGCTCGCTCGCGAACCCGGGAGCCCGGCAACCATGATGGAGCTCGTGAAGCTGCGCACGCCGTCGGGCCTCGTCCTGTGGGCGCACCTGTCGGGGCAGTGGAGCGGAGCGGCCTTCGATCGCCTGGGGGCCCGCATCGCCGGCATGGCCCTGCCCGCCGGCAGCCAGGTGGTGTTGGATTTCTCGGCCATCGACCACCTCGACTACCGCACCGTGCCCCACCTGCTCCGGCTGGCCGCTGGCATCGCGGGCCGCCGGGAGGAGCTGCACGTCGTGGGGTTCAGCTCCTACCTGAGGCGGATCATCGACTTCGGTGGCGCTCTCGATGGGCGTGAATTTCTGGAACGGCACGCGCCCAGCTCCGCGCCGAGCCCGCCCGCCCCCGACGCGGCCGCTCGGGTCCGGCGCGCTCCCGGCTTCGC
>CAZDKK010000036.1:0-48364 GCA_964506245.1 uncultured bacterium | reverse complement strand
GGCGCGGGCCCGACCTGCGACGGGAACGACGCGTGCGCGCTGCCGTCGCATCTGGGCCGTGCTCGGCTCGAGGGGGTGGCGATCGGGACCCGGTCGCTGCTGCTGGCGGCCGTGCAAACGGCGGGCGGCACGTCCCCGCGATGGGCGTGGTCGGCGAGCGCGTCGCGCCAGGCGGGCAGCGCCGCAACCCTGATCGAGCTGGCGGGGCCGCTGAGCGATGGAGGTCGCCCCCGATCGCGTGCCTGGGAGCCCGCGCCGGTCGGATGGCGCCGCGCTGCGGCCCGGCGTGTGACCGCGATCGGCGGACGCTGGCGTGTCGATGCCCGGCCGCTCCTCGGGGAGCTGGAAGGTGCATTCCGCTGGCGTGTGAGCCTCTCGCCCGACCCCGGCTCCGGAGAGGCATCGTGCCCGGCGCCGGCCACGCGCGGATGGCGGCTCCGCTGGAGCCTGCCCGGGCTGGCCGGCGTGCAACCCACCCTGGCGCTGCTCTGCCAGCGGCCAGAGGAGGCGGGCGATACCGCCCTGCTCGAGCGCGACGTGGGCCTCGACCTCGAGGCGCGGCCCTGGTCGGGCCTGTGGCTGCGGGCCGGACTGGACACGCAGGTCGGCGGGCGGCTGCGCGCGGCCGATGGGACCGGCGCGGCCAGCCAGATCGTGCGGACCACGGCCGGCGGCTTCGATCTGGAAGCGCGCTTGCAGCTGGATGAGCGCCTCACCTGCGTGCTGCGCTATCGCCAGCGTGAGGCGTCCCAGTCCCTCGACGCCGCTGCGCAGCCGCGCCAGCGGGAGATCCTCGAGGAGGCCGAATCCTCCGCGAGCGATGCCGAACAGCCGGAGCCCTACGCCGAGCCGACCTGGCTGCGCGAGCGCACCGGGTCCGCCTTCTGGTTCCGCGCGACCTGGCGCGGCGCGGGGCGGGAGCGGGCAGGGCTGGGGCTGGCCGCCACGCCGCGGACCGCGAGCCTCGCGGCGCTCGTTCCGACCCGGCTTCCGCCCGGTGGAGCGAGCTGGCGCCCGCTCGGCGCGGGGGCGCAGCTAGCCGAAGTCTGGTTCGGGTGGGACGACCGTGCGTGGGGCGTGGAGGTCGCGGCGCGCTGGTGCAGCCCGGCCGGTGAGCAACCCTTCGAGGTGGCGCTCGTCCTGGGGGCGTCGTGGCGTGCTCGCCTTGCCGGCCCCGCGGACCGGCACTAGCATGGGATCGGCGGGCCGCGGGGACAACGCGACCGCACCTGGGAACGGGGGAGCCGTGCAGCCAGAGATCTCCGACAGAATCGCAGCCGCCATCCGCGAACGCGGCGAACCGCTCTCGGCGGAAGAGATCGCCCGGGAGTACCTGAAGCTCATGCAGGTGGGGCCGGCTGCCGGGAAGCTCGTGCGGGCGATGCTGGCCCGAGACGGCCGATTCGAGGAGGCGACCCCGGGCCGCTGGGGTCTGGCCCGCAGCGGCCCAGCGCTCGCGCCGCCGGTCGTGCTCTGGGTTTGCGAGGTGCCCGCGGGCACGCAGGCCACGCCTTGGCTGTGGCGCGTGTGGAGCTCGGTCTGGGGCACGGAGGAGCCGGCGCGCGCCCACCAAGGGCCGCGGCGCACGGAGGATCTCGAGGAGATCCTGGCCCAGATCTCCGCGAACCCGGTGGCCGCGACCAAGCCCGGGCTGCTGCGCCGCTGGCTGGGGACACAGGAGCGTCTCCACGCCTGCCCGGAATTCGACCCCGTGATCATCGATCTGGCGGCGTGGGAGAGACTCCTGCCGCGCGAGGCCGAGCGGTCCGAGGCCGCGGGGGATCGGGCGCGCAGCGTTCACCCGCGTGCGCGGCGCGGTGGGCGGCCGCGCCCGGCCGCCGATCCCGACGATGGGCCGACAGCGGGCGACGCGACGGCGACGCTCGCCGCGCTGCTCGAGGAGGTGGCGGCTGCGGCGCGCGCGCGGGGACTGCGCACCTGGCGCGACGTCGCGCTCGTGCCCGAGGTCGCGCGGGAGGCCGGGCATGAGGTTGTGTGGGGGGCCGACTGGGCTTTTACACCGGAGGAGGTTGCAGCCCTGCCCGAGGAACCAGGGATCTACCGCTTTCTCGATCGTGAGGGGCGCCTGCTCTACGTCGGAAAGGCCAAGAACCTGCGCAGCCGGGTGGGTTCCTACTTCCGGCCCGTCGCGACCGGATCCTCCCGCCGCGCGACGTTCCTGTCCGAGCTGCACCGTCTCGAGACCGAATCAACGGGGACCGAGCTGGAGGCGCTGCTGCTCGAGGCGGAGCAGATCCGAGAGGGCAAGCCTTCCTGGAACGTCCAGGTCAATGTCTCGGTCGAGGAGGTCGGGTTCGCGCTCTCGGAGCAGGACCTCGTGCTGCTGCTGCCGCGGCCCGACGGTGCGCTGAGCCTCCTGGCGCTGGGCGGCGCGCGTGTCGCCAGAGCGCGCATCGACGGGGCCTGCGATCTCGATGCGCTGCGCGAAGCACTGCGCGAGTACTACGTCGAGGGCACCGCCGCCGGCGGCCTCGAGGAGATCGGATCGCCTGAGCGAGCGCTCGTGCGCCGGTGGCTGCGCTGGGCGCCCGAGGGGCACGTGGTGCTGCGGCTGTCTGACTTTGCCACATTCGCGGGGCTGGCCGAGGCAATCGAGACCGTTCTTCGCGGCGAGACGAACGCAGCCCACCCCGAGGGCGCGAGCAGCGCAGGGGCAGCGCGGGGCACGGGCCTAGTCGTCCGCGAGGGCCCCGGGTCCTGACCGCGGGTCTGGTCCTCCGTGAGGGCCGCGAGTCCTGACCGCGGGGCGGGGGCTGGACAGCCGGGCGACGATAGCCTACCCTCTTTGGTTCTCCCTGCGCATATCTCGGCCGGCACGGCCGCGCGGGAGGGGTGTCCCAAGAGAGCGGAAGGCTGCGCATCGGCAGGATCAGGTGCACGCGCCGCGCAGCCCGCGGGCCCGGAGTTCCAGCATGGCATCCAGAACGGTACTCGCCTTGGGCGGCAACGCGATCCTCCCGGCCAAGGGGCCGGCGACGATCGAGGAGCAGTTCCGGGTCACCGAGGCCACGATGGCTCAGGTGCTGGCGCTCCTGCGCACCGGCGAGCAGGTCATCCTCACGCACGGCAACGGGCCCATCGTGGGCAACATCCTGATCCGCAACGAGGCGGCCGCCGACACGATCCCGCCGGTGCCGCTCTACATTTGCGGCGCCGACTCGCAAGGCGGGATCGGCCTGATGCTGCAGCAGGCGCTGCACAACGTCTCGAACCGCGAGGGCATCGACACCCACACCGTCACCGTCGTGACGCAGACCGTCGTCGACCCCGACGATCCCGCGTTCAGGAATCCGACCAAGCCGATCGGGCCCTTCTACACCGAGGCCGAGGCGCACCGGATGCAGAAGGAGCGCGGCTGGACGCTGCGCGAGGATGCGGGCCGCGGCTGGCGCCGCGTGGTCGCCTCGCCCGACCCGGTCCGCATTGTCGAGCTGGAGACGATCCGCACGCTGGTGGGCATCGGCCAGGTGGTGATCGCGGCCGGAGGGGGAGGGATTCCGGTCGCGCAAACCCCCAGCGGCGAGTACCACGGCGTCGAGGCGGTGATCGACAAGGACCTGGCGGCGGTGGTGCTCGCCGAGGCGGTGAAGGCCGACCGTCTGGTCATCGTCACGGCGATCGATCGCGTCGCACTCGATTTTGGCCGGCCCACGCAGCGCGATCTCGACGTGCTGAGCGTGGCTGATGCGCAGCGGCACCTCGACGACGGTCAGTTCCCGCCCGGGAGCATGGGTCCCAAGATTCTCGGGGCCATCCGCTTCATCCGCAACGGCGGGCGCGAGGTGCTCATCACCTCCCCGCAGAGGCTGGGGGTGGCCCTGGCGGGCCGGGGCGGGACGCGCATCGTGGCCTGACCGTGAGGCTGGACGGTGCGGACCGACCGGCTCGCGACTCGTAGGGTCGTCCAATCCTGGCCGGGGCGGTCGGCAAGATGGTGGGCAGGCCGCTGCCGGCGATTCGCCTGTATCAGCATGGCGGTTCGGAGCGCCCGGCCTTCTCCTCGGTTTGGCCTCGAAGGGCGGAGGCCACCCCCTCGAGAGAGAGGAGTGGCCTCAGCGCCAACTCGACAGGGTCGTTCCATATCACCGCACGAGCACCCCGCGCGTGATCGCCTGCCGGCCGCCCACCTCGAGCAGGAAGAAGTAGACGCCGCCGGGTGCGGCCTGGCCATCCGCGCTGCGTCCATCCCAGGCGACCGTGCCCGGGCCTGAACGGCCCGGTGCGTTCACCAGCTCGCGCACGCGGCGACCTGCCGCGTCCAAGACGTCCAGTCGCACCAGCCCGCCGTCGGCCGCCCGCGGGATCGTGAACGCCAGGCGCGCGCTCGTGCAGAACGGACTGGGCACGGGACACGCGAGAAGGGGTCGATCGGAATCGATCTCGGAGCCGGCGACCTCCTGAGGCGAGCCGCAGCCGACCGGCCAGGCGCCGATCTGACCGCATTCGCCGGCGCCCGGCGCGCAGGGCGAAGCGGCTTGGAGCAGGTAGGGGAGCAGCGGGTTGGTGGTGCAGAAGAGCGGATCGCGGCTGATGTTGCCGTTCTGACCCAACTGCCCGGCAATCGTGCCGGTCCAGTCTCCGCCGGCGTTGCCGTAGAGGTCGCAGCAGCTCAACTGGCAGGGCGAGGTGCTCTCGGTGTAGAGCGCCTGGCCCTGCGTCGAGAAGGCGACGATGCCGCTTGCCATGGTGAGGTTGCTTCCCAGGGCGATGCGCAGCCCGGCGCCGTAATTCGTGCTGCGATTGCCGGCGAACGTGCATTCGCTGACGGCCAGGTTGGAACCCTCCACGTTGACGGCGCCGCCCGAGGGGGCGTTGTTGCTCTCCAGCGTGCAACCGGTCAGCAGGCTCTGCACGACGGAGGTCTTCACATGGCACGCCCCGCCATAGGACGTGGCATGGTTGCCGGTGAGAAGACAAGACGCCAGCTCGATCGACGACTCGAAGACATAGATGGCACCGCCCGACGTCGCCTCGCCGTCTTCGAACGTGCAGTCGATCGCGCGCGGGCGGCTGCCCTCGAGGCTCGCGATGGCGCCGCCCTTGCTCCCGGCGTTCCCGCTGAAGATGCAGCGCTCGATGCGCGGGGTGGCGCCGTTGGCGCAGTAGATGCATCCGCCCTCGAGACCGGAGACGTTGCCCTCGAACCGGCAGTCGAGGAAGCGGGCGGTGGTCGTGCGGCAGTAAGCTACCCCGCCCTCACCCGCGCTGCAGTTCAGGAAACGGCAGTCGCGGAAGATCACATCCGTCGTGCAGTAGACGACCCCGCCCTCGGCCGCGGAGCAGTTGATGAAGATGCAGTTCTCGAAGAGAGGTGCCGCGAAGCGATAGCAGTAGACCCCACCGCCGTAGCAATCCGGTCAGGTGCCGCCGGCCGATGCGTTGGCGATCGTGAGATCGCGGACGATCGACGTCGAGTCCTCGGCGTTGTGGAACTCGAAGGCGCGGCGCAGCGTCTCCGGGTCCCCGTAGCCGTCGGAGCAATCGATGGTGCACGTGGCTGGCATGCCGCTCAGGGAGCGCAGGGTCAGCGGCTTGCCGAGGAAGTCGAGGTTGTGATTCTCATCGCCCATGTAGATCCCGTCGGCCAGCAGGATCTGGTCGCCGGAGTCGGCCGCGGCGATGGCCTGCTGGATCGTGGGGAAGTCCCCGCTGCCATCCGGCAGCAGCACGTGGACAGCCCCGCACGCGGCTCCGGTGCAACCTGCTGTCAGGAATAGGCTTAGGGTGAATGCCCGCAGGACGTACCTACGCATCTCGCTCCCCTCCGTGGACCTACCTCGAATTCAATCGGCTCCAGAAGATTATAGCCCAGGTTCCTCGCTGGGAATCAGCTAATCGGCACCTGGCTTGCTTGGCGTGACCTCCCGGCGGGTCGGCCGGCCGGGGAGGGACCCCGCGCCCGGCCGGTCCTGGACACTCCAATGAGGGAGGAAGCATGCGCAAGGCGATGCTGACTGCGGTTCTGGTGGGGGTCTGGCTCTGGGCGGGCACGGCCTGGGCCGGGCTGTGCATCAACGAGATCATGGCTGATCCGGCCAGCGACTGGGACGGCAGCGGGACGTACAGCTACCGGGACGACGAGTGGATCGAGATCTACAACTCGGGCCCCGGCCACGTCGAGCTCGAGGAGTACCTGCTTTCGGACGACTCGGACCTCCTGACCTTCGGCTTTCAGGCGGGTGAGGTCCTGGCCGTGGGCGAGGCCCGCGTGATCTACGGCAGCCAGTCGGTCGCGTGGCAGCAGGCGCACGGGCAGCCCCAGTATGGCTTCAAGCTCGGCAATGACGGGGACACACCCATCCTCTGGCAGATCGCCGGGGGCGACACGATCATGGTCGACAGCCACACCTACAACACCTACGAGGCCGATGACGACCGTTCGACGGGACGCAACCCGGACGGCATCGGCGACTGGGAGATCTTTGACGCGCTCAACCCCTACACCGGGACCACGCCTCCGCTCGGCAACGGCCATGCGCCGACGCCGGGCGTGCCGAACGCGGGCGATCCGCCGCCCGTGCCGATCCAGGCGGTCACGTGGGGCGGGGTCAAGGCGCAGTTCGGATGTCGCTAGCGGCCGGATGACCGCCGTCGGCGGCGCGACGGAGCGGGGTGGGCGCGCAGCGCCCGCCCCGCCCGCTGCAGTCCGCCCGGCCGCCAGCCGGCGCCGATTCGTGCCCTAGGGCCGCGCATAGACGAGACGCGTGGTGGCCGTGCGGTCGCCGCCCGAGACGCGGATGAAGTACAGCCCCAGCGGCATCCACTGCCCGCTGCCGGTCCGTCCGTTCCAATCGATGTCGTGGTAGCCCGCGCCCGCGACGGTTTCGCGCACCGTTCCCATCAGCCGTCCCTGCAGGTCGAAGATGCGCACCGTCCAGTCCCCGGCCGCCGGCAGGTGCGCGCGGATGCAGGTGCCCCCCCGGCATGGGTTGGGCAGACAGCGGACCGAGAAGGAACCGGGATCCGGGTCCTCTGGCCCCCAGGGTTCGTCGGGCGGCCGCATCGCGTAGTAGATCTCCTTGTTGCCGTCCCGGTTGTCGGACCAGACCATGTGGACGTTGCCGGATGCATCGGTCGTCATGACCGCCCGGTAGGCGTCGCTCGAGTCGATGGTCACGCGCTCGTGCAGCGACCAGCCATCCGCGGCCGTCCAGCGGCGAAAGTAGAGGTTGTGATAGGCGTTGCGGTCGTCGGACCAGACGAGGTGGAGCGTTCCCCGGGCGTCGACGGCGACATTGGGCAGGAGCGACGAGGTGGGGAGATTCGTCAGGCGCTCAGCGGCGGTCCACTGCCCGTCGAGACAATGCATGGCGTACAGGTCGCGGTCTCCCTGCAGCACATCCTCCCAGATCACGTGCACGCGTCCTTCAGCGTCACTGCCGACGCACGGTTCCCACACCTGGGATTGCGACTGGGTCAAGAGCGTGTCTGCTGTCCAGCCGGTGTCGGCACGACAACGGTAGTGGAGCTCGCGCTTGAACAAGGGGATGCGAACGTAGGCGGCATGCACGCGACCGTCGCCGCCCACCGCGATGTCTTGCTCGATCAGCCAGTTTCCCGCGCGGGCGATGAGCTCCTCAGGCCCCCAGGCCCCGTCGTTCCAGCACCGGTAGTAGATCGCGTGGGGGCCGTCCCGATTGTCCTTCCAGGCCATGTGCACGCGGCCGTCTGCATCGGTGACCAGCACCACGGGCGAGGAGGCGTCGACGGTCTTGCCGGTGTCGGTCAGCTTCACCTCGTCCGACCACTGGGTTCCCGTCACCACCCGGTAGTGGAGTTCGTTGTCGTCATCATGCCAGACAATCAGCACCCGATCCGCGCTGTCCACGGCGACCGCCGGGGCATAGCCGCACTGTCACCCACCCGCGGTCACAAACTCCGGTTCGGTCCATGCGCTGCCTGTCCACCGGCGGTATAGGATGTTGAAGTGGTCGGACGTGCCGGCCTGCTGGTTCTGCCACACGAGGTGCACCTGTCCGAAGCGGTCGACTGCGATCTTGGGACGGTCGGAGGTCTCGGGCTCCTCGGTCAGCCGCTGGGCGGCCGACCAGGCCTCGGGCAGCGCGAGTGGGCGCACCTCGAAGCAGTCGGATTCGGTGTGCGCATCGCCTGCCAGCGTGGCCAACCGCAGGTCGTACCAGCCCAGGGCCGCGTGCCGTAGGTCGACGCGAAAGGTGATGACGTCGGCGGCCGGCGTGATCAGGTCGGCTTGGATCAGTTCGCCGCCTGGGCCCTCGAGGCCGATCGAGTCCGGTGCCGCGATGGGCGAACCGGTGAGGGCCACGTCGATCCAGTCGCCCGTGTCCCAAGCGGCCGGCGTCAGTTCGAGCGCGCCGGCCGGTCCCGCGGCGACCAGGCCGAGGAGCACCGATAGGAATGTCCCGGCAATGCGAGCCATGACGCCAACCCCCTTCGCTCGGTCAGGATGCAGCACTGGCATTATAGGCCCGTCCGGGGTGATGCAAAACGGCCCGGAGTCCCTGACCCCGGGCCGCGCCGTGCGGAAGGGGGGACTCGAACCCCCACGGGCGCAAGCCCACTAGACCCTGAACCTAGCGCGTCTACCAGTTCCGCCACTTCCGCGAACCGGGTCATCTTGCCATCTCGAAGCGGCGCGTGTCAATGCACCGGCTCCCGGCAGCCCGGGAACAGTTGCCGACCGCCCCCGTATCTGATACCCATTGCAGCGGGTAGGACACCCGATCGCGGGGGACGTGCAACGTGCCGGTCAAGAAGAAGGACAGCGAGGACCTCAAGGTGGTCGTGCGCAATCGCAGGGCTCAGCACGACTACGAGCTGCTCGACCGCTTCGAGGCCGGTCTGGCGCTCCAGGGATCGGAGGTCAAGAGCCTGCGCGCGGGCAAGGCCAGCCTGTCGGACGCCTATGCGGTGCCGCGCGGGACCGAGTATTTCCTCGTGAACCTCCACATCACCGCATACGAGAAGGCCTCGGTCGACCCCCACGACCCGCTGCGGGCGCGCAAGCTGCTGCTCCACAAGAATCAGATCCGCCGCCTTCTGACGCGCACGCAGGAGCGGGGCCTGACCCTCATCCCCTTGCAGATCTACTTCCGCGGGCCCTTCGCCAAGGTCGAGCTGGCGTTGGCGCGCGGCAAGCGCAAGTACGACAAGCGCGAGGCGATTGCCAAACGAGAGGCTGACCGCGACATCGAGCGCATGCGCAGCGCGCGGGAAAGGGAGTAGGCGTGTCGTTCGCCGGGCGATGGATCGCGGTGGTGCTGGCGCTGCCCTGGCCGCTGGTGGCCTGGGCCCAGCACGAGCCGCTGCCGTCCCCGGCCAGCCCCGGGCCCGCGGTCTCGCCCTGGCTGGCCGACTCGCTCCGCTGGGTGGGAATCGCGATGCCCCCTGCCCTGGGCGACTGCCCGAGCGAGCCCCACGGGCCCCATCGCCTGCCGCCGCGTCCCGAGGGCAACTGGCTCGGGGTGATGTTTGCCGATGGGCGCCAATCGTGTTGGGATTCACTCAGCGCAATCAGCGGCACGCTTTACTGGCCTCTCGAACGGGCCTGCCACACGCTGGGCTGCCCGCTGACGTGGGATCCGGTGCTGCTGCGCGGAGAGCTGCTGGTCGCCGACACAGCGCGATGCGGGTTCATCGTCGGGGGCGAGGTCCTGCAGTGCGGAGGGCTCGCTCTGCAGATGGAGGCGCCGGTGCTCTACCTGGGCGACCGCGTGCTCCTGCCGCTCGACTGCCTCTCGCTGATCACGCGCGAGATCTACAAGGACCGCTTCACGTATGATGTGGGCTCGCGGCTGCTCGTGCAGCGCCCCGCACCCGGACCGCTCGCGGAGATGACCTCCGAGCAGGTGGGTAATCGCAGTTACTTTGCCTGGAAGATCCCGGCCGGCACCGCCGCCTCCTTCTCCACCGATGGCATTGCCACGATCACGGTGCATGTCCCCGGTGCGCGCCTGGACCCCCGGAACCCGCCGCGACCGGCGGCTTGCGAGGGCGGGTGCCTGTGGGCGCTGCGCCCCGTGCCCGATGGTCTGGACTACGTGCTGCGCGTCGATCCCCGCGTGCGAGCCTGGCGCGTCCAGTTGCGGGAGAAGGCCGGCGAGGTGCGCCTGTCGCTGTCGACCTATGCCTTCGACCGCGGCCGGGACGGATACTCCGGCTGGGCGCCACCGGAGGCGATTGCCGGCGGGGAGCGCCAGGGGCCCGTGCTCCTCGTGCTCCCGGACACGGGCGGGGGCAGCTTCGCGCGCGCGCCGGCCGCGGTCGGGGAGTTCCTGCGCGAGGTGGTCGACCAGGTGCGCGCGCGCCTCGAGAACGGTGGCATCGAGGTGATGGTGATCGAGACGACCGGACGGTCTGACTGGCTGCGCTCGGCCGGTGCGCACCCTCCCTCCGCGTGCGTCTGCCTGCTGCCCAACCTGGGCGGGTACGACCTGCTGCCGGCCAATCGGCTGGTGACGGCCGTTCCCCTCCCCGGGGAGCGGCCTCAGGCCGCGCTCGAAGACCTGCGCGCGCCGCGGGTGGAGCCGGAGGGACCGCGTGGCGGCCGGTTCTCCCCACCGGTGCTGCGGCGCTGGGAGGCGGTGGCGCCCGCCCACGCGAGCGGCACGCACCGGCTGACCTGGCTGATGGGGCTCTACCTCGAGACGGAGTTCCCGCGGGCCACTTTCGACCAAGAGCACTGGCCGGCGGTCTTCTTCGACGGCCTCGATGCGCCCGCCATGGCGATCTACCTCGGGGATGCTTCCCGCTTTGGAGAGGATGAGCCACCTCCCGCCGGGACGGACACGCTCTGGGCGCCGTCTCCGCTGCCCGACCGGCTCGCAGCCTCGATCGCGGGGGCGATCTTCATGTTCACCATGGGGGCTGGTGGTGAGTAGCTCGCAGGAGCAGACGGGCGGGGCGATGCCTCCCGAGCCCAAAGACGCGCGGCGCACCGCCGTGTCGGCGGAGGAACGCGGCCTGCTCACCGGCGCGGATGCGTCGCGGGACGACCGGCGCACGAGCGAGGGCCGCCAGCGCATTCTGCGCGCGCGCCGCCAGCAGCGCCCGCCGGGCGGGGGGCGACAGTGGGGTTGGGTCTTTGTCTTCGCCGCCGGGGTCGTGCTCCTGCTCCTGGTCGTCTGGCTGCTGCGCACCCGCGTCCCCTCGTCGTTCCCCGCGCCCACCGAGGGTCCCGCCGCAGAGCGGCGACTGGCGATCCGGGCGGGCACGCTGACCTACGCCGCACCCGACGGCCGCCGTCTGGCGGTCGAGACGCACCTGCTGCCCGATCAGCCCACGACCGAGGAACGCATGCGGGTCCTGATCGACGCGCTCTTGGAGGGTCCCACCACGGCCCTGCTCAATCCGTGGCCCGAAGGGGTCAGAGTGCTCGACCTCTTCCTGGCCGGCGATGGCACGGTCTACATCAACATGAGCGGTTCGCTGCGCGCGCGTCTGGCGCCCGGGGACTACACGGAATGGCTGCTCATGGCATCGCTGACCTGTACCCTGTGCGAGAACTTCCCCGCGGTGAGCGGGGTCCGCTTGCTGGTCGACGGGGAGTCCCAGGGTCCCTTGCGCCGGATGATGCCGCTCGAGTGGACCTACGTCCCCGCCCTGTTCGCGGAGGTGCGATGAGCGCTCCCATGGAGTCGGGGCCCGCCGAGCGGCCGATCGGCGTCTTCGATTCGGGCATCGGCGGCCTCACGGTGGTGCGCGCGCTGCGGCGGCGCCTGCCCGCGGAGGAAATCGTCTATTTCGGCGACACCGCCCGCGTGCCCTACGGGACCAAGTCGCCGGAGACCGTGATTCGCTACTCGCGCGAGTGCTTCAGCTTCTTGGCCCGGCGCGGGATCAAGATGCTGGTCGTTGCCTGCAACACGGCCAGCGCGATCGCTCTGCCCGAGCTGCGCGCGTCGCTGCGCCTGCCGATGCTCGGGGTGATCGAGCCTGGCGTGTCGGCTGCGCTGGCGGCCACATCCAGCCGCCGCATCGGGGTCGTCGGGACCGCGGCGACGGTGGACAGCGGCGCCTACGAACGCTGCCTGCGGAAGGCCGATCCCACGATCACCGTCATCCAGCGCGCATGCCCGCTCTTCGTGCCGCTCGCAGAAGAGGCGTGGGTCGAGGGCGAGATCCCCCGATTGGTCGCGCACGAGTATCTCCAGCCGGTGGTTGCGGCCGGCATCGACACGCTCATCCTGGGGTGCACGCACTATCCGCTGCTGCGCAACGTCATCGCACAGGTCGCCGGATCGGGGATTCGGTTGGTGGATTCGGCCGAGGAGACTGCAGGCGCGACGGTTCGTCTCCTGGAGCGCCTCGGACTGGCGCGGGCCGGTTCCGCGGCGGCGTGCCGCTTCTTCGTGACCGACACGGCCAGGCGCTTCACCACGATCGGCAGCGCGTTCCTGGGTGAGCCGCTGGGCGAGGTCACCGTGGTGGATCAGGGCGACCTGCCGTGGTATGAACGCTAGGCAATGGGCGGGAACACCCGCCGGGGGGGGAGCGTGAACAGCGACGAAGCAGGATTCGCGCGGGCCGACGGCCGCAGCCCGAAGCAAATTCGCAAGGTGACCATCGAGACGCCCTTTCTGCGCCATGCCGAAGGATCCGTGTCGGTGCGCGTGGGCAACACTTGGGCGATTTGCTCCGCCACGGTCGAGGATCGTCAACCGACGTTTCTGCGGGGCACGCGCAAGGGCTGGGTGACGGCCGAATACGCCATGCTGCCCCGATCCGTGCAAGAACGCCTGCCGCGCAACCAGACTGCAGGTCGGGGCACGGAGATCCAGCGCATCATCGGGCGCAGCCTGCGGGCGGTGACCGACCTGTCCGGCATTCCAGAACACACGATCACGATCGACTGCGACATCATCGAGGCCGACGGGGGCACGCGTGCGGCCGCCGTCACCGGGGCCTTCGTCGCCCTGTGCCAGGCCTGCCGCTGGATGGTGTGGCAGGGCCGGATCCCGCGCGTCCCCATCCGCGATCAGGTGGCGGGCATCGGGGTTGGCATCGTCAAGGGCCAGGCCCTGGCGGATCTGACCTACGAAGAGGACTCAACCGCCGAAGTGGACATGAACGTCTTCATGACGGGTCAGGGCGCATACGTCGGCTTGCAGGGCACGGCCGAGGGCAACGCGTTCGACGACGGTCAGCTGCGCACGATGCTGGCGGTGGCGCGCGCGGGGCTCAAGCGGCTGTTCGCCGTCCAGCGGCGCGCGATGGGTCTCGATCCCGAGGGGGACTTCGACCCCGACCGCATCTGGCCGACACGGCCCTGAGCGCCGGGCGCAGGTACAACGATCGGGCGGCCCCGATGGCGGCGAGCCCGCGCGGAGAGCCACCGTGCAGCTGATCTTCAGCAGCCGCAACCCCGACAAGATCGCCGAGCTGAGCGATGCCTTGCGCGGCCTGCCGCTGGAGGTGAGTGGCGCCGCGGACCACCCCGAGATCCCCGATGTCGAGGAGACGGGCGCCAAGCTCGAGGAGAATGCCCTGCTCAAGGCCCGGGCCGCGCACCGTGCGACGGGCCTGCTCTGCCTGGCAGACGACACCGGCCTGGAGATCGACGCGCTCGGCGGCCAGCCGGGCGTGCGCAGTGCCCGCTACGGCGGACCGGCGCAGGACTACGCGCGCAACGTGGCACGCGTGCTGGCGGAGCTGCGCGGGGTGCCGGAGAGTCGTCGCAGGGCACGGTTCCGGACCGTGGTGGCGCTCGTCTTTCCGGACGGCCGCGAGACGGTCGTGACGGGGGAGTGCCATGGCGTGATCCTGACGGCGCCGCGGGGGACGGGAGGGTTCGGCTACGACCCGATCTTCTTCGCGCCCGAGGCGGGTCGGACCTTTGCCGAGATGACCCTGGAGGAAAAGCAGAGCATCAGCCACCGCGGACGGGCGATGCGGCTCGCCCGCGCCGCCCTGGAGCGCTGGCTCAACCGGGCCTGATCCGCGCAAGCCCACCGCGGGCGTCTTTTGCCTGAAACCTCCGGCCCCGTTCGCGTGTAGATCCTCGTGGTTGCAGAGAGAGGTCGCAGGCCGGCACCACTTGCGCCGAGCCACCAGGAGCGGCCTGGGCCAACAGGCAGCGGTGCGCTTCTGCCTCCAAGGCGGCGCCGCGGAGCCAACTGGGGTAGAGGGTTCCTCAGAGGGTGAGGGCCCGGCGGGACGACCGCCGGGCCCTGTCTGTCTGTGCACATCCCCCCACGGCCCTGGTGGGACGGGGGACACACTTGCACGCAAGGTCGGAAACGCGGATTCGCCGCCGTCGTACATACACCAGGTTGCTGAACCTGGGCCCGCGGCCACGCTCGCACGATGAACCACGGTATGCGGCCCGGGCCGCGTGCGGGTGCCGCCGGAACCTCCCCGGCCATCCGTGACGCAGTTGCCCGAGGGCGGAAGGCCCTCAGAGAACGGGATTCGGACGAGCCACGCCGGATCCCGTTCGTCGTTCGGCGTCGACCCCGAAGTGTCAAAGTCTTTAACAGGCATCAAGTCTTTTTCCCGAGCCCGGCCTTCACAGCTCGCGCACTGCTTGTGATGCTTGACGCATCTCAGCGTGCATTCTATTCTACCCCTGGTTGATGCCGCTCGGATCAGTCCCCCCAGTGCAGAACGGTATTCGGGCGATCGAAGTATCGGAAGACTGCGCGATTCCCCCCCTGAATCAGGCCACGAGGCAGGTGCCCGCGCGTCGCGTGTTGCGCTCGCTCGGCGCAGTGGCGCCCCTTGACGACATAGGCACCCCTGATCCGCTACAAGAGGCGTGGGATAAGGAGAGCGCGCGGGAGGAGGTGATGCGCGTCTAACCGTCGAGTGGGTCTCCGCGACCGAGTCGTACCCTCACGCCTGTCGGGACCCGGAGCATCACGGATCTGCGCGGAGGCCGCAGTGGATGAGGATCGAAAGGGCTGCCCAGGGGTTCACGTCGCGTGCTGCGCGTCACAGGCGGGCGCGCGTCCGTGTGGACCCGCTACCAATGTGGAGGCATGCAATGCGAAGAGGCTTTGCGTTTTTGATGGTCCTGCTGGTCTCGGCGGGGAGTGCCTTGGCCTTCTCACCCGGGCCGGCGCTGCACATGGCGGCCCCTCGGGCCGGTGAGCTGCGCGACGACATGGCAAGACCCGCGTTTGTCGACACGCGCCAGGACACAGCCTGGTTCGGAAACGACAACGGTTCCGGCCGGCCATACGAGGGCGGGGTGTACGACTTCGAGACCCCCGGCTCGAATGGTTTTCAGGGCTGCAGCTCCTATGATGTGACCGAGAACCCCGGCGTCTACTTCGGCCGCGTGGTCGCCTCCGACTTCTCGACGCACGGGGACCCGTGCGTCCCGATGATCCAGGGAACGACCGGCCAGATCTGGTGCGGCATCCATCAGGATGAGGCCGATCAGCGTGACTTCCTCGCGGGAATGGGTTACCAGAATCTGATGTGCCAGCGTGCATTCTCACCCATGTATCCCATCAACCCCACGAGTCAGAATATCGACATGGCCTTCGACTACTTCCAGCACTCCGAGGCTCAGTTCGACTACACATTCATCTACGTGCTGTGCTACGACAACATCGGTGACGTGGTGGAGGAGCACGAGGTCGCGAGGCTGGATGCGGTTCGCGGCGACCACTTGGATCCGGCATTCTTCGATGAAGACATCGAGGTGCCCGCCGGCACGCTGCCGGCGAACACGGTGAACGTCCAGGTCGAGTTCCGCTTCCTCGCAGACGGCCTTGCGTCGGATGAGGACGGCAACTGGGACAGCCCCTGCGGGCCGTTCGCGGCCGACAATGTGGTCATCGCTGTTGGGTCGTCCACCCACACGTACAACTTCGATGCTGATGCGCAGGGCTGGAGCTTCGCGAAGTGCGAGGGTGCCGGTGCCCACATGCACATCGTCCATGACTATGAGTACCAGGATTGGCTGGACGATCTCGGGCTGACGTGCGCCTGCACGCTGGTCGAGGATGCGGTCGGCTTCGTCAGCACCATGTGCCAGAACGGCCCGGGCATCATTCCGGGACAACTCGAGCTGATGCAGACCGGACCGCTCGCACGAACCGGCCACCCGGCTCCCTACTGGAACGCCGCGGTCGTGGAGTACGACGTCTTCGTGAACTTCCCGAACTCGACCGGTGCGCACTACCGTCCGGGCTGGAAGATGTATCCCTACACGACCGAGGTCAACCCTACCCCGCACTGGTCGGGGCGCATGGGTCAGGCGGTCTGGTACTTCACGAGCTCACCCGGATGCGGCCTGTCCCGGGTCAACCTGTCGACCATGGCCGATGATCCGCTCCCGGTCGAGTGGGATTCGATCCGGTATACCTACGAAGTCTACTGCAGCTGCGACAACTTCGGCACACCGTCCTCCGTGTGCGTCGAAGAAGGCTGCACCGGTGGGGCGCCGGTGGTCGATAACATCCGAATCGGCCTCACCAACTCCGCCGATGCACCGCCGATCACCTTCGTGGACGGGGGGCAGTTCATGGACGGCTTCGGTCAGAACTACCCAACCTATCTCGAGCCCAGCGACCGGTGCAACGCCAACGTCTCCTATGACCTGAGCCGGGATGCCACGGACAAGAACGACTGGCACGCCGACAGCTCGGTGGTCAGCGGTCCGGTGGTGGGCTCGGCCGATGGGCGCTGGCTATGTGAGCTGTGCTTCGAGATCAGCAGGATGGGCGCGCGCCAGGCGATGATCCCCGAGTACCACATCTGGAAGGCGCGCCTGGACGGAAACCCGGAAGAGGACTTCGTCTGCGTCCTGCTGGACTCGCTGGAGACGAACAACCACACCCAGATCTGGAAGAACAAGTTCGCGAGCTACTTCCACGAGGACGATCCCGGGTACCGCGGTCCGGGCGACTTCAACGAAGTCAACGAGGTGCTGCCGGATCAGGTCTTCGTTCCGGGAACGCACATCGACTACTACTACCGGTCCTACTGGTACAACGGCGGGGCTCCCCCGTCGGACTACTACATCCTCGGCGTCCCGCCGCGCGAGATCGATTTCCTGCCAGGCATGGAGGTCCGTCCCGGCGAGGAGTACACGGTGCAGTGGCCGTCGGTGCTCTATGTCGACGGGTTCAACGGCGGGGCGGAGCAGTACATGCTCCCGGCCCTCCAGCAGTTGGGAATCGACTTCGACAAGTACGACTACCTCGATGCATCCTCCAACTACAATGCACCGATCAAGCGTTCCCTGGGAGGCGGGTCGTTCAACCCCGGCGGATACGGGAACAATGGCTGCACCACCGAGCAACTCCTGGGCTACCGGCTGGTCCTCGTGAACAGCGGGAGCTTCGGGCAGGGCGCGATGGAGCGAGCCGACTTCACGCTGTTCGATCAGTGGCTGGGATCGACCGCGTGCGGGCTGTCGACGATCCGACGTGGCCTGGTCCTCGACGGCGACCAGATCACCGAGATCATGGCGGATGAGGTCCATGGCCTGGGCATCAACTTCGCTCACAATGTGCTGGGGGTGACCCTGCAGGCCGTGGCGTATCGCGATCACAACGAGGATCCGGCCTTCTGTGTCTACCTCGAGCCGGTCGACAACCCGCTCTATTCGCCGGCGGAGCCGGGCGTGAGCCTCTACGGCAACGGCTGTCCGCAGGAGTTCGACTACAACGTCCTGGGCATCCAGCCGGGTGTCTCGAATGTGACCGGCAACCTCGACTTCTGGAGCTACGAGCAGACCGGCAACCAGGAGTACGTGGAATTCGCGCAGGTCGTTCGTCGCAATGAGCAGGTCGGCGTGGCCAACTGGCGCTCGCTCGTCAACGGCTTCAGCTTCCACCATCTGTCGCAGCGGACGTGCGGGGGCCAGCCCTGTGGCCAGGACTCTGTCTGCCACGTGGCCGGGACTTCGAGCCTCTTCGGCCCGATGCTGGAGTGGGTCGCCAGCGGCGGGACTCCGTTCGCCAAGTGGGTCTACCCCTGCTTCAGCACCGATGTGGACCCCGAGGAGACGCACATCGCCGGTCCGGTGAACTACCTCCACCAGGCCCGGCCCAATCCGTTCAACTTGCGGGCGACGATTCGCTTCTCGCTCGCGAGCGCGGGGGAGGTCGACCTGGAGGTGTACGATGTCTCCGGGCGCTTGGTGAGGACCTTGATGCACGATGTCGCACCGGCGGGCGAGAGCTCGGTGGTGTGGGATGGCACGGACAATCACGGAAACCAGGTGGGTGCCGGCATCTTCTGGATGCAGATGGTGACCCACGACGGATTCAGCTCGGGCAAGAAGATGCTGGTCATACGGTAGACGAGCATCTCTCCATGCTGGATCGTGAGATCGGTCCGGGGGCGCGGGGCTCGGGAGACTCCTCCCGGGTCCCGCGCTGTCTGCACGGCGCGCACGGTGCGCGCTGGCAAGGCGTGCCCGGCCGTGTTGCGGTCTGCAGGAGAGGTGCCTAGACTCCAAAGGATCGCTGGCAAGGTCCCCCTTGCGGTGGCGGCAGGCTCCCCTAGGCCAGGCCGCCCTGGAGCGATGGACATCCCCCGTGTCGCGCGGAGCGGGTGTGCCCTCTGTCTCTTCCCCCCCGGCCGGCGCCCCGGACCCACGGCAGATTGCGACAGCAGTTCGTCGATGGGATTCGCTGTGATGGTTGTGTGAGGATTCGGTTCGACGTTCGGTGCGGTTGGGTGGATCGCTCGCCCACTCCATGCGGGCCGGGACCCTCCGAATCGCCAGCGGCGGCGGACAGAATCCAAGGAGGGAGAGATGCGCTTCTCATGGGTTCTTCTGCTCCTCGTGCTGGCTCTGGCGTCGGCTGTGCCGGCGGGCGCCAGCGAGCACGTTCGCCTGTGGCAGGGCCTGGCCCCGGACGCCCGGGAGGATGGGTGGTCCGGCCCCGGACCGGGCGATGCGCGCCAGGACACCGTCTGGTTTGGGGGGGATGCCGGCAACGGCATCGCCTTTGTCGGGGGGGTCTGGGACTTCGAGACGCCGGGCTCGAACGGGTTCCAAGGGTGCACGTCGTCGGACCAGACCATGAACCCGGGGACCTACTTCGGCGTGGTGACGGCCGCCGACTTCCAGACGCACGGTGACCCGTGCGTCCCGATGATCCAGGGAACCACCGGCCAGATCTGGTGCGGGATCCACCAGGACGAGGCGGACCGGCGCGACTTCCTGGCGGGCATGGGCTATCAGGACGACATGTGCCAGCGAGCCTTCTCGCCCGTGCGGGTCATCAACCCGGCCAGCCAATCGGTCGACATCGCGTTCACCTACTTCGTTCACTCCGAATGGTCTTTCGACTACACATACGTCAACCTGCTCTGCTACGACAACACGAACGAGCTGATCGACGAGCACCGCATTGCGAGCCTCTGCGGCGTGATCGGGGACCATCAGGACCCGAGCATCTTCGACGAGGGCATCGAGGTGCCCGCGGGGTCGCTGGATCCACTGACCGCGAGCGTGCAGCTCGAGTTCCGCATGGATGCTGACGGTGCCGCGTCGGACGAGGACGGCCAGTGGGATTCCCCGTGCGGCCCGTTCGCAGCCGACAACATCTCCATCGCCGTGGGCGGCTCAACGCAGACCTACAACTTCGATTCAGGCGCCCAGGGCTGGACCTTCGAGCGGTGTGAAGGGGCCGGGGCGTACATGCACGTCGTCCATGACTACGAGTACGAGGACTGGCTCGACGACCTCGGGCTGACCTGCAACTGCCCGCTGGCCGGCAACGCGGTCGCCTTCGTCGGCACCACGTGCCAGAACGGCCCGGGTCTCGTTCCGGGGCAGTACGAGCAGTTCGAGACGGGCACGGTCGTGCGGACCGGTTATCCGGCACCCTACTGGAATGACGTGATCGTCAGGTTCAACGCCTTCTTGAATCTGCCCAACTCAACGGGCGGAGCCTACCGCCCGGGGTTCCGATACTATCCCTACACCACCGAGGTGAATCCCGCGCCGCACTGGTCCCCGCGCCTGGGTCAGAACTCCTGGCTGGGGACCTCCTCGCCGTTCTGCGCGCGCCGGGTATTCGATCTGACCCAGATGGCGGATCAGTCGCTGCCGGTGGACTGGGACTCGCTCAAGTTCGTTTGTGAGGTCACGGCCGACTGCGACGCCTTCGGCTTCCCGCCCTCCGTCTGCACGGAGGAAGGGTGCACCGGGGGAGCGCCGGTCTTCGACGCGATCGTCGTGGGGCTGTCGAACATTGCCGATGCCCCGCCCATCAGCCTGGTGGACGGTGGGCTGTTCCACGACGGGTTCGGGCAGAACTACCCCACCTTCCTCGAGCCGAGCGACCGCTGCAATGCCAACATCTCCTACGACCTGAGCCGGGAGGACACCAACCAGAACGACTGGAACGGGGACAGCTCGGTCGTGACGGGTCCGGCCGTTGGGTCGCAGGCGACCCGGTGGCTGTGCGAGCTGTGCTTCAAGGTGGCCGAGGCCGGCGCGCGGCAGCAGATGATCCCCGACTACCACGAGTGGAAGGCCCGCCTGGATGGCGATCCCGAAGAGGACTTCGTCTGTGTGCTGATGGACTCGCTGCAGACGAACAACAACACCCAGGTCTGGAAGAACAAGTTCGCCACCTACTTCCACGAGGATGATCCCGGGTACCGCGGGCCGGGAGACTACAACGCGGTCAACGAGATCCTGCCGGATCAGGTCTTCGTGCCGGGCACGCGCATCGAGTACTACTGGCGCTCCTTCTGGTTTAACGGCGGGGCTCCCCCGGAGGAGTACTACCTGCTGGGCGCCAATCCGGTGCGGGAGTTCGAGCTGCTGCCCGGCATGGAAGTCCGGCCCGGCGAGACCTACACGGTGCAGTGGCCGTCGGTGCTCTACGTCGACGCTTTCAACGGCAACGCGGAGCCCTACCTGCTGCCCGTCCTGGAGCAGTTGACGCTGCCCTACGACAAGTTCGACTACCTCGACACCTCCAGCAACTGGAACAGCTCGATGAAGCGCGACATGGGCGGAACGGTGCACAACCCCGGTGGCTATGGCAACAACGGCTGCACCGCCCAGCAGCTCATGGGGTATCGGCTGATCATCTTGAATAGCGGCTCCTTCGGCGTGAACACGATGGAGCCCGAAGACTTCGACATGTTCGATCAGTGGCTCACGACGACCGACTGCGGTCTGTCCGAGATTCGGCGTGGGTTCATCTTCGACGGCGACCAGATCGCCGAGATCATGGCGGATGAAGTCCATGGGTATGCCATCAACTTCGCCCACAACGTGCTCGGCGTGACCCTGGTGGCGCAGTCGTACCGGGACCACAACACGGACCCGGCCTTCTGCGTCCTCCTGGAGCCGGTCGACAACCCGCTCTTCTCGCCGGCCGAGCCGGGCGTGGGGCTGTGGGGCAACGGCTGCCCGCAGGAGTTCAACTACAACGTCCTGGGCATCCAGCCGGGAGTCTCCAATGTCGTGGGCAACCTCGACTTCTGGAGCCACGAGCAGACGGGGAACCAGGAGTACGTCGAGTTCGCCCAGGTCGTTCGCCGCAACGAGCAGGCTGGGATCGCGAACTGGCGCACGATCGTCAACGGGTTCAGCTTCCACCACCTGTCGGAGCGCAGCTGCCAGGGGCAGGCGTGCAGCAATGACTCGACCTGCCGGGTCCACGGCACGGCTGATCTCTTCGGCCCGATGATCGAGTGGATCGCCACGGGTGGCTATCCGTTCCAGAAGTGGAACTACCCGTGCTTCAACACGGGCGTGGACCCCGACCCGACGCATGTCAGCGGTCCGGTGAACTACCTGTACCAGAGCCGTCCGAACCCGTTCAGCTCGCGGGCGACGATCCGCTTCTCGCTGGCGAGCGCGGGGGAGGTGACGCTGATGGTGGTGGACGTCGCGGGGCGCCGGGTGAAGACGTTGCTCAATGCCGCCGCGCCGGCCGGGGAGAACACGGTGGTGTGGGACGGCACGGACAATCAGGGCAAGCCGGTGGGTGCGGGGGTCTTCTGGATGCAGATGACCACCCACGACGGCTACAGCTCGGGCCGCAAGATGCTGGTGCTGCGGTAGAGGGCGCGGCACGTGCGGACCGGGTGAGATCGGGCCCGGGGATTGCCTCCCGGGCCCGATCTCATTCGTCGCGCTCGGCCGGAGCTTCTCAGCCGGCGTGGATCTCGAGGATATCCCCGTCGGCCAGGACGTGATCGCGCGCGACGCTCACCCCCTGGTGCTTGCCTGACCCCCAGACGCGGGCGAAGCGCATCCGATCGGCCAGCTCCCGGTGGATCACCGGCGCGGCGTCGAGGACCGTCGCGCCCCGGGGCAGGACGAACGGGGCGCTGCGTTCGAACTTCTTGCCCGGCTTCTTGGTGTAGACGCGGATGAGCTGCAGGGCATCGAACAAGGCGCGCGGGATGCCCTCCAACCCGGCGCCCGTCGCGGCCGAGCCCACCAGGATGCGCGTGCCCGCGCCGAAGAGCTCCTGCAGCCCCGCCGCCCGATCGGGGTCGCCGGCGTCGGCCTTGTTGCCGAAGACCAACGCTCGCTTCTCGATGGTGGCGACTCCCGCGGCTGCCTGGGTCGGCGCGTTCGGGTTGATGCGGATGAAGTGCTCTTCGAGGAGCGCGATGCACTCGAGCAGGTCGCCGGCTGGATCGGCGTCGGACAGGTCGGCAACGAAGAGCAGCAGGTCGCACACGCGGAACGTGTTGAACAGCGCAGCTTCCGTGTACTCGCGGGCCAGGGCCGGCGTGTCAATGAGCTGCATCTGAATGTCCTCGAATCGGACCATGCCCGGTAGGGGCAGGTGCGTGGTGAACGGGTAGGCCGCGATCACGGGCGTCGCGTGGGTGAGCCGGGCCAGGAGGCTGGACTTGCCCGCGTTGGGCGGGCCGACGAGGGCCACCTGGCCTGCGCCCTCCCGCGCCACGTGGTAGAGGTCGCGCCCGCCGCGCTTCTGCTTCTGCTCTGCCGCCTCCTCGAGCTTCGAGATGCGCCGCTTGAGGTCGGCCTGCATCTTCTCCGTGCCCTTGTGCTTGGGAATGGTCGCCAGCATCTCGCGCAGCAGGACCAGGCGCTCCTGCGGGTCGCGGGTCTCGCGGAGCCGCTCTTCGAGGCGCATGTAGTCGGGCGAGAGGTTGGCGGGCATGGGGCACCTTCCTGACCGCCGCGGGCCCCCACTGGAACGTCCCCGCGGCCCCGATCCGACCCATCCTCCGGTAAGCGTATCCAGACGGGCAGGAGCGGGCAACCGGGTTCGAACGGGGTCGAATCGGCTCGAACCGGGAGGGCAGCCGAGGCTGTGTTCGGGAGGTTGTCCTTGACGCGCAGCCGATGCGGCTGGGACCATCGCAGTCGTCTATGGACCGTGAAAGGAGGAGGGATCCGACATTGAAGAGAATCTCCTTGCTGCTCATTGGCCTGACCTGCTGCTGGGCGCCGGCCGTGGCCGGGGAGCCGGATCAGGCGGCCCGCGTCCTGGATCGCTTCTGCGAGGCCTCCGGGGGACGGGAGCGGCTGGCAAAGCTGGGGAGCGTTTCCGTGGACGCCAGGATCGATGCCCTGGACTATGAGTACACCCTGCATCTGCTGGCCGACGGGCGCTTTCGCAACGAGGCGAGCGATCGCACGACCGTCTTTGATGGACAGAACTACTGGCAGGTCTACTACGGCTTGGTGCAGGAGGCGACGGGCGAGGATCTGACGCGCCTCCGGGAGGTCAGTCTCAACGAAGTCTTCCTCCACGGGCTCCTGGATGCCGCCGGGCGGCCCGCCCAGCTCGAGTACGCCGGGTCCGAAATGCGGCGCGGGAAGACCCTCGAGAAGCTGACCGCCGCGCGTCCGGACGGCCGCCAGCGCACCTTCTACTTCGACGGGACGACCGGCCTGCTGAGCAAGATCGTGGAGCTCGTGCCCGATCCGGACCTGCGTGAGCTGAAGACGATCTACACGATCGCGGACTACCAGGACTGCGGCGGCCTGCAGCTCCCGACGACTTTCCAGATCCTGCGCGTCACGACCGGCGAAGAGATCCAGCCGCTTACACGCTTCACGAACATCCGCGTGAATCAGCCGGTGGACGAACAGCTCTACGCCAGGCCCTTGTCCACGGTGCCCGCCGTCGAGCTGATCGACGGGTGGCTGGCCGGACAGATCGTGGGGATATCCGGTCGTGGCAGCCTGATCACCAGCATCACCCAGCCTGATCTCGCGCGCCTGGACGCGGCGGACCAGGCGATGCTCCTCGCGGACATCCGCGGGCGGCAGACACGGCACCTGTTCACCGCCGATCTGCAGAATGTCGCGTCGGGTGACTATGTGGCCACGTTCAACGGCTCGCCGGCCCTCTGGCTGGTCAAGGCCTATGTGGGGATGACCAGCGATCAGAGCTATGCGGTGGGAGACCAGGTCCGGCTCACGGTGGCCGGGGATGAGCGGAAGGAGACAGGACGATGACCATCCGGACGACCGCTGCTGGGCGATACGAGGGGGGAGCGCGCCGGAACACCCGGCGGGTTTGGGGATGTGCGCTGTTGACGACCCTGTGCGCCGGGCTCCTCAGCGCGCAGGCGCAGACGCCCGGCGAGCCGAAGATCCTCAAGTACAACACGCTCGGGGCAACCGGCCTGAGGGTCTCGGACATCGGCTTCGGCACCGGCTCGCTCACGGATCCCGCGCTGGTCGAGTACGCACTGGACGTGGGCATCAACTACTTCGATACGGCCGAGGAGTACGGGCGGGGCAAGAGCGAGACCGCGATCGGGCAGGTGGCCGCCCGGCGCCGAGGGGAGATGGTGATCTGCACCAAGCTCGGTGTCGACGGTACCACGACAGAGGAGCAGATCATCCAGAAGATGGACGCTTGCCTCCAACGGCTACAGACCACGTACGTCGATGTGCTCATGATCTGGGGCGGGGACCGCGCCGCGCTGGCAAACCCCGCGGTCCAGTCCGCCTTCGCCAAGCTCAAGGAGCAGGGCAAGGTGCATTTCACGGGCGTCTCGCACCATGGGCCCAACATGGTTGCCGACCTCGGACCGCTGGTGGAGGCTGGGCGCGTGGATGTCATCCTCTGCAGCTACGATCCGGTCGGGGAACCCGAGCTGCCGGGACTCCTGGCCGCGGCCCGCGAGAAGGGAATTGGCCTGGTGGCGATGAAGGTGCTGCCGTCGGCCCGGCGCGCCGACCTGCCGGAGTTCACGAGCGGGGCCTTCCCCTTCCACCTGGCCGCCGTGCGCTGGGCGCTGCGGACAAGCGGCATGCACTCCATCCTGGTCAGCTTCGCCATGCCCGACCAGATCGACGAATTCCTGGCGGTGTCGGGAGCGGCCGCGCGGTGATGAGGGCACCGGCGTTGCTCCTGCTCGCGCTGCTCGGCGCGCCCCTCGGGCCGGGCGCTGCGGCGCGGTTGCTCGACCCGGGCGCCGTGCCCGGGTGGCTCGCGGCCGGGGAGCCCCGCACGCTGCCCGCGGGCGAGCTGTGGCAGCAGATCGACGGCGCCGCCGAGCAGTACATCGCCTATGGTTGCAGTCTGCTCACGGTCGCCGACTTCCGGCGTGAGGGCGGCGAGGCGGAGCTCACCGTCGAGATCTATACGTTCGCCGAAGACCTGGGCAGCTTCGGCCTGTACGCGCTCGAGCGGCCAGTCCACGGACCCTACCTGGAGTTGGGGGCGCAGGGGTACCAGGCGAGCGGGGATCTCAACTTCCTCTGCGGGCGTGACTACCTCAAGCTGCGCGTCTATCCGGAGGGGGAGGCGGAGATCGAGGGCCTGCGCGAGTTCGCCCAGGCGATCGCGGCGCAGCATTGCGCGGGATCCGCCTTTCCGCCTGAGCTGACGGTGTTCCCTGCGGAGGAGTTGCTCCCGGACTCGTTCGGTTTCGTTCCGCGGGCGGCGCTGGGGCTCAAGGGGCTGGACCGCGCGCTGAGCGCGAAGTACCGCCACGACGGCGGCGAGGTCACGCTGTACGTCGTGCGCGCGGGGAACCCCGAGGTCGCGGCCGCAACGGAAGCCAGCGCTCGTGCCGCACTCGCGCAGCGCAGTACGGGGGCGCTCGCAGAGGTGCAGGTCGGCGACGCGGCGGGGGTGCGAGGCGAGCTCAAGTACCACGGTCCGGTTCTCCTGCTGCGCAACGGCGGCGACATCGTGCTGGCTGCGGGTGCGATCGAGGGGGAGGGAGGGCGCCGGTTGATCGAGGGCCTCCTGGCGGCCCTCGCCGGCGAGTGATCCGGGCCGAGATTCGACTCATCGCGGGTTCCGACGCTGGATTGGGGCTTCTTCCCGCTGTCGACGCGGGCGTACTATGTTGTTGCTACCGCCCTCTTTCACCCGTGTGACCAAGGAGGCCCCCATGAACTGGCAACGGGTAGGATCCGTCTTTCTCGCCTGCACGACCGCGGCGTGCGCGCAGGCAATCTCCTCAGCGACCGCTGACCGCTGCGAATCGGCAGCGTCGCTGCCGCCGGGTTTCGTGTGCTGTGACGCCGGTGCCAGCGCACCGGACACCGACCTTCAGGGCGTGCAGACCCCGCTTGCCTTCCCCAACCATCCCGGCTGGCCGGTGTCCGTGATGGGCGGTGCATCGCCTCCGGTCTGCGCGGACATCGATCCCGCGTACCCGGGACTCGAGCTCTTGGTGGGCACGCTCTCGAGCGGGGTCAACCTCTACGCGTTTCACCAGGACGGGACATCGGTCCCCGGCTTCCCGATCGACATCGGGTTCTTCGTGGCGGCGTCGCCCTCGATCGGGGACATCGACGGCGATGGAGATCTCGAGATCGTCGTCGGCGATTTCGGATCGAACCAGGTCTGGGCGCTGCATGCCAACGGGACCGCTCTGCCCGGATGGCCGATCCCGGTCGGTGCGAACGTTCGCTCGACGGCGGCCCTGGCCGATCTCGATCCCGCTTTCCCCGGGTTGGAGGTGATCGTGGGCGTGCAGGACGGAACGGTGCAGGCCTGGCACTGGGACGCGACGCCGGTTCCCGGCTGGCCGGTCAAGGCGGGCAACTTCGTGGAACGCTGCTCGCCCGGCGTCGGAGATGTCGACGGGGACGGCGATCTCGAGGTCTTCGTCGGCTCCTGGTACGACTACGGGGCGACGAGCACGGGCGGCCTCTACGCGTTCGATCACACCGGCGTGCCGCTGCCCGGCTGGCCCAAGCTCACCGCGACCCACACCTCGGTCATCGCCTCTCCCGCGTTGGCGGATCTCGATGCGGACGGCGACAAAGAGATCATCGTCGGGACCTACGAGACCAATGCCAAGATGTACGTCTGGCATCACGACGGCACGGACCTGGCCGGTTGGCCCTTCACGATTCCGCGCGGCGCCTCGAGCACGTCGTCCGTGACATCGTCGCCGGCCGTGGGTGACATCAACGGGGACGGCGAGCTGGAGATCGTCGACGGAAGCTGCGGGGCGTGCGGCACGGTCTACGCCTGGCGGCGCGACGGAACGCTGCTCCCTGGGTGGCCCTTCACCGCCAATGCGGTGATCGACGGCTCATCCCCGGCCCTGGGCGACGTGGATGGTGACGGCGCAATCGAGATCGTCATCGGATCGGGATCGGGTTTCACACCCTACGGCTGTACCGCTGGTGCGATCAGCAAGGCGTACATCCTCCGCCACGACGGAACGCTGCTTCCCGGCTGGCCGGTCGACCTGGGGACCGCGACGCCTCCCTATCCCGCGCTCGCCGATGTCGATGGCGATGGGTTCGTCGAGGTCGCCCTCGCATTCTCCCAGACGGTCTACCTGTGGGACGCGCCCGGCGCGTACGTGGCGGGGCTCGTGCCCTGGGCCTACTACCACCTCGGGATCGATCACACGGGTGATTTCACCTGGCGCGACCCCGCCTCCGTGGGCGAGGGGTTGCGTCTGCCGGGTAGGTCGCTGGTCGCGCGGCCGAACCCGCGTGTGGGCGCAGGACTCATCCTCGTGGAGCGCCTGGGCCTGCGTGTGACGGAGCCGATCGAGGTCTTCGATGCTGCGGGGCGGAGGATCTGCACGCTGGCCGGCGGCGTATGGGACGGCACGGACGCGCAGGGCGCTCAGGTCCCGACCGGAATCTACCTGATGCGGGGGGTAGGCCCGGGGCCCGGCGGCCAGACGCGCATCGCGATTCTGAGGTAGAGCGAGCGGGCAGAAAACCGGACAGCCAGCTAGCCGAAGGAGGCCAGCCATGCGTAGCCTGAGCGGACTCCCACGGATCCACACCAGCCCGATTCTCGCAACCGTGCTGATCCTCGTCCTGTATCTGCCTTCCACGGGCCTCGGACCTGTCGGGGTGCAGCCTGGATCGGGAGAGCGGGACGTCTCAGCGCCGGTGAAGGTCGATGCCGAAGCTCGGAGCGTAGGCGCGGACGAGAGCTGGTTTCAGTCGGTCTGCGAGCAGATCGAGCGCGACGAGTACCAGGCCTCCGTCAGCGACCGCGGCCTGCAGGCGCCGAACCGAGCGCACAACCTGCGGACCTACTTCCGGGATGGCGGGATCGAAGTGGTGCCGCGCACCCCAGAAGATGGCGGCATCTGGAGCCTCACGTGGCGCACGACGGGGTGGGGACGCGGACACCCGCAAGACGCGAAGGATTCGGCTGGGTCGGCTCCCCCATCACCAAACGGCGCCCGCGTGACGTACGACCGACGAGGCTTGGAGGAATGGTACGAGAACCGCCAGGAGGGCATCGAGCAGGGATTCACCGTGCGCGATCGTCCCGCCGGGGAAGGGCCTCTGCGCATTACGGGCGCGCTCGGCGGCAGTCTGCGCCCGGAGCATCGCCCCGATGCCCAGGCGATCGATCTGCTCGACGCCGCCGGAGCCTGTGTCCTTCGTTACGCTGGCCTTTCCACCAAGGACGCCGGTGGCCGTGAGGTGCCTTCCCGCCTCGAGCTTCAGGGCCGCGATGTGGCGCTTGTGATCGAAGATCAGGGGGCCGTATATCCACTCACGATCGATCCGATCCTGACGTCCCCGTCCTGGACGGCGGCGGGCAATCAGGCGGATGCCCGGTTCGGCCACGCGGTGGCGACTGCGGGCGACGTGAACGGGGACGGCTACTCGGACGTCATCGTCGGGGCCTGCTACTACGACCATGGTCAGAACGCCGAGGGGCGTGCGTTTGTCTACCACGGATCCGCAGCCGGGCTCTCCGCAACCCCGTCGTGGACAGCGGAGAGCGATCAGGCGAGCGCGCTGTTCGGCATGTCGGTCGGGCCGGCCGGGGACGTGAACCGAGATGGCTACGCGGATGTCATCGTTGGGGCGCCCTACTACGACAGTGGTCAGAACGACGAAGGGCGCGCGTACGTGTACCACGGGTCGCCCGGTGGTCTCTCTCCCGTCGCAGCGTGGACCGCGGAGAGCGATCAGGCCAACGCCAGATTCGGCTGCTCGGTGGGAACAGCCGGGGATGTGAACGGGGACGACTACGCTGATGTCATCGTGGGCGCAAACGCCTACGCCAACGGCCAAACAGGCGAAGGGCGGGCATCCGTGTACCACGGGTCCGCTGGCGGCCTCTCTCCGATCGCGGCGTGGACGGCCGAGGGCAACCAGGTGAATGCGCAGTTCGGGTTTTCCGTCGGGACGGCCGGGGACGTGAACGGGGATGGCTATGCGGACGTCGTCGTCGGCGCCCGGGCCTATGACAGCGGTCAGATCGATGAGGGCATCGCGCGTGTGTACGAGGGGTCGCCCGGCGGGCTTTCGGCCAGCCCTTCCTGGACAGGGGGGGGCGGTCAGAACGGCGCGCAGTTCGGCAGTTCTGTGGGGACAGCCGGGGACGTCAACGGCGACGGCTACGGGGACGTCATCATCGGCGCTCCCGGATACGAGAACGCTCATACTGACGAGGGTCGGGCGTTGGTGTACTACGGCTCCTGGCGTGGGATCACCGGAGCGGACTACTGGGCAATGGAGAGCAACCAGGCCAGTGCCTACTTCGGCTCTGCAGTGGGGACGGCCGGGGACGTGAACGGGGACGGTTTCGCGGATGTAATCGTCGGCGCGTACGCCTACGACCACGGCGAGTTCGATGAGGGCCGGGCCTACGTGTACTGCGGATCGTCCACCGGCCCCGGCTTGAGCCCGATCTGGACGGCGGAAGGCAATCAGGAATCCGCCTGGTTCGCCTATGCCGTCGGGACGGCCGGGGACGTGAACGGGGACGGCTACTCGGAGATCATCGTCGGCGCGGAGAAGTACGACCAGACCCTGACGGACGAGGGGTGCGCGTGCGTGTACAACGGCTACGCCGATGGGCTGTCGTCGTCGTCGGCCTGGACGGTGAATGGCAGTCAGGCTGAAGCTGAGTTCGGCCATAGCGTCGCCACCGCCGGAGACGTCAACGGCGATGGCTACTCAGATGTCATTGTTGGAGCCCCTTTTTTCGACGGCGGCCTGGGCGATGAGGGACGTGTGTTCGTGTACCACGGGTCCCGCGCTGGGCTTTCGGCGAGCGCAGTGTGGACAGCAGCGGGGGACCAGCAAGGTGAGGTATTCGGCATTTCCGCCGGCCTGGCGGGCGACGTGAACGGCGACGGCTATGCCGACGTCATTGTCGGCGCGAGGAACTACACCAATGGCGAGCTAAGGGAGGGAGCCGCGTTCGTGTATCCAGGGTCCTCGAGCGGACTCTCTGCGAGTCCACCCTGGATCCTCGAAGGCAACCGCGCTCAAGCCGGGTTTGGCTACTCCGTTGGAACGGCGGGGGACGTGAACGGCGACGGGTACTCCGATGTCATTGTCGGCGCCATCATCTACAGCAACGGAGAGTTGCACGAGGGAGGCGCCTTCGTGTACCACGGGTCGTCCGCGGGACTTCCGGCAGCCCCGGCGTGGGCGGCCGAGGGCAACCAGGAATTCGCCAGCTTCGGCAATGCAGTCGGGACGGCGGGGGACGTGAATGGGGATCGCTACTCGGATGTCGTCGTCGGTGCCTGGGAGTACGACGCCGGCCAGACGGATGAGGGGCGCGTTTTCGTGTACCAGGGGTCGCCCGGGGGGCTTTCGGCGAGCGCGACTTGGACGGCGGACGGCGGGCAGGCAGAGGCGCGCTTCGGCCGTGCGGTCGGGACAGCGGGGGACGTGAACGGGGACGGCTACTCGGACGTCATTGTCGGTGCGAGCAGCTACACCACCCTCGAAGGCCGAGCCTACGTCTACCATGGATCACCTGTCGGGCTATCGGAGAACCCGGCGTGGACGGCCCAGAGTGGCCAGCAGAATGCGAACTTCGGTCACTCCGTCGGGACGGCCGGGGACGTGAATGGGGACGGCTACTCCGACGTGATCGTGGGCGCTCCCTCTGAGACGAACGGCCAGGCGAACGAGGGTCGGGCCCACGTCTACCACGGGTCCAGCGGGGGGCTGTCGGCAAGCCCGGTGTGGACGGCAGAGAGCGACAGTGCCTACGCCTATTTCGGCTGTTCCGTCGGGACGGCTGGAGATGTGAATGCGGACGGCTACTCGGATGTGATCATCGGTGCGTCCACCTACGACATCGGCGGTGGGGCCGATGTGGGGCGTGTCTATGCCTACCATGGCAACGCCGGCGGTGGTCTCGATCGGGTCCCCGGTCAGGCTCGAGTTGCTGGCACGGCCCCGATCTGGCTGCTGGGGCGGTCGGACGCCTGCGATGGATTCCGGCTGCGGACCCTCGGCAGAACGGCCTGCGGTCGGGGAAAGGTCTCCCTGCAGTACGAGGTGAAGCCGGTGAGCGTCCCGTTCAACGGCTCGGGTCTCGTGACCGGCTCGAGCTATGATACAGGCGCTCCCGGAACCTGCGGCAGCGCGGTGGCGCTCTCCGAGGTGGTCACAGGTCTCGCGCCAGACACTCCCTACCACTGGCGCTTGCGCACGGTCAGCAGCTCCCCCTACTTCCCGTGGTCGCCGTGGTGCTCGCTTCCCTACAACGGCGTGACCGAGACCGACGTGCGGACGGCCCGCGATCCCGCGGGCGTGGCGATTGAAGTCGCTGGCGGATCGGTCAAGGCACTGCAACTGATGCTCATGCCGGGTGGGCCGAATCCCTCCCGCGCTTCCACGACCCTGGCATACACAATCGCCGAGCCCGGGCACGTCTGGCTCGGTGTCTACGACGCGACGGGGCGTGAGGTGGCGGTCTTGGTGGACCGCGAGGAAGGGCCGGGGCGTCATACGGTCACGTGGGACACGGGCTGCTCCGGTGGGGCGGGACTTGCGGCGGGCGTCTACTTCGCACACCTGCGCTTCGGGGGACAGGAGGTGGCCGCCAAGCTGGTGGTGACCCGATAGGGCCGTAGGATACGGTTGACTGCGTCTCGCACAACATCTACTATCGCAACATGTTGGCGTCCCAGCTGCGGCCCTAAGAAAAGGCTGGCATGCTCGAAGGAGGTCCCCCCATGAAACGACCTACCCTGGCCTTCTGTCTCCTCGGAATCGCGCTCGCGCTCTTGACCTTCGGGTGCTCGCGTGAGACCCCGACGGTCACCGGTCCCGCGGCGGACGGTTCGGCCGGGCCAGCGCCTTTGATGCACGCCGCAGCCGGCGCGGAGATCGTGCCCGGCTCCTACATCGTCGTCTTCAACTCGACGGTCACCGATGTGGATCAAGCGGTCGACGATCTCAGTCTGACGCAAGGGATCACGGCCAAGTTCCGCTACCAGCACGCTCTCAAGGGATTCGCCGCCAACCTGTCGGCCTCCGCGGTCGAGGCGCTGCGCAATGATCCCCGCATCGAGTACATCGAGGAGGATCAGGTCGCACACATCATCGGCAGCCAGACGAGTCCGCCCTCGTGGGGGTTGGACCGCGTCGATCAGCACTCGTTGCCGCGCGACAACGTGTACAACTACAACCAGACGGGTACGGGCGTGGATGCCTACATCATCGACACGGGCATCCGTCTCACACACACGGATTTCGGCGGCCGGGCAGTGACCGGATACGACGCGATCACGCCGGGGGGCACGGCGAGTGATGGCAACGGGCATGGCACGCACGTGGCCGGCACGACCGGCGGCACTGCTTATGGGATCGCCAAGAACGTTCGCCTCATCGCGGTCCGCGTGCTGGACAACTCCGGGTCGGGCACCTACACGCAGGTCATCGCGGGCATCGACTGGGTGACGGGCAATCACACGGATGCGCCGGCGGTCGCGAACATGTCGCTGGGCGGCCCCGCCTCGACGTCGCTCGACGCGGCGGTGCGCAATTCAATCGCTGACCGGATCACGTACTGCGTCGCGGCCGGGAACAACTACGGCGCTAACGCCTCGAACTACTCACCCGCCCGCGTGACCGAGGCGATCACGGTGGGGGCCACGGACAGCAGCGACCGCTGGGCCACCTTCTCGAACGCGGGCAGCGTCCTGGACATCCTGGCTCCCGGTGTGAGCATCAAGTCGGACTACTACACATCCGACACCGCGACCGCGACGATGTCCGGCACCTCGATGGCCACGCCGCACGTGACCGGGGCGGCGGCGCTCTACAAGGAGGCGTACCCGAATGCGACACCGGCCGATGTCGCGGGCGGGCTGGTGGCCATTGCCACCTCGGGAGTCATCACCGGCGTACCGAGCGGGACGGTGAACAAGCTGCTCTACACGCTCATCGACGGGGGCACGCCGCCCGAACCGCCGGCGGCGCCGGTCCTGAGCTCGCCGGCCAACGGTGCAACCAGCGTTGCGATCCCCACGACGCTGAGCTGGAGCGCTGCGACCGGGGCGATGAGCTACGGGGTCCAGGTCGCCACCGACGCGGGCTTCACAAGTCTGGTCATGAACTTGACGGGCCTCACGTCGACCTCGACCACCTTGACCGGCCTTGCCACGAGCACGACCTACTACTGGCGGGTGAACGCCACCAACGCAGGCGTCACCAGCGCTTGGTCGGATGTCTGGAGCTTCACCACGGCGGCTTCGAGCGGCAGCGCACCTGCTGCGCCGACGCTGGTCTCCCCGCCAAACGGCGCGACAAACGTCTCGAGGACTCCGACGCTGGAATGGAATTCGTCGACCGGCGCGACCTCTTATCGGGTCCAGGTCTCCAGGTACTCGAGTTTCTCGTCGACGGTGTATGACGGGATCGTCAGCGGAACCACCGTGACGCTGCCGGAACTGGGCAGCCGGGTGAAGTACTACTGGCACGTCAGCGCCAGCAACGCGTACGGGACGAGCCCGTACTCCACGACCTGGAATTTCAGGACGAGGCGCTAGAGCCCGGAACGGGCCCCGGTATCGGGCCGGCTCCACCCGGGTCAATCGAGGGACGTCCCTCTTCGGGGGGACGTCCTTCTGCAGGTGCGGATAGCCCACTCCGGTGCCAGCTGCTGGGCAGCCGGCCTGGGTGGAACTTGCGGGGCCATCGGATCCGACGAAACGCGGCAATCCCAAGCGAACCAATCAGTTGTACAAAGCTATCCTGCGCGCCTGGGTGGGATCGAACCACCGACCAGCGGATTAGAAATCCGCTGCTCTATCCACTGAGCTACAGGCGCGCACGTGAATTGCTATTGTCTTGAGGTGGGGGCCGGCAAGCCCTTCTTCGCCTGAGAGGTTCTGGGCTTGCCGGCCAGCCTGTCGGGGTGAGAGGATTTGAACCTCCGACACCCTGGTCCCAAACCAGGTGCGCTACCGGACTGCGCTACACCCCGCGAGCGCGCCGCGCCGAGGGATGGTCCTGTCGGCACGACGGATTGAGCGTAGCCTCTGGGACTTGGGAGGTCAAGGGGGGCGCCCTGCGGCGAGGCTTGCCTGGCCTTCGCCGGCAGTGCGTGCGACGACCCCGCGACGGGTGTCGGCGGCTCGACGCCGGACCTTGAGAAGGTCCAAGGAGGAATGATGGGGAGTCTCAACAAGGTCATGTTGATCGGGAATCTGGGGCGCGACCCCGAGCTCCGGTCGACGCCGGGGGGCACACAGGTCGCCAACTTCACCCTCGCGACCACCGAGTCCTACAACGATCGCGGCGGCAACCGCCAGGAGCGGACCGAGTGGCACCGGGTGGTGCTCTGGGGAAAGCTGGCGGAGATCGGCGGCCAGTACCTCAGCAAGGGCAGGCAGGTCTACATCGAGGGCCGGCTCCAGACGCGCGAGTGGGAAGACAAGCAGGGCCAGAAGCGCCAGACGACCGAGGTCGTGGCGACCAGCATGGTGCTCCTGGGCGGCAGAGCCGAAGGCGGCGGACAGAACCGGTACGCATCGGGGCAGCCCCGGGGCGAGGAAGTGAAGCCCGAGGAAGTCCCGAGCCGTCCCGGGGCCGAGGATCCTTCGATGGAGCCGATCCCGGACGACGATGACTTGCCCTTCTGACGCCGTATCGCATTGCGGGCCACGGGTCGGGCGGGCCGCGAGCCCGGGGGCGCACGGATTGGCTGGGGGAGCAGGAGGCGGCTCGATCCGCGGGCCGAGCGCGGTCAGAGCGCTTTGCGCTTGACCGTGGCCCATCCGACCACGTAGGCTGCCTATTTGCGTCTCCAGCGTGAGGGCGCATCCCGATCGCTCGGCGATCGGGCGGATGCGGGCGCCAGTAGCTCAGTTGGTAGAGCAACTGACTCTTAATCAGTAGGCCGCAGGTTCGATTCCTGCCTGGCGCACAGGGGATGTGGGGAGAGGGCGGAGGCGCCGACACCGAAGGGTGGAGGTCCATCGGCCCTCTCGCGTTCTTGGGGGGGCATCCCCAGATTCCCTGATCCCCCGCACTCGGGGGCGAACTGGGTTCGACGGGGAGCTGGAGTCCTGCGCTGCGTGTCGAGGTCCCTACTGGCTCGTAAAACAAGTAGGGAAAGACAATTGCCGACTTTGAGCCGGCACTGGCCGTAGCCTAATACGGCCCGTCCCCAGTCCTTGCGCCTGCCGGGGGACTGGAAGGACGCTGACACGGTGGGCTAGCGATCGGTCCGCCCGAGACTGGCCGCGAAACTCTCAGGGCTGGCCCGCGGCGAATCCCGCTCACCGGAGTCGACGCGGGCGAGATCAAATGGTGAGACACACACGTAGATGCGCATGACAAAACTCTTCCGGACGCGGGTTCGATTCCCGCCGCCTCCACAGGATAAGTGCCGGCGAGTCAGTTACTTGACTGCGCCGGCACCTTCGCTCTCCAACATGTCTCCAACGTCCTTGCCCGCCGGAAGGGCTTCCAGCTTCCTGATCCCGTCATCGATCGATGCCTGACTGAGGTGCATGTACCTCTGCGATGTCGACAGGTCACGGTGCCCGGCAAGCTCCTGGATGGCCCGCGGCGGAACCCCGAGCATTGCCAGATGGGAGCAGAACGTGTGACGCAGAATGTGCACGCCTCCGTTCGGCAGGTTGGCCAGCCGCGCAGCGTTGCGAACGAGGATCTGAACCCGTTTTTGCGTCAGCGGCCGCCCATCGTCTTCGCAGAGTACACGCGGTCCCCGGAGATGGCGATACGTGCGCAACGCCTCCGCAAGTCTGGCGGTCATTGGGACGCGCCGCTGCCGGCCGCCCTTCGAGACCGTCACGTGTCCCTTCCACTCGGACTGCCCGACGCGGAGCTGACTGCGCTCCAGATCGACATCGGTCCATTCAAGAGCCATCATCTCGCCGCAACGCAGGCCGGCCTGGCCGCCCAGCAGAACGATCAAGTGTGCGCGCCAGTCGCTCTTGCTGGCGCCTCTGACCAGACGCTCAAACTCCGCGAAATCGTGGAATCCGGCTTCCCGCACAGTGGTGCGTAGCTGCCTAATCGCGCATGGCATGTGTTCGATGACGCCCCACTCCTGGGCGACCTTGAGGGTCATGCTCAGCACCGAGAGCACGTTGTTGACCGTCTTGGGCGCCCGGTGACGGAGACTGCTCTTCAACCGCTGCACGTCTTCGCTCGTGATCGCATCGAGCCGTCTCCTTCCGAGGAGCGGGATCAGGTGGACACGCAGGATGGTCTCCTTGGCCGCGATTCCACTGGGCTTCTGCCGATTCGCGCTGGCGTACCCATCAAGGAATCTCGGCGCGAAGCTAGCTAGAGTAGGAACCTCCTTCCTCGGTTGGGCGGGTGGTTCGGTCAGGAGAAACCGCTCACGATCCTGTCCCCAGCGAAGTGCCGCGCTCCTGGAAGTGGCTGGAGCCTTCTTCCTGTCACGCTTCCACTCTCCGTCGGGCGTCCGATAGCGGATGTCCACTTCCCACCCACCGTTCTTGTGCGGCCTGGTCTTCACGCTCATCGCCTTCTCTCCTTCGGCGATGGCGCACGCCTTTCCTCCAGCCAGGGTACCAGATCGTCCCAGCGGTAGAGAAGGCGTCGGCTGAGGCGGGTCACGCCGGGGAGCTGGCCCCTTGCGGTCATGGCGTAGATGGCCGGCCGCGTGGTCCGAAGCACGCTGGCCACCTCGTCAGCGGTGAGAAAGAGTAGGGCGGAGGGGAGATCCCGCGCTGGCACCGGAGGAGGCGTCTGGAGCGACCCAGGCCGTTCTCTGCCATCCCCATTGGGGCTGGACACGTTGGGTGCGTCTTGGTGGTGCGCGGGCTTGCTCCGCCCTCGGGCAGATCGGAGCCGGGCTTTGGGTGCTGGCAGCTCGGCGGGCATGGTCGTCTCCCGCCAACCCTTCCTGACCCTGTTGCTGTGTGGCGCCTCTTGATGGGGGGCGGGCACGCGTGTCCTTCGGGTTTCCATGGGTCTCCGTCCGTAGTCCTTCGACGCTTACGAATGTAAGCGTGCCTGACGCCCGGTGCGCCCGCCCGCTTCACCGAGCCCTTCCAACCTGGGGCGGTCCTCGCCGTGGGAGACGGCCGCAGCCGCGTCCACCCTTAAGGAGTCAGGTGGCCGGCATTTCGGACAAAGCTGCAGCTTCCCTCGCGACTGCGTGCACCAACGTTGATCATTCCTGCTCAACTCGCGTGACAATCGCGATCGGAGCGGACTGGTGAATTGCTGAGGTGTTCGAACCTTGACGATCCGTTGCCGTGAACGACGCAGACTGCAGCATACGGATGGAGTGAGTTGCTGAGGGATTCGACGCGGGGAGAGAGGCTCTCAGCGGCATCCGACTAGTAGAGACCGATCGCGGCGACAACCAGGGACCATGGCGGGCTCCCCGTGATGGTCTTCATCGCGCAGTGCGCTCCTCCACGATCGCCGATTCCCGGTAGTCTCCGGCCTGACGCGGCGGAAGAACGGAGGCAGCGGCTCGGCGGGGGGGGGCGCTCAGTTCCATGCTGACGCGGGACTCTTCCGGGTGTATCTTGTTCTAGCGACGACGGTTGAGCCTGTTTTCAGGAGTACGCGAGGGAACGCATGCCGAGACGAGCTACGAAGCGCCCCCGAGGAAGCCACGACACGGGGGCCAACATCGGCTACGAAGCTCAGCTCTGGCAGTTGGCCGATGCCCTGCGGGGCAGTATGGACGCCGCCGAGTACAAGCACGTCGTCCTGGGCCTCATCTTCCTGAAGTACATCTCTGACGCCTTCGAGGAGCAACACGCCCGGCTCGAGGCTGAGCGCAAGAAGGGCGCCGATCCTGAGGACGCCGACGAGTACCGGGCTCAGAACATCTTCTGGGTGCCTCCGGAGGCCCGCTGGGCACACCTGAAGGGCGCGGCCAAGCGGCCCACGATCGGCCGGCTCATCGACGATGCCATGGAAGGAATCGAGCGAGACAACCCGGCTCTGAAGGATGTGCTGCCCAAGGACTACGCCCGCCCCGCCCTTGACAAGGAGCGCCTCGGGCAGCTGATCGACCTCATCAGCAACATCCGGGTCGGCGACGAGGCGAGTCGGGCCAAGGACGTCCTGGGCCGGGTCTACGAGTACTTCCTGGCGCAGTTCGCCAGCGCCGAGGGCAAGAGGGGCGGAGAGTTCTACACGCCCCGCTGTGTGGTCAAGCTCCTAGTGGAGATGATCGAGCCATACCGGGGCCGCGTGTACGACCCCTGCTGCGGCTCCGCCGGCATGTTCGTCCAGTCGGTCGAATTCATCCGGGCCCATGCCAAGGGTATCAGTAATGGCCGCAAGGCCGGGGCGGACATCTCAATCTACGGGCAGGAGTCCAACTACACTACCTGGCGCCTGGCCAAGATGAACCTCGCCATCCGAGGAATCGATGGCCAGATCGCCCACGGCGACACATTCCACAACGACCGCCACGCCGATCTGAAAGCCGACTTCATACTTGCCAACCCGCACTTCAACGACAGCGACTGGGGCGGGGAGCGCCTGCGCGAGGACAAGCGCTGGAAGTACGGCGTGCCTCCGGTCGGGAATGCGAACTTCGCCTGGGTGCAGCACATCGTCCATCACCTGGCCCCCGCCGGGGTGGCCGGCTACGTGCTCGCCAACGGCTCGATGTCGTCGAACCAATCTGGCGAGGGTGAGATCCGCAAGAGCCTCATCGAGGCTGACCTCGTGGACTGTATGATCGCCTTGCCCGGCCAGCTCTTCTACTCGACGCCAATCCCCGCGTGCTTGTGGTTCCTTGCGCGCGACCGCAAGGATGGGAAGTTCCGCGATCGACGCGGCCACCTGCTCTTCATCGACGCACGCAAGCTCGGCCGCATGGTGGACCGCACCCACCGGGAGCTCACCGACGAGGACATCGCCCGCATCGCCGGCACCTACCACGCCTGGCGCGGAGAGAAGGACGCAGGCAAGTACGAGGACGTCGCCGGCTTCTGCAGGAGCGCCGCGCTCGAGGAGGTGAGCAAGCACGGCCACGTGCTCACGCCAGGCCGCTACGTCGGTACCGAAGCGCAGGAGGACGACGGGGAACCATTTCAGGCGAAGATGAGGCGGCTCACCGCGACACTTCGCGAGCAGCAAGCCGAGGCGGCGAAGCTGGATGCTGCAATCGCCACGAACCTGGAGATGCTGGGGTATGGCGAGTAGGAGCGATCGCCACACGCTTGGCGACTACTTCACGCTTCAACGGGGCACCACCTACAGGAGCCGGCTGCTAGGTCAGCCGGGACCAGTTCTTCTTGGACTTGCGACGATTCAGCGCAACGGGGGGTTTCGCAGGGATTCGCTACAGACGTATGGTGGGGAGTCTCCGGACAAGCTATTGGTCCGGCCAGGCGAGCTCTACCTGTCCCTCAAGGACGTTACCCAGTCTGCCGATCTGCTTGGCGCCGTGGCCAGGCTGCCACTAGACCATTCGCCGGGCCGCTTGACGCAGGACACGGTCAAGCTGCAGCCGAAGCGAAGCGACGTGCCCCTTGAATATCTCCACTGGCTACTCCGGACACCCCAGTATCGCACCTACTGCCGTTCACGTGCGACGGGAACCACTAATCTCGGTCTGGCCCGGGAGGACCTCCTCGCCTTTCCGGCACCGGAACCGACACGCGTTCAATGCCGCATCGTCAGCACCCTCGATGCGCTCGACGACAAGATCGAGCTGAACCGGCGCATGAACGAGACGCTGGAGGCCATGGCACGGGCGCTCTTCAAGTCGTGGTTCGCAGACTTCGACCCCGTGCGCGCCAAGGCTGAGGGGCGAGATCCTGGGCTGCCCAGGGAGGTGGCTGACCTGTTCCCTAACCGGTTCGTGGACTCCGAGTTTGGGGAGATCCCGGAAGGCTGGGAGACGGGATCTCTGCTGACACAAGCGAAGCTGTTGAGCGGAGGTACGCCGAAGACGGACCGCGATGAGTACTGGAACGGCCAGATCCCTTGGGCGAGCGCGAAGGACGTGTCTCAGTGCCGAGAGGCGTTCCTGATCGTCACTGAGCGGACTATCACAGGAGCGGGCCTGGACGAGAGCGCCACCCAACTGATTCCGGCCCTCTCCACTGTCGTCGTCGCGCGTGGTGCAACTACGGGTCGAATGGTCTTGTTTGGCCGTGAGATCGCGATGAATCAGACCTGCTACGCACTCGTCAGCTCGACCGACAGCCCATTTGCCCTGTACTGCCACTTGCGGCATCGAATCGACGAACTGGTACATGGAGCGCACGGTTCCGTTTTCGACACCGTCACGACGAGCACATTCAGCAACTCGAGATCCCTGCTACCCCCCCCGCTGCTCCTGCGTGCTTTCGATCGGATCGTTGCCCCGATGTTTGGCCGAATCCTCGGAAACACATGGGAATCCCGCACCCTCGCCGCCCTGCGCGACACGCTGTTGCCCAAGCTCATCTCCGGCGAGCTGCGCGTGAAGGATGCGGAGCGGTTGACACAGGAGGCATCGTCATGACCAAGGCAGTTGGGTTCTCGGTGCGGATCTTCGTCCCCTCTGGCGAGCCTGAGGCCCTGAGGATCGTCGAGAAGTCCAACTGGACCGGACAGGGACTGGTTTTCCCCCGCCCGCTCTATGGCGAGGCGAAGCACCGCCCTGAGCTGAAGCGCACGGGCGTCTACGTTCTTTGGGGACCGGGTGAGTCCGGCCAGTTCCCGCGAGTCTACGTCGGGGAGGGTGACGGCGTGCTCGCACGGCTCGACGACCACTCCAAGAAGAAGGATTTCTGGACACATGCCGTGGCCTTCACCAGCAAGGACCAGAGCCTCAACAAGGCCCATGTGCAGCATCTCGAGTCGCGTCTCGTGGTGCTCGCAAACGAGGCCAAACGCTGCGAGCTGGACAACGGCAACGTGCCTCAGCTCCCCGCCCTCTCCGAGGCTGACGAGGCTGATGCCGAGGCGTTCCTGGCCGACATGCTCCTGTGTCTGCAGGTGGTCGGGGTGAGCTTCTTCGACAAGCCGAGCGTGGGGGGATCGGAGCCAGAGCTGACTCTCACGGGCCGGGGAATCACGGCCCACGGCTTCGACGGGCCTGAGGGGTTCGTGGTGCGTGCCGCATCGCAGGCGGCGAAGTCTGAGACCCCCTCATGCGACGCATCTGCGACCGAGCTGCGCCGCACCTTGCTGAAGAACGGGGTGCTTGCCGACGCGGGCGAGGTCTATCGCTTCACGCAGGACTACACCTTCAACTCACCCTCCATGGCGTCGGGTGTCGTGCTTGGCCGGTCGTCCAACGGCCGGACGGAATGGAAGGATGCGAAGGGTCGCACCCTAAAGGAACTGCAGGAGGAGGCGGCAGAGGAGTGAACCCCGCGTTCAACGAGTCCGTCGTCGAGACCGCTGCCCTTGACTGGCTGGAGCGCCTTGGTTGGCGTATCCTGCATGGCCCCGACATCGCACCGGACACAGCTGCTGCGGAGCGCACCGACTACGGGCAGGTGGTGCTCGAGGGGCGCCTGCGCTCTGCCCTCACTAGGCTGAACCCGGGCCTGCCGGCCGAGGCGCTCGAGGATGCCTTCCGGAAGCTCACGCGACCCGAAGGGGCGGACCTTCCTGCTCATAACCGCAGCGTGCACCGGTTGCTCGTCGACGGGGTGACCGTGGAGTACCGCCCCAAGGAGGGTCGGATTCGGGGAGCCCAGGCACAGGTGCTGGACTACGAGCACCCGGATGCAAACGACCTCCTCGCCATCAACCAGTTCACCGTGGCGGAGAACAAGCAGACGCGACGTGCGGACATCGTGCTCTTCGTCAACGGCCTGCCGCTCGCCGTCATCGAGCTCAAGAATCCCGCGGACGAGAACGCTACGATCTGGACGGCCTTCCACCAGCTCCAGACCTACAAGGCCGAGATCCCGGCGCTGTTCGCCTGCAACGAGCTCCTGGTTGTCTCAGATGGAGTGGAGGCCCGCATAGGCACGCTCACAGCAGGGCGCGAGTGGTTCAAGCCGTGGCGCACCATCGCGGGCGAGCGCCTGGCCGATGCGCGCCTGACCGAGCTACAGGTACTGCTCGAGGGTGTCCTCGAGCCCCGCCGCTTCCTCGAGCTGGTTCGCGACTTCATCGTCTTCGAGGACGCGGGCGGCGGGAAGCTCATCAAGAAGATGGCCGGCTATCACCAGTTCCATGCCGTGCGCGTCGCCGTTGAAGAGACGTTGCGGGCAGCAGCCCTCCGACGTGTAGCGGACCGCCTGCCCGATGCACCCGGACGCTACGAGGCTGGCCGACGCCCTGGCGGGAAACCTGGCGACCGCCGCATCGGTGTGGTATGGCACACGCAGGGCTCAGGCAAGAGCCTCTCCATGGCTTTCTTCGCGGGACGCATCGTGCGAGAGCCGGCTATGGAGAACCCCACCCTCGTCGTGCTCACCGACCGCAACGACCTCGACGACCAGCTCTTCGCCACCTTCTCCCGCTGCAGGGAGCTCCTGCGCCAGCCCCCCGTCCAGGCTGGAAGCCGCGCCGACCTCAGGGAGCTCCTACGGGTCGAGGTGGGCGGCATCGTCTTCACGACCATCCAGAAGTTCTTCCCGGAGGAGAAGGGCGACCGGCACCCGACCCTGTCGGAGCGCAGGAACATCGTGGTGATTGCTGACGAGGCGCACCGCAGCCAGTACGACTTCGTGGACGGCTTCGCCCGGCACATGCGCGACGCCCTGCCGAACGCTTCGTTCATCGGCTTCACCGGCACGCCCATCGAGCTCCAGGACGCCAACACCCGGGCGGTGTTCGGCGACTACATCAGCGTCTACGACATCCAGCGTGCCGTGCAGGACGGGGCCACGGTGCCTATCTACTACGAGAGCCGGCTCGCGAAGCTGGTGCTGGACGAGTCTGAGCGGCCCCAGATCGACCCGGACTTCGAGGAGGCCACCGAGGGCGAGGAAGTCGAGCGCAAGGAGAGGCTCAAGACCAAGTGGGCCCAGCTCGAGGCCGTCGTGGGCGCCGAGAAGCGCCTGAAGCTCATCGCCCAGGACATCGTGGACCACTTCGAGAAGCGCCTCGAGGCGATGGAAGGTAAGGCGATGGTGGTCTGCATGAGCCGGCGCATCTGCGTCGAGATGTACCGGGAGCTCGTGCGGCTGCGCCCTGCCTGGCACGACCAGGACGACGAGAAGGGCATCCTCAAGGTCGTCATGACCGGCTCTGCCTCCGACCCAGTGGACTGGCAGCAGCACATTCGCAACAAGCCTCGGCGCGAGGCCCTGGCGAATCGATTCCGCGACGTGGCCGATTCGATGAAGGTCGTGCTCGTGCGCGACATGTGGCTCACTGGGTTCGACGCTCCCTCCTTGCACACGATGTACGTGGACAAGCCGATGCGCAGCCACGGCCTCATGCAAGCCATCGCCAGGGTCAATCGCGTGTTCCGCGACAAGCCCGGCGGACTCGTGGTCGACTACCTGGGCCTGGCGCACGAGCTCAAACAGGCGCTCGCGACCTACACGGAGAGCGGCGGCACCGGGCGCACGGCCATCAACCAGGAAGAAGCCGTCGCCGTCATGCTGGAGAAGTACGAGGTCTGCTGCGACCTCTTCCACGCGTTCGACTGGTCGGCGTGGATCTCTGGCAAGGCCCAGGAACGCCTCGGGCTCCTCCCAGCCGCCCAGGAGCACATCCTGAAGCAGGAGGACGGCAAGGAGAGGTGCCTGCGCACAGTGCGCGAGCTGTCCCAGGCATTTGCGCTCGCCGTACCCCACGCGGAGGCGCTGCGCCTCCGAGATGACGTGGCGTTCTTCCAGGCCGTGCAGGCTGTGCTCGCCAAGCGGATCACGGGCGACGCACGCCCGGAGGAGGAGCTCGACCACGCAGTCCGGCAGATCATCTCCCGTGCTGTGGCCCCGGAGGGTGTGGTGGACATCTTCGCTGCAGCCGGCCTGGAGAAGCCCGACATCTCGATCCTCTCGGATCAGTTCCTGTCTGACGTGCGCGGCATGCCGCACCGCAACCTGGCAGTGGAGCTGCTGCGCAAGCTGCTCCAAGGCGAGCTGTACACTCGCATGCGCAAGAACGTGGTGCAGGCACGCTCGTTCGCTGAGATGCTCGAACAGACAATCCGGCGCTACCAAAACAGGGCCATCGAGGCTGCGCAGGTCATCGAGGAGCTGATCGAGCTCGCCAAGCAGATGCGTGAGGCGAGCGCCCGCGGTGAGGTCCTGGGGCTCTCCGAGGACGAGCTTGCCTTCTACGACGCTTTGGAAACCAACGACAGCGCCGTCAGAATCCTGGGGGACGAGACCCTGCGGACCATCGCCCAGGAGCTCGTCCGCACCGTGCGGGCGAATGTGACCATCGACTGGACTCTGCGGGAGAATGTGCGCGCCCATCTCCGCGTGCTCGTGAAGCGCATTCTCAGGAAGTACGGCTACCCGCCGGACAAGCAGGAGAAGGCGACGCAGACGGTGCTGGAGCAGGCGGAAGTGCTCTCGGCTGAGTGGGTGATGGCGTAGGGGCGCCCAATCCCGGTCACATGTCCAAGAGGGCGACCACGAGGCTTGCCAGGGCCAAGATGACCATCGCGACACTCACCCAGAGCTGACCTTTGGCAATGCGCATGCTATCCGCGTGGCGGGTTGTCTCCACCTCGTAATCTGACAACGTGCTCAGCGCCTTCGGGGTGATCCGAATGTCCTTGGGGAGGAGTCCTTCTGCGAAGAGAACATCGCCCGACTCCTTCAGGGATTCGAGGATCGTGGTGAGGAACCCGATCAGCTTGCTGACCTGTGGGGATGACTCCGCCCCCCGCCCATAGAGGCCGCGAAGAAGATCCATGAAGTCCACTTGACTGTGTGTCCAGAACTCTGCGAGGTCCGCAATCTCCGCCAGCACGCGATACCGGTTCCGCATTGTCCTCAGGTGCTTGTCGCGCCTGACATGGCGACGCCAGCGCAGGCGCTGATAGCAGAGAAACTCCGCGAGTACCGCGATTGGAAGGCTGCGGTAGTGAACGGTCCACCACCCGCACCAATGCGCGATATCCAGTGTACCGCTCCTCAGATCATCCAGAGTCAGGATCCGCTCGTGTGGCTCGTGCCCATCGGAGAATGTGGTCTGGAGTTCGCGTCCGCGGACGCCGTAGATCTGGAAGGCTCTGTCTGCCTCACCGGGCAGACTCTCGATGGAGATCAAGTAGTAGTCGTTCTTGAGGGCAGCCTCGCAGCCAAGCCAGATGCGCTCCGGAGGATACTTGCGGAGGAGGTACCGGATCATGCTCCTCGTGAACGCGTCGCGCACGGCGCCAGCAACTCCTCGTGACGTTCGGCGCTGCGCGCCCAGGTCGGAGTTCACAGAATGCCCCTCCCGTCGGCTGCGGTGTCGCGATCGCACACAAGCCGGGACGAAGTAGGACCGCAGATCGAGACGCAGATCGCGCCAATGCCGCAGCCGTGCTACTTGGAGCGGCGAAATCCGATCGGCCTGCGCGGACGCTCCAGGGCCTGTTCCTGCAGTCGCTCAACGGCGAGTGAACCAATGGGAGTGATCCGCGCTCCGTAGGTCGGTCCCATGCCTTTGGTGAGTGTGACGAGGTTCTGAGTCTCAAGGATGTCAAGCTGGCGTTGGGTTTCTTCGAGGGTCTGACTCGTCTCAGCCGCGAGCTCCCTGTCGGCCTTGATAGTCGAGGGGTCTGTTCTCGAATGCTGATCCAGCACCCACAAGATCTGCAAGCGCAATTGGTCCGTCATAGCCTCTCCTCAAGTGCGGTGATCGTTGTCCCACTGGGCGTGCGAAGAATCTACTACTGATGGGATCATTGTGCCATCCGGTACATCGCGGCCCGGCGCGATGCCTGTCTACCGGCGCTCCGTTCAAGAAGTCCTTGCCACCACGGGCGGCCCTTCTGCAATCGACGCTGGGCCGCCGACCCGGGCAGGAGACGCCGAGTCGTGAGACATGGCCACCATCATAGGCCGGATCAAGTCCCTCGCGCTCCATGGCCGCAGGCTTTGGCTCGCTAGTGCTCCCGGTCCCTGGGAGGACACGGGTCGTTCCCGTACGAATCGCGGTCGCGTATCCTGCCGCTCCTGTCGTGGATCACGACCTCTCCCCGAATCGCCTTGGCCAAGTCGATGGCACTGGAGATCGCCTCCTGCTGCGTGGTATGGCGCGACGACACACGCGCGCTTCCTTCGCGCCGCACAGCCCATCCGCCCTCGGGGTGCCGCACGACGTGCGGGTTTCCTCTGCCTTTCATTGTCGTACCTCCTTGTTCCCGCGGTGCGAGCCCTACTATCGGCCGCCCGGAGGGTCCGTCCCGCCGGGCCGCCCGAAGGTCCCCTCGTCTATATGTATGCCCGCTTGACGGCGGATTCGGACACGAAGATCTTGGGTGTCCTGGAAGGGCCACCCGACGGGCATATGAGACTAGGGCTGTTGCCCACATCGCAAGTGCACAAGGGAGGGGTGATGTAACCGCCTATGAGTAAAGAGAATAGGGGGAGTTGTTACGCGACAGATGAACAGGTGCGCGATGCAATCACGGCCCTGTCGGAGGTTCAGATTGCCCGATTGAGGCACTCCGCGGAGTTCCGGGCCAGGGGGCACGTGGGGCTGGGTGCTGACGATCTGATGCAGGAGGCGATCTTCGGGACCCTCGACGGCACGCGGCATTGGCCAGTTGCCGCCGTGACTTTCGAGGGTCACCTGCATGCAACGATGCGGAGTCTTGCGAGTCACTGGGTGGAGAAAGGCGAGCGTCGACCCCTGGTCTTGAGATCGGATCTGCGGGGATCCGATCCAAGTGGCGAGGCGACCGATGACGCGATCGACATGGCGAGGTCGGCTGACCCTCCGCCCGATGCCGTGGCAGATGCAAGGCGGCAGGTCGAGGAGATCAAGCGCCTGTTCGAGGACGATCACGTTGTGCTCCTGATCATGGACGGACTCCTGGAGGGCATGAAGCGTCCAGAGATCCAGGATGCGCTAGGCATCGACGCGAAGGCGTACGACGCAGCTATGAAGAGACTGCGCCGAAGTGCCAGAGCGTGGGGAGGCTGCTAGATGTCCAGCAAGAGCGGTGATCCCGTTCCGGATCTGCGTTTGATCCTGGATGCCCTGGCAGATTCAGTCGCCGAGGCGTCCGATGAGGAGATCTTGGCGGAATGCCAGGAGGCTGGGGAGGATCTTCAGGCGACCTCGGCCCGAGTCAGGGATCTGCTTCTCGAAGCTGTGGAGATCCAGCGAAGGCGGCGACTCGAGCAAGCGCGGGTTGAATATGAAAGGTGTGTGCGAACTGGCAAAGGGGGGGCCGCCCGGGTTCCCACATCGCCAGACGAGAGGCGTGGGTTGTTGTCGCGCATCATGGAGCGGATGCCTGAGCTGGAAGCCGGAATGCTCACGGCCCAGCACAGAGAGCTCAAGGACCTGACCGATGCTGACGTTGCCAGCTACTTGAGGGACTTGGAGAGGCTAGGCGTACTTGACCGCATCCGGGAGGCCGAAGATGGCCTCGAGTGAGGAGGTGGAGATCTTCCGCTCCCCCGAAGGATTGCTGCGTCACCTTGGGATCGTCGAGCCAGCGCAGATCGACATCGAGGCGATCTGTCAGTTCTGCGGAGCCACCGTCGAGTACGAGCGCCTGGAGGGGCATGCCGCCAGAATCCTCGGTGCGGGAGACCGAGCCATCATCACGATAGACGGCGCCGCGCCGCGGGGACGTCAGCGATTCTCCGCCGCACACGAGCTCGGACATTGGATCCTCGTAAGACCTCGCCGCGCCCCGTCTAGCCACCTTCGCTCGCTTCGTGCATCGTA
>CAZDKK010000035.1:0-48501 GCA_964506245.1 uncultured bacterium | reverse complement strand
GGCCAGCAGCCGCGGGTCGATCTTGGAGGCCACGTCCGTTGCCGGCATCACTGGTGATGCGAGAACGCTCGGGGCCGCTGCCGCCGCTCCCGGATCCGCAGCCGCGACCACCCCGCAGAGCGCGCCGCTCGCCCAGAGCGCGCCGCTCGCCCAGCGCACGCCGCTCGCCCAGCGCACTGCCGTCGCGCGCGCGATTGCGGTTGGCCGGTGCTGCGTGCTCATCGCGCCCCTCCCGCCGGCTCCTCCGTGCACTCGCTGTCCGAGAGCTGCGCGAGGCGGGCCAGTGCCGCTTGCGCGTAGGTGCTGCACGCCTGCCCGCCGACGACCCACGTGCTTGGGTCGGAGGGATCGATCCCGCTGGGCGCCACCCCGTCGGCCGCCGCCATGGCGTCGGCGTAACGCGCCCGCGCCACCTCGGCGAAGGCGACGATGAGGTGCAGGTCCGCGGCGTCGAAGCTGGGACGCTGCGCAAAGACGAAGTCCGGCGCGGCATCGAGGGCTGCTGCGGCGTCGCTCACGGCCGCCGGCAGCGCCGCGCCCCCGAGGGCCAGACGCGCGGCGGCCCGCCCGCCGAGCATCTCCGCGCCCGTCTCGCCCGATGCCGCGGCCGTGTCGAAGCTCATCACGGCCGCCTCGAAGTCCTCGGTCGCCTGCCCTCCCGCGAGCCGCGCCCAGCCCGCCCCCAGATGCGCGGGGCCGTGTTGGGCGTCCAGGTCGATGGCCTGCTCGAAGGCCGCGAGCGCCGCGGTGTAGTCGCCCCCGGCGAAGGCCTCCCACCCCTGTGCGGTCAGGCCGGCGGCGGTGGTCGGCGCGGGACGCGATGGTCCATCGTCCTTCCCACAACCCGGCGCCGAGGCGACCGCGAAGAGCGCGAGCACCAGCAGGAGACGGCCTGACCCAGGGAGGCTGCGATCGCACCGCATGTCGCCGATGCCCATGGGTAGATTCCCCATCAGAAAACCACCGTGGTGGCAGTTGTCCCCGCTGTCGCGCCGTTCGTCCCCGAGGCGCTGACCTCGAGGCTGTCGCCATCCACGGGCGCGTGGAAGGCGCCCTCGTACAGGTTCTCAGCCCCGTCGACGAGGTGCATCGTCACGGCTTGCCCGCCGGCCATGACGACCGGGGGACCGGACAGGACCTGATCGCCCGCGGCGAAGATCTGGAGCGTCCGCGGTCGAGCGGGATTCCTGAGCGCGTAGAGGCGCAGCGCGGGTGCCACGCTGGCGTCGATGACCGCCAGCGCGCCGGGATCGGTTGTGACCGGCAGTGCGCTCGCGTCGAGATCCGAGAGGAGCACCCCCGTCGGCGTGAGCGCGCTCTGGCTCCCGGCCGCTCCCACCAGCGCGAACGTGAGGTCGACCACGGCCCCGGTTCCGGGCGGGAGATGCTCGTCTGCATCATCGTACAGGAGCACGCGCACGCGGCCGCCAGTCTGCAACGCTGCCCCGCACGTCATCTCCGAGGCCCGGCCCACGGCCTGCGCCGCCTGGAAGCTCAGCACCGCGGGATCGAAGGTGAGGTCAGCCTGCAGCGCCTTCACCGCATCGTCATTGGCCAGCATCAGCGCGACCGTGGCCGCTGTGCCCGGGGCGCCTTGGGCGGTCCCGACCTCGAGCAGGTTCTCGTCGATCGGGGCCGGCGACGGCCACCTCACCAAGAGGGTGTAAGGGTCTTCGGCATCGAACACACCGTCCTCGGCATACACACGCAGGTAGTACGCACCCGTGGCCTGGAGGTGGCCCGAGTAGTACTCCGGCATGCTGCCGGAGTCGTTGGCATACGGAATCCCGTCGAGCTGCTGGGTCTCGGGGTTGAGATGCGCGATGTAGAGGTCGTAGTCGGCGGGCAGCGATGTGAGCTGGATGGCGAGCTGCCCCGTGGTGGTCGCGGTGAACGTGAACCAGTCATGGTCCCCGCTGGGAGAGATCCACGCCTCGAGCGACACGCCGTTATCGAGCGGAGTCGCTTGGTTCCAGGAGTCATTGGGCTCGTAGGGGTCCGTGCGCGCCCCGGCGGTAGGCATCACCGCGGCCAGCAGCATCGCTGCCAGGACGGCCCGCTCGGGCCTCCGGGACACGTGGCGCCTGTTCCTTCGCTTCATGACGGCCGTGGCTCCCCTCGCGCTGATGCGCCCCTCGCCCAAGCGGCTCGGTCCCTCTCATACCGCGGGACGCGGCTGGTGCTCCTGCCTCCAACACGAACGATCGGGGCGACCGCCCAGCACCTTCACCCGCCACGTTGTGGAACGAAGAATGATGGAGACCTGACCGTAACCTATTCTCGATTATTCAGATAGGCTGTTTCAGCTCCGCCTGGGGGCGTTCTGGACCCAAACACCGGATGGATCAGGACCTCCCCGGGGGTCTCACCAGTAATCTTCGCACCACAACCTAGTCTTCGCGCCACAACCAATCGGCAGCCGGGCCAACGCGCTGATGGCCATGACGTTGCGTCTGGGAGTATAATCAGACCCTGCGAGGCTCGGTGGTCTGGCCATAGACCGGCCCGGCGCCGCGCGTCCGACGACCATCGAGTCCGTATCCGGAGGTTTCATGCATCTTTGCACAAGCCTCGCACGTTCAGCCCGCCGATTTCCGTGCCCGGGAGTTCTCGCCAGCCTCATCGCACTCGTCGCCGTCCTTGCCCTGTCCACGCCCGCCAGGGGGGACTGCGCGGAGATCGAACCGCTCCTCCTGCTGCCGGCCGACGAGGCCTGCCCTGGCTGGACGCGCGACGGTGAGCCCCTGACCGCCCATACGCAGGAGGAGCTGTCCACCATCATCGACGGGCAGGCCTTCCTGTATGTGGCTTACGGCTTTGTGGCGGCGGCCTTCCAGAACTACGCCGCCGAGATCGCGGGTGAGCCGACCGCGGCGACGGTCGCGGTCTTCAATCAGGGCACGCCCCAGAACGCGCAGGCGCTCTATCAGGATCCGGGCAGCGGTGAGGGCACGCCTGTCGCCGACTGGCCGGGTACGGGGTCTGCCCGCATTCAGGTCGCATTCGGCTCGGTGATGTTCCAGTTTCAGGAGGCCTGCTTCTTCACCAGCATCGTGCTGATGCCGGGCGACGAAGCCACCGTCCCCGAGGTCCGCTGTCTCGCCGAGCGGGTCTTGGACCTGATCCAGGGGGCGACCCCCGCCAGCGGTGCGACCTGGGGAGAGATCAAGACGTACTTCGAAGCCCAGTAGGCGGTCGCGGCTCCAGCGGCCAGCCGCGTGCGAGCCGCGTGATGGCCGGGCTGCTGGCGGGCTGCTAGCCGCGAAGCGCGGCGCGACAGGACAACAGAATGTCGGGGGTTCCCATGCACCGCAGAGAGAGAGCTGGACGTCCAGCGCAGTTGGGTCCCAGGCGTATTCATGACGGCCTTCCGCCCGCCGGGCCCACCCACGTCTCGCGCCGCGGCTTCCTGCGCACGACCGCGATCGGGACGGCCGGCTTGCTCGTGGGTCCCCGACTGCTCGGGGCAACAGCCCGCGCGGGGGAGAAGAGCCGCGTCGTGTGGGCGCACCACAACGAGGCGACGACCGGCTGGACGACGGTCAACCAGGGTCCGGTGACCGAGATGGTCCACGCCGCCGTCCGCGCCCTGACGGGCATCCCGGACACCGCCGCGGCCTTCAAGAGCCTCTTCCCGGGCATCACGCCCACGAAGAAGGTCGGCATCAAGATCAACCTCGCCTGCGGCGACGTGCCCACGCACCCCCAGGTCGTGAACGCACTCGTCGAGGGATTGCTGATGATGGACCTGGGCGGATCGACGCTGCCGCCGGAGAACATCATCGTCCACGACTGGGACACGGGCTTTTTCTGCGCGCAAACCGGCTACACGCAGAACTGGGGCGGCCCCGGCGTCCAGTACGTGGGCACCGACCATCCCTCGATCGGCTGCGACATGACCCACACGTACACGATCACCTACCCCGGCGGATCGACGACGAACCACCATGTCTCGCGCATCATCGCTCAGCTTTGTGACTACCTGATCAATGTGCCGGTCATCAAGGACCACGATGACTACGCCGGCGTGACCCTCTGCATGAAGAACCACTTCGGCTCCTTCGACAACATCAGCATCACCGCCACGCACTACGCGGGATTCAACACGTCGCTGCCCAGCCTCAGCATGATTCTGCGCGACCAGATCGGTGACAAGACGAAGCTCTTCTTGATCGACGGCACCTTCGGCCTCTACAACGGGGGTCCGGGCTACGTGCCGCCCTATCACACCCCGCCCAACTGGCGCTTCAACAGCGTGCTGGTCAGCCGCGACATCGTGGCGCTCGACAAGATCGGCACCGTGAAGATGAACGAGGAGCGCGCCCTGCACAGCCTGCCCGCGATCAACCCGGGGCACGTGCATGCCGCGGCCCAACCGCCCTACAGCCTGGGCACCGACGATCTCGCGCAGATCGAGCTGATGGAGATCCACCTCGGCGCCCAGTCCACGGGCGAGGAGCCGGCAGTCACGAGCGACCTGGTCCTGCTGGCGCCGCACCCCAACCCCGCGTCCGGGCGCTGCGTGCTCGGCTTCGACTGCCGGCGTGAGGTCGACGTCGACCTGGTGGTCACCGATGCCACCGGCGCGGTCGTGCGACACGTCGCCGCCGGGCACTATGGTGCCGGCGCGCACCGGTTCGGCTGGGACGGCCTGGATGAACGCGGGCGTCCCGTGGCGAGCGGGACCTACTTTGCGCGCCTGCGTTCCGAGGACGGCGCACTGCAGAAACGCGTGGTGATGATTCGGTAGGTCTGCGCAGGTGCCGGTCGGGCGCGCGGTGCGCCGGCGGAAAGCCGAGTCCGGTTGCCGAGCCCAGATCCGCGGCCCGAGGAGGGAGCCTTGGGATGCACGTCCTGCTGATCGTGAACGACTCACCCTACGGATCCGAGCGGCCGTTCCAGGCTCTGCGCCTGGCCGGCGCCCTGCTCGAGTCGGAGAAGGATCTCGACCTCACGCTCTACCTGACCTGCGACGGGGTCTATTGCGCCCGGCGCGGCCAGCAGACACCCCAGGGCTACTACAACATCGAGCGCATGCTGAAGCCGGTCCTGCGTCGCGGCATTGTGATGGCTTGCCGCACTTGCCTCGAGGCCCGCGGCCTGGTGCTCTCAGATCTCGTCGAGGGCGTCCGGGAAGCCCGCCTCGGGGAGCTGGCGCAGCTCACCCTGGAAGCCGACAAGGTGCTGGTCTACTAGGGCAGGCCGGACCATTATGCAAGAAAGTTGCGCCCTAGGTCGAGGGCCCGTGCTCGCGTGATCACCCTGCATCTGCTAGTTTTTGTTATCCTTGTGTGGGCGTGCCCGGTGGGGGGCTGCCGCACGACGCGGTGGGGTTCCGCCGGGCGGGAGAGGGGTTGAAAGGTTCGAGCGATGGATCAGATCGTCTACCTGGACAACGCGGCCACCAGCTTCCCGAAGCCGGACGCGATGCACGATGCCGTCCGCGAGTTCTACAGCCGCAACGGGGTCAACCCCGGGCGCACCGGCTGTGATCTCGCCATCAACGCCGAGCAGATGATCCATGGCACCCGCAAGAAGCTCTCGGCCTTCTTCAACCCGAGTCTCGAGCGGGCGGGCAGGCCGAAGGACCCCAACCGGCTCGTTTTCACGATGAACGCGACGATGAGCCTCAACCTGGTGATCAACGGCACCCTGAAGCCTGGCGACCACGTCGTGACGACCTGGGTCGAGCACAACTCGGTGATCCGGCCGGTGAACCACAAGGTGGACTTGGGCGTCGAGGCCACTTTCGTCCGCCCGGACGGCGAGGGGTACATCGACCCGGCCGACATCCGCAAGGCCATCAAGCCCAACACGAAGCTCGTCATCATCAACCACGGCTCGAACGTCATCGGCACGGTTCAGGACCTCAAGGCGATCGGCGCGATCTGCGAGGAGGCCGGCGTCCAGTTCGCGGTCGACACGGCCCAGACCGCCGGCGTGATCCCGATCGACATGGCCGAGTGCCACATCGACTTCGTTTGCTTCACTGGCCACAAGGGCCTCTTCGGCCCCACCGGCACGGGCGGCATCTGCGTCGCCGACGACGCGGAGATCGAGGGCACGATCTACGGCGGCACCGGCGTGCGCAGCGCGGTCCCCCGCCACCTCAAGGAGTTCCCCTACCGGCTCGAGGCCGGCACGCAGAACCTGGCGGGCATCGCGGGCCTCTGCGCGGGGCTGGACTGGATCACCGAACGCGGCGTCGACAAGATCCGCGAGCACGAGATCGAGCTGCTCGGCCTGCTCCAGGACGGGCTGCGGCAGGTCGAGGGCGTGAAGATCCGCGGAACCGAGCGGCTCACGGACCGCGTGGCAACGATGTCGATCACCGTCGACAACTTCGATCCGGGCGACGTGGGCACGATCCTCGACGTCCAGTACAACATCCAGACGCGCACGGGCCTGCAGTGCGCGCCGCTCATTCACGAGCACATCGGCACCACGCCGCGCGGCACGGTGCGGCTCTCGATCGGCCCCTTCAACACGCGCGAGCAGATCGTGTTCGCCGTGCGCTCGATCGCGGAGACCGCGGCGGATCGCTGCTCGCAGATGAAGTAGCTCGCGGGACATGACCGATTCGCCCCAGGCGCCGCGATCGCAGGCGCCGCGATCGCAACCGCTGTCGCAGCCGTCGCGTCTCCTGCAGCCACTGCTCGACCGGGTCCGGACGGTGTTCCCCGAGCCGATCGACACGGCGCTCCTGCACGACGGCGGTGACGACTTCCGCGCGGTGGAGATCAACGGCACGTGGATCTATCGCCTCGCCCCACCCACCACGGTGGTGCACGGTGACCTGTGCCTCGCGGACCACGTCTTCTACGACGCGGAGCGGCAGGGGTTGTGTGGCGTCATCGACTTCGGCGACCTGACCCGCGATGACCCGGCCCAGGACTTTCTCGATGTTCTCGACCAGGGCGGGCCAGCGTTTTTCGAGCGCACGGCTGAGAACTACGCCGGCGAGGCCGGGGAACGGCTTCTCGAGCGCGTGCGACTGCGCCTGCAGGTGCGCCCGCTCTTCGACGCGGCCTACGCGCTCGAGCACGGCTTCATCAAGCGCCTCGGGCAACGCCTCGAGGAGATCGAGGCGGCGTTCGGCGCATGATCGCGCGGTCTACTTGACCAGCACCACCGGCCGCACGACCCGCCGGCTACCCGCCCGGGCGACCGCGTAATAGACGCCCTGCGCGGCGGGCTCGCCGGTCTGGCTGCGCCCATCCCACGCGACCATCTGCACCTCGGGCCCGCCGCCGGTGCGGGGCACCAGGCGGCGCACCAATCGCCCGGTCACATCCACGAGCACGAGGTCCCAGCGCGTGCCCGCGGGCACGTGCAGCCGGAACGTCGTCTGCGTGCGGAACGGGTTGGGTCGCGGCGCCTCCATCGCCAGCCGGGTGATCGCGGGCGGGGCGTAGAGCGGATGCACGTCGGGCGAGAGATCCACCACGTCGCCGCCCGACGTCATCCCGGTCAACCGGTAGTAATAGCGCCGGCCGCTCTCCACGCCGCGATCCAGGTACTGGTAGAGCGAATCGTCAGCCGCGGTGATCGGGCCTCCCGCCAGTTGCACGGCCGCCCCTTCCTCCTCCTGCTCGCCCCAGCGCGAGAGCAGGAAGGCCTCGAACGAGTCGGGCTCGGCCGGGGACCACTCAAGCAGGAGCCCCTCCGCGCGGCTGGTGGTCGCCCAGGAGGCGAGCTGCTCGGGGGGCAGATACCAGACGTGCGCGGTGATCGGGACCTCGGCCAGCGGATGATCCGCGTCGTTCGAGGTGATGAAAAGCTTGGCGGCCAGATCGCCGGGATCCCGGCCGGCGAAGTCAAACGCGAGCGGCAGGTGCAGCGGTTCCTCCGGCGTGGCCATGCCCCACAGCGACTCCATCGCCAGCCAGTCGATCTCGCGCGGATTCGGCAGGAAGTCCCCCGTCGAGTCCTCCTCGGCGCTCGCCCGGGCCGGCGCGCGCAGGAGTGCTTCGCGCAGGCGGGCCAGCGATTCTTTCCCCGCCAGCCCGGCCGGCGCGCCGGCAGAGCCACCGCCCCAGGACGGTATCACCTGCGCGGCGAAGCCGATCTGACCCGGGGAGCCGAGCATCTCGAGCGGGGCGCCGACGAAGGCCGAGTCGAAGCCTGCGCCGATGGCCAAGTAGGGCGGTACAGCCATGGCGAATACTGTCTCGGCGTCCAGCGCCCGCATCAGATACCCCAGGACCCTCGCCTGCTGGTAGACGAGCGCCCCCATGGCGAAGAAGTAGTCGGCGCCCAGCTCGCCGGCCGGCAGGCCGGTCTCGCGCGACATGTCTGTGTCGAGGTAGCCCAGGAGCGTGAAGTCGGTGCGCGGGTCGGGGAGCATGTCGTGGAAGGCGAACTTGAGGAGGAGGCTCCCCTCGTGCTCCAGACACCAGAGGCCCGTCAGGTCCGGACCCGGCGCGCCCGCGGGATCCTCGGCCAGCAGCGTGAGGCCCTGGTCGTTTACGCCGTCGAAGGTGTGCCGGGGAACGAGATCCTCGAAGGTATCGTCTGGATCCCCCAGGTGGAGGCTCACCCTGAGCTCGCCCGTGCCGCCGTTGGCGATGACGAGCGTGTCGCTCACCGCGGTCACGCCCTCGACATCGAGCTCCACGCCCTCGGCGGCCGCGATCGCCGCGCGGTAGGGATAGCCGACCGCCGTCTCGCCCAGCGGGCTCTCGCCCGAGGCGTAGACGGCGGTCACGCCGTAGCGATAGCGCACGCCGTTGGTGACCGCGGTGTCGAGGAAGTCCGTCTGTGTCAGCGGCGCGGCCGTGCGGCGCTCCTCGGGGTCGCCCTCGGGATCGTCGGTGCGATAGACGTGGTAGCCCAGGAACTCGCCGGCACCGAGATCCACCCCCACCGGCGCCTGCCAGCTCAACGCCACCTGACCGTCCTCGCCCCACGAGGTCGAGAGCCCCTCGGGCGCGACCAGCGCCTGCGCCTCGACGACGCGGACGTTGTCCAGGTACCAGCCCAGCCGCGTCACCGAGGTGTCGCTCCAGAAGTGGAAGCGGATCATCAGCGTGTCGCCCACGAAGGCATCGAGCGGCGCCTGGTGCGCCTCCCACGCCCGGCCCTCGCCGGCAAACGCCGGCAGCTCGGCCCAGCTCATCGTCTCGGTGTCGTAGATCCAGCTCGGGTAGCCGCCGGCGGGGATGACCGGCTCCCAGGTCGCCCCGTGGTCCCGGCTGGCGAGGACGCGGCCGCCATCCCACTCATCCTCCGTTGAGTACCAGGAGTGGAACTCGAGCCGGGCCCGCTCCCACCGCGTGAGGTCGAACTCGCGCGTCGTCAGATCGGAAGCGAAGCCGGGGTTGTACATACCATCGAGCACCGTGCCCACGAGCTGCGCGCCGGAGGGCGCGGGGGCGGGCTCGCCCTGCGGCTCACCCCGTTCCCAGTCGCCGGAGAAGGTGAAGTCGTCCGTCACCGACTCGAAGTCGTAGCCGCGACCGCGGCGGGTCTCGAGCGTGATCTCATCGAGGGCGGGACAGCGAGCCCAGTTGCGCTGCGAAGAACCGTCGATGGCCGTGATGTGGTACGCCACCGCCGTGCCCGGTTCCCAGTCGCCGCGTTCCAGGCAGCCCTCGTAGAAACCGGGCGCGGCGTGCCAGTCCTTCTGCTGCATCTCGATCGAGGCGGACCAGCTGCTCTCGGGCTCGGTGACCTGCACCTGCGCGTGCACCGACTCGAGGGGCCCCAGGTTGTCCGTCACGGTCGCCCAGAACCAGAGTCGTTCCTGCTGCGCCACGGGGTACCGCAACGTCTCGTGCGCGATCTCCGGGGCAACTGTGTCCGTGCCGACGAAGTAATCGAAGACCTCGTCGGGCGCGTCCTCCGGCAATGCGCCGCGCCGCCCGCTCTCGTCCACCGCCGTCAGGTAGTAGCGGACCGTGGTCCCCATCGGCAGCGCGGGGATCTGGGCGCCGAGCTGGCCGCCCGTTCCGCCCATGATCACGGTGTTGTAGGTCCCCCCGTCGACGCTGTAGTGAAGCAGCACGGAATCGCGCACGGCCGGATAGATGCTCCGCAGCGTGGCGCGCACGTCCCGAATCCCGTTCGGGTTCTCGGTGTCGTAGAGCGGGCGATGCGTGAAGCGCACGCCGAAATCGCCGATCTGGTGGCGCTCGAAGGCCGGCGCGATCGCCTGCAGGTGGGGTGTGCCGTTGCTCAGATCGCCATCGTCATCGTCCTGGAGCAGAGCCTGGATCAGGCACTCGTGGACATCCATCGGCCGGCCCTTGCGCAGGTTGTGGAAGAGGCTGTCCGCGAGCGCGACCGCCTCGTTGCGATCCCCCATCGCGTCGATCAGGTTCTGGCGCATGTGCCAGAGCGCTCCGGCCAGGACCTCCCCCTCGCAGTGCTCCTCGCCCCCGCATTCCTCCCGCGGCCAGACGTAGTCGTTGTCCATGCTGCGCAGGTACGTCCCCTCGCCGGTGAAATCGAGGCCGACGAGGGCGGTGTCGACGATCGTGCCCGCGAAGTAGTCCGAGAAGGCCTCGTGCAGATCGCCCGGTGCCCACTCGGGCAGGTAGACGTACATCGTCGCGAGGTGGCCGTACTCGTGATAGACGACGTCGGCGATCTGGGCGATGTCGGGGCAGGGTCCGCTGGCCGCGTAGAAGGTCATCATGGGGGCCTCCGGGCTCAGTGTGGCGAAGGCGTTGCATGCCCCGGTCGTGTCGTCCGCCACGATGGTCACCCGGCGGTCCAGACCCTCGAAGCCGGGATCGATCCGCTTCAGCGCGTCGTGCGCGGTGTTGACGTGGACGAAGACAGCCCGCGCCGCCGGGAGCGCGGCGTTGTCATCCCAGGTCAGCGTCGCGGAGCCGGGCGTCGCGGGGCTCACGAGCGTGAGCGCGGGCGGCATCGTCTGGCCCGTCTGCAGCACCGCAGCGTAGGGTCCGGCCAGATAGGCCTGCAGGCCAAGCGCTGAAGGATCCCCCAGTCCCAGCTCGCCGAAGCTGAAGGCGCCCCCGTCGTCGGTGAGGGTCTGGGCGATGGGCGTGGGGCCGTCGAGGGCCAAGACCATCTGGTGCGGGAAGGGCACCAGCAGCTCCTCTCGAAACGGCGTGAGGTCGTGCACCCAACCGTCCACGTTGCCGGCAACTACAACCCGTGGGCTCGCGGGATCGGCCGTGACGATCAGAGACTGGCGCTCGAGCAGCTCGCCGCTGTGCGCGTCGACCAGCATGCGCCAGGCGCCCCAAGGGCCCTCGGTGTGACAGCGCAGGCGCCAGGCCAGCCGATCCCCGGCCAGCCCGGAGAAGCGGCTGGGAAGCACGACGAGACTGCCCTCGTCCCACGCGACGCGACGCGGTTCGCGCAGACCAACCAGCGCGCGGGCGCGCGCGCGCTCGAGCGCCACGACCGGACGCGTGTCCGCCAGCTCGATCCCGGGCGCGGTCCGGGCGGTGAAGAGGAGCGCGCTGCCGTTGCGCCCAAAGGCGAACGCAAGACGCGAGCCTTCGACGGGAAGCCCTTGGTAGGTTTGCCGATAGAGACGATGCTCGACGCGTCCGGCCACACGGGCGTCCACGGGCTCGAGGTCCTCGACCCGCATGCCCAGGAGCGCGCCATGGTCTCGCACGAACCGGGGCGCGAAGTCGGAGGTGGCCCCGCGCGGGGCGAGCCGGCCCTGTCCGCTGAGCGTGCCTCCGCCCGCCGGCTTCCAGGCGAGCGCCCAGCCCTCCATTTCTCCCGCCAGGTCGTACCGCCCGGCCGCTTCGGCCAGCGGGTGGACCCGCACCACTGCCCCTGCTGCCGGGCGATCGGGACCGGGCAGGCTGACCGTGCCCTCGACGAGCGCGGCGCCCGCCGGCGCAACGGCGCATGCGGCGGCGATCGCGAGACCGGCGGCGACCAGGAGCATGCTGTCGAACGGCTGCATCGCACGGGGGGAGAGATCGGAGAAACGGACCCGGGGCCTAGCGGACGGCATGGCGGCCTCCCTGTTGAGTGCCGGATCTTCCAGCGGGGTCTTCCGGACCGGCCGGACCTTGGCAGTTTCGCAGATTCGGGGCGTGAGATCCAGCCGCGGGCCGGTCGGTTCAGGCCGAGGGTGCTGGGTCGGCCGGCGGCGCGGGTCGCTGGAGAACGAGCGCGTTGTAGACCAGCTCCACCACGGCCTGCACGTCCACGCCCAGCTTGTAGTGCTTGGAGATCTCGATGAGCTGATCGGCGCAGTTGTGACACGGGGTCGCCACGATCTTGGCACTCGTGGCGCGGATCTGCTCGGCCTTGCGCGCGCCCGAGGCCACGCGCCGCTCGCCGTACTCGCTCATCGAGAGCATGCCCCCCCCGCCGCCGCAGCAGAAGTTGTCCCGGCGGTTGGGCGTCATCTCGGTGAAGTCCTGAACCACACGGGCGAGCACCCGTCGTTGCGGCTCGCTCACCCCGCCCCAGCGCACCAGATTGCACGGATCGTGGAGCGTGACGCGCGCGGTGTTCTTCGCGGGGTCGACTTGGATACGGTCGTGCTCGAGGTACTCCTCGAGCAGCTCGAGCACGCTGCGCATCGGGATCGGGTAAGCCTCCCCAAGCCAGTCGGGGCCCTCCCAGCGGAAGGAACGGAATCCGTGGCCGCACTCGGAGAGGATGATCTCCTCGACGCCCAAACGCTGCGCCTCGTCCATCACCCGGCGCGTCAGCTCGCGCGCCGCGCGATCGTCGCCCGAGTAGAAACCGTAGTTGGTGACGTCGTAGAACTTGCTCGAGAGCGTCCAGCTCTCCCTGGCCGCGTGGAACACCCCGGCCGCGGCCATGAGCGACAGCGGGAAGAACTTCACCTCGCGTGGGTTGATCAGGTAGAGCACGCGCCGGCCCGGTTCATCCACCGGGATCGCGACACCATCGTCGCCCATCTCAGCGCGCAGATCCTCGGTCAGCCACTCGGTCGTGGACAGGAGTTCTTCGCGCGGGATTGCCATCTGGTTGCCGGTCTCGAGCTGGTTGGCGACCGTGCGCTGAAGTCCCTCGGGCACCTTGCCCACGCGCGCCAGCACGCTGCGCCCGGCGCGGATGATGGCGGCCACATCGAGCCCGATCGAGCAGTGCAGCCCGCAGCGCCCGCAACCCGTGCAGCGGCCGTAGACGGCCTCGACCAGCTCGTCCAGCGCCTCGGGCGTGAAGTCCTTCGCCCCCACCCAGCCCGGCGCGATGCGCCCGAGCAGCGTGTGGTAGCGGTTGTAGTGGGCGATCACCTTGGCGGCCTTCGCGCCCGGCAGGTTCTCGGGGACCGGATCGGCCTGGTAGATGTGGCAGCTCTCGCCGCACAGGCCGCACTTGACGCAGGCGTTCAGGTGGTAGGCGGCCCGGCCGCGCAACGCCCGCGCGAACGCCCGCCGCGCCTCCAGGGCCAGATCCCCCGCCGCCGGGTCAGGCCGCTTCGCTTCCTCAGCCATGGGTGCGCTCCGTGCGAATGCGGGCGGGTGGATAGACCCCCCGATATCCCAGGCGCAGGCCCAGGTCGGCGCGGGCAGCCCAGAAGAAGGCCGCGTGGCGCAGCTTCCCGAGCGGCAGATACAACAACAGCAAGACCGCGCAGATCACGAAGAGCGCGTGGCCATGGGTCCCGGCCAACGCCGCCGCGGCGGCCAGGAACAGGTTGGTCGCCAGGATCGCCACGAAGTCGTCAGGCGTGCTGATGGCGCGCAGCGTCGGGGACAGGGCGCGTCGCGCCAGCAGGAGCAGCCCCGCCAGCAGCCCGAGGCCGGCAAGCGGGCGCGCGATCACGTAGGCGGCCTGCCCGCCGCGAGACCAGACCAGCCAGAGCAGCGTCGACAGCCCCACGACGATCACCCCCACGTGCAGCGCGATGCCCAGGGCGAACTCGCTCACGTGCCGGTAGGCGGTCTCCTTGTGCCCCGGGGTCATCGCCGTCGTGAAGTTGTAGACGAGCCCCTGCCACGGACGGCCCGCCGCGCGGCCGTGCTGGCGGCGCCCCCCACCCCAGGCCCGTGCGAGCTGCACGCCCAGGGCGATGACGGCCCACGCGAGGGCCAGCCAGAGCGCGGTTTTCTGCATCGCCATCATCTTCTGGACACCTGACCGTGATGCTAGACGCAGCCATCAGGCTTCGGAAGACCGGCGATGCGGCAGGCCCCCCGGGCCGGACCGGAGGTGAAGAGCTTGTAGACGTCGCGGATGCTCACGCCGCTCTCCTTGCAGAGCAGACGAACCGGCGGGGCGATGTCGTGCTCCCGCCAGTAAGAGCGGATGAAGTTGACGACCGCCCAGTGCTGCGCGCTGATCTCCTCGATCCCCTCCTCGCGGGCAATCGCCTGGGCCACGGCGTCGTCCCACAGCTTGGGGTCGAGCATGAACCCGTCCTTGTCGAACTCGATGGACTTGTCGCCGACCTGCACGACATCCCCTCCTATCCTCCGGACCCCGATCGATCGTAGAACCAGCCAGTCTACGCGAGACACTGCCGTCGCCGCAACCGGCGACGCATCGCGAGTCCGCTGTGGACCGCGGGCCCACGCCGCGGTATAGGTGCGATGCGACCGCACCCTGCCGCGCGCGGGTGGCCCGAACCCGCACCAGGACCGACGCATGGGAGGCTGAGATGGATTGGAGGCTGAAGCCCCTGGCGGGGTCCACCCCCCGACCCGGTCCGCTGCTGATCATCGTGATGGACGGGGTCGGCATCGGCCCCGGCGACGAGGGCGACGCCGCGGCGCTGGCCCGCACGCCGGTGCTCGACTGGCTGCGTGCGAACTGCCCGTGGGTCGCGCTCAAGGCGCACGGCACGGCGGTGGGCCTGCCCTCCGACGCCGACATGGGCAACTCGGAGGTCGGCCACAACGCCCTCGGCGCCGGCCGCGTCTTCGACCAGGGTGCGAAGCTGGTGAGCGGCGCGATCGCCTCGGGCGCGCTCTTCGCGGGCCCCACCTGGCAGGCGCTGATCGCCCGCTGCCGAGAGCGCCGGGGAGCGCTGCACCTCATCGGCCTGCTCTCGGACGGCAACGTGCACGCCCACCAGGATCACCTGCACGCGCTCATCGATCGGGCCGCGGCCGAGGGCGTCACGCGGCTCTTCGTCCACGTGCTGCTCGACGGCCGCGACGTCCCCGAGACCTCCGCACTCGAATACGTGGACAAGCTGGAGACCGAGCTGGCCCGCTACGACGCCACGGGCGGCCGCACCTACCGGATCGCCTCGGGCGGCGGGCGCATGGTCACGACCATGGACCGCTACGAGGCCGACTGGCGCATCGTGGAGCGCGGCTGGAACGCGCACGTTCACGGCCAGGCGCGGGCCTTCCCCTCGGCCCGCGCGGCGATCGAGACCTATCGCGCTGAGGACCCCAACGTCATCGACCAGTTCCTGCCGCCGTTCGTGATCGCAGAGCGCGGGAAGCCCGTGGGCCCGATGGGCGACGGCGATGCGGTCGTGTTCTTCAACTTCCGCGGCGATCGCGCGCTCGAGATCAGCAAGGCCTTCGAACGGGAGGAATTCACGCATTTCGACCGCGGTCGCCGGCCCGACGTCCTCTACGCGGGGATGATGGAATACGATGGGGACGAGCACGTGCCCGCGCACTACCTGGTCACGCCGCCCGAGATCGAGCGCACGCTGGGCGAGTACTTGGTGCGCAACGGCCTGCGCCAGTTCGCCTGCAGCGAGACCCAGAAGTTCGGCCACGTCACCTACTTCTGGAACGGCAACCGCACGGGCAAGTTCGACAGCGAGCTCGAGGAGTACCTGGAGATCCCCTCGGATCGCGTCCCCTTCGAAGAACGTCCCTGGATGCAGTCGGCCCAGATCGCGGATGCGACGATCGAACGCCTCGATCAGCAATCCTTCCGCTGTGGGCGGATCAACTTCGCCAACGGCGACATGGTCGGCCACACCGGCGACCGCCGGGCGGCGATCCTGGGCGTCGAGGCAGTCGATCTGGCCCTGGGGCGCGTGCTCGCCGCGGTCCGCCGCGCGGGCGGCATCGCGCTCGTCACCGCCGACCACGGCAACGCCGACGAGATGTACGAGCGAGACAAGTCCGGCCGGTTCCAGGTCGATCCGCACACGGGCCGCTTCAAACCGCGCACGAGCCACAGTCTCAATCGGGTGCCGCTGATCCTCTACGACCCGGCGGCGCTCGATGCGCCCGGGGCGGGCGTGACCCGGCCACCCGCGGGGATCGGCCGGGGACTGGCGGCCTGGCCGCGCGAGAACGACGTGCCGGGTGGTGCGGCGTGGCCCCTGCAGCTCGAGGTTCCCGACGGCGGCGCCGGCCTGGCGAACGTCGCGGCCACCTGCTTCGAGCTGCTCGGCTTCGCGGCGCCGGAGGGCTTTGCCCCGTCGCTCCTGCGGCGCTAGGGCCTCTACCAGACGCGCTCGGAGAGGAACGTCCAGTCGCCCGCGCGGACTTCGACACCCGGGACCTCCAGCCGCGGGGTGGCCGTGCCGGCCGCATCGATCAAGTCGATCTCGAGGTCGTAGGTCCCGGCCGGCAGGTTCAGGCGCGCCAGACCGATTGTATTGGGCAGCGTCAGCCAGCTGCGCGTGTCGGCGGTCTCGGTGGCCGAGACGAAGATGTTGGCGAGCAGACCAGCCAGCCAGCCCTTGTCTTCCGCCTTCTCCTCGGCGAGATACTTGGTCAGCCCGCGGGCGAAGGTCTTCACCAGGATCTTGCCCTTCTCCGCGTCGAAGGTCGCGAAGGCCCGCCCTTCGACGTCTTCGACCCGCGCCACCTCCACCGGCAGCTCGCCGGTGCGCGTGCGCACCCGCGCCCGCGTTGCAGCGGGCCGGTCGGAGACCATCTCCGGAAAGGCGACGCTGAGCCAGTATTCGATCTTCACGTCGGAGGGAACCACGTAGTCCGCCTCGCTGCGCAGGCAGAGCTTGCCCGCCAGGTCATCCGGGCCTTCATCGTCGGATGCGAAGATGGGCGCCTCGATGCGCCGCTCCGCCTTGTGAGCGACGAAGCCGAACTCGAGCAGGACCACGACCTCGCCGTGACCCTCTGGCCAATCGCCGGTCAGCTCGCCGGTGAAGATCTCGGGATAGGCGTCGCGCACGAAGGCCACATCGTCCTGGAAACCCAGCCGGCGGCCGGTGCGGTCGATGTCGGCACCCAGACTCGGCGGCGCATCGACGGCCAGCCGGCCGGCAGAAGCCCGGTAGGCCGCGGCCGCATTGCGGTAAGCGATGAAGGCGTCGTTCGTCTCTCTCGCCCACTCGTAGAGCATGCCGCTGAAGTAGTGCAGGAATGCGCTGTTGCGGAGCCAGTCGAGCTCCACCTCGGTCGAATCCCGACCCAGCGCGGCCAGCGTCTGATCGGTGTACTCCCGCAGATAGAGGCTCGCCTTGCGCGCCTCGATCAGCGCCTCCTGCGATTCCCCCAGCGCGACGTAGTTGAGGGCCCGGTAGTAGGGAATCATGGCCATCTCGAACGGCCGGGCGCGGTAGGCGATGGTGTTGTCACTCAGGATGAGGGAGAGGGCACCCTCGGAGACGCTCTTGGTGTAGAGCTCCTCGGCCAGCTCCTCGGCGGACTGGAAGCCGGCGTTGCTCTCCTCCCAACGGCCAGCCTGGTGCAGCACCAGCGCACGCTCGAGGCGATACAGCAGCTCGTCCTTCTTGCCGCGCTCCTTCTCCAGGGTGGCCAGCGCTTGGTCGAAGTTGCCCGCCGCCAGCTCGGGCCGCAGGTTGGCGAAGCGCGCCGTGTAGGTCGCGCAACCAGCCAGCCCGGCCAGGGCCAGGGAGGCGATCAGCGCCCTGGAGCCGACTCGCGCGAGCGACCTGACCCGGGTCTGGCTCATCCCCGCGACCGACTTGGCTGAACTCCCTCGCATCGCCCCTCCCAGCGGGCCCCACCGCGGACAGGCCCTGAGGCCCCACCGCGCCCCGTCCGCCCAGACAGCGGCGCCCATGATGGAGGATTTCCCGATCCGAATCACCCCGGAATCTCGACCGTGGCCGTTAGAAACGGAGGGTCAGCGGCTCTCCTCCCCGCTCAGGAGCTTGCGGAGCTGCGGCTCGGCTGCGATTTGGAACGGTGCCTCGGAGCTCGCGCTCTGCCCCGTGATGACATCGGTCACCGTCACCAGCAGGGCGTACTCGCCCGGGTCGAGCAGCCCGATCGGCACGCGCGCGCGCCTGAGCACGCTGGCGCCGGGGCTGCTCCGCACCGTCTCGGGCAGGAAGCTCACGTCCGCGTAGTTGCTGCGGGTCAGCGTGACCCCGTCCAGGCTGGCGCCCAGCCGCCCGTGGCGCAGTTCGTCGTCCGGCTGGGCCTGGCCGGCGCGCACGCGCCGCGTGTGGCCCACCACATAGCCGCGCGGCAACACGGTGTAGCGCACGCGGAACTCGACCTCATTCCCGAAGCGCGTCTTCAGGTTGTAGATCTCGTAGTAGACGCCGAGGCCGCGCGCCCCGCTGACGAAGCCGACGGGGCTGGAGACGAAGTCAGGACCGAGCCGGCGATTGGCGTGGCCGCGCAGCCCAGCGTGGGCCGGCAGACCCAGTTCGAGATCGCTGACCTGCAGCTTGTCGGAGGTGAAGGACCGCACATAGAAGGGCTGAGAGAACGATCCGCTCAAGCCCGTCTCAGGGTTCTCGACGATGCCCACGAGCGCGTAGCGGCCCGGCGGGAGGGCGAAGGTTGCGTCGAGCAGCAGCATCTCCGCCCCTCGGACCGGCTCGGCCAGATCGCTCGGCTTGATCCGCCAGCGCTCGGTCGCCACCGTCTCCTGGCGGTCGTCCTGTACGTGCGCGGTGATCCGACTCCCGGTCCACCAGGGCACATCCTCGCGCAGGCCGTAGGGCAGGCGGCCGAACGGCGAGATCGCCACGGCGACCTCGTCGCGGGTCTTGCCGGACGGGTCCCGGAAGCCCGCGTGGGAGACGAAGAACTGCGACATCTCGCCCGCCAGCGCATCGTGGAAGACGGCCGGGGAGCGCTCGCGCAGCGCGCTGAGCACGGTGGCCGTCTGGTCCTCGGCCAGGAACGTGCCCTGCAGGTTGACGTCGCGAAAAACGAAGTCGATCGACCGGTTCTGGAAGTCGTACCGCCACACCCAGGCCGGCGGGACGAATTCGACGGCCCCGCCCTCCATGCTCAGCTGCCCGAACCGCGCTGCCTGGTAGACGGTCTGGTGGGGGAACCCGTAGCGGACGAAGGTCTCGCCCGGCATGGTGCTCCAGCCGCGGGTGTCCTGCTTCGCATCGCCGAAGAAGAAGTCGGCCAGGGTCAACCGCTTCCAGTACTCGAGCTGCGTCTCGTTGGCGGGGGTCAGCGGCGTCGGGTCGACCTGGAGCCAGTAGGTGCGCACGAACTCGCGCCGGTCCGCCTCGCCGAGTGTCCGGTAGGTGGCCAGCACCTCGGGCCGGGCGATCAGCCAGGGGGAGCGGAACTGGCCGGCCGCGTCGGCGGGCATCCTCCGGATCGCCTCCTGGAAGAGCCCCTCGGCCTCGTCCGGCTCGTTCAGGTCGAAGGCGCTGATCGCTTTGAGCAGCAAGGCCTGCACGTCGCCGGGATCGCGGGCCAGGACGGCCGCCGCGCAGGTCTGGGCCTGGAGGCTCAGCTCGGGACCGCTGCCCTGCCGCATCCCGCGCAGGGTCTGCAGCACGACCGCCTTGAGCACCAGGGCCTCGCGGTGCGCGGGATCGAGCGCGAGCGCGCTGTCGAGCAGCTGGAGGATCTCCCCGGTCTCGCCGAAGTCGTAGAAGCGCAGCACGATCTTGAACAGCAGGCGCGCGATGATCACCCGCGCGTCCGCGTCCCCGGGTTCCAGCGCGATCACGCGCCGCAGCTCGCGGCGGGCGTCCTGATAGCGCTGCGCTTCCAGATAGGTGTAGGCCAGCTCGCGGTGGTAGCGCGGGGTGCCGTCGTAGGTGGAGCGAATGCGATCGAGCAGTTCGAGCGCGCGCGTGCGGGTCTCGACCAGACCGATGTTGCGGTAGGCGACGGCCAGTTCGAGGCGAATCGAGTCGGGATTGCTGGTCGAGGCGAGCTCGCTTTCGAGCCGCTCGACCGCCGCGTCGCGCACGGCGGAGCTTGCGCCTGGCAGTCCGGGAGCCCACGCCCCCAGACCGGCAGCCAGGATGATCACCTGCATGCGCCTGCTCGACACCGGACATCCCCCGCTCAGATCAGAGCGGCCTCGACCTCCTTCACGGCGTTGCGGAAGATCGCGATGCCCGCACCCTCGCGTGACAGCAGCGCTGGGCGTTCCTCCGGGTCGGCCTGTCGCACCCAGCGTGTCCAGTCGGGATGATTGGTCACGTGGTTGCAGGCCTCGGGATGAGGCATGAGCCCGAAGATGCGGCCGCTCGGGTCGCAGATCCCGGCAATGTCGGCCATCGCGCCATTCGGATTCCAGGGGAAGCGCCCGCCCGCCGGCGCTCCGTCCGGCCGCGCGTAGCGCAAGACCACCTGCTGGCCCTCCTCGAGGAGGGCCAGCGTCTCGGGCGCAGCCACGAACTTCCCCTCCGCGTGCCTGATCGGCAGGTCGACGCGCTCGAGGCCACGGGTGAACACGCAGGGGGTGGGCTCAACGCGCACGTGCACCCATTGATTCCGATAGCTTCCCGAATCGTTGTAGGTGAGCGCCACCTCCCGGCGGAAGGCGCCCCGGGCGAAGCCGGGCAGCAGGCCCAGATTGACCAGGGCCTGGAACCCGTTGCAGATGCCGATCACCAGCCCGCCCCGCGCGACGAACGCGAGGATGTCGTCGCCGAGATGGTGGCGCAGCTTGGTGGCGAGGATGACGCCGGCACCGTGATCGTCTGCCCAAGCGAACCCGCCGATGAAGCAGAGGATGTGAAAGTCGCTCAGGGCCACGCGCCGGCCCACCAGATCGTTGATGTGCACGCGCACCGGCTCGGCGCCCGCCAGCGCGAAGGCGTACTCGGTCTCGACCTCGCAATTGAGGCCGTAGCCCGACAGCACCAGCGCCCGCACCCGCGCCGCGCGGCCGCTGCGCCCTCCCCTCGCCAGGAGCGTCTGCGCGCCCGTCTGCACCGCGATCCCCGTCCGGCTCACGCCGTCCTCCCGCGACCGATCTGTGCGGCCGCCGTTCAGCCCCGGTGCCCGCCGGCCGATCAGGCCAGGTGCCCGAAGGGTCGCCGCCACGCCTCTCGCAGCGCGCCCACCGGCAGGTCGATGAGCCCCTCGCCGCGGATGCCCCGAATGCGCAGGCGGGGCTCCGCCGTCACCCGCCCGATCCGCAGGGCGACCCGCGCGCGCAGGCGCCGCTCGAAGGCCGCCGCTCCCTCGCGGGGCACCGTCACCAGAAAACGCCCGGCCGATTCGGAGTAGAGCACGCGGTCGTTCCCCAGCGCAGCGCCCGGCGCCACGGTTCCCGCTCCCGCGCACGGCACGCGCGCCAGATCGACGTCCAGCCCCAGCCCCGACGCCATCACCATCAGCGCCAGGTGCACGCCCAGCCCGCCCCGGTAGATCCCGTGGGCGGAGGCCACCTCGCCCGCCCCGATCGCGCCGGCCAGGTCCCGATAGAGCGGCAGGACCTGGTGCGGCTCGACCGTCGGGACGTTGCGGCCGACCAGGCCGAACTGCTCGTAGTACTCCGATCCGCCCAGCTCGTCGCGCGTGACGCCGAGGATGTAGAGCAAGTCGCCGGCCTGCTTGGGCTCCAGCGTCTGGCACCGGCCGATGTCGGGCACGACGCTGATGGCGGTGAACTGCAGGCTGGGAAGCCCCGAGACGCGCCGGCGTTCGCCGAATGCGCCGGGCAAGTCGCCGTCGATGTACATGCTGTCCTTGCCCGATAGCAGCGGGATGCCCAGCGCGAGGCACGAGGACTTCAGTGCCAGGCACGAGCGCACGAGCTGCGCGGCCTTCAGCCGGCCGTCGGGGTTGCGCACCGGGTCGAAGCGGATCTCGGGCCAGCAGAAGTTGTCGATCCCGCCGATGTGGTCGGGATCGCCCCCCACCGCCAGGATGCGCCGCACCGCCTCGTCGATCGTGACGGCGGTCATGGCGTGCGCGTCGATGCGGCTGTAGGAGGGATTGAGCGCCTGGGTGATGGCCAGGCCCCGCCGCGACGCAAGCACGGGCCGCACCACGGCCGCGTCGGAGGGCACGTCGCGCTCGATGCCGACCAGCGGCTTGATCACGCTGCCGCCCTGCACCTCGTGGTCGTACTGGCGCTGGATCCACTCCCGCGAGGCGATGTTCGGGCGCGCCAGCATGGCCAGCAGGCAGCCGTTGGCATCGCGCGGCTCGGAGAGGACCGGCTCGGTCAGCCCGCGCAGCTCGGACGGCGTCCACTCGGCCTCGAACTCCCACTGCGGAAAATCGCTGGCGAAGAAGTCCAGGGCCACGTAAGCGCAGGTGCGCCCCCGGTACTTCAGGTGCACGTGGCCGCTGCCGGTGTAGCGCCCGATCACGGTCGACTCGACCGCGTGGCGCCGCGACAGCTCCATGAATTCGGCCTCGTGGTCGGGATGGATCGCGACGACCATGCGCTCCTGCGATTCGGAGATCCAGATCTCCCACTGGTCGAGCCCCGCGTACTTGAGCGGGATGCGGTCCAGGTCGACCTCGACCCCGCCCGAGAAGCGCGCCGACTCGCCCACCGCGGAGCTCAAGCCCCCGCCGCCGCAGTCGGTGATGAAGCGAATCAGGTTTCGGTCGCGCGCCTCGACCAGCAGGTCCATGACCTTCTTCTGCGTGTAGGGGTCGCCGATCTGGACGTGGCCGGCCGGGGTCGTCTCGGAGTAGATGCTCGAGGAAGCGGTGACGCCGTGGATGCCGTCCTTGCCCACGCGCCCGCCGCACATCACCACCAGGTCGCCGGGGCTCGTGACCTTGCGGTCGCTCGACTCCCCGCCCACCTGCGCGGGCATCAGGCCGACCGCCGTCACGTAGACGAGACACTTGCCCAGGTAGCCCTCATCGAAGAAGACGTTGCCGAACGGCGTCGGCACGCCGCTCTTGTTGCCGCCGTCGCGCACCCCCTCGATCACCCCGTCGAGCAGGCGGCGCGGGTGCAGCCGCGGCTTGAGCGGCCCCGCATAATCCCGTGGCGCGACGCAGTAGCCGTAAGTGCCCAGGATCAGGCGCGAGCCCTTGCCGGTGCCCATCGGGTCGCGGTAGACGCCGACGATCCCGGTGATCGCACCGCCGTAGGCCTCCATGTTAGACGGCGAATTGTGGGTTTCTCCGGTGATCGTGTAGTAGGTGTCGTCATCGAAGCGGCCCACGCCGGCGTTGTCCCACAGCACGCTGACCACCCAGTCCTTGGTGCGCGCGATGGTGCGGGTCGGCTCGCTGATGCAGGTGTGAAAGAGACTGTCGATCGTCACCCGCTCACCGGTGGCCAGATCGCGGTAGTGGAAGAGCCCACCGAAGGTGTTGTGGTTGCAGTGGTCCGAGCGGGCCTGGGCGATGTACTCCAGCTCGACGTCGGTCGGGCGATCGAGACCCACCTTGGACCGCCGGCGGCGCACCTCGGGTCGCAGGAAGTAGGCTCGAATCGCCGGCGCGTCACGCGGATCGAGGTAGAGGTGGCGCTCGGCGCTGATGCGCAGCAGCTCTTCGTCGCTGGCGATGCCGATCTCGGTGACCTGCGGCGTGTGGTCCAGGAGCACCCGCGGGATGACGATGCCCATCCCCTCGGCCGGGTCCCAGATCGGGATGGCCGGGGCCGCGTCACTGGCCGGCCCGCCCGCTGCCGGCCGGACGCCCGGCGCGGGCCCGCTCGGGGCCGGGGCGGCCACGTGCCAGATGCGCCAGCGCTGGACGAGGTCGTTGGCGAGCAGCTCGCGCGCGATGCGCTCAACCGCCTGGCCATCGAGACGCGCGCCGGACCTGGTGGGGCCGTCCGCCTCGCGCAGGAAGTGGAGGCGCGAGGTGTAGCAGGCCTCGCCCGGCGCGAGCCGGCGGCCGAGGAAGTCCTCGATCGCCTCCACGGCGGTCTCGCCGGCGGCATCCTTGACGCCCGGCAGCAGGCCGACCCAGATCACCCAATCGGCCCGGACGGCGAGCGGCCGGAAAGAGGAGAACTCGGTCACCGGATTGGTGAAGATCTCGGTGCGCAGCGCCTCCAGCGTCGGATCGGGCAGATCGGCGTCGATCGTCAGCACGCGCGCCGTGCGCGCGTCGGCCAGCTCGTAGCCGAAGTAATCGCGGGCCTTGCGCACCAGCGCCGCGCCCTCGGCGTCGAGGAGCTCCGCGCGCAGCGCGATCTCGAGTCTGGCAGCCATCGATTCCTCCACGAGCGCCGCCCCCGGGGCAGGAGAAACCGCACGGTACCATGCGGGCGAGCGGCGAACAACCACCGCGCCAACCGGAAGCCAACAAACGGCTTGCAGACCGCCCCGCTCTGGGGGACGCTGCCGCCCGGGACTCATGGCCCCGGCGACGGGCGGACGGGAGGGTTCTCGTATGCGCACGCCCACCCTCATGCCGATCCGGCTGGCGGCGCGGATCGGCCTGGTGGTCCACGCGGGCCTCGCGGCCGCCGCTGGCCTGCTCGCGTTCGTCTTGCTGGCAGCCGCGGCCGGCCTGCTCGCCCCGGCCTGGGCGCAGACGCGGATCCCCGTCGGCGACGCGACCGAGCTGATTGCGGCCGCGCGCGTGGCAGCTGCCGCCCCGGGCAGCGCCGAAGTGATCCTCGAACTCGCCCCCGGCGACTACCACCTCACCCCTGCGCCCTACACCGACCCGACCTGCGGCAATTGTGCGGATCCTGCCCGCGCGGTGCCCGCCACGCTCGGCCTGCGCATCGCGGGCCCGCGCGTCACGCTGCGGGGCCCGGGCGCGGACCAGGTCCGCATCCACACCCACGCCGGCTACGGCCTGCTCTTCGAGGACTGCCGCGACTGCTGTCTCGAGGGCGTGACCGTGACCGGCGGCGTGCGCGACACCTCCGGGCTCGCCACCGATGCGGCCGTCGTAGTACGCCGGTCGCGGCTGGCGCTCGAGCGCTGCCGCCTGGCTGACAACATCGGCGACTCGGCCGTCGTCGCCCGCATCTTGGTCGGCATCATGGGCCTCTGCGGGCGGGAGGGCTCCGACATCACCGCCCGTGACTGCGAAATCCTACACAACAGCTGGGACGGGGTGGCCCTCTACCGCGATGCGCAGGCCCGCATCGAGGGATGCCGCATCGACGGCGGGGATCGCGGGGGCTGGGGGTCGATCGGCGGCGGTCGCGGGGTCGCGATCGGTGTCACCTGGAATGCGCGCGCCGTGATCGAGGGCAATCTGGTGACGCGCTACTGGAAGGGCATCGGGATCTTCGTCGACGCGGAGGCGGTGGTGCGCGAAAACGTCGTCGAGGATCTGCTGACCTGGGGCATCTCGCTCTGGGATGCGGACCAGGGCACGCCCTACGGCGAGATCACCTGGAACGCCGTCCACAACACGGGGGCCTGCGGGATCTCGGTCACCCGCGGCCGCCCCGGGGGTCGCGACAGCTCCTGCGTGCGCTTCAACGCCATCACGCGCACCGGCGCCAACCCCAGGTACGACTCGGGCGAGCCCTACTGCCGCCAGTGCGCCATCGCGATCCACGCGCAGAATCCCGACATCCGCATCGCGGACAACGCTTGCTGCGAGAACCGCGAGCCGGGCGATGCTGCGGGGTCGAGCGATCTCGGCCGCGAGGAGTTCCGGCAGGCGATCGGGCCGCTGCTCGAGCGCCTGGGCCACCGGCCCCGCGCCCGAGAGAGCGCCTTCTTCCAGGCGTACGCGCCGGCCTCGCCGCCGCCGGCCGGCAGCCCGGCGCACGACGGCTAGCGCAAGTTCCCTTCCAGCTCCTCGAGCGAGATCTCGAGCTCGGCCGCGGTCTTGAGCTTGTCCTGGCTGCAGAACTCGAAGGTCCGGCGCACGTGCTCGCGGACGACATCGCGCAGCGGCCGCGGCCGGAACCCCGCGGTCCCGACGATGCCGGGCGACTCGATCCGGCTGCGGATGAAGGCCGGGAGCGAATCGACCGTCAGCACGGCGCTGTCGGTATTGGCGACCGAGCCCTCGATGATGTTGCGCAGCTCCTGCATGTTGTCGGGAAAGTCGTAGGTCCTCAAGAAGCTGATGAGCTGTGGCGCGATTCCCGCGATGGGCTTGCCCGTCTTGCTAACGGCCTCCTTCAGGAAGACGTCCGCGAGGATTGGCAGATCATCTTTGCGCTCGCGCAGGGGCGGCATGACGATCGAGTTCACCATCAGGTGATAGTAGAGATCGCGCGAGAAGGTGGTCCGATAGGGTTCCTCCTCGAGGTCGCGGGTCGAGGCCAGGATGAAGCGCACGTTGGCTTTGAGGATGCGCGTCGAGTTCTCGCGGTAGTACTCGCCCGTCTGCAGCAGCCGCTTGATGCGCATCTGCATGGGCCCCGACAACCGCCCGATCTTGTCCATGTAGAGCGTGCCGCCCTGCGCCTCCTCCAGGAACCCGGGGCGCTCCTCGCGCTCGCCGCTCCACAGCCGGGCCTGGCCGAAGAACTGCGCGGGGAGCTCCGCCGGGTCCACCGCATCGGCCGCGATCGCCACAAACGGCTGGTCGCACCGCGGGCTGGCCTGGTGGATCGCTCGCGCCAGCCACAGCTTGCCCGAGCCGATCTCGCCGCGGATGAAGATCGTCAGATCGCTGGAGGCCATCTTCTCCGCCTGGTGCAGCAGGCGGATCGTCTCGGAATGCTGCGTGGGGAAGTTCTCGAACGCTGCCTTGTGGGTCAGATCCTCCCGCTTGAGCTGCTGGGGCATCTGCTCGATCGTGTGGTGCAGCGCCCGATGCTCGAGGGCGGCCTCGATGACACCCAGGAGCTTCTCCTCATCGACCGGCTTGGTCAGGTAGTCAAAAGCGCCCAGCTTGAGCGACCGCACCGCCAGGTCGACGTCGCTCACGCCGGTGAGGATGATGACGGGCGTCGCGATGCCGGCGGCCCGCAGATGCTTCAAGACATCGATGCCGCTGACATTGGGCATGTCCATGTCGAGCAGCATCACGTCGAACGACTGCTTCCCCAGCAGCGGCGCGACCTCACGCGAGTCGTTGATCACGAAGGTCTCGTATTTCTCGGTCTGCATCAGGAAGACCATCAGGTAGTTGGTGACGGCCACGTCATCATCGACGATCAGGAGCTGCTTCATCGCCTCTCTCCACTTCGGGCCCCCAGCCCGGCGCCCCGACTACTCCTTGGCCGGCACCGCCTCGACCTCCGCCGGCGGTTTGCTGCCGGGATGAACTGGAATGCGGATGGTGAAGGTCGTGCCTGCGCCCGGCTCGCTCTTGACCGCGATCGTTCCGTTGTGCTCCTCGAGGATGCGGTAGGCGATGGCCAGGCCCAGACCCGTCCCGCCTTTGGCCCGCTTGGTCGTGAAGAACGGGTCGAAGATCTGCTTGATCGTCTTCTCGTTCATGCCCTTGCCGTTGTCCTCGACCTGGACGACGACGTGGTCGTCTTCGTGACGGGACCGCACGATGATCAGCCCGCGCCGATCGTCGGGCATGGCCTGAGCGGCATTGACGATCAGGTTGACCAGCACCTGCTCGATCTTGTGCGAGTTGCCGACGAAGACCGGGACGTTGGGATCGAGCTCCAGCTTGAGATCGGCGGTCTTGTGGACCTCGTTGTGCACGAGGCGCGTGCAGGCCTCGATGGCCGTGTTGACATCGACCTTGTCGATCAGCAGCCCCTCGTCACGGCGCGCGAAGCGCTTCAATCCCTCGACGATCGCCTTGATCCGCTCCGATCCGTGTCCCATGTCATCGATCAGGGTCATGACGTGCTGGCGGAAGAAGCTGTAGGGCAGCCGAGCGATCTTGAGATCCGGATGCTGCTGGTGGTAGGCATCGACGATGGGCAGCAGGTCCTCGAGCGCCTGCTTGAGAATCTTCACATTGCCGCGGATGAACTGGTTGGGGTTGTTGATCTCGTGACCGATGCCGCTCACGAGCTGGCCGAGCGAAGCCATCTGATCAGCCTGCTGGAGTTGCTGCGCGTAAGTCTTCTCGAGGGTGACATCGCGATAGAACTCCATGATACCGTCGACCTCGTGATCCTGATTGAAGATGGGCAGCGCGTGGACCTCGAGGTGGCGGGCGTCGTCCTGGATCGTGAGCGTGATGGGCGTGCGATCACGGGCGATCCGCGCGAGACGGCAGTCCTCGCACGGCCGGTCACGGTGGAAGAAGGCCTTGTGACACTTCTGTCCGTCCGTGACGTCTCTCTTGTTGGTCATGATCACGTTGCGCTGGCGATCAATGATCGCCATGCGATCGGGAATGGCAGCGAAGATCGCCTCCAGACGCGCCCGCGACTCATCCCAGCTCTTGGTAGCGCTGATGAGGTAGGAGTTGACCGCGTTCAGCCTCTTGCGCTGCTCCTCTACCTCGTGGCTGCGCGCCTCGATCTCCTGCTCGAGCTTGGCCAGGGTCTCGCGGTACTGCTCCTCCTCCTCGTGCTTGAGCGTGAGCCGCTCGGCCAGCTCCTTGCGCTCGAGCGCCAGGCTGAGCATGCGCGCGATCTCCGAGAGCATGCGCTGTTCCTCGGGCAAAGACTCGAGCGATTCGTCCACGTAGCCGACCGAGATCTCCCCTGCCACCTGACGGTTGACGACCAGCCGGGAGCTGATCTTGCTGCGGGTCGCCAGTTTCTGCCCGTACTCGACGCCTTGGTACTCGGAGTAGACCACCGCGTGCTCAGGGTATTGCATGCCACGCCGGAGGTATTCAGGCAGGTGCTGGAAGAACTCGCGGATCGACGGGGACACCTCGATCCACTCGGCCACGGAGTAGATGCAGAAGAGTTCCTTGACCCGCTCGTCCTTCTCCGTCTCGGCCACCCGGCTGAGCCCGTCGACCTGGGTGCCGAAGCAGAGGAACAGCCCGCCCCTGCCGGTGTTGACGAATCCCAGCTTCAAGGGAATCGAGCACTCCGGCACGCGCGCCGGCGTGTAGACGACGGTGCCCGCGCTGCCGCCTCGGGCCGGCAGGAAGCCGGAGCGGAAGGTGTTGAGCGAATGGGGTGTCAGGATCTCTTCGAGGCGGCAGCCGACCAGGCGGATCTCTTCAGACCCGCAGGCGCGCCCAAGCAGACGGCTGGCGTGGACGACCCTCTCCTCCTCGTCGACCGCCATGAGGAACTCGAAATTGCTCTCCATGAGAGCGTAGAGGTCGCGCAGGACGATCATCGTCTCCCTCCCGGCTCAGAACCACATGCCACAGACATGGCGGCCGGCCGTCAGGGCGCTCGCGGGAGCCCGCGAGCCCTCGGAAAACGTACCAGACGGCCGAGTCCTCCGGCAACCCGCGCCAGGACCACGCCCGGGACCACGCGCCGGATCCACGCGCCAGGACCCCGAGACGGGGCAGCAGGGCGAGGAGGGCCAAGCTCCGCAGGGTGCACGAGGCCCGCGGGAGGCACATCGCTCGGCGGCTGGCTAGCGCGACAGCCCGAACCGGAGGATGGTGGCGAGAGCCTTGAGCCCGTCGCGCAGTCCAATCTTCTTGCCCGCGGCACGGGAGCGGCCAGCGTAGTCGATCGGAACCTCGCGGAACCGCGCCTGCAGCCGCGCCGCCTTGGCGGTGATCTCGGGTTCGATCTCGAAGCGCTCCGAAACGAGGCTCAGGCGCTGGGCCAGGTCCGTGCGCAGGGCCTTGTAGCAGGTCTCCATGTCGGTGAGATGCAGACCGGTGCAGAGATTCGAGAGCCAGGTCAGCGTGCGATTGGCCGCGTAGTGCGCGCGCCCCGTCGTGCCGCGCCCCTGGCCGAGGAAGCGCGAGCCGTAGACGATGTCGGCCTCACCGGCCGCGATCGGCGCGATCAGCCGGGGGTATTCGGCCGGATCGTACTCCAAGTCGGCGTCCTGGATGATGACGACGTCGCCCGTCACGTGCGGCAGGGCGGTGCGGATGGCGGCCCCTTTCCCGCGGTTGCGCTCGTGCAGGAAGACACGCAGGTTCGGGCCCGCCAGGCTCGCCAGGAGCTCGCGGGTGCCGTCGGTCGAAAAGTCGTCGACGACCAGGATTTCCTTCTCCACGGGCACGGCCTGCACCCTTCGGACGATCTCCGCCAGCGTGCCGACCTCGTTGAAGACGGGTATCACCACCGACAGCTTCACGCGCTGGCCTCGCAATCCCCGCGCACCGAACCGGCCGGCGATCAACGCACGCGGAACCGCTCGGTGCCCACCTCGCGCAGCCCACGCTTGTAACGCCCGCCGTGCGTGACGGCCGGCGGGATCGAAGCCGCCTGGCCGCGCACATTCGCCGCGACCAGACTTCCCTGACCCGACCACGTGCGCGCCTCGCCCCGGTTCCAGAAGAAGGGTGCGAGATCCCCGAGCTGGCCGCGCACTGCCCGCTCCAGCTCAGCCGTCAACGCCTTCGCCCTGACCTCCGCGACGCGGACGCCCAAGGCCTCCGCCAGTCCGGCCAGCACCTCCCACCCGGGCTTTCCCCCGGGCGGGGTGATCGCGCGAGCGAAGTCGATCACCCGGCCCTCGAAGTCGCAGCGCGTGCCCTCGCTCTCGAGGTAGGTCGTCCCGGGCAGCGTGATGTCGGCGAAGCGCGTCGTCTCGGTGGGCGTCCAGTCGATCGCCACCAGGAACTCAAGGTTCTGGAACCAGGCGCCCGTGCGCGCCGGCTCGAGCGGGTCCTCGCCGATCACGACCGCGCCGCGGATCCGGCCCTCGGCCAGCAGCCGGCGCAGCTCCGCGTGGGTGCGGGCCCCGGCGTACGCGCCGTCGACCGGCCGGCGCCCGGGCAGGAACGCGGGATCCGCGCCCGTGACCTCGAGCCCAGCCATGTTGCCGGACAAGCGCGGCAGGAGCAGGTCGGCCTGGACCCCGGCGGCGCGCAGGAGCAGGACGAAGTTGGCCAGCGTCTCCAGGTCGCCCGGCGCCTGGTCCTGCGGTCGGTCCGGGCAGTGCACGAAGACGACGCGCTTGGCCCGCCGGAACTCGTCGACCACCTGACGGATGCGCCCGACGTCCACGCCCGTCAGGTCGGCCACCGCGCCCAGATCCGGCTGGCGCCCCGCCAGGAACTCCCGCCCCCCCGGCACTGCCGCGGCCTGCTCGCGCGACAGCACCTTCTCGTCGAGCAACCTCCGGATCACGCCGTTCCACAGGATCGCGGCCCGCCCGCGCATCGGATCGAGCGCCACGGAGGAGAGGATCCGGTCGGTCGTGTCGAGGATCGAATTGGCCACGATCAGCCGCGCACCGCGCCGGACGGCGTCGATGATCTCGACTGCCAGGATCAGATGATCGGTCTCGGTGGCGGTGTTGTTGCAGACGATCAGATCCGCAGCCCGCAGCGCCGTGCGGTCGCAGGTCGAGGCGGTGAAGCCGAGCGAGCCGTCGAGGGCGCCCGCCTCGCGCTGCGTGAGCAGCATGGCGAGCGAGCCGACGTTGTTCGTCCCCAGCCCCTCGCGGGCAATCCTGCCGGCCAGGTAGAGCTCTTCGTTGGTCAGCTCGGGCGACGCGAAGACGGCCAGCGCCTGCGGGCCGTACTCCTGGGCCACCCGGCGCAGCCCCGCGGCACCCTGGGCCAGCGCTTCTTCGAAGCCGACCGCCCTCGTGGTGCTGCCCGTGCGCAGCGCGGGCGTGCGCAGCCGGCGCTGCTTCAAGAAGCGCTCGTAGCCGAAGCGGCCGTAGCGGCAGAGGTACTCCCCGGGCGTGCCCGAGGCGGTCAGGTAGTAGCGGTCGTCGCCACGGTCGCGCCCGAAGCTCTTGACCGTGATGGGACAGGCGAGCGAGCAGAAGGCGCAGTGCGTGGCCGTGCTCTCGGTCACGAGCGGGGCCCGGCCCGGGAAGGGGTACTTCACGGTCAGCGCGCCGGTCGGGCAGGCGTCGACGCAGTTGCCGCACGAGACGCAGCTCGTCTCGACCAGGGGGTCATTCATCGCCGGGCGCATCTCGGTGCGGAAGCCGCGGTTGACCAGGCCCAGCGCCGAGATCGGCAGCACGCGCGCGCAGGTGCGGATGCAGCGGCCGCACAGGATGCACTTGTTCGGGTCGTAGACGATGTGCGGGTGCCGGTCGTCGATCCGGTGCTTGCGCACGTAGCCCTTGTAGTGCTCCAGGTCGACCCCGTACTGCTCACCGTAGAGGCGCAGCTTGCAGTCGTAGAACCGGACGCAGCCGCAGGACAGGCACCGCTCCTGCTCGTGCAAGACGTCCTCGGGCTCGAAGCCGAGCGCCACCTCGCTGAAGTTCCCCTGCCGGTCGGCGACCGGCGAGGTGTGCACCTCGTGGCGCGGCATCTCCTTGATCTCGCCCAGCTCGGCCTTGCCCGGCTTGGCCCAGAACTCCTTGGTCACGACGAACGGGACGGGCACGAGCGGCTCGCCACTCAGGTAGGCGTGGATCGCCCGCGCGGCGCGCTGGCCGTCGCGGATCGCGTCGATCACGACCGTCGGTCCGTCGTCGGCCGCGTCCCCGCCTGCAAAGACGCCCGGGATGTTGGTCTCGAGGGTGCGGGCATCGATCTGGTAGGTCGACCACTTGCTGACGGTGATCGGCGCGTCATCGACCTGATCGAGCCCGCCCAGGAGCGGCTCCTGTCCGATGGCCGAGACGGCCAGAGTGCAGGGCAGCTCGAACTCCGAGCCCTCCAGCGGCACCGGGCGCCGCCGGCCGGAGCTGTCCGGCTCGCCCAGCACCATGCGAAGGCACTTCAGGGCCTTGAGCCGCCCCTGCTCGGCCACGACGCCCACGGGCGCCGCCAGCTCCATGATCTCGATGCCTTCCTCGAGGCAGTCGTGGATCTCCATCTCGTCGGCCGGCATCTCGGCCTTCGTGCGGCGGTAGAGGATGATGACCTTCTCCGCGCCGCAGCGCCACGAGGTGCGCGCGACGTCCATCGCCGTGTTGCCGCCGCCCACCACGACGACCGTGCCCCGGACCGGGCTCGGGTCGCCGGCCTTCTCGCGCAGGAAGTCGATCCCCTGGCGGACGCCCTCGGTCTCGAACTCGCCCGCGACGCGCATCGGCTTGGCCTTCCAGGCGCCCGCACCCAGGAAGACCGCCCCGTGTTTCCGCCGCAGCTCGTCGAGCGAGATGTCCCGGCCGACGCGGACGTTGTACTGGATCTGCGCCCCGGCACGGCAGATGAAGTCGACTTCGCGGTCAAGCACGTCGTCGGGCAGTCGGTAGGTGGGGATCCCGTAGCGCAGCATCCCGCCCGAGCGCGCCATCGCCTCGTAGATCACCGCGTCGTAGCCTTGCCGCGCGAGGAACCAGGCCGCGGTCAGACCCGCCGGCCCCGCGCCGACGATCCCGACCGACTTGCCCCGCGCCGGCTCCCGCTCGGGAGTCCCGTCGTAGGCCCCGGGCAGGTCCGAGATGTGGCGCTTGACGGCGTTGATGCCCACCGGCTGGTCGATGTCCACCCGCCGGCAGACGACCTCGCACTTGCGCACGCAGACGCGCCCGCAGACCGCGGGCAGGGGGTTGGCCTCGCGCACGAGGTCGATCGCCCGGCGCGTCTGGCCCATGGCGGCCAGCGCGATGTACCCCTGCGCGTCCACGCCCGCCGGGCAACCGATCTGGCAGGGCGAGATGCAGTCGGCGTAGTGATTCGAGAAGAGCAGCTCGAGCGCGCTGCGCCGCGAGGCGATCACCCGCTCGCTGCGCGTCGCGATCTCCATGCCGGCGGCCACCCGCGTCGAGCAGGCCGGCACGAGGTTCGGCCGCCCCTTGACCTCCACCGTGCAGACGAAGCACGAGCCGTAGGGCTCCAGCTCGGGCGAGTGGCACAGGGTCGGGATCTCATCCAGTCCCTGCTCGTGGACGACCTCGAGGATCGTCTGCCCCGCGCGCGCCTCGACCTCCCGGTCGTTGACCTTGATCTTGATGGTTTCCATGGACCCCTTGTCCCGGCTCCTGACCGCGCCGCCCACGGCGGCCGGCCAGCGCCGCCTTCCCTAGTTCTTGTAAACCGCGCCGTAGTTGCAGCTGGAGATGCACTTGCTGCACTTGACGCACACGGCGATGTCGATGACGTGGACCTTCTTGGGCTCCCCGTGGATCGCCCCGACCGGGCAGTTCTTGGCGCACACCGTGCACCCGATGCATTTCTCGGGGTCGATGGCGAAGTCGACCAACGCCTCGCAGAAGTGCGCCGGGCAAGCGTGGTCTTTGATGTGGGCCTCGTACTCGTGCTGGTAGTAGCGGATCGTCGTCTGGACCGGGTTGGGCGCCGTCTGCCCCAGACCGCAGAGGCTGGCCTCCTTGATCTGGACCGCGAGCTGCGTGAGATAGTCGATGTCCTCCGCGCGCCCCTCGCCGCGCGTGATGCGCTCGAGCGCCTCGAGCATCCGCAGGGTGCCGATGCGGCAGAAGGTGCACTTGCCGCAGGATTCCTTCTGCGTGAAGTCCAGGAAGAAGCGGGCGATCTCGACCATGCACTGCGAGTCATCGAGCACGACCATGCCGCCGGAGCCCATGATGGCGCCGGTCTTGGGGATGTGCTCGTAGTCGACCGGGGTGTCACCCTGCTCGGCCGGGATGCACCCGCCCGAGGGACCGCCCATCTGCACGGCCTTGAACTTGCGCCCGGCCTTGATGCCCCCGCCGATCTTGTAGACGAGGTCGTTGATCGACATGCCCAGGGGCACTTCGGCGAGCCCACCACGGCGCACCTTGCCGGCCAGCGCGAAGACCTTCGTGCCCGGGCTCTTCTCGGTGCCGTACTGGCGGAAGGCCGCCGCGCCGTTGACGAGGATCCACGGCACGTTGGCGTAGGTCTCAACGTTGTTGTTGTTGGTCGGTCTCTTCCACAGGCCCTTCTCGGCCGGGAAAGGCGGGCGGATGCGCGGCATGCCGCGCTCGCCCTCGATCGAGGCGAAGAGCGCCGTCTCCTCGCCGCAGACGAACGCACCGGCGCCCTGCTTGATCTTGATGTCGAAGTCGTGCCCCGACCCGAGAATGTTGTGGCCGAGGTAGCCCGCCCCGCGGGCCGCCTCGATGGCGGTCGCCAGCCGCTTCAGGGCGAGCGGGTACTCGGCGCGGCAGTAGATGTAGCCGTGGGTCGCCCCGATCGCCCGCCCGCAGATGATCATCCCTTCCAGCACGGAATGGGGATCGCCCTCGAGCACCGACCGGTCCATGAAGGCACCGGGATCGCCCTCGTCGGCGTTGCAGACCACGTACTTCTCGTCGCCCGCGTTCTGGGCCGCGAACGACCACTTCAGGCCGGTGGGGAAGCCCGCGCCGCCGCGACCGCGCAGACCCGAAGCCTTGATCACCTCGATGATCTCGGCGGGGGTCATCTCGCCCAACGCCTGGCGCAGCGCGCGATAGCCCCCCGCGGCTTCGTACTCCACGATCGACTCCGGATCGATCGTGCCGCAGTTGCGCAACACGATGCGCTGCTGCGTGGCCATGAACTCGAGCTCGGCACCTGCCAGGCGGCCGTTCTCATCCCGCAGCACCACATAGTCGTCGATCACCTGACCGCCCACGACGTGGCGCTGGTAGATCTCCTCGGCCCGGGCCGCGTCGACCTCGCCGTAGAGGATGCGCGTGCCGTTCTCGCGCACCTCCACCAGCGGCTCGCGGAAGCACATGCCGATGCACCCCGTCAGTTTGACGTCGCAGACGCCGGGCTGGGTCTGCGCCAGGGTCCGCATCCGCTCGAGCACGCTCTGGGCCCCGGCCGAGAGGCCGCAGGTGCCCATGCCCACCAAGACCGTCTTCATCTGCTTCTCCGGATTGCTCCGGACGGGCGTCTCCCCCAACCGCCCCGGGCGAGGGTTGCCCATCCGCTTCGTTCCACCTCCCGCCGCTGGGAGGGGCAGCTAGGACCCGCCAGCCGCAGCCGGTGCCGCGGCCGCCTGCGACGCCTCGCGCCGCCGGTAGGCGCGCAGCAGCTTGCGCACCGCGGCCGGCGTCAGGCTGCCGTGCGTTTCCTCGTCGATCATCATCACGGGCGCCAGCGAACAGCAGCCCAGACACGCCACCGTGAAGAGCGTGAAGATCCCGTCGGCCGTGGTGTCCCCCACCTCGACGCCCAGTTCATCTTGGGCCGTGTCGATGAGCAGCTTCGAGCCCGAGACGTGGCACGCGGTCCCGGCGCACATCCGGACGACGTGCTTACCCATGGGCTGGAGCCGGAACTGGCTGTAGAAGGTGATCACCCCGTAGACGGTGGATTCCGGGATCTGGGTGACCCCAGCGATGTACTGGATCGCGCGGCGTGGAATGTATCCGAAGTGGTCCTGGGCCGACTGCAGCAGGGGGATCAGCTCCCCGGGGGCGCCGTCGTAGCGCCATAGCCGGTAGGCGAAGCTCTCGCTCTCGTGGGCCATCGATCGTCTCCCTAGTCGTCGAGCATCTTGATCACCTTGGCCTCGCGCACGCGCAGCACGCCCTCGATCTCGGTGATCTTCTCGATGATGCGCGGCGTGCGACCGACGGCGCCCTGGCCGGTGATCATCCCGACCAGCTTCTTGCCGCCGTCGATCACGTCGCAGAAGATGACTTCCTCGATGAAGAAGACCGTTGTGAAGATCTGCTGGATGGCATCCGGATCGATGTCGACGATGATGTAGCTGGCGGTGCCGGGCTGCTTTTGGGCCGTCTCCTGGGCCGCGGTCTTGACGGCCTTCTGGTAGACGTCGATGAACTCGTTGACGTCGCGGTCGAGCTTGGGGCGCTCCACGGGGGAGACGGAAGCCACCTCGACCCCGGGCAGGCCCCTGACGCGATCGAACAGCGCCTGGATGCCCGCCTGGCTGTCGGCCTGGCCCAGCAAGATGATGTCGACGTCCCCGCGCACCGCGTGGCAGGAGACAACCCCCGGCATCTGGGCGAGTTCGTTGTAGATCTCCATGCTGCGGGCGGCATCGGTGATCTTGAGGGTGAGATAGCCGCTCACCGACTCGCGCATTCCCTCCTCGGCCGCCCCCGCGGGCGGCTTCAGGGTCGTGGTGCCCGGAGAGAGACGCTCGAGGGCCTCGACCAGCTCGGGGATTTCGAACGGTTTGTCGAGGTAGCCGGTGTTCTTCTCGGAGAGGGCCGTGAACTTGAGTCGGTCATCGCCGAAGCCGGTGATCACGAGCACCGGCAGCTCCGGGTACTGGCTCTTGATGACCTTGAGGATCTTCAAGCCGTCGATGTCGGGCATGAAGATGTCGGTCACCAGGTAGTGAAAGCCCACCCCCCGCTCGCTTGCCCGGTTGAGCTCGTGGACGGCTGAGATCCCATCCGGGCACGCGACGACGGTGTACCCCTCTTGGGTAAGGCCGATGGTCAGATTGCGCCGGATCTCCGGCTCGTCGTCGATGATGAGCACGCGACCTTTCACGGGATCCTCCCCTGGCAACCCGAGCCCCCAGGGCGGCTCTGTTGCCCCTTCCGATGGGCCATCGCCCCGGCAGCGGCACCGCGCGGAGGGCCCCACTCCCTCGCCCCGCCGGCGCGGCGACCGGCTCGGGAACACCCGACACTGGCCGAGGAGTCTACTCCCGCCACCCCACCGCAGACAAGCGACTGGAGCAGAGGCTGTTGTACCCTCGGGCCGTTTGCCCCCGGACCCGGCGCCCACCCGCCCGGTCGCCCCGCGCGGGAGGCCAGAGAGGTCCTCATCCCCCGTGGCGGCCAGAGATTACGTTCGTAAACTCGGACCATTGGTCGAGCTGGCGGCCCTCCCCCGGCTGCCTTTGCTTGACCCCGGCCGCGCGGCGTCCTAGAATCATGAATGCGAGATTGTAGTCGGGCCGAATTGCATCGGTGACCCTGATTCCGAGTTAGCAAGGAGGACCATCAAATGAGGAAGCATCTCTGGGTCGTCTTGATGGCGTGCTTGCTGCCCTTCGCGGCGAACGCGGTCATTCTCGACGACTTCGAGGACGGCAATGTCTCCGAGTGGCTGCAGGCAGTCGCGGGCGACCCGATCGGGACGCGCGTCACGGCCGTCGCGGCGCACGACGGGAACTACGGCCTCGAGGCTGGCACGATCCGCACTGGATGGCTGTATCGCAACGACGCTCAAGTGCATGTCCAGCAGGGCAACACGATCGGCGTCTGGACGAAGATCCCCAACTCGACCTGGACCCGCAACTACATGGGGTTCGGGGCGACGGCGGCGGGTTGCTACAGTGCGGTGCTGGGTGATAACACCAACACGTTCATCATCCAGCTCAACTCCGGCTATGGCTACACCGAGGTGGCATCGGTGCCGTACACGTTCTTGAACATGTACTGGTACTACGTCGAGATCGTGTGGGGCGTCGGTGGCGTGATCACCGCCAACCTGTACGACAGCGACGGCTGCACGCTGCTGGCCACGGTGACCGGGACGAACAATACCTACACCAATGGTGGTATTGCCGTCCGTAACTTCGACTCCGGCACGCCGGCGTACTGGGACACGTTCCAGCGTGATTCCAGCCCGTCGCCGACGGAGACGGAGAGCTGGGGTGGCGTGAAGGCGATGTTCCGCTAGTCTTGACTGCGGAAGACGCTGAGAGAAGAAGCGGAGGGACCGAGCGGTTCCTCCGCTTCTTTCGTGCTGGCGGACACCCCTGCGCCCTGCCTGGCGGTGTGCGGGCGGGGGGAATCGGCTACGCGTGGGTGCGCTGGCAGTCGGGGCAGGTGCCGGAGAACTGCGTCAGGTGTCCGGTCAGATCGTAGCCTGTCAGGCGCCGCAGATCCGCGCGGATCAGCTCCCAGTTGTCCTGCAGGTAGCAGGTCTCTGCAGCCGTCACCTTGCCGCAGCTGTCGCACACGATGTGATGGTGGTGCACGTGACCCGGGTTGGCGCTCAGCGCCACCTTGAGCGCCCGACCCGGCTGGAGGTCGGCCTGGAGCAGCCCCTCGCGCATCATCCGCTCCACGTTGCGGTAGACCGTGACCCGGTCGACCGGCAAACCTGCCCCGTGGAGCCCCTCAGTGATCTCGTCAGCCGTCATGTGATGCGAACGTTGGGCGATCAGACCCAACATCCCCACGCGGACCGCCGTAACCTTGAGCCCCACTGCGCGCAGCAGCTGCTCGGGTTGATGCTGCGCTTTCCCGTTTCCACCACCCGACGCCATTTGAATGAAAGCCTCAGAATTGTCCATGCTTCACCTCCCCCTGGCCGCTCCCCTGCGGATCCGTTCTGCCCGCCGTCGAATTGCGCGGTTCCCCGCCCGGGGGCGGGACCCGTCCCTGAGCTGTCTGCATCTCGGTGCAGGGTGCACCTGACCGGAATTGTCTACTAATTCACTAGACGATGTCAAAGGTTCCCGACAAAATCGCGCTCCCCGCTCCGCCGGGCGGTTCGCGTGGGCCGTGTGCCCGGATCTAGGGGGTTATCTAAATGCCAGGCAAACGGTTACGGAGTCGACCAGCCACGACGACCCCCAGGTAGGCTGCACCGGCCAGGATGATGATCGTCGGTCCGGCAGGCAAGTTGTGGGTGTAGCTCAGCCCGAGCCCCACACCGGCAAAGGCCATGCAGAGGCCCGCGGCCAGGGCCATCATCTGCCACAGTCGGCGCGCGAACTGGCTGGCCACCGCCGCTGGCAGGGTCAGCAGCGCAATGACCAGCACAATGCCCACGACCGTGACGAGCAGCACGATCGTCAGCGCGGTCAGGCTGAGCAGCAGCAGGTAGTAGAAATCCACCCGCAACCCGCGCACGCGCGCGAACTCCTCGTCGAAGCAGACCAGCATGAACGGGTTGTAGAACAGAGCCGCCAGCCCGATCACGACCAGATCGAGCGCGGCGATCATCCACAGATCGCCGCGCGAGATGAGGAGGATATTGCCGAACAGATAGCTCATCGGGTTGACATAGCCCGGCGTCCGGGCCAGAAAGAGCAGCCCAATCGCCATCCCGACTGCCCACAGCGCACCGATGACGGTGTCCTCGCGCTGGCGTGCATGCAGACTCACCAGGCCGATGAGCAGGGCGGCCACCAGCGCCGAGACCACCGCGCCCAGGAGGGGTGTGCACCAGCTCCAGCCCGCGGTGGTCTGCAGATAGAGGCTGACCCCGATTCCGCCCAGCACGCAGTGCGAGATCGCTCCGGCGATGTAGCTGATGCGCCGCACGACCACATAGGTGCCGATGATCCCGAACCCCACGCTGGCCAGCAGCGCGGCCGCGAACGCATAGCGCAGGAAGGCGATGTCCGGGTTCCCGAGGGCCTCGAAGAACTGGCTCATCACGATCCCCCGCCGTCGTGATGCACCAACCGCACCGGCGCGCCGTAGAGCTCGCGAATGTGCTCGGCGGTCAGTTCGCTTGCAGTGTGGATGCGGACCCTGCGGTTGACACAGATCACCCGCTGTACGATCTGGGAGACGAAGCCCAGGTCGTGCGAGACCATCAGGATGGTCATGCGGCGGTTCAGCTCCTGCAGGAGCTGCATCAGGCGCTCCTCGGCGGGCGAGTCGACCCCAGCCGTGGGCTCGTCGAGCAGGAGCAGTTGCGGATCACCGCACAGCGCGCGCGCAATCAGGACGCGCTGGCGCTCGCCGCCCGAGAGGTCGGCCATACGCCGGTTGCGCAGGTCGCTCAGGCCGACCTCCCCCAGCGCTCGCTCGGCGGCCTGGCGGTCCGCTCGCCTGTAGGGTCCCGCGGCCCCCGCCTTCAACCGCCCCATGAGGATCACGTCCATCACGGTCACGGGGAACCGTGGATCGTGTTGGGCGCTCTGTGGCATGTAGCCGACACGGGAGCGCACCTGCGCCGGGGGCTGCCCGAAGACCCGCACGATGCCGCGATCCGGCTCCAGGGTGCCGAGAATCAGCTTGAGCAGGGTCGACTTGCCGCCCCCGTTGGGTCCCACGACACTGGCGAAGTCTCCGGCCGCCACCTCCAGATTGGTGTCCTCGATCACGACGACACCTTCGTATCCGAAGGTGACACCGGCCAGAGCGATCACCGGTTCGTTCGTCACGTCGCCACCGCCTCCCCCGACGCGGGGCCCCGCTGTCCATCAAGGCGCCAGGGCATCGTGCACCAGGCGGGCGATCCGCTCGAGATTCGGCAGGACATCGCGTGCGAGCGGATCCACGGGGACCACCCGGCCACCGATGGCACTCGCGACCGCGGCCACAGCCTGGGCGCTGAACTGCGGCTGCACGAAGAGCACCTGCACGCTGTCCGCCCGCGCCGATGCGATGAGCTGGGCCAGCTGTTGCGGCGTTGGCTCCTTGCCTTCGGTCTCCACCGCAACCTGCTCGAGGCCGTAGGCATCCGCAAAGTAGCCCAGATCGGGATGGAAGACGTAGAAGCGTTTCCCCGTCACGGGAGCCAGCAGCCGGTGGATGCGCTCGTCCGCGAGCCGGAGGTCGCGCCGATAGCCTTCAAGGGCGCGAGCGTATTCGCCCGCATGGCCGGGGTCGAGCTCCTCCAGCGCCCGCGCGCTGTTCTCAGCCAGGCGTTCGATCAGGGCCGGCGCGAGCCAGACGTGGGGGTCCAGATGGCCTCCCGCGTGCCCGTTCCCACCTTCCTCGCCCTCTCCTTCGGCCAGCGCCCGCCGCTCGATGCCGGCGGCCATCTCCACGAACCGCAAGTTCACGCCGCTCCCGCGCACCTTCTCGACGAGCCGTTCCTCGAACGGCATGCCGATCGTGAAGAAGACCTGCGCTCGCGCGATCTCCATGATCTGACGCGGGGTCGGCTCGTACGTGTGCGGCTCCTGCCCGGGCTGCACGAGCACCTGCACAGCCACGCAGCCGGCACCCACCTGCTCCACGATCCCGGCCTGGGGCGGGATGCTCACGACCACGTTGACGACAGGTGCATCTCCCTCACTCGCCCCAGCCGGGACGGCCAGCACCCTTCCCGCGGCGAGCGCGACCCCGGCGGTCAGCACGACCCCGGAGGCCCAGGCGATTCCCACGGCCGGCGCGACCCCGGTGGTCGGCATCGCTGCACGCCGCGGTGGCCACGCGTGACGCCTGGCCTGAGAACGCATCCTCAGCTCTCCTGGGCGGGGTGATCGTGATCCCCACCGCCGCTCTCTCGGTCGCCCGCGGGGCAGCGCAGATGGTAGGCGTGGCAATCGCGGCATTCGACCAGCGTATGGGTGGAGGCGAACCGCTCCCAGTGCAGGCGCTGGTTCGCACTCAGGATTCCGGTTCCGCTACAGAGCGGGCAGACGCTGTCCAGCGCCGTCAGCACGGCGGAACGGATGAACTCGGATCGGTTGGGCACAGCCCGCAGCGCACGGGCCAGGGCGGGGTCCACCTTGAAAGAGATGATGCCAGGTTTTGGGGATGTGCTCATGGATACGACCTCTCTCCCGGTTGCGCACGATAATACTTCGTAGTACCGACGTCAAGGTCGTGGCAGAGAGACAGGCCGATGCGTTGCGTCAGGCGAGTTGTGGCCCCGGGGCCACACTGCAAATGCCTCAATGACAATCTGCTAAGAAATCGAACCTCGCCGGCCGCGCACGGTGCTCGGGCGGAACACCACCCCTCGCACCGCAGGCTAGGGAGCCCGCTTGGGCCCGGGGCCGTGCTTTCGCCCGCGCCTGGGGTCTGCGGGTCGTGGACCCCGCCCAGGCCTCATAGGCCTCGGGCTGGGCCGTGGCTCCGCGCGATGCTCATCCCTCCTCGGCCTTTCGGACCCCGTCCCGCGCTTCGGCCTCTCGGACCTATACCCCTTCCCAGGCCCGCGTTCCGGCCTCTCTCGGCCAAACCCACGCCCCGGCCCACGCCCCGGTCTCTCCTGGCCATATCCAGGCCCCGGGCCACGCCTCGGTCTCTCCGGGCCAAACCCGCGCCCCGGGCCACGCCCCGGTCGCTCCGGGCCAAACCCACGTCCCGGTCTCTCCTGACCATACCCGCGCCCTGGGTCACGCTGCGGCTTCCCCGGCCGGAATCCGCGCTCCGGACCGCGCCCTGGTGTCCCCCGTCCGGCCTCGCGCCGGGGAGCCCGCCACTCGCCGCGCGACGGACCCTCCCGCAGTGGGCCCCGGGCCCCGCCGTGGCGGTCGCCCCTTGCGCGCACCGGGGCTCGGGATTCTTCCTGCGCGCTCGCCCCCACGACTTGCGCGTAGCGCCTCCCGCCGCGGTCCCGGCCCATCAACAGGGATGCGGCGGCGGCGGCCTGACGCAGAGGGGGGACGTCGAACTCGCCCACGGCGAGATCCACCTGACCCGCTGCCGCCATCGCCAGCATTGCCATCTCCACACCGATCCTGCCGCCCGGCAGACCCTCGCCCGCGCGCGACAGGCGCACCATGGTGGGCTGCCGCAAGTGCTCCTTGAGGAGCCTGAGCGCCTGGACGAATTCGCTTGGCCCACCCGGCTCACCGAGCACGGGACCGATGGCCGGATCGATGATCACATCCTCTTGGGACACGCCGGCCGCGGCGGCCTCGCCCAAGAGCTCCTCGGCGATTGCCAGCTTCTCTTGCGCCCTGGCGGGGGCTTCGCGGCCAGTCATGCAGGTCGCCACGACAGCCGCCCCGTAGCGCCGGACCAGGGGCAGCACGCGATCCAGTCTCGCGCGGTCGGCCCACACCGCGGCGACGAGCGGCCGCCCGACGGCGTGCTGCAACGCCGTCTCGAGACCGCGACTCGTGTCGGCGGTGATGAGCAGCGGGTGGTCACAGGCGGCGACGAGATCGGGCAAGGCCTCGTCGAAGAAGACGGGCTCCGGCAGACCCGCGGCGGGCAGGCGCACTTCGAGCATCTGCACGCCCGGCGGGCTGAGGGCCGCCCCCATCCGCCGCCACGCGTCTTGCCGGGCGTCACCGGTCTGCTGCCAAGCGCGACGCGCAGCACCGCCCCAGGCCTGGACGGCCACCAGGCTGCGCCCGGCTCCGATCTCGACGTCGCGCCGCCGCGACGTCACGCAGAGGCGCTGCACGCGCGGGGGCAGCTCGGCCTTCTGCGCGAGCGCCATGCGACTCAGGAATGCGACGTACTGGGGGGCGGGACAGCCCCAGCATCCCACCAGGGCCACTCCGCCCCCCAGCAGCGGCTCGATCTGACGGCCGAACTCGCGCGGTCCGATGTGGCGCGCATCGGTTGCCTGCTCCTGTGCTGAAGGCTGCAGCAGGAGCGGCAGGTCGCTCACGACCCGCAGCCCCTTGGCAATGCCCAGCATTCCCTGCGGTCCCACGCGACCACAGGCGCCCACCACATCTGCCCCGAGCGAGCGCGCGACCGCCACCAGAACGGCCGGCGATGTACCGCTCGCCGTGCGGCCGTTGGCCTCGAACACAAGCCCTGCAACCACCGGATGGTGGGGTGCTCTGTCGCGCAGGGCGATCAGCGCGGCTCGCAGGCTCTGCAGGTCGGAGTGCCCGTCGAGAAAGAACAGGTCAGGTCCACCCGCCAGCGCGTGCCCAATCACCTCCGTGTAGGTCGCTACCGCGTCCGCGAAGGTCACCCGACCGAGGGGCGCGATCCCCGGCGCCAGGGGCCCGAGCACACAGGCAACCCAGCGCGGACGGTCCCCGGGCCGCGTCGCGCTGTTCACGGCCTCGCGGGCTGCCGCCAGAGATCCACTCAGGATGGCCGGCAGGCGGTCCGCCATCCCGAGGGACTCGAGGGTGGGACCATTGGCGGCCAGCGTGTTCGTGAGGAGAAGATCCGCACCGGCCTCGAGCGATTCCCGGTGGATCGCGCGCAGCCGCTCAGGGTCATCGAGCGCAAGCAGCTCCGGCAGCGCCAGCCCGGCCGAACCGGCCGCCGGGCGCGTCTCGGCATCCGCCGCCCGCGCCGCTCGGCCGCGTCCCGCCCCGAGGATGTGCCCGAGCGGCCCGTCGCAGACGAGGATTCGCTCGCGCAGCGCCTGTTGGAACTCTTCCCGCGACATGGCGACCTCCGGGACGCCGAACCCACCGGCGCCGCAATCGCGGGAGCGTACCGAATGTCGGGGGCCGGCGGCAACTGGCGTGCGATCTGGTGCGCGGGACTCTGCCCGCCCCGGGGTTTCCTGGCCCCGGCAGGCCGCGATCGCTTCCCCAGGCTGGATCCGTCAGGCGCGCGAGGCGCGCCGGCGCAACCACCGCTGGAGAACGGCGCGCAGCACCTCGGCGCTGACGGGCTTCACGACCGTGTCATCCATTTCCGGAATCGGATCCCGGCTGTGGGCCGTCATCGCGATGATGGGCACGCGGGAGCGCGCGCCGGGGAGCCCGCGGATGGCGCAGGCCGCGGCTGGGCCGTCCATCACCGGCATCTCGCGGTCCATGAAGATCAGGTCGTAGCGGAACATCCTGACCATCTCGACCGCCTCCTTGCCGTTGGAGGCCAGGTCCACTCGGCAGCCGAGCTTCTCCAGCATGAAGACCGCTACGCGCTGATTGAGGGGGTTGTCCTCGACCACCAGCACCCGTGGCAGGCTGCCTCCGTCGGACGGGTCCGTCCCGCCCAGCTTCCGGTCCGCGCCCGCCGTCGACAGCCACCCCGCCCCGCTGGCGCCCGCAGGCCCATCCGCGCCGGGGAGGACCTCGAGCAGTGTCTGCCTGATCTGCGACGGCAGCAGCGGCCGCCGCAGCCAGTGGCGGACACCCGCCTGCTCGAGGTGCGCCGGCAGCTTGAACTCCGCCGTGCGGCCGATGGGAATCAGCGCTGCCTGCCGGTAGCCCGGGGTGGCCTGCAAGGTGAGCGGCAGGCTCTCGAGGTCGGGCCAGGGCCCGGCCAGATCGAAGATGAAGACCGCGTGCGGGTCCCCAGACTGGATGCCGGCGGTCAACCGCGCCTGCGCGTCCTCAGGATCGGTCGCCAGATCGGCTCGCAGCCCGTAGCCGGCGATCTGCTCGCTCAGCACCCGGGCCAGGATCTTGCTGCCGGGGAGAATCAGGACCCGCGGCGACTCGCGATCCGCGCCCACCTCGGCCAAGGGCTCGCCCTGCTCGGGATGCTCCAGCGTGAGCGTGAACCAGAACGTCGAGCCCTCACCCGGCTGGCTCTCGACCCCGATCCGACCGCCCAGCAGCCTTACGATCTGGCGGCAGATGGCCAGCCCCAGGCCCGTGCCCCCGTACTTGCGCGTGGTGGAGGCGTCGGCCTGCGTGAACTTCTCAAAGATCTCCTCCTGCTTGTCGGCCGGGATTCCGATTCCGGTGTCCTGCACGGCGAAGCGGAAGGTCGAGCGCGTCGTCCCAGCCTCGGTGCAGCTGACCTCGACCAGCACGTGGCCGGCCGAGGTGAATTTCAGCGCGTTGTTCATCAGGTTGGTCAACACCTGGCGTACGCGACCCACGTCGCCGACCACCGTGCGCGGCGCGCGTCCATCGTAACGGGCCAGGATCTCCAGGTTTCGCTGGCGCGCCTGGAAGGCCTGCAGCGTGATGACCTCTTCGACCACGGCCAACAGGTCGAAGGTCACCGGCTCGAGCACCATCTGGCCCGCCTCGATGCGCGAGAAATCGAGGATGTCGTTGATCACCGCCAGCAGCACCTCGCCCGAGTCCTCGATCATCTGCACGTGGCGCTCCTGCTCGCGGGTGAGCTCGGTGTCGAGCAAGAGGCCCGCCAGCCCGATGACCGCGTTCATCGGCGTGCGGATCTCATGGCTCATGTTGGCCAGGAACTCGCCCTTGGCCCGGCTGGAGGCCTGAGCCGATTCCATCGCCGTCAGCAGCTCACGCTCGGCCTTCTTGCGCTCCGTGAAATCGATCAAGCTCACCAGGACACGCCGGGAGTCCGGCTCCTCCTCCAGGAATCGGAGCTTGTAGAGCACGTCGTGGCGCACGCCCTGGACGTCGGCCAGGGCCGACTCGCCCGCGATGGTGGTCTGGTTCTGGGCCGGTGCCGACTCGAGGACGTCCACCAACTCCAGCGTCTCGGGCAGAGCGGTCCGCGGCCACGCCTCGGCCAGCTCCTCCAGCGTCGCGGCCCCGAAGAGCCGCAGCGCTTCCTCGTTGGCGCGCACCGGCACCCAGGCTGCGAACTGGGCGGGCGCGGCCTGCTCGGTGCGAGACGGCTCAGCACCGGCGCCGAGCGGCTCCAGCCGCTCGGCGTCCAACTCGAGGATCGCCACGCCGGCCGCGTGGAAGATCGACCGGAAGCGCTCCTCGCTCTGCCGGAGCAACGCAGACGCCTCATTGCTGTCGATGGCGCTGCCCACCAGCTGAGCCGCACGCCGCAAGAGGATCACGTCTTCGTCGCCCAACTCGCGGTCGGTCTGCAGAGACTCAGCGCTCAAGAAGCCCCGCAGCCCCCCGGGATGCCCGAGCGGCACGAGGAGCGCCGCCCGGACGCCGTCGCTGCGCAGGAATGCCAGATCGGTCTGCTCCTCGGGCTGCGACCTCTTGCCCGTCATCCGCACCGCCTCGAAGTGCTTGAACTTCCGCCAGAGCCACGGGGTCCGGGCCGCGTCGAGCGAGGCCGCGTCTGCCGGCGCGGGGATCGGGCCATCGGCGGCCCACGCGTGGGTGACGACGAGCCGCCGGCGGGCGGCCTGTGCCCGGGCAGCGACCCCCGCTGCAGTCCGCGCTCGACCGGGATCGGGTGGGTGCAGGCGGGCGGCGAGCTGATAGAGCCGCACGCGGTCCAGGGCCAGGAACTGCCCGATCTGCCGCAGCGTGTCGTCCACGACCGCGGAGGCTTCCTCCGGGGCGCGGTTCATGAAGCCGGTCGAGATCGACGCGATGAGTTCCTCGGCCGCTAGGCGCCGGGCCAGCTCTTCCTGCCGGCGCCGCTGTTCACTGATGTCGAAGAGCACCCCGCGCAGGCCCACGATGCGCCCGTTCTTGACGACGCAGACGGAACGCGACTGAACTGGGAGCGTGCTGCCGTCGCGGCGCTGCAGCGAGTACTCGTTGTCGGTGGTCGGGTGGCCGGCCAGGTTCTGGCGGATGTTCTCCAGCAAGCGCGGCCGATCCTCGGGCACGAAGAAGATGGTGGGATCCGTTACGGACTCCCGCTGCCCGGGGGCGAGACCGGTCAGGTCATAGGCCTGCCGGTTGACGAACGTGAGCGCGCCGTGCTCATCGATCTCGAAGACGATCTGCGGCAGAAGCTCGGCCAACTCCCGAAAGCGCGCCTCGCTGTGCTCGAGCGCCATGCGTGCTGCGTGGTGTTCCCGGCGCACCTGGGCATCGCGGATCTCGCGCTCCACCACCGCTCCGAGCCGTGCCAGATTGCCCTTCATCAGGTAGTCGTGCGCACCAGCCTTCATCGCCGCGACCGCGGTCTCTTCGCCGATTGCGCCGGTGATGATGATGAAGGGGATGTCCTTGCCGGTGCTCTTGAGCAGGTGGAGCGCGGCGGGGGCACTGAAACGGGGCAGCGAGTAGTCGGCGATGATCGCGTCCCAAGACCCGTGCGCCAGGGCCTCGGCCATCTGGTCCCGGTCCTCGACCCGCTCATGGATCGGGTCGTAGCCGGCTCGGCGCAGCGCCAGCAGCGCTAGCGCGGCATCATCCCGGCTGTCCTCGACCAGCAGGACACGTAATGGCTTGCCCATGGTTGTCCTTTTCTGCCCACGTGCGACGACGGACAGAGACCGGTGGGACCCTCGGCCGGAGCTATGACGCGAATACCCCCGCACCGCGCGAGCCACGCGGCCCTCGCCTCCAATGTCGGCGTTTAGCGGGGCTCTCTTGACGCCCGGGCGCAGGCGGGCGCGGCCGGGCGCGGCGGGCACAGGCGCGCGCGGCCGGGCG